>JBBQWZ010000001.1:0-310759 GCA_038210135.1 Bryobacterales bacterium
TCCCCACTCGAAGGAATTGTTATGACGCGTTATTCCCGGTCTGCGGCCCAGTTGTCTGCATGGGCGGCCGGCGGAACGTCTCGGAGAACCGCCTCCGATCCGGCGTCTGGGAGCCGGGCTTCCCGCGAGTTTGTTGGCCAAACATTGACTTACGATTTAGGTTTTAGCATGAGCGGCTGCTAGATTTTGCGGGTTGAATTTGCAAGCCTTTGATTTGGTTTGAGATTTCGTTGGTGTTTTCGCGGTACTGGTTTGGGGGAGCGCGATCCTACGATCGCGTCTCGTGCGAAACGAAGCCATCGTGGTTGCAGGAAGCCCTTGTCCGCTTCCGGTCGTGGTGCTCGGGGTGCAGGCCTGTTACCGCGTCTGTTTTGTCGTGAGCGCGACCTTCACGGGTGCGCCTGTGGCCGTTCCAGGCTACTTACGCGCCGGAGCTCGGAGCACTCGATGATCCGATGAACGTGCTTCTCGAATGCGGCTGGAGTAATGATTACAATGATATGATCAGTTCTCCACATAAGGCGACGATGCTAATACTGCGGATATTATTTGTGGTCTGGATCTTCCCGCTCATGGGAGCGGAAGTTATCGGAAGCGCTACAGGGTTTGCAGTCGCTTCAGGGGGCTATATATTGACGAATGCCCACGTCGTTCGTGGATGCAAGTTCGTTACGGCGGGGATCGAAGGGACAGCTTCTCCGGCCAAAGTCGTAGCAGTCGATTCGCTGAACGATCTGGCTCTGCTAAAAGTGGATTTGATTTTTCACAACTTGTTATCAATTCGAGACGGCAGCCGTTTACAACTTGGAGAACAGGTTATTGCATTCGGCTATCCATTACAGGGGGTCATTTACAGGGGGTCATTTCAACTTCGTTGAATGTTACGGTTGGCAACGTCAGCGCGCTAGCAGGTTTAGGGGGGGACAGCCGTTCAATTCAATTCAGCGCCCCCATTCAGCCGGGTAATAGCGGGGGGCCCCTGACAGACCTCGCTGGCAATCTCGTTGGGGTCGTTACATCGAAATTATCGCCATTGTGGGCCGCGAAGAACTTTGGGGACCTACCGCAAAACGTAAATTTCGCACTAAGATCGTCAATTGTTAGGGATTTTCTTGAGAGTCAAGGCGTCGAATATCACACGAGCAAACTTGACGCAGCAATACCGGTGCCTGACCTCGCGAAAAGATTAACCAGCGCGGTGTTCGCGCTTCAATGTCTGGGGGAAGTGCGATCCGACATAAGCTCACAGGGCGACCATGCGCGATCCGGGACTTCCGGCCTTCCTGCTTCACTCCGAACCGAGGGCGTCTACCAAGCTCCCGGCTCGAAAGCCGGCACATTTGCGTATCTCCGCTTTTACCAAGATGGAACCGTGGTCCAGGCAACCTCAAGTGGGACAGCCCACGAGGTAGCTAAGTGGCTAGCGAAAGGACACCAATATTCTGGAGTTGGGCAAGTGACGAGCGAGGGGAAAACGATCGCGTTCCTATCTACCTCTCAGAGTGGAAACGTTGAATTCCAAGGCACCGTTCAAGCAGATGGCCTAGGCCTAGAACTAACGACTCATAGCCACATCAATAATTTTCGCGGCCGCTATCACTACCAGTTTGTCCCAGTCGACTTTCTAGCAACGCATTGATCGAGTCATTGAGAGTCGTAACTGGAAACGAGAGAAGTCGGCAAGTCTTTGAAGGCGCTAATGCCGAGAAGATCCCAATTAGAGCAGTCCGGCGATCAAGGTCCTGCCAACGCTAAAGCGGCGGGAGGGCAACCTGCACGTTTGAATCAGACGATGCTTCTTGCGCTTCGCGACGCACCAGATGCGTTTGTGATTTCAAGTCCTGTCGCTTACGCTTCGGGTTCAGGCCGACTTTGGGAGTTATGCACAGGCCGGAGGCCTATGCCACTTTCGTCTACAGGCCGGAGCCTTGCTAGGTTATGGTTCGAGGGCGTAGGCTACTACGCTGTCGCCTTGTTTGGTTTTCAGTTTGCCGTGGCCTCCGGCGGCTATGAGGACGTACTGCTTTCCGTTGGCGGTGAAGGTCATGGGCGTGGCCTGGCCTCCGGCGGGTAGGTCGGCGTACCAGAGCTCTTTGCCGGTTTCCACGTCGAAGGCGCGGAGCTTGTTGTCCATGGCGGCTCCGACGAAGATGAGGCCTCCGGCGGTGACCATGGGGCCGCCCATGAGCGGAGTTCCGGTCATCATGCCGGGGATCATGGTGCCGAGGGGGACCTGCCATTTCTTCTTGCCGGTTGCTAGGTCCACTACGGCGATGGCACCCCAGGGGGTGGGTCCGCAGAGGGTGCCGCTTGGGTGGCGGAGTGGCGTGCGGTACATGCCGTAGGGTGTTCCGCGCTGGGTGCCAAATTCGCCGTCGAGGCGATTGTCGGCGGCAGCCTGGCGGCGCTTGTTGAAGTCTTCGCGCGGGATCAACTCGATTTCGAAAGGCACATTATTGGTGTTGGCGATCAGGTAGCCGCGCTCAGGATCGTAGGCGGGTCCGCCCCAGGGGGAGCCTCCCGCGTTGCCTGGAATGGCGAGCGTGGGGCGGAGTCCGATGGGGGTGTAAAGGCCTTCGGAGTGGAGCGAGCGGATCTTGTCTTCGCACCACTTTTTGGCTTCGGGAGTGACTCCGAAAGCGTCTTCGGGCTTCAGGCTTTGGGGGACGAGCGGATCGCTGAAAGGGATCGGCTGGGTGGCGGAGGCCTCTTCGCCGGGGACGGTGCTCGGCGGAACGCGGCGCTCTTCGACGGGGAGAAGCGGCTTGCCGGTTAAGCGGTCGAGGACGAAGACGAAGCCCATTTTCGTGGTGACCGCGACGGCGGGTTTGCCTTTCCATGTAATGAGGACGGGCTGCGCGGCGACGTCGTAATCCCAGAGATCGTGGCGCACGACCTGGTAGCCCCAGACGAACTCTCCGGTCTTGGCTTTCAGCGCGACGACGGAGTTGGCCCACTTGTTATCGCCTTTGCGGAGGCCGCCGAAGAAGTCGGGGCTGGCGCTGCCGGTGGGGATGAAGACGAGTCCGCGCTCGATGTCGGCGGAGAGAACGCTCCAGGCATTGGCGGCTCCGGACTCTTTGAGGGCGGGGATGGGATCCCAACTCCAGAGGACTTTGCCAGTGCGGACGTCGAAGCCGCGGACGGTGCCGCGATCCATGGCGGCATTGCCGTTGTCGCCGATGGAGGATCCGGTGATGAGGACGTCACCCACGATGGCGGGCGGAGAGGTGACCTGATAGTCGCCGGGGAAGCGGATGCCGCCGAGGCTTTCGCCGAGATCGATGATGCCGCCTTTGCCGAAGTCGGGACAGAGCTTGCCGGTGGCGGCATCGAGCGCGATCAGGCGGGCGTCGATCGTGCCGAAGAAGATGCGTCCGCCGCCTTTCGGATCGCGCCAGAAGGAGACTCCGCGAGAGGTGACTTCGGAGTAGCCTTTTTGGCGATCGATTTTCGGATCGTAGGTCCATTTCTCTTTGCCGGTGGCGGCGTCGAGAGCGATGGCTTTGTTGTGTGCGGTGGTGAAGTAGAGGGTTCCATCGATCAGGATCGGAGTCGCTTCGAAGGCGGCGTTGCGAAGGGTACGGCCGGGTTCGGCCAGATCGTTGGTGTGGTATTCCCAGGCGAGCTTGAGCTTGGCGACGTTTTTGCGGTCGATTTGCTTGAGAGTGGAGTAGTGGGTTCCGGCGGCGTCGGCTCCGTAGTGGGTCCAATTTTCGGCGGCGTGGAGGTTGAGGGCGGCGAGCAGGATGAGGATCGGGCGCATGGTGTTCCTTACGGAGGCCGGGGCCTCAAAGTTCTTTAAGAATCCGTTTGACGGCTGGTTCCGTAAGTTTGACAAATGGACGCGCAAAAGTCATTGGCGGGAGAAGGTGGGGTTTGCGGAGGGGGTGGTGGCGGCATCCCCGCCCTGACGGGCGGGGCTATAAGCGAAAACGCCGATGAAGTGTGCGCTAGCGAAATGGGGCGGCGCTTGCGGGTGGTGGTAAGCGGGGGGACGGGATATATGGGGCGGCGGCTGATCGCGGAGTTGATTGCTCGAGGCCATGACGTGACGGCGTTGGTGCGGGCGGGATCGGAGGGAAAGGTGCCGGCGGGCGCGAAGATCTTCGTGGCGGACGTGTTCGATGCGGAGTCGTTTGTTGGGGCGGTTCCGGCGGGGGCGGTGTTCGTGCATTTGACGGGCGTGGCGCATCCGGCTCCGTGGAAGGAGCGGGAATTCCGAGCGGTGGATTTGGCGTCACTACGGGCGTCGGCGATTGCGACGGCGCGGGCGGAGGCGGGGCACTTCGTGTATGTGAGCGTGGCGCATCCGGCTCCGGTGATGAAGGCGTACATCCGGGTGCGGCGGGAGTGCGAGTCAATTCTCGACACGTTTGGATTGGCGCGGACGATTCTGCGGCCGTGGTACGTGGTGGGTCCGGGGCATCGCTGGCCGCAGGCGTTATCGCCGTTGTATCGATTGTTCGAAGCGTGGGGGCGGAGCAGGGAATCGGCGCTGCGGCTGGGTACGGTGACGATCGACGAGATGACGAAGGCGCTGGTGTGGGCGGTGGAGCAGAGTCCGGTGGCGTTACGCGTGGTGGATGTGCCGGGGATCAGGGAAGCAGGTCGTCGGGCTTATTCTGTGGGGGAGGCGGATCGTTCGGGCGGCCCTTCCGCATCTTGTTCCCATCGCGGCCTTCGCGGCCACCATCACGACCGCCAGGACCCATTCCGCCAGGATGCTGGGGAGCGCGTTTCTGCAGTTCCTGCCACTGCTGATAAGTAAGGACGCTGCGAAGGCGCAAGCTCATGAGAGAAACGGAGCGCGTCATTTCTGCGCGCGCGCTAGCCACCTTCTCGATGGCATCGGAGGCGCGTTTCTGATCGACGTTCTCCTCGTTCATGATGTCTTCGAGTTCGGCTTCGGCTTTCTTTACGGCGTTGCTGGCATCGAAGAGGCGATTGCGGAATTCGCGGGTGTGGGTGCGAATCTGCGCTTGCTGCTGGTCGGAAAGATTCAAGTCGGCTGCGATGGGCGAATCCCACCAGGCGAATCCGCCGCCTTGGGGAGGACGGAAGCCGCCGCGTCCGCGGTCGCCTTGCTGGGGAGGTCCGCCGCCGGGACCCTGCGCGAGCAGGAGGGCGGGAGCGACAACGAGAGCGGCGATGAGAGCGATGCGCGGCATTTGGGGGGCGACGAAGGACGAATTCCTGGGCCGGGAATTAGTTTTTAGTCTCTTCCTTATCTTGTACCTTATCCTGCACGAACAAGGCTTTAATGGGTGATACGGCTTGCGGCATCGAGGATTGCTCGAGGCGAGACATTTCGGCGAAGAACTGGGTGTCTGAAACTTCCTGCTGCGGCGACGCGACCGTGGGGTGTGTCAGCGGCACCGGCCCGGACCGGAAAAACGCCAATCCACCCACGATCACGAGCACAGCCGCGGCCGAAGCCGCGAACCCTTTTTGCGAGAACAGCGAGTGCCACCACAGCGGCGGTTTCTGGTCCATCCGAGCGTAGATGGAGCGGCGCTGGGCGGCGAGAAAATCGTTAGAGACGGCAGGGGGTTCGACGATGGCGACGCGCTGCATGGTGAGGCGGTCCCAGCGAGCCGAGCAGTCGGCGCAGGATCCGAGATGGGATTCAGCGGCGGCCTCGGCATTGGAGATGCCGTAGAGCTTGTCCAATAATTGATCGCTGGTCCAATGCTGCTGCTTCATAGTTGACTCCGACTTCGTAACTCCGATACCGTCGTGCCGCTGCTTCATACTGACTCCGCGCCAGTCGATTCCTCTTTGGTGGTTGCCGCTTTGGCTTTCGGCCCGTTCTGCTCGAGCACTCCCGAGTAAAGATCCTTCAACTGCACTCGCAATTTCGACACGGCCCGGAACATGTGGGCCTTCACAGTACCCACGTCTAATCCCAGAGTATCCGCAATTTCTTCCAGGCTCAAATCTTCATAATGCCGCAAGGTGAAGACCGCCTTTTGGCGAACCGACAGAACTTCGAGGGCTTCTGACAGACGGCGGCGGATCTCGCTAGCGAACATGCGTTGTTCGGCGTTGGGAGCGAGTTCCGGGGTCATGTCGAGCATCTTGACTTCGTCTTCAGGAGCGGGTCGGCGACGCCAGATCTGCCATTTTTTCGAACGCAAACGGTCGAGGCAGGTATTGACGGCGATGCGCGTGATCCACTTCGAGGGATCGTCGATTTCCGGCTGGCCAATACGGCGCAGGGCCTGGAAGGCTTTGAGAAACGCGTCCTGGGTGGCGGAGTCGGCTTCGTCGCGATCGTTTAGGAAGCGGAGACAGAGCAGGAAGACGCGGCGCTGCTCGACGACCATCCAGGCTCCGAACTCGCGCGAGTCGGCGAGTGCTGCCAACCGAGCCGGGAGGTGGTCCGCCATCACGCCCATCTTACCGATCTGAACGGGTTTGCATTGATTTGGTTTACCTTGGCCGGAGGAAAGTCTCGCTTGGCCGGCCTCGAAGGTCCCCTTACTTACGCTCGGAGTTTAAGCCAGGGAGGATGCGCCGGTAAACGGATAGCTTTCAGATGGATACGGGTGGAGTTCGGTTACAGCGGATATGGGGTGGTGTTTTTTGAAAGGCGCCGATTTTTTCGGCTAGTCATAGCGGAGGGAAGCGACGGGGTCGATTCGGGTTGCGCGACGGGTGGGAAAGTAGGCGGCGAAGGCGCAGGCAGCGAGAACCAGCAGAACTCCGGCGAGGTATGTGAGTGCGTCGAACGTGTTGATGATGACCAGGCTCGACGACAACGCTTTCGAAACACCGAGTGCCAGCGCGGCACCAGATGCCGTGCCGATCAACGCCAGGCGCATCGATTGTTTCACGATGAGTCCGGAGATGGCGCCGCTGGTGGCGCCGAGCGCCATCCGGATTCCGATCTCTTTCTTTCGCTGCGAGACGAGGAAGGCGACCACGCCGTAGATTCCGGTGAGAGTGAGGAGCAGAGCCAACAGACCGATGGCGGAAGTCGCCCAGTACGCCAGCCGGAACGTATAGCCCTCTTCGGCGGCAAAGTCGCGGACCTGGAATCTTTGCGTGACGGCGGCGCTGGGGTCGATCGCGGCCAGGCCGGCATCGAGCGAGCGGCGGGCTGTTTCGACATCGCTGCGCACGCCCGCGAACAACACATTGCCGGCGGCCTGCGCAGTGGACGGAAAGTAAATAAGAGTTCGTTCCTCGCCGTCGGTGATCCAGCGGCTGAGGTCGTCGCGTGAGACTCCAATGACGCGCGCGGTGGGAAAGGTTCGGAAGCGTGGGCTGGTTGCGCTGTCGGGAACGAGGCGCAGAGAACGTCCGACAGGATCTTGATTCGGCCAGAGGCGTTGCGCCGCGGTGTGACTGACGATGACGACGGGGTCCGCCGCGCGCGCTTCTTCGCGTGTGAAATTTCGGCCTCGGAGGACGGGCAGATCGAAGAGCGTGAAATATTCGGGCGAGACGCTATTGACGGACATCTTGAGAAGCGCTCCGCCGTCCTGAGCGCGCACGGTGAGGAAGAAGGGCCTTGCAACCGGGGAAGTCAGAGCGGCGGCGAGAAGGTCGACGGCGGGGTCGCGGGAGACACGATCGAGGGTTCGAGCGCGAAAATCCTCGTCGGGAACGATCTCGATGGTTTCGCGTTTACTGAGCGAAGTGGAGAGGTCTTCGGCGCGGAGGACTCCGCGGAGGAGGACTCCGGTGGTAATCAAGAGCAGGGCGCAGACGGTGACTTGCGCGACGACGAGCAGGTTGCGGAGCCGCGAAGGACCGAACGCGGTGGCGATATCGCCCTGCACTGCCTGGATCACGTCTTTGCGGGTCGCCCGCAGAGCGGGAGCAAGGCCAAAGAGTACGGCTGAGGCCAGAGCGATGGCCAAGTTGTATCCGAAGACGCGCAGGTCGGGCGACAATTCCGGCAGCTTTTCGGCGAACCCGGCAATGCCCGGCGGCAGGGTGGCATAGAGCACGTGGATCGAAATCCAGATGAGGAATTGCGAGGCGGCAAAGCCAGCGGCAGCGGCGGGCAGCGCGAGAACGGCGCTTTCGGTCAGCAATTGGCGAATCAAGCGCGCGCGAGAGGCGCCGAGCGAAACGCGAATTCCCAATTCCCGCTGGCGCGAGAGCGCGCGGGCCAGCATCATGTTCGCGACGTTGGCGCATCCGAGGAGGAGGACGAGCGAGAAGGCCACGAGAATCGGGGCAAAGGTCAGAGTGTTCGAGGGCTTCCAGGGTTTGTAGGTGGCGACGGAGGTGAGCACCGCCTGCACTGCTTTTTCGCTGTCCGGGTCGCCAGCGGTGAGGCGGCGGATCCACAGAGTGGCGGCGGCTTCGGATTGCGAAGAGCCGTACTCCGGCTTGAGGCGCGCGATGATCGTGAGCGATCGCGGGTGCTGCGGTCCGAAGAGATCGGGCTGCCGGCCGTTAATCTGTGCCGCGGCCGTGAGCGGCACCCAAAAATCGACCGGCCTGGCTCCGAGACCGCGAAATCCGGCCTGCGCGATGCCGAGCACGCGAAACGTGCGGCCGTGTAGGAGAAGCGTTTTGCCGACCATCGCCGGGTCGGAGCCAAAGCGGTTCTGCCAAGCAAGGTGACTGAGGACGATTTCGTTTCCGGGGGCATCTTCGGGAAGTAGGGTACGCCCGAGCGAAGCATGGCCTCCCAACATCGCGAAATATTCTGCGGTGACCAGGAGGCCATATGCTGCGCGGCCGTTCAAGCGGACTTCGGCGCCCTGGTAGGCCGTGACTTCTGAGAACGGGGGATTCTGGCTCAGGAACTCCTGGTATTCGGGCCACGCATAGCCATGGAAGCCGCCGGCACGGTCTCGCCATGAGATGTCGTAGAGCGAGTGTGGATCGCGCACGTTGACGGGCGCGAAGTAGTACGCATTAAAAACCGTGAAGAGCGCGGTGTCGAGACCGAGGCCCAGGGCGATGGTGGCGACCGCAGTGGCCGCGAAGATGGGGGAGCGGCGGAGTCCTCGCGCGGCGTAGACGGCATCCTGGAACAGCGTCGTGATCCAGTGGACGCCGCGGGCGTCGCGGCATTCTTCGCTGACTCGAGCTCTTCCGCCGAATTGAATCGCGGCCTGGCGTTTGGCTTCGGCGGCGTCCATGCCTTGGGCGAGGTTTTTTCGAGTTTGCATCTCGAAGTGCGAGGCGAGTTCGTCTTCGAGGTCCTGCTCGAATTGTTTGCGGAACAGGACGGCGCGGATTCGGAGAGAGATGTCGCGCCAGTTCATGTCACGCCAGCCTCATGATTTTTCCGATGGCGGTAGTCAGGCGATCCCAGTTCTCAGACTCGAGTTCCAACTGCTTGCGCCCGGCGGCGGTGAGGCGATAGAAGCGTGCGCGGCGGCCGAGTTGCGAGGTCTTCCATTCGGCTTCAATCCAGCCACGGTGTTCCAGGCGATGCATCGCGGGATAGAGCGACCCTTGATTGACTTGCAGGACATCGTCGGAGACTTGCTGGATGCGTTCGGAGACGGCCCAGCCGTGCAGGGGTTCCACACGGAGGGTCCGCAGGATGAGCAGGTCGAGGGTGCCCTGAAGAATTTCGAGATGGGGCTTGGGCTTCATGGTGTCGATTAACTACACCAATTATACTCGCCTTGTTGTCGAATGTCAACACCAAGAAAGTGATCGTGGTCCGCTCGCCTACGCTCGGGTACAAGCCCGCGAGGTGCGCGGGTGAAGGATGGCCTTCCGATGGATAGGGACTGGATCGCGTTACAGCGGGATGTTGCCGTGCTTTTTTCTGGGCATGGTATCCACCTTGGTTTCGAGCATGCGGAGGGCGTTGATTACCTTGGGGCGGGTTTCATGGGGCTCGATGACGTCGTCGATATAGCCTCGCTCGGCGGCGACGAAGGGGGTGGCGAAGCGGTCGCGGAATTCGGCGATTTTCTCTTTGCGGGCGGCGTCGTGGTCGGCGGCTCCGTTGATTTCGCGGCGGTAGACGATGTTGACGGCGCCTTCGGCTCCCATGACGGCGATTTCGGCGGTGGGCCAGGCGAAGTTGATGTCGGTGCGGAGGTGCTTGGAGCCCATGACGCAATAGGCTCCTCCGTAGGCTTTGCGGGTGATGATGGTGATTTTGGGGACGGTGGCTTCGGCGTAGGCGTAGAGCAGCTTCGCGCCATGGCGGATGATGCCGCCGAATTCCTGTTCGGTTCCAGGGAGGAATCCGGGGACGTCTTCAAAAGTCAGGATCGGGATATTGAAGGCGTCACAGAATCGTACGAATCGCGCGCCCTTGGTCGATGAGTTGATATCGAGGCAGCCGGCGAGGAAGGCGGGTTGGTTGGCGACGATGCCGACGGTGCGGCCGTCCATGCGGGCGAAGCCGACGACGATGTTGCGGGCGAAGTGTTCCTGGACCTCGAAGAAACGGGCGTCGTCCACGATCATATGGATGACGTCCTTGATGTCGTAAGGCAGGTTGGATTCGGGCGGGACGACGGTATCGAGTTTAGGATCCATGCGGGTGGCGGAATCGTTGGTGGGGACGCGAGGGGGATCGTCCTGGTTGTTCTGCGGAAGATACGTCATCAGCTCGCGGATCATGCGCAGGCAGTCGGCGTCGCCGTGCGCGAGAAAGTGGGCGACTCCGGAGGTCGCGTTGTGGGTCATGGCGCCGCCGAGTTTTTCCTTGGTGACGTCCTCGTGGGTGACGGTCTTGATGACGTCGGGTCCGGTGACGAACATGTAGCTGGTCTTGTCGACCATGAAGATGAAGTCGGTGATGGCGGGGGAGTAGACGGCTCCGCCGGCGCAGGGTCCCATGATGGCGGAGATTTGCGGGACGACTCCGCTCGAGAGGACGTTGCGAAGGAAGATGTCGGCGTAGCCGGCGAGGGAGACGACGCCTTCCTGAATACGGGCTCCGCCGGAATCGTTGAGGCCGATGACGGGGGTGCCGGTTTTGACGGCGAGGTCCATGAGCTTGACGATTTTTAGGGCGTTGGTTTCAGATAGGGATCCACCGAAGACGGTGAAATCCTGGGCGAATACGTACGCCGGACGCCCGTGGATGCGGCCGTAGCCGGTGATAAAGCCATCGCCATCGATGACCTGTTCGTCCATACCGAAGTCGCGGCAGCGATGGCGGACGAGCTTGTCCATTTCCTCGAAGGAGCCTTCGTCGAGGAGGAGTTCGACGCGTTCGCGCGCGGAGAGCTTGCCTTCTTTGTGTTGGCGCTGCTGGCGTTCGGGTCCGCCACCGGCTTCGGCGGCGGCGTGGCGGCGGCGAAGTTCGTCGAGCGTATTGGACATTAGAATTTAACGTAGCAAATGTGGGGAATTAAGGGAGTTGGTGTCCTAAAATTTAGGACACTACCAGAAATTCGTTGGTGTGGTTCGGACGAGCGACGGATGCGTCCGCTTCCGGCGCGCTCCTAGTGGAGCGCCCTGGGCGCGGCTCGGATTTGTTTGATCTTGCTTTTGCTTAAGCTCGGACGAAAAACTCGTTGGGCGGTTACTCTTGCGGCACTTCGTGCCGCTCCGTGCGCGGTTCGATGGATTGCGGAGGCTTGGTGAACCGTTACCGGTAATACTTTTGAGTCCCGTCGCTGACGCTCCGGGTTCAGTGGCGCGCGGTGGATGTAGTGAGCGCGTCGGCTGGCTTGGGCTGGCGGCTGGTTGCAGCTTTAGCGGACGTAGATGTTGACCTTGGGAGACTGGATATCGGCGGCGTAGAGGATGACTGGGACGGAACCGGATGGGTAGAAGCCGTTGGGGATCCGGACGTTGATTTGTTGGATGGCGGGGGCACCGGGGGCGGGGCCGCAGAACAGGATTTCGGCATCGAGTCCATTCATGGCAATGCGAATGGGCGCGGTTGGATTTTGTTGGTCATCCACTTTGCCCAGGCCGGTGGCGTAGAGCGTGATGATGGTGGCACGGATGGCTCCGTTGGCGGGGGTGTTGGGGGTGCCGTCGGGATTGATGGCGGCGGCATCGGTTTGATTGGGTTGGGTGAAGATCGCGGGCGTGACGAGGGCAACTGGAAGCGTTACGGAAGCGAGGGGAGTTCCGTCGGGCGAGCGGGTTTCGAGGCGAGCGGTGTCGCCAGCGAGATCGCGCGGAATCACGATCCATGAACCGGTTCCGCGAAGGACGGCGGCCTCGATTCCATTGATCCAGGCGGTCGCGTCGGGTGGCAACCCGGGGAGCGCGACGAGTTCGCCGGGCGAGAGAGGACCGGTTACGAGGCTGGCGGAGTTGAGCGCAGTCAGGCTGCGGATTTCTTCGAAGGCCGGCCCTTGGACGCCGGGCGTCAGGATGCGGATGCGATTGTTTTCGGAGTCGGCAATCCAGATCGAATCGCCGGGCCCCGCAAGGACGTCGAAGGGGCTGTTCAGTTGCGCGTCGAGGGCGGGTCCGTTGTCGCCGCTGAAGCTGGGCGTGGTTAGGCCCGCGATGGTCAGGACGCGGCCATTTATAGAGGGAGTGCGGTTGTCGGCGGTGATGTGGCGGATGCGGTGATTGCCGGTGTCGGCGACCAGGACGTCGCCGTTCTCATCGACGGCTACGCCACGGGCGCCATTGAACGAGGTTTCCTCGGGGGGCCAGAGGGCGATATTTCCATCGGTGGTGAGACGGCTTAAACGCGAAGCTGTGGTCGCAATATAGAGATTCCCGGAGGGATCGAAGGCGAGTCCGCGAGGCTGCGGAAGTGCGCTGACGAGAGTCCGAATAGTTCCATTGCGTAGCTGGCGGATGCGGCCGTTGGCGGTATCGGCGATGTAGAGGGTGCCGTCCGGGGCGAGTGCTATGAAGCCGGGCGAATCGAGCTTTGCGGAAATAGCGGGTCCATTGTCGCCGGAGAAGCCTGCGGCTCCGGTTCCGGCAATGGTGAGCACGGAGGGGCTTCCACTCGAATCGACGTCGATTTGTTGGACGCGGTGGTTGAGCGTATCGGCAATGTAGAGGCGGCGGCCGGTGGGATCGACGGCGACGGACGACGGCGACTGTAAGGGTCCGGCGGCGAGGGTGGTGATGGTGCCATCGGGCGCGATGCGGCGGATGCGGTTATTGGCGCGATCAGCGAGGTAGAGATTGCCTTGCGCATCGCGAGCGAGTCCGGCGGGGGAGCGCAGGCGGGCGTCGAGGGCGGGCCCGTTGTCGCCAGTTGCGGAGTCGCCGCCGCCGGCGACGACGTTCAGGACACCGGCGGTGGTGCGGCGCTGGATGATATTTCCCTGGGCGAGATAGAGGATGCCGTTGGGCAGGGCGGCGACATCGCGGGCAACGATCTGCAATCCGCCGACGGTGCCCGAGGGCTGGAGACGCAGGACCTGGCCGCCACCGGCGTCGGCGACGTAGAGGTTTCCGGCAGCATCGAAGCTGAGTCCGGTGGGCGCGGCGGCTTGGGCGACGGTCCGCACGGAGTCGTTCTGCAGGCGCTTGACGGCGCGATTTTGGCTATCGCAGATATAGAGTCCGCCGTAGACGTCGAAGGCGAGGGCGGTGGGATAGGCGAGCGAAGCCTGACGGGCGGGAGTGCCATCCGGGGAGGCTCCCGCGCGGCCATTGCCGGCGACGATGGTGAGGACGCCGTAGGAACTAACGCGATAGATGCGATGGCCGGAGAAGTCGGAGAAGACGACTCCGAGGTCGCCGTCGACGACGAGGTTACGGGGAGCTTCAAATTTCGCGGTGAGCGCGGAGATGCCGTCGGCGGGCGGTTCGGTGCCGCCACCGGCGATGGTCTGGATGATTCCGTCAGGCGTGATTTTGCGGATGCGGGCGTTACCCAAGTCGGCGATATAGAAGTTGCCGCGCCAATCGAAGGCGAGTCCGTAGGGACTGCGGAGCTGGGCGCGATCGGCAGGTCCGCCGTCGCCGGAGAAGCCTGGGATGCCGGTTCCGGCAATGGTCCGGATGATTCCGTCGGGTGAGACACGGCGAACGCGATGGGCGTCGGTGTCGCTGATATAGAGGTTGCCGGAGGCGTCAAGGGCCAGGGCTTGGACGGTGGTGAGGACGGCAAGGGTAGCAAGTCCGCCGTCGCCGACGGAGGGGGATCCCGCGAAGGTGGCGATAGTGTATACCGGGTCTGCCGCGGAGCAGTAGGCGGAACACAGTAGGGCGAGCAACGAAATCGTAGGCCGAAACTGCATAGTACCGGGCGCAATCTGAGTGCAGCGCGCTAATTAAGTGGTGCGGTTCTGGGCGGAATGTTCTCATCGGGTCGATGAGAGCAGAGTGAAGCAAGCAGCGAGTGCGGTGGCCTGTTTGGCGTTCTTCGCCGGGATCGGCTTGGGGCAACCTTATATTTATTTAAAGACTCGAACGGTGGATCCGGTTCAGGCGGACCCGCAGGGACCGATGGAGGCGCAGCGGCAGTCGTCGCAGCGATTTACGCCAGGAGACCGGGTGCATCGGCTGATCCAGTTCGAGGGATTTCCGGGTGACGATACTCGACTCGTGCTGGCGGAGCGCGGCGTGACGGTGATCGATTATGTTCCCGACAATTCATTTCTTATTTCCGGACCGGAGGATTTGAACCTCGAAGGGTTAGGGGTGCGTTGGAGCGGAGCGCTGGGGGCGGATGACAAGATCAGCCCGATGATCGAGCAGCCGCTAACGGGGATGCGGCTTGATGCGTTCGACTTCGTCGTGGCGTTCCACGGTGATATTTCGATGAGCTCCGCGCGGGAGGCAGTGTTGGCGGCGGGGATCGAACTGCGGGATCACGCGGATTTGGATCCGCACCATTTGCTGGTGCATACGACCGTGGATTTTATTGTCGCGATGTCGGAGTGGGACGAAGTGGCTTATATCTTTCCGGCATCCGATGCCTTGGCGGGAGGGCAGCCGACGCAAGCCTGCGCCGGCGCGTTAACGACGGCGGGTACGGTGGGGCAATACATTGCGCGGGTGGGAGAAGGCTGGGATGGTCCGGGGTTGGGGTCGGCGCAGATTCGATATGTATTCGGGCCGCTGACGACGCAGCAGCCGTGGGATTCGGTGAAGGCGGAGATCCGGCGCGCGCTGGACGAATGGTCGCGCGTGGCGAATGTGGCGTTCGTGCCGGGGACCAACGCCGCGGGAAGTAAGACGATCAATATTTTATTTGCGACCGGGAATCATGGCGATGGATTTCCGTTCGACGGTCCTTCGAATGTATTGGCGCACACGTTCTATCCGGCGCCTCCCAATCCGGAGCCGTTGGCGGGCGATATGCATTTTGACGATGCGGAACGGTGGCGGATTCAATCGGATATCGATTTGTACAGCGTGGCGCTGCATGAGTTAGGGCACGCGTTGGGGCTGGCGCATTCGGACAAGCCGGGTTCGGTAATGTATCCGTATTACCGGATGGCGACGAATTTGACGGCGGAAGATGTCGGAGCGATCTTGACTTTGTATGCGCCCCCGGGCACGCAGGCTCCGGTGATGACGATCACGCCGACGGCGCCCGAAACCTCCGGCGCGACCGTTACTCTGACGGGGAGCGTGGTGGGAGGCTTGGCTCCGTTGGGGGTCCGCTGGAGCACGGACCGCGGAGACAGCGGAGTAGGGACTGGGTCGGCGGCGTGGACGGCGGTCGTGAGTTTGCAATTGGGAGTAAACACGATCACGCTGACGGCGACCGATGCACAACAGCGATCGGTGTCGAGTACGGTGGTGGTGACACGCATCGCGGTTGCGCCGACACCGGCGCCGGTGACGTTGCAGATCACAGGGCCGACGGCGGCGGGGGCGTATTCGACAAACTCCGCGGCGCTGGTTCTGTCGGGCACGGCGGCGGATTCTTCGGGGATCGCGCGCGTGGACTGGAGTAGCTCTCGAGGCGGGTCTGGAACGGCGTCGGGGACGGCGGCGTGGACCATTGGCGCTTTGACGTTGTTGCCGGGCGATACGACGTTCACGGTCCGGGCGACGGCGCGGCTCGGGGCGTTTGCGGAGAAGGGGATCCGCGTCACGTATACGGCGGCGGCGGGTCCGCCGGACAAGACTCCGCCATCGATTACCGTGACGACGCCGGCTTCGACGTATTTCTATACGTCCGCGTCGACGCTGGTATTTTCAGGCCGGGCCACGGACACCGTGGGGATCGCGAGCGTGTCGTGGTCTACGAACACCGGAAAATCGGGTATGGCGTCGGGTACGACCTCGTGGACGGCGTCGATTCCGATTGTTCCGGGTGCGAACAACGTCAAGATTCAGGCGACGGACCTGGCGGGAAACACGGCTTGGCGGACGGTGGTTGTTTCGCGGAATTGAGGTCCCCTCCCTTATGGTCGGGGTTCAAACCGAGGTTGTGCGGAATTTGGTGAGCGCGACCCTGACGGTCGCGCCTCTCGGGCGGGTGCTGCGACGCAAACGCGCTGAATCGCTGTCAGCGGCGTCCGGCTGCGCCTCGTTCTAGATGAAGGCGGTTGTTTTGACTCCGGATATATCGAAGCGTTTGCGGCAGCGGAGATTTTTGCAGTTCGCCTTGTCGTCCACGAGAACCATATAGCTCAAGAACTTTGCGAACTTTGCCCGATCGCGTTCGTCGGCGTGACCAGGAAGGCGATCGATTTTTTTGCGGACGATCCACTTCAAATCGTAGGCGTCGGCAGTGCGGCAGAACGGGCAATTCAGCGTGATCGGCTTGGTGGTTTCGGATTCCCGATAAAACTGGCGTTCTTCCATTTTAGCGACCTACTCCGGCGAACATCGCCTGCGAAACTTTGGCGAGGCTGGCATCGAGACGAAGGGCGAAATCGTCCACGTCGCTCTTTGAAATATTCATCGGCGGGGAAATGCGGACGCAGTTTCCGTACGTTCCGCCTTTGCCGACGAGGAGGCGGTTGTCGCGCGCGGCTTCCATAACGGCGTTGGTGGCGGCGGCGGCGGGAACTTTGGTCTCGCGATCTTCAACGAGCTCGATGGTTTGCATGAGGCCCATGCCGCGAACGTCGCCGATCAGCGGGAATTTGCTTTTCATTTCTTCGAGCTTATTGCGCAGGTAGGCGCCGACCTCGGCGCAGTTGATCATGAGGTTTTGTTCGTCGATGTAATCGATGACGGCTTTCGCCGCCGTGGTGGTAACGGGGCTTCCGCCGAAGGTTGAGATGGTGACGCCGCGCAATCCGTCGGCAACCTCGGGGCGGGCGACGGTCATGCCGATGGGCATTCCGTTGCCGAGGCTCTTGGCGCCGGTCATGATGTCCGGCGTGACGCCCCAATGCTCGATGCCGAACCATTTTCCGCCGGTGCGGCCCCAGCCGGTCTGCACTTCATCGCTGATGAACAGGCCGCCGGCTTTGCGAATGATGCCGGCAACGATTTCGAAATATTCCTTAGGTGGTGTGATGAAGCCGCCGACGCCTTGAATGGGTTCGGCGATGAAGGCGGCGACGCGTCCGGAGGTTGCCGTGCGGACCAGTTCCTCGGTGTCGCGCGCGCACTGCACGTTGCATGTTGGATAGGTCAATCCGAAGGGGCAACGATAGCAGTAGGCGTTGTGGGCGTGGACGAACCCCGACGGGGCGGCGCCGCCGAGGCGCCAGGTGGACTGTCCGGTGGCGGCCATGGCAAGCGCGGAACGTCCGTGGTAACTATGCCGGAGCGCGATGACTTCGTGTGAGCCGGTGTAACAGCGGGCGGCGAGGATGGCGACCTCATTGGCTTCGGTGCCGCTGTTGGTAAAGAACGATTTGGTGAGCGCGCCGCCGGGAGTAATTCCGGCGATACGTTTTGCCAACTGCAGTTGTGGTTCGGTGGCGAAGACGGTAGAGACATGCTGCAGCTTGTCCATCTGCGCGTGAACTTTCGCGTTCACCTGCTCGTTGCAGTGGCCGACGCCGACTGTCACGATGCCGCCAAAGAAATCGAGGTACTTGTTGCCATCGATGTCGTAGACGAATTGGTCCTTGGCGCTGGTGACCACCAGCGGCTCGGAAAAATAGTTAAAAACCGCGGGGAAAAGATATTCTTTTTGCGCGAGCAAAATCTCTTGCTTGTTCATGGCGTGTCTCCTGACGCTTTCCATCTGCTTATCGCGGCGTGAACCGGAAATTACTGATTGCGATTTCGTCGCTGCCTTGCACCTGGAATCCGAACTTGCCGTCAGTAAAGTTTCGGCCGCCCTGATTCCAGGAATCGAGAACTACCCATTGATCGCCGACGCGGATCTTGTGAACCAACCGGTCGGGCGTAATCTCAATCTGCATTGTAAATTCGTTTTGCTTTTCCGAGTCGTGCGGCGTTTTGGCGCGTTCGGTGGTTTTGCCGTTGACGACATCCTTCGCGTAGAAGAACTTCTTGTCCATTTCGAACAGCGCGTAGTTCTTCGCGTCCACGTAATCACTGAACCAGCGGATGCGGCTGTTGCGGAACATGCCGCCGCCTTTGAGCAATTGTACGGTGAAGGTGACGACGCCCTTCATGGGAGTCAGCTTGAAAAGGACGAAGCCACCGCCGCGGCGGGTGTAGACTTCGCCGTCTTTTGACCAGGCCGCGGCATCTTCCCAATCAGCCATGCCGCCCGCGCGGGCCACCGGCTGTTCCGGTTTCGCGCCGAGCTTGGCCTGGGTGAGATCAAGATTGCGGGTTTCTCCGGCGGCGACCTGGATGCTGACGGTTTTCTCGGCGAAGGCCGGCGCCTTGGCGGTGAAGACGTAGGCTCCGGGAGGAAGATCGAGTTGGTTGCCGCGCACATCGTGCTGCTGCGTTTCCTCCGCTTTGCGCCAACTGACGACGGCTTCGGCGGGATTGCGAACGATGCGAAGCGTTCCCGCTCCGGCGGAGAGCGTCACATCGGAGCCGGTCAGCGTGAGTGTGTCGCCGGCCTTGAAGGACCGTGTAATGCGCTTGGTTGCGAACTGTTCGCGACGGAGTTCGATGGCGTGATCGCCCGGCGCGACTCCGCTTTGCGAGAAGTTGCCGTCGGCGCCTACGGTGCCCAAATTTCGTTGGTCAAGAAATACCTGCGTACCCGGCGCGGCTCCGCGAAGCTGGAGGACGCTGACCTGCGGCATCGGTTTCAGTTTGAACTCGAGGCGAGTCTCTTCGCCTTTCTTGATAGTGGCCATCTGGGCGGGTTCGTTCTGGAAGCCGTCCTTGACGACGCGGACATTGACGTTGCCGAGGGTCTGGACGCGGACCTGGCCGCGCTGAGTTTTGCGTGGATACGGTTTGTCGTTCAGGAAGACGGTTACGTTGTCCTCGCCGGCGGCGACGATCAGCGTTCCGACGTTCTGATCGGTTTTAAAGAACGCCGTGAGCATCGGCGCCGGGCCGAAACTTTCCCGCAGAGTTTTTTGATCCTTGCCTTCGCCGACGATAAATTCCTGAACACCGGGATTGAAGTTCTTGAGATCGAGGCCGGCGGGGGAGACTTCGCCCTGGGCCTGGCCGTTGACGGCGAGCTTCCAGGGTCCGGCATTGCTGATGACTTTCGCCTGGCTGCCGAAGCTGGAAACGATTACGCCGACCAGATTTTTAGTTTGAATGGGGCCGCCGAGGACGGGCGCCTTTCCGGCGACGGATTCGAAGGTGAAGGTGGCTTCGGTTCCTTTTCCGGAAAGCTTGACGGTGTGAGTTCCGGGGGCCACCTTGTCGAGAATGAACTGACCTTCCTGCAAGTCCACCGGGGGTTTGTTGTCGATGGAGATTTTTCCGGCGTCGAGGTCGGTCAGCAGGCGCATGGTTTGCGACAACGGCTCGAAGTTGAGGTTGACGGTGATGGGCGATCCGGCGGCGACTGTGACTCCGGATGCGGCGGGTTCGAAACCGTCGAGTAACGCGGTGATCTGATAGTTTCCAGGCGCGAGCGAAATCTTGCAGTTCGAAGTGCAACGGGCTTCGTTGTTGATCCGGACGGAGGCGCCGGGAGGATTGCTGGTGACTTCGACCTGGACTTCGTTGGTAGGCGGAGGGACGACGACGCTGTTTTTCTTGCGTGCCATCTGGACGAGGCCGACGATGGCGGCGATCGAAAGGAGGGAGCCGGCGAGTCCGCCGATCCAGAGCGCGCGCTTCCAATTGAGAGGCGCACCTTTTGTGGCCGCGGGTTGTTGAGAAGTATTTTGCGGCGGCGTGAAAGGGGGTCCGTAGGGCGGAGTGGGCGTGGTGCTGCCTGAACCGGCGGGTCCGGCGCCCATCATCATCGATGGAGGTCCTTGACGTTGTCCGCTGTCGGTTCCACCGGGCAAGGGAGGTCCGCTTTGCGGCCGGTGGGTCTGGAGATTTCCGGTGGGTATGGATTCCGCAGGCAGCCCATACATGGGCGGAGGCTGCTGGGTTGGGGGTTGCCCGGTGAAGGGCGGTGGTCCGCCAGCGGGCGGAAAGTTTGGGGGTCCGGATTGAGGGGGAGGCGCGAAGGGAGCGCCGGTGAAACCGGTTTGTCCGGCTTCCTTCAGCTTCATGCCGTGATTTACGAGATGCTGCTTGATATCCGCGACAACGAGTTGAATTTCAAAATCGCCTGCATGCGCTTTTGAAAGTTCATCGAGCCGATAGTAAATGGGTTTGAGATCGGCTAGATCGTGAACCCTGTCGACTTGCTCGTCGAGGCGCTTTAATTCATCCAGTGGATTCGCGGCCATATTGTCCCCATCCATGAGACTTCCCTATCTTATAAGAACCGCTTGCTCGCGCAAGGCTGGTAAGGACCGATTGCTTGCGCCAGACTGGCTTCCGCGAACCGCCGTCCCAAAAGCCATAAAGGTAAGATCGGTCGAGTGCGCGCGCGTTTCCATATTGGCGAAAGCATGCCGACCGCAATCGGATGGCGGGTTCCGGAGCGATGATCGCGGCTTTAGATGCGACGCCGCTAAGCGTTTCGACGGGTGGGGTGGCGCGATACACGGCGGAGCTGGCGCGCGCGATGGGCCGCGTATTCGCCGAGGACGAATACTGGTTGTTGACCGATCAAGGGTTCCAGCTTCCGGGCGGGCTGACGGACAACGTAAGAAAAGGAGACGGTCCGCGCACCGCAGCGGAGCGCAAATGGTGGCTGTGGGGACTGGGGCAGGAGTTGTCGCGGCGGCGGGCGGAGGTTTTTCTGGGAACGGATTTCTCTGTTCCTTATTTGCCGCTGCGCGCGAGCGTGATGATGCTGCACGATCTGTCGCCGTGGCGGAATCCGCGCTGGCATTCGACGGCGGGACGGGTGCGGAGGCGCACACCTTTGCTGCTTCGTTCGGGCTTGGCGACGATGGTGATGACACCGACGGAGGCGATCCGGCGGGAGGTGATTGGGAAATTTCGTTTGGCACCGGACCGGGTGGTGGCGGTTCCGCTGGCGGCGGGCGAGCATTTTCGTCCGATGCCGCGCGTGCAGACTGAGCGTCCGTATTTTCTGTTCACGGGCACGCTGGAGCCGCGGAAGAATATCGGGGTCGTGATTGAGGCGTGGCGCGCATTGCGGAAAGCGGTCGCGGTGGATCTTGTGATTGCCGGACGACGGCGCGCGGATTTCCCGGAGCTCTCGGCGGAAGAGGGTCTTCGTGTAACTGGAGAGGTAGACGAAGAAGCGTTGCCGTCGTTGTATTCGAGCGCGGCGGCGTTTCTATTTCCTTCGTTCTATGAAGGCTTCGGATTGCCGGCGATCGAGGCGATGCAGTGCGGGGCGCCGGTGATTACGTCGAGGGATCCGGCGTTAGTCGAAGTGACAGGCGGCGCCGCGCTGCATGCGGATGCGAGCGACGTGGGGGCGTGGATCGCCGCGATGCGATCGGTCTTGGATCCGGCGGGTGCGGAGAAACTGCGCGAGGCTGGGCAAAAGCGTGCTGGGGAATTTTCGTGGACAGCGACCGCGGAGCGCACCCGCGAAGTTTTGCTCGAAGCGGTGCGGAGGTTCCGGCGCGAACGATGACGTTGACCAGGCGTGCATTATTTTTGACACCGGAGGCGCCGTATCCGATGACGGGCGGAGGCGCATTGCGTTCGGCGTCTTTGCTCGAATGGCTGGCGTCGTCGTATGCGGTGGATGTCGTCAGCTTTGCGCCGTTAGAGGTAGGGTTTGCGCGGCGGGTGGTTGCGTTGGCACTTCCGCCGAATGCGCGGCATGCTCCGGCGCGGGCCTGGCGCAACGTATCGCGGCAGATTCGAGGGGTGCCATCGCTGGTGGATCGATTCGCTGGATTCGAGAGCGCGATTCGCGATTCATTGCGGGGGGAGAGATATGAGTTGGGCGTGATTGAGCACTTCTGGTGCGCGCCGTACGCGGACGTGCTGCGGGAGTTCTGCGATCGCGTGGTGCTCGATCTTCACAACGTCGAATCGGAGCTGCATGCAACGGGCGCGGGCGCGTCACGATGGCCGATGTCCGCGATGCTGGGCCGGTTCGCGAATCTGTATCGCGAGTTGGAGCGGAAATGGCTGCCGGGCTTCGATCACGTGCTGGTGACATCCGAAGAAGATGCGGATCGCGCGCGTAGTTTGGGGGCGGCGCGGGTCGTTGTGTATCCGAACGCGCTGCCGATGGCGGATCGGCCGGTGATGGCGGAGCAGGAGCGAATTGTGTTCAGCGGAAATCTTGAATATCACCCGAATCAGAGCGCGGTGCGGTGGTTCCATGACGCGATCTGGCCCAAATTGCGCGCGGCGCATCCAGGGTTGGAGTGGTGGCTGGTAGGGAAAAATCCACTGGGCGTTGCGCGCTTGGTGGATGGCGATTCGCGCATCCGGCTGACGGGTCCGGTGGAGAATGCGGTTGCGTTGTTGGCGGAATCGAAGGTCTGCGTGGTGCCAATCGTCGAAGGCAGCGGAACGCGGTTCAAGATTCTGGAGGGATGGGCGGCGGGGCGCGCGGTGGTTTCGACGACGTTGGGCGCGGAGGGATTGGGGGCTCGGGATGGTGTCGAACTGCTGATCGCAGATTCGGCGCAAGCAATGACGGCGGCGGTTTCGGCGTTGTTGCTGGATGGGGTCCGGCGCAAGGCGTTGGGGGACGCGGGCCGGGCGTTGTTTGAGGAGCGGTTTACGTGGCCCGTGGCTTGGAAGGCGCTCGAGGGTTTGTAGGATTTTCCGGCCGGCTTCGCAGGCCTGACTTCGACTTATTTAGTCAGGCCTTCGGTGCGGAGATCGGCGAGCAGGTCACCGGCGGCGTTTTTCGGATAGCCGTGGATCCAGAAGGCGGCCTTGTTGCCTTCCGGCGTTTCCCAGACTTTGACGTCGGGATGGACCAGCATCTTTTTGAGACGCGCGTCGTACTCTACGACGTCGGCGTCTAGTTTTACAACGGCGATGATGGCCCGGAGGTCGAGATCGTTGCGGTAGTCTTCGAGGCCGAGCTTGTAGCCGTGCTCGACTTCTTCGACGAAGGTCCGCCAGCGTTTGAGCAGGCCCTTCTTACCGTCTTTGACGACGTGTGCCGGATAGCCATTGTCTTCGAGGAAAAGCTTGATCTCGCGTTCGGTCATGTTGCGGGTCAGTGACTCTTATTGATCTGGCGGCGGAAGTAGCGTTCGCCGTCGTTGGGAATAAAGAAAGTACGAATGGTGCGGTCGCGATTGAAGGCACCGAAGTAGCCGTTGCGGCGATCGAAGCGGGAGAAGGCTCCGTCGTTGCGGACGTCTTCTAGGATAGTCCCGCCGGGGCGGGCATCGCGAAGTTCCTGCGCGAGGTTCAGGTATTCCTGTTGGGAGACGCGTCCGAATTCACGGCCGTGCTTGCGGAAGTGTTCGTCCAACTGGGCGCGGCTGCGAAAACCGGGTCCGGCGGCAAGAGCGACGGCTGCGAAGACCAGCAGGACGATGAGCAGTTTCTGCCAAAGACCAGGAGCGTGGAATCGCGAGTGAGCCGGGCGGAGCATAGGTGTGTTTTTGTTGGCAGGTCCGCGTTCATGCGGAGCCACTGCCTCGAACCTTATGGTATCGGCTGGGGCGGGCTAGTGGGAAAGCGCTCCCGATTTTGATCGAGCCAGAGCGATGCCTGTTCCGGCGTCACGACGTCACCGCGGAGGACGGCCAAAGCGAAATCGTGCAGCAGGACGTTGTTGAATTCGCCGGCATAGGGGGCGGGCGCGGTCTGCTTTGGAAAGCGGACCAGGACGGGCACGCGAAGGGATTTCGAATCTCCGATGGCTTCCCGCATCTCCTGGTTGACGCCGATGGCTCCTTGCCAGACTTCGGGGCGATAGCCGTGGTCGGCGGTGATGATGACGGTGGTGTCGTCCCAAATTCCGGCGGTTTCCATGGTCGAACGGATTTCGCCAAGAGTACGATCGACGAGAGCGATGTTATCGAGAAAGGTGCGGTCGAGATCGACGTCGAAGCTGGAGCGGGCGCGGTTGTAGATACCGGGCGGATGAGGAATCGGCCAGTGGATGTAATAGAGACCCGAGGTGAATTTAGGGAGGGTGTCGAGAGCGCGCTTGCGGATGGCGAGAAATTGCTCCTGATGGCGATGTTGGGCGAAGGCTTGCGCGCGCAGATCCGAGGGACGCCCGGCGATTACGTGGAGCGCGGAAAGAACATCGTCGGCGCGTTGGATGAGGGCAAAGCGGGTGGCTCCGGCGAGGCCGAGGTGGGCGGCGTAGGATTCCTGAGTGTTGCGGGAGTCTACGCCGAGTTCGCTCGTGCATTCGACGAGTTCCTGCCCGAAGACCCGGCAGTAGGGGTGATACCAGCCGGTTACGCGGGTGTCGAGACCGAGTTTCCGGACGTCGAAGAAGATGGTGGGGAGGGAGGTCCAACTGACGGCGGGTCCGCCGCCGCGTGGAGTCAGCAGGATCTGATCGGGGGCAATGGGATTGGCTTCCTGAAAAAGCCGGCCGGTCAAAAGAGCTGGAATGGAATAGGAGGTGTAGCGCGCGGGCGGATAGGCGGCCGAGGCCCAAAGGGATTGGCCACGAAAGCGATCGAGCTCGGGCAGGTGGAGGGAGGGAAGGCGACTGTCGAAGGTCATGCGCTGATCCATTGCATCGAACAGGAGCCAGAGGACGCGGCGGCCCGGCTTACCGGAAGAAGCGGCGGGCTTGTCGTTCTGGAATTCGACGGCGGGTGGAGTGGCTGCCCAACTGGATACAAAGTGGACGCTGAGAGCGAGGAATAGGAAATTGAAGAGCAGCAGAATTCGAGCGGCGGCTGCGACCATGACCCGCTTTCCGGCAAACGCGCGGAGGACGAAGCCGAAGGCGATGGCGGCCTCGGCTCCGATGGCTCCGCCGTTGCGGAAGTGGTCGGCGAGGGAGGAGTCGGGCCAGGTGACGCGGGTGACTTCGAGACCGAGTCCGACGGCGAGGAGGAAAATGCAATCCCAGAGGCGGTCGTAGTGGGGGATGCGCGAGGCGGCAAATGAGAGAACGGCAAAAGCCGCAGTCAGGAGAAGCGCGGCGATTATGGTGGCTTTGAGGACAGTGAGGTCTGGAGGGTTGGCGCGGAAGTAATTGGCGAAGGGCGCCTGCACGTCCTGGATGCGGTACCAGGCGGAGACGAAGAAAAGATTGGCGAGAGAGAAGCAGACCAGAAGCCGCTTCAGGACCGGGAATCCTTCTTCTTTAAGAGATAGAGCCATCGATGTAAACCGTCAATCCGGGCTGATCGGACTACATCAAAGCGGCCCAGGATCTCGCTTTCGAAATGTTCCCTTGTCAGGTGGCGGTACAAGTCGGCGCGGCCCCTGACGATTCGTTGAAACATGGGATCTTCCGGCGAGACAAACTCCACTAGAACATATTTGGCCGAGACGTCGGCGAGCAGGTCCAGGGCGGCGGAAAGGGGTACTCGCTCGGTGACGAGCATGTGGTGGAGGACGGCTAAGGCCAGTACGAGGTCGAAACGGCCGTGGGCGCGTTCGAGAAACGAAGGCGATTCCCGATTGCGCCAGCCGGTGGCGGGCGTGGGGCGGGCGAGATCAACTGCCAGGGGTAGGATATCGAGGTTGTCCTGGACGGCCCTACGCCACGTGCGACCGGCGACTTCGGGGTCGGCATCGATGGCAACGACCGAGGCATTTGCCTGGGCGGCGAGGACGCTGAAGTGGCCTTCGTTGCAGCCGATGTCGAGTACCCAGCGGGGCTTCAATTCTTCGAGTGCATCGCGGACGAAAGTTTCTTTGGCGTGAAACTGGTCCGGGTCGTAGAGGGCGGTGCTGGTGAGGTAACCGCTCCAGCGGGAGTTGGCGGGTTGCGGGGCGGCCTTATGAAGGCTTCGTTCGAGGCCTCTCAGGAGAGACTTCAAGATGTAGGTAGCGCGCTCAGGATCGGTGGATGGCGGTCGATAGGCGGCGGGAGCGACTTCGTTGCGGCCCATCCAGGTTGGCAGAGATACGGCGCTAAGGAACGGCGGAGTTAGGCGTTTCGCCCAACTCAGCCAGCCATATACGACTTCGGGCTCTAGTCCGTCGCGGTGGGCAAGCAGGGTGGAACCGAGGTGCATTCCGAAGTGTTTATGGGCAAGGAGAGGGAGCAGGAAGGTGCGCAAGAATTGCGCATAGGGTAGCCAGGTTGCGTCGCCGGGCAGTCGCGGCTCGAAAGAGAGGGCGTCGATGAAAACCGGCTGCGGACCGCGGAACAGGATGTTGTGCGGTGTGGCGTCTTTGAGGGAGTGGCCGGATTCGAGGGATTCGACAGCGAACCGGAGTGTGAGGGCGGCCGCTGCATGGAGCATCTCAGAGGGCCACTCGTACGGGAACGCGGGGAACGGAATCCGTTCGTGCTCAAGGACTTGGCTGGCAAGTTCCGGCTCGGATACGCACCAGGAGCGGACCAGCGAGCCTTGGTTGGACCAACGCTGGGCGAGCGACGTGAAGAGGAAATCGGCACAGGCGGTTCCTTCTTCAGAGACGACGCGGAGAATACGTCCGTCGCGATGGAATAGGCGTCCGGCCGGATCGCGAAACGTGCTGGCGCCCGGCTCCTCGTCGCCTACGTGTTTATAGGTAGGCCTTAGGTGTTGAGAGGCGGATGGCACGGCAGGATCCAGGCGCTCTATTTGCGCCGGCTCCAGATGCGGTCGAGGATTTTTCGGAAGTAGAAAGTTCCCGCGAGAACGGCGGCGTAGGCGGCCTGGTAGACGAAGGCTCCAGAGCCCGGATCTGTATAAGCGGACGCATGAATAGGCAATGCTGCCGTGAGAAAGAATGCGATGAGCGCGAGATGAAAGATTGAATTTTTCATACAACGATCCTCCGTAGTGGCCTTTCCACAACAGGACACAGCTAGCCTTCTGCCTTTTACAACCTAATCGGGCTATCGCCGACAGGAGTTTTTATGGGTCCATTCCGACGAAGACCATTTCTAAGGTAGAAAAAGGGTCGATTCTACAGGATTTTCCGGTACTGAAAGGTAGGGTCCGGTAGGACGACGTAAGCACATATCCTCCCGGGCTTTCTAGGGCGGAGTCCTATATGGACGCCGCGTAAGAGCCGATAGACAGCTTGGACCCAAGCTAGTGGACCTGTCCCGCACCCAACTCGCGTTGACGACCCCCCCGCAATGGGATCGGGTCTTGGAAGAATCCGCGGAGACTCCCATTGTCCTGATTCTGGACGAAGTGGACGTCAGCAGGCGTCTTCTCAAAGCGATGCTGAAGAGCTCGCCGTACCGAATTCTGGAGGCGAAGAAGCCTTCCGAAGCGGTGGCACTGCTTGAGGAGCACAAGGTCAACCTGATCATTATCGATTTGATCCTGCCGGAGATTAGCGGACCGGATTTTTGCCGCTATCTGAAATCGGACCGGCGGACGCAGCTAATTCCGATCCTGATGATCACGAGCGTGCAGGGCGTCGAAAACGAGATTGCGGGAATCGCGTCGGGGGCGGACGAATTTCTGTTGAAGCCGCTGCAACCGGCGGTGGTGAGAACAAGGATCCGAGCGTTACTGCGGCACAAGGCGTTGATCGACGAGCTAGAGGAAGCGGAATCGATTCTGTTTGCTTTGGCGCAATCGGTCGAGCAGCGCGACAAGAATACGGGAATGCACTGCGAGCGGCTCGCGGCGTACAGCATCGCGCTAGGACAGGCGCTTGGCCTTTCGCGGCCGGATTTGTTGGCGCTATTCCGCGGCGGATACCTACATGACATCGGCAAGATCAGCATTCCGGATTCGATTTTGTTCAAGCGTGGGTTGTTAAATGAAGAGGAGTGGGCCACGATGCGCCTGCACACCATTCGGGGTGAGGAAATCTGCCGTCCAATGAAGACGCTGGCGCAGGTTCTGCCGATCATTCGCAATCATCATGAGCGGTGGGATGGGTCGGGGTATCCGGACGGATTGGCGGGGGAAGAGATTCCGCTGCTCGCGCGAATCCTGCAAGTGGCGGATATTTACGATGCTTTGACGACGGCGCGGACGTACAAGCCGGCGTTTACCCACGATGAGGCGATGCAGATCCTCGAGGATGAGGCTCGGCGGGGTTGGCGGGATCCGGAGCTGGTTCCGTTGTTTGCGCAGATGGCGCATCCGCTGGTGGCGCTGGGTGTGTCGGAGCCGTCGGGAGAGACGGCGGCGATGCGGGAGTCGCTCGAAAATATGCGGCGTCAATTGGCGCGATAGGGTCCGGCTGGGTCGGGGTTATTTAAGACCGGAAGTCCCGTCGCTTACGCTCCGGGTTCAAACCGGGCGGCGGTAGCTGGAAGTTTAGTGAGTGCGGGCTTACGATCGCACGTCGGTGCTGTTGCCTCTTATGCCACGAGAGTTTCGGTGGCTGGATCCAGCGTAACTACGGCGCGGAGGTTGGCGACTCCGGCGGTGGAGCGGGTATCGGTTACGGAAATGGCTACGGCGTCGTCGAGCCAATCGTGCGCGGTTCCGTCTTCGTCGTGCGACGCCACGGTCAGCGTGTACTCATTCGGGCAAAGACCGCAGGCGAAGGAGAATTTCAGCCTGACGATGTTGCCTGGCGCCTGAGGACCGATTTCGAACTTCTCCAGTTCGGTGTTGGTGCCGTAGACTTCGAAGCCAATGCGGGTGCGAATCAGGAGTCCGAAGACAGGCTTTTCGACGGCTTCCAGAAACTGAACCGAAATGCGAACGGCGACTTCCTCGCCGCTTTTCCACACGATGGTCGGATTGCCGTCGGCTCCCAGGGTTTCGATATTCAGGATCTCGGCGCGGCCGTCTCCTTTGCGCATAGACGGAGTGAGGCGCGGAGTGAGAGTTCCGCCCCAGGCACGAACGCGTTCGGAGACGTTGCGGCGGTAGCGTTCGAGCGTTTCGCGGGGATCGCCTTTCAGCGCGAGCTTGCCTCCGTCGATCCACCAGATTTCATCGCAGAGTCCAGAGAGCAGCGAGTCTTCGTAGGACGAAAGCAGAATTGTGGCTCCACTGCGGCGCAGGCGGTCGAGGGCCACTACGGTGCGGGCGCGGACCATGGGGTCCTGGGTGGCGAGGGCCTGATCGAGAGCGAGGATATCGGCGGGCGCGATGTTGAGCGTGTCGCCGAGGGCGACGAGGCGGCGCGACTCGCCGGCGATGACTTCGCCCTGCTTGGGCTTTTCGAGTCCGGCGGCGAGGCGGAGGAGTTCGGCAACGCCGGAGCCCTTTTCACCGAGGACGCCGATGACCGCTCCGTCAGGGGCGCCGGCGCTGAAACCCGCCAGCGGCCCGAAGGAGACATCGCGGAATTCGATCGACATGCTTTAGTTAGGATACTCGACCGGAACTTCGCAGACGCCGAGCTGCAGGCCGGCGCGGGAGACGGTGATCGCGAAGGGTGGACGGCCGCCGTCATCGAGAGGGATCTGGACTTCGAGAATTTCGCGATACGCGCATTCGATGCGGGGCGGCGCGTGGACGGGCCGGAAGATTCCGGCGGTCCAATTGACGGAAATGACGGTGGGCCCGATTTCAAGTTTCAGGTCGAGGTCGGAAGGTGGCTGCAGGAAGTCGATGCGAATTGACATGCGGTGATTGTCAAAGCCATAGAAGACGGCGCCAATCGGAAGCGGTTCGCCGCCGTGCATCGCGCCTTGTCGTTGGTCGGGCTGATGGCGTCCGGCTCCAAGCCACTCATAAGAGGCGGTGA
Source organism: Bryobacterales bacterium (assembly GCA_038210135.1). Taxonomy (GTDB): domain Bacteria; phylum Acidobacteriota; class Terriglobia; order Bryobacterales; family Bryobacteraceae; genus JBBQWZ01. Next base: position 29,908 of record JBBQWZ010000001.1, read on the forward strand.
TCCTGCCATCGATCACGGGTGTGACGGGCGCGGTGGGACGTTCGTGTTCGGGGAAGTCGTAGCCGCGCAGAATGGGCTTCGATAGTTCGGCAGGCGTCGGTTCGCCGAGCGCGGTATAGACGTTCGACAGATGGCCACGATAGAGGTCGTCGAATTCGACGCGGTTGTCGGAGTGGTGCTCGGGGCCATACCACCAATTCCAGTCACTGCCTTCGGCGATGAGGATCTCTTCATAGGCGAGAGCGCGCGCTTCGGCGGAGACGTTGGCTTGTTTGGCGTCGAAGGTTTGACGCGCGTTGAGCAGCAGGCGCCAAGCGTCGTTGTCTTCTTCCGCGCCGAGCCAGACATCGAAATTGGCGTTGATCCAGGAACCGGGGAAGATGCCCTGCAGGTTTTCGGCGGGATGGAGTTGGAGCGCCTCGGAAACGGTGAGGGCTTGGAGATCCGGCGCGGCGGCGATGCGCGAATACAGCGCGCGCAGGAACGGGCGTCCGTTGCGGTCGTAATACTCCCAAGCGTTTTCGCCATCGAGAATGATGGGGACCAGCGGAGTTTGCCCGGCGTCAAGCAGGGGCTGCGAATTTCGGCGAATCTGTTCGAGGAAATGGTCCGCCGCGACTTCGGAGTCCATGCCGGAGTAATTGAAGCCGATCAAGTCGCTGAGGAAGTGATCGCGGAACAGCAGACCCATCTCACGGCCGTCCTGCTGCCAGCGGTAGGGGCGGTAAGTATAGACAGGCGAGCCATCGTTGTTCAAGGTGCGCGCGAGGACTCCGTTGTCGGTGGCGGCCCATTTGAAACCGCATTCGGCGGCGAGGCGGAGGGCTTCGTCGGAGACGGAACCTTCGGACGGCCAAAGCCCCGCGGGGGCGATTCCGAGGTGTTGCTGGATGTAGTCGTGGGCGCGCTGGAGTTGATCTTTGGCGTCTTTGGGATAGCGGAATCGTGGCGGAAGCGGCACGCCGGGATGCGAAACGCCGGCGATGTCGGAATCGCAGATCAGCGGGAGAATCGGATGGTAGAACGGCGTGGTTGAGACTTCGATTTGGCCGGTGCTGGCGAACTGTTTATAGACCGGAAGGACGCGGCCAATGGCTTCGCGCTGCGCGAAGCCGAGATTCGCCTGGTCGTCGAGGGTGAAATTGCGGTCTTTTTCGGTGAGAAAGCGGAGGAAGGGAATGGTGGCGAGATCGTCCTCGTCGAACCAGGCGAGTTGCGAGAGGACCTGGAGATCGCGCAGGGCCTGAGTGTCGAAGCGGGAGCGATCGAGCCGGAATTCGTACAGCTCGGCGTAGCGGGGATGACGGCGGATCAGGTGGGTGTAGTTAGCCTGGAAGAGGTAACGCAGGGCGAAGTGGATTTCGCCTTCCTTCAATTCTTCGGCGGGCTTGAGCGCGACTTGCAAGAAGGGATCGACGGCGGTTCCAGCAGCGTATTCTTCGATCTGCACCATCATGGAGGGGACGAGGTTGAAGGTCTGGTGGACGGTGGGGAAATCGGAGAGGATTTTCACCATGCCGTAGTAGTCCTTCAGGGCGTGAAGGCGGGTCCAGGGCAGCTTGTATTCGCCGGTCCGAAGATCCTTATAGAAGGGCTGATGCATGTGCCACAGGAAGCACAGCGAGATGCGGGGCATTGCCTCCAGTTTAGTGTGCGGCGCGCCCGCGCGATGTCCCGGAGGTTACACTAATGGATTCCAAAAGGAGCTTTGCGATGGTACGAAAGATAAACCGAAATTGGGTTGCGGGTTTCACGATTCTTGCGGTGCTGGCGGGTTCGCTGCCGAGCGGAGCGTGGGCGCAGCCGCGTCCGGCGATCGATCCAGTAGTGGTGGCGGCGCGCAACGCGACCGAGAAGAAGCTTGAAGAGGCCGCGATTATCGACCGCAAAGTGATGATCAAGATGCGGGATGGAAAGCGCATGGCGGCGGACATCTACCGGCCGAAGGATACGTCGAAGAAATATCCGATCATCCTTTCGCGGACACCGTATAACTTCAATTTCTGGGACGTGCGATTGGGCGCTCCGCGAGATATGACGACGGAACTCGAGGCGGTGAAGCGCGGGTACGCGTACGTGGTGATGAACGAGCGGGGCCACTTTTTCTCCGAAGGAAACTACGACATTCTAGGGGCGCCGTTGACGGATGGCGACGACGCGGTGGAGTGGCTGACGACGCAGTCCTGGTCGAACGGCAAGCTGGGCACGATCGGCTGCTCGTCCACGGCGGAATGGCAGATGGCGGTGGCGGCGCATGGCACGAAGGGTTTCACGACGATGATCCCGCAAGGCTTCGGAGCGGGCGTGGGACGCGTGGGTCCGTATATGGAACAGGGCAACTGGTATCGCGGCGGCGCGGTGCAGATGCTGTTTATCGCGTGGTTGTATGGCGAGCAGAATCAGGTGCGTCCGATGTTCCCGCCGAACACTTCGCAGCAGGATCTGATTCGCGCGTCGCGGTTGTTCGATCTGGCTCCGCAGATGCCGCCGGTGGATTGGTCGAAGGCATTGGGTCATTTGCCGGAGACGGACATCATGAAGGCGGCGAACGGTCCGGACGGGATTTTCTCGGATCGCATGGAGGTTTCGACGGGCGGCGCGATGATCAAGCGGACTCCGAACGATCCGGCCTGGTATCGCGGCGGATTGTGGCATGACAACATGGCGATCAACATTCCGGGTTTTTGGTTTATGTCGTGGTACGACGTGTCCGTGGGGCCGAATCTAGCGGCTTTCAACCAGGTGAGGAAGACGGCGAAGCCGGAAGTTGCAAATCAGCAGTACGCGGTGATCGCTCCGACGCTGCACTGCTCTTTCGCGCGCGCGACCGAGGATACGGTGGTCGGCGAGCGGGGCATGGGTGATGCGCGGCTGGATTACAAAGAGCTGACGTACGGCTGGTTCGATCATTTTCTGAAGGGCGAGAACAACGGCGTGCTGGAGAAGATGCCGAAGGTGAAATATTTCACTATGGGATCGAACAAGTGGCAGTCGTCCGATACGTGGCCTCCGGTGGGCGCAAAGCCAATGACAATGTACTTGTCAAGTGGCGGAAAAGCGAATTCGCTGAATGGCGACGGGGCGTTAGGCGTGTCGGCTCCCAGTGAGGATAAGGCGGATGGCTTCTACTACGATCCAATGAATCCGGTTCCGTCGTATGGCGGAAACGTGTGTTGTACGGGGAATGCGGTGCAGGGCGGCTCGTTTGATCAGAGGAAGATGGAAGCGCGGCAGGACATCCTGGTGTATTCGACCGATGTGCTGAAGGAAGGCGTCGAGGTGAGCGGTCCGATCGAGACAACGCTGTATGTGTCGTCCGACGCGAAGGATACGGATTTCACCGTGAAGTTGATCGATGTGGGTCCGGACGGGGCGGCGTACAATCTGGACGAAACGATTCAGCGGGTCCGGTACCGTGATGGATATGACAAGCCAATTGTCATGATGGAAAAAGGCAAGGTTTATAAGGTTGTTTTGTCGCCGATGACGACCAGCAACTACTTTGCGGCGGGTCACCGGCTCCGCATTGAAGTATCGAGCAGCAACTTCCCGCGGTTCGATCGCAATCTGAATACGGGCGGAAACAACTATGACGAGGCGAAGAGTATGGTGGCGCATAACTGGATCCACCATTCGGCGCAGTATCCGTCGGCGGTGACGTTGAGCGTGGTGAAGAAGTAGCTTCGAATCGCTGTCATTGCGTAGGTCGAGGTTCGGTTTCGAAGTCCTGTCGCTGACGCTTCGGGTTCAATCCAGTGTTCGAGGCGAGGAAGACCGCCCGTTGGGGTCGCGGTTTATTCCTCGGCTAACGATGGCTTTGGACTTCGGCGATGCGGATTTCCAGAATCCGGCTTTCGGAGAAATTGCGGCACTGGCGGTAGATGTCCGGGGCGAGGTTAAAGGCTCGCTGTGGAATGAATCCGACCAGCTCACTCGCATAGATGCTGGTGCCCTCGGCGCGGGCTTGCGTTTCGACGGTGGCATAGACTTCTGCGAGTGGAATTTTGCCGAAGTTCGTGAGATTCATCGACACCTGCACGCGATCGGCGGAGGGCAGATACAGGCCGAGGGCCTTGACGAACGGAAAGCCGCCGGAGGATTCGCGAATGGCCGCGGCAATCCTCTGGGCGATGGCGAGATCGCGGCTGGCGAGGACGATGTTGTAGGCGATGAGGAAGTCGCGGGCTCCAACAAGGGCGGCTCCGGCGCTGGGGTGCGGCGCTTGTCCTTGATCGGGAGCATGGGTGGCGAAATCGGTGAGGAGTTGTTCGAAGCCGCGGCGGCGAACTTTTTGAAGTGGCCGGCGGTCGGGCGATCGAGCGGCGTTCTCGTAGAAGTAGACCGGGATGTTCAGGCGACGCCAGATTTCTTCTCCAGCCTGGTGCGCGGCGCGAATAGCGTCGTCGATCGTCGAGCCGGCGAGGGGAATGAAGGGGACCACGTCGGCGGCACCGAGGCGGGGATGTACGCCTTGATGTTGATTGAGGTCGATCAACTCGGAGGCGCGCTCGACGCCGCGGACGGCGGCTTCGACGATGGCGGGGAGTTCCGCGGCGAAGGTGACAACGGAGCGGTTGTGGTCAAAGTCCGACTCGTGGCCTAACAGAAGTACGCCGGGCGTCGAGGCAATGGCGTTGACGATGGCTTCGATCACGAGTGGATCGCGGCCAGTTGAAAAATTAGGAACGCATTCGAGCATGGGCAACTTCTAATCGGCGACTTCTAATCGGCGACTTCGGCAATCATTTCGCCATGTTTCATGACGGAGTGGACCAGATTCAGGCCCCGCGCGCGGGCGATGTCCCGATAGTCGGCGGTATCCAAGATCAAGATATCAGCCTGTTTGCCGGCTTCGAGGGAGCCGGTGAGGTCACCCATGCCGAGAGCATGGGCTCCGTTGATGGTGGAGGCGGCGATCGCTTCGGCGATGGTGAAGCCGGAATCGGTCGCGGCGGCGATTGCCATCGCCATACTGCAGCTCGGCTGCATGGCGGGGTGGTAGCCGGATGAGATCGCGAGGGCCGCACCGGTTTGCACGAGCGCTCGGGCATCGAGCTGTTCGGTTAGCGGGAACAGGAGTTTTATTGCATTTTCGTGGTGAGGAACCAAGGTTTCGCTCGAGGGATCGAGCTTGGCGAGGACGCGCGCGAGTTTCGGCTCGAGACGCTCGGCTACTGGAATTCCCCAGGATGTGGTTCCGTGGAGCAGCGACAGACGAAGAACGCGGCGGGCACTCGCGAGCGCCAAGGGACCGGTTTCGGCGGCTTCCAAGTGGATGCAGGCGTCTACGAAGCCGGGCATGACGACGCGGCCATCGGCGGCGAACTCATGCGCGTTGCGCGCGATGGTCAGGTTCTCGATGCGGCGGGAGGATCCGGCCTCCTGAATGCGTCCGTTGACGATCAGAACGGAGCCGTCGGAGACGACCCCGAGTAGATCAAGATCGACGCCGCAACGCGGACCGCGAGGACCTCGCAGGGTGAGGAGTTGACGTGCGCCGCGAATGAGAATCGGCTTGCTCATAGTCGAGCGGATCGTGCCGGGGACTACGATAATAACGTGCGAACACTTCCGCCACTCAAGCCGCCGTCAGCGCGGATGAAGCCGCAACGCGGTAAAGCTTCCGCGCCTGCCGCGAAACCCGGCAAGGAGCAGCGTCCGCTGAAGACGCTGGAGCGGGTGTTGTCGAAGGCAGGTCTTGGTTCGCGCACGGAAGCGCGGAAGTGGATTCTGGATGGGCGCGTGGCGGTGAACGGAGAGAAGATCCAGAATCCGGAGCACTGGGTGGATCTGGAGCGGGATCGCGTGACGTTCGACCGCAAGCCGGTCCGCGAGGCGGTGAAGATTTACATTCTGCTGTACAAGCCGAAGGGTTATTTGACGACGCACAAAGACCCGGAAGGGCGGCCCACGGTTTACGACCTGATTAAGGATCTGGGCGAGTGGGTGGTTCCGGTGGGCAGGCTGGATTTGGACACCAGCGGCTTGCTCGTCATGACCAACGACACGGGCTTCGCGGATTATGTGATGAGCCCGGAGCATCATGTTCCGAAGACCTATCTGGTGAAGGCCTCGACGCTGCTTTCGGATGAGCAATTGGATCGATTGCGGAACGGCGTGCAGTTGGACGATGGTCCGACGCGGCCGGCGTTGGTGAAGCGGCTTCGCGATTCGGGGAAGTATACGCATCTCGAAATTACGCTGACGGAAGGGCGGAATCGGCAGGTGCGGCGGATGATCGAAGGGGTGGATAGCAAGGTGCTGAAACTGGTCCGGACTCAAATTGGCGAGACGGAGATCGGGAGCTTGACGATCGGAAACTGGCGTCCGTTGACGGGGCTTGAGGTGAAGGAGTTCGGTTATCGCGGAGCCACGTCGGCGATTTCCAATCAAGCTTCGATGGAGAAAAAACAAACGCGGGCATCGACGAAATCCGGTCGCCGCTCGTCGTTTAGAGCATGAAGCTCCGCGCTCGGGCGGTGCCGGCGGCCGCGATTCTGTTACTTGCGGCCGAGAGCGCCGCTGCGCTCGAAGCACAGCGTGAACGCGTGGCCCGGGTGGTTCGGTTTTCGTGTCTTGCGGCGAGCCGTGCGGAATTGAAATCGAAGCTGATGCGGCAGGTGTTGTGCCCTACACTGGTAGAACACCCGCATGATTCCTGAGAAAATCCTCGAAGGTCTGACTTTCGACGACGTTTTGCTCGTACCCGCGCGAAGCTCCGTCGTTCCCGCGGAGACCGACACCCGCACCGCGTTGACGCGCACGATTGCCCTGAATATTCCAGTTGTGAGCGCGGCGATGGACACGGTTACCGAATCCCACCTGGCGATCGCCTTGGCGCAACAAGGGGGAATCGGCATCATACACCGCAACATGCCGATCGATCGGCAGGCGGAAGAAGTGGATCGCGTGAAGCGTTCGGAAAGCGGAATGATTGTCGATCCGGTGACGATCGATCCGGAACGCCCGCTAGCGGACGCTCTGGACGTGATGAAGCGGTACCGCATTTCCGGCGTCCCAGTGACGAAAGAAGGCAAGCTGGTCGGAATTCTGACGAATCGCGATTTGCGTTTCGAGACGCGGTACGATCTGCCGATTTCGAGCGTGATGACGAAGGAAAATCTCATCACGGTTCCGGTGGGCACGACGCTTGAAGAGGCGGAAGCGATTCTGCATCGCCATCGCGTCGAGAAGTTGCTGGTGGTGGACGACAACTACATGCTGAAGGGCCTGATCACGGTCAAGGACATTCAGAAGAAGTTGAAGTATCCGAATGCGGCGAAGGACGATAAGGGTCGTTTGCGCGTCGGCGCAGCGGTAGGGTCGACTGGCGACTTCCTCGAACGCGCGCAGGAACTGGTGCGGCGCAAGGTGGACGTACTGGCGATTGATTCGGCGCACGGACATCACGAAGGAGTGCTGAAAGCGGTCGCCGCGATCAAGAAGGCGTTTCCGGATACGCCGTTGCTGGCGGGCAACGTGGCGACGTACGAAGGCGCGCGCGATTTGATTGCGTTGGGCGTGGATGGAATCAAGGTCGGCATCGGACCGGGTTCGATTTGTACGACTCGCGTGGTGTCGGGCGCGGGCGTTCCGCAGATTACGGCGATTTCCGAATGCGCGAAAGCCACACGCGGATCGGGTGTTCCGCTGATTGCGGATGGCGGAATCAAGTACTCGGGCGATGTCAGCAAGGCGATCGCGGCGGGCGCGGATAGCGTGATGATCGGCAGCCTCTTTGCGGGGACAGAAGAGAGCCCGGGCGAGACGATTCTGTATCAGGGGCGCACATTCAAGAGCTATCGCGGAATGGGTTCGATCGGCGCGACCACTGCGCATTCCGCCGATCGATACGGGCAAGCCGATTCGGGCAAGCTGGTTCCGGGAGGCATCGAGGGGCGCGTTCCGTACAAGGGCATCCTGGCGGATCTTGTGTTTCAGTTGGTCGGCGGTTTGCGAGCCGGCATGGGCTACTGCGGTTGCCAGACGATTGGCGAGATGCAGGAGAAGGCTACCTTCCTGCGAGTGACCTCAGCGGGCCTGCGCGAGAGCCACGTTCACGACGTGATCATCACGAAGGAAGCTCCGAATTATCAGTTGGAGTAGTTGGTGGTCCGCTTCCGACGCGCTCCTTCGGAGCGCTCTGGGGGCGGCTCGGATTTCGGCGGTTCTGGTGCTGTCGGGAATCGTGTTGGGTCCCCTCCCTTACGGTCGGGGTTCTAGGCCGAGTATGATTCGCTTGACACTTGTGGCCGTGGAGCACTTACTGCGCTCGACTTCGTCTCGCTTCGTGCGCGCCTCGGTGCTATTGCGGTAACACTGTGGCTTTTACCTGGCCTGCGGCTAGACGCGCTTGGATGATGCTTCCGGCCGGGGCGTCTGCTGGCGACTTCACGATGTGGCCGGATTCATTGGTCACAATCGCGTACCCGCGATCTAGAATTTTCAACGGACTGAGCTGGGTAAGATGAGCGCGCAAGGGTTCGAGCCTCGCGGCGGAGGCTGCGATGCGGGCCGGAGCTAGGCGTCGGAGTGCAGATTCGCCTGCGTCTAGCCGTCGATGTGCCTGACCGAAGCGGACTCTTACGTCGAGATTCTGTAGGCGGGTTTCGAGGGCGCCCAGACGGCGGCGGTCGGCTTCCATGCGGCGGCGAAGCACTTCGCGCATTCGGTATTCGGCGTCATCGAGCGATTGCAAGCGGCGGTTGACGGAGCGCTGAAGGGCTCCGCTGGCGCGTTCGAGACTGAGCTGTTCCAATTTGCGTCCGAGCGTGGAGAGCTTCCAGCGCAGCGATTGGAGGAGGCGATTCTCGCTGCCGGCGAAGCGTTCGAGCGTCGATAGCAGGGTGGGCAGAACGAGTTCTGCCGCGGCGGAGGGAGTTGGGGCGCGCACGTCGGCGACGAAATCCGCAATGGTGAAATCAGTTTCGTGCCCGATGGCGGAGATGACGGGAACCGAGCAGCGGGCGATGGCGCGCGCGACGGATTCCTCGTTGAACGTCCAGAGATCCTCGGGCGAACCGCCTCCGCGCGCGACGATGACGACCTCCGCCCAGCCGGATGCGCTGAAGTATTCGATGCCGCGGACGACTTGCTCGATGGAGCCTTCGCCTTGGACCAGCGCCGGATACAAACGAACTCGGCGGCCGGGAAAGCGCCGTTCGAGAATGTGCAGCATGTCGCTTATGACGGCGCCGGAGGGCGACGTTACAATGCCAATACGTTCCGGCAGATGCGGCAGGGGACGTTTTCTTTCAGCGCTGAAGAGGCCTTCTTCGGCGAGCTTCTTTTTGAGTTGTTCGTATGCGAGTTGGAGGGCACCGAAGCCTTGGGGCTCGATGGCTTCGACCAGAAATTGGGCGGATCCACGGACGTCGTAGAAGTCGAGGCGTCCGCGGGCGAGGACGGAGATGCCGTCCTGCGGCTTGAATTTCACAAGGCGAAGGGCGGTCCGGTAGCAGACGCATTGAATCTGCGCGGATTGGTCTTTCAGCGTGAAATAGGAATGTCCGCTGGGGGCCGTCCTGGTGCCGGAGATTTCGCCGGAGACCCAAATATTCGAGAATTCGCCTGCGAATGTGGCGCGAATGGACTCGGCAAGTTCGCTTACGGTGAAGGTGTTGCGTTTCGCGAAATCGAAGAGGGGCTGCTGCATTAGTCGGCATGCCCGATTGGGGTCGGTCGAAAAAGACTGAGCACTTCTTTGCCAGCGCTTAAGAGTCCCCTCCCTGACGGTCGGGGTTCAAGCCGGGGGTGCTGATTTTTGGGGCAACGCGGCCAAGTGCGTTCTCTACCGGGTTGGGAGCACTTACTGCGCGGCACTTCGTGCCGCTTCGTGCGCGCCTCGACGCTGCGGCGAGTGCGTATAAATCGTTTATTGAACCTATTCAAGTTTTTTATGGCCGAGCGTCCTACAGTAACGGCTATCATGATAGGTTCCTCCAGCACGTGCAACCGTGCGTTCGTAATTTGAGTTTAGGAGACCTATGACCCCCAAAGAAGTCATGGAATTTGCGAAGAAGAACGATGTGCGGCAGATCGATCTTCGCTTCACCGACCTGCCCGGTTTGACGCACCATATTTCGTATCCCATCAGCCAGCTCTCCGAGAGCTCGTTCGAAGAAGGATTCGGGATTGATGGATCGAGCATCCGCGGTTGGGCTGCCATCAACGAATCCGACATGCTGTTGATTCCGGATCCGAAGACCGGATTTATCGATCCGTTCATGGAAACCAAGACGTACGTGATGATCGGCGATATTAAGGATCCGATCACGAAGCAGAGCTACGAGCGCGATCCGCGTTACATCGCGAAGAAGGCCGAGCTCTTTCTGCAGAATTCGGGGCTTGCGGATACCGCCTATTTCGGCGCTGAAGCCGAGTTTTTCATTTTCGACAGCGTGCGCTTCGACCAGAATGCGCATGAGGGCTACTACTTTATCGACGCCGACGAAGGCCGCTGGAATTCGGGACGCGCCGAGAACAATCTGGGCTACCGTCCCCGCGTGAAGGAAGGCTACTTCCCGGTGCCGCCGACCGATCATCACCAGGATCTGCGCGCGGAAATGGTAGAGACCATGATCGATTGCGGGCTGAACATCGAGTGCCACCACCACGAAGTCGCAACGGGCGGCCAGTGCGAAATCGATCAGCGTTTCGACACGATGGTGAAGTCGGCCGACAACATGACGACGTACAAGTACTGCATCCGCAACGTCGCCTATCAATACGGCAAGTCGGTGACGTTCATGCCGAAGCCGCTGTTCGGCGATAACGGCAGCGGTATGCATACGCACCAATCGCTTTGGAAAGACGGCAAGCCGTTGTTCGCGGGCGACCTGTACGCGGGTCTTTCGCAGATGGCGTTGTGGTACATCGGCGGATTGTTGAAGCACGCGCGCGCGCTTTCGGCGATCATCGCGCCGACAACCAATAGCTACAAGCGCCTGGTTCCGGGCTACGAAGCTCCGGTGAACTTGGCGTATTCGAGCCGCAATCGCTCGGCGGCGGTCCGCATTCCGATGTACTCGGCGAGTCCGAAGGCGAAGCGCGTCGAATTCCGTCCGCCGGATCCGGCTTGCAATCCGTATCTCGCATTCGCGGCGATGATGATGGCGGGCCTTGATGGCGTGCTGAACAAAATCGATCCGGGCGGTTCGCTCGACAAGGACATCTACGATCTATCGCCTGAAGAAATGAAGGCGGTTCCGTCGATGCCGGCGTCGCTCGACGAAGCGCTGAACTGCCTCGAGGAGGATCACAGCTTCCTGTTGAAGGGCGATGTGTTCACCGAAGAATTGATCGAAACGTTCATCGGCTACAAGCGGAAGCACGAAGCGGATGCGGTCCGTTTGCGGCCGCATCCCTACGAATTCGCGCTGTACTACGACATCTAGACAGCGGCGAGTTTTCGAACCAAAAGGACCGGCTCCGTGCCGGTCCTTTTTTCTTTTTAGGGAGCGTCGCTGGACAGACTGGGCATGTTACGCTGAGGCGCAACTATGCGCATCGTTGTTTTTCTTCTCCCACTGATGGCGGCGTTCGGGCAAGGCGCGACGGATCCGCGCGTGGACAAGATTTTCGCCGAGTGGGCGAAGCCGGATTCTCCGGGCTGCATGCCGCGGGCGAATTTGACTGCAATCGCGCTGAAGGAATTTGCCGGTACGTACCGGCTCGAGGAGATGGAGAGCGAGTGGACGATCGCGGCGCAGGATCGCAAGCTGACGGTGACGCGTCTTCGCGTCGCGGCGGGATCAGTCGAGCCGCAGATCGCGAATGTGTTTGTAATGCGTTCGTCGGGCGGCGGCGGAATCGTCCAATTTACGCGCGGCAAGGACGGCAAGATTGACGGCTTTCTGCTGAACGGCGGGCGGATCCGCAATGTGCGCTTTCGTCGGCTGAAGTAAGGCGATTCCGCACACTCATCATCAAGGAAAATTGCATGGATAACAAGAACTGGAAGAACCCGGTCCGGGCACGGCTGGAGGCGGGCGAGGCGGTGGTTGCGGGGACGATCACGATCAACAGCCTGGATTCCGCGGCGTTGATTGCGAAAGCAGGATTCGATTTCCTGTGGGTCGAGATGGAGCATTCGGGCGTGACGCTTGAGACGCTGCGGTCGATCGTGCTGGCGACGCGCGGACTGCCGGCGATGGTGTTCGCTCGCGTGCCCGTGATTGAGTTGTGGACGGCAAAGCGGGTACTCGATCAAGGCGTCAGCGGGGTGATTTTTCCGTTCTGCTCGACGCCGGAACGCGCGAAGACAGCGGCGGCGGCTTGCAAGTATCCTCCGCTGGGCAAACGCGGATCGGGCGCGGGCCTGGCGACGACTACTTGGCCAGTCACGGGCTCTTATTACGATTCGGCGGACGCGAATGTCCTAGTAATTTGCGTGATCGAAGAGGCTTCCGCGGTGGAGCAGATCGACGAGATCGCGGCGGTACCAGGATTGGACGTGCTGTTTATCGGCACCAGCGACTTGTCGTTTTCGCTGGGGCTACGCGGACGGCAGGATGAACCGCTACTCGACGAAGCGATCGCGAAGGTGGTGGCGGCTGGCAAGAAGCACGGCAAGTTTCTGGGGCGTCCAGCGTGGAGTCCGGAGTTGGTGAGCCGTTATCACGCGCAGGGCTTTCAGGTTTTCCAGTCGATGACAGACCTGGGGTTGATGGAACTCGGTGCGAAGCAATTGGTTCCGGCGGCGCGGTTGGAAGCCAAGCCGGGCGACGTGAAACCGCTGTATTAGTGCCCGGGATGGCAGCGGCAGAGTCGATGATTGCGCCAATGCGCGGTGGCGATCAGGGTTCCGCCAGCAATCATTCCGCTGGATTCGATCCAAGGCGTCCAGCCGAAGAGGCGTCCCGCGAGGGCGCAGGAGGCTCCGAGGATGAAGAGCGCCAGCGAATCGATGCGGCGGTGTTCTTTCCAATAGCTGAAAATCAGGCGGGAGGCTCCGAGGACGAGGGATGCTCCGAGGATGGTCCACTCGACGCTGGGTGAAGCGAGCCACGAAAATCCGGTGACCGCGAGGATCGTGAGGGCGAACGGAAGAACGGCGCAATGAATAGCGCAGGCGGTGGAGATCCAGAATCCGGTGCGGTCGAGGGCGGGTTTGGCTAGAACGGCGACGGACTTCATAACTCACCTAGATGATATCACATTATCATTAGTAGTTATGAGGGGCGGCATCGCTGAAGAGTCTGCTTGAAAGAGGCCCGCTCGGTGTGAAGCGGGTCCGCTCCCTTACGGTCGCGGTTCGGTGCTGACCGTTATGGAGTTCCCCCTGACGGTCGCGGTTCGGCGCTGACCGTTATGGGTCCCCCTTACGGTCGGGGTTCAAGCCTGGGCGATTCAATCGGCAGAGCTATTTTGAGATTACTGGATCATCTTTTCGTCGCATTCGGAGATTTTTGTTACGGCGTCTTTGTACCGGCGTTCGGTGTCGGGGGTTTTGGGTTCCCGGCGTTTCCAACGAGCCACATTCTTTTGAAATTGGAGGCGGGCCCAGCCGTAGTGGCGATTGTGAAGGAGCATCCGGCCGTACAGGTCATCGAGATCGGAGGCGGCCTCGAGCGCTGCTAGCGTGGGTTTGCTTGGAGCAACCGCGCGGTCTCGAAGCGGTTCCGCTTTCTTGATGAGGGCGGACGCTTCGTCTGGTTTGCCATTCTTGTACGCAGCGTCGGCGTCGCGGGCGAGGATGGCCAGTTGCTCGACCATTTGGCCGTACCAGGGTTCCTTGGTGATGTCCTTGGTGGCGGAGGTTTCTGACGAGGAACGGCAGCCGGCCAGTCCGATCAGGCATACGAGGACGATGGGCGAGTAAGGAAGCCGCACTGACACCAGGATTGGCATAACGCCGATCTCCGGGCAACTTGGCCGGCCGGCTCGCTCCCCGAAAACAGTTGCGGCGGCGGCGTGAGCCCTTGATAATCAGCGGAGATATCGCGGGATGAGGTGGTTGGAAGAGAGGGTTGCCATGTACGAGAAAGAGCCGTTAGCGGCAGGCGAAGAGCATCTGGTCCGCGTCCGCAGAATCTGTGCCGCGTTGCCGGGTACAGCGGAGAAACTGTCGCACGGGGCTCCGACTTTCTTTCTGAAGAAGGGCGTGTACTGCATGTTCGTGAACAACCATCACAAGGATGGACATCTGGCTGTTTGGATTCCGGCGGAGCCCGGCGCGCAAGCGAATCTGATCAAGGGTGAGCCGAAGAAGTTCTACCGGCCGCCTTACGTCGGAGTGAACGGCTGGGTCGGCCTCGAACTCGATCAGGTGGAAGACGATGAGCTTGGCTTCCATTTGGCGGAAGCGCATCGGATTATTTCCTCAAAGAAAACGGGCCGGAAATAGCGGCTGGCCGCATGAAGCTATGCGCCGACAAGGCACTGCACCGGATTCGCAATCAGAAGAAGTAAGGGCAGGCGTCCACCCTCAAATACGCCTGCCCAAATCGACGCCACGCGGGTACTGCTACTTTGCGGGAGCCGTGTTTCCGCAGTGACGCCGGTGGCGCGCTGTCGAGGCTGTTCCGCCCTTTGTAAATCGACCCGCGCCGAACTCATTTTGGCCGCGTTAGCGCCAACGGCCATCGTGCCAGCGGTAGCCGTTCCGATACGACTCCCAGCGGCCCCCTTCCCAACGCCGGCCTGGGCGCGGAGGACGAACCCAACGGCCTTGCACCCAGCCGTATCTGCCTCCGTTGTACGCGTAATAGCCTTGCACCCACACAAACCCATATCCCGGTGCGGGACCGTATCGCTCAACCAGCGGGGGTGGTGGGGCGGTGCGCACGTAATATCCGCCGCCGCCTGCACAGGCGGTCAGGGAACTGAATGCTAAGACTGGAATCAACAACCACTTTTTCATTTGGTGCATCCGCCTTTCTGCTTAAATGAACGCAGCTGGTAGGCGGGTGGTTGCGGTGGTTGCCGATCGTTAATCGAAACGCTTGTTAATCCAGAGCGTTTGCCGTCGCGGTTTTGGCTATTGCGCCTGCAGCCAGATTGGAACGGCGGGGCTGCAGATTCGCGAGCCGTTCGGCACCTGACCGCAAACGTAGATGAACGTTTGGAAGGTCAGAAAGGCGGGATGGATTTGCAGATTCACCTGCTGAATTCCGATGGCGCCCGGGGCGGGTCCAGCGTAAAGAGGCTGGAAGATATCGATGTCGTGCACGCGACCGGTAATGGTGCCGTTCAAGGGCAGGCCGGTGGCGAAGACCTGGAAGGCGGAGCCGGCGATTGCGGGAGCGTTTGCGCTGTTGACGGAGTAATCAAGGTTCAAGACGCCGCCGGGCAGAATGGCAGGGGCTACGTCGGCGACATTGACAACGAAGCTCGCCGTTTGCGTTCCTGCCGCGGAGATCGTCAGCACGGCGGTGGATTTTCCGGCCAGCGCGCCAGGAACGAGAATCAGCAGGCGAGTCCGCTGTTGTTCGAGGATAGCGACAGGATTTCCGTCGAGGGCGACGAGCAGATTTTGTGCGTTGAACGAATCGCCGTTAATCGCGGCGCGCGAGCCGGCTACGATGGCGGTAATCGAGGCATTGGCCGCATTGGTCACAGAGCGGATCGTGGGAGCCGGCAAGACAGGTGTCGCGCTGACGTTGATCTGCACAGGCACCACCGCGGTTCCGATGACCCCCGCGTTGATACGGATACTGGCATTGTAGATTCCAGGCGAGAGACCGGCCGGCAGAACATTCACCCGGATGGTGCTGTTATTGAAGCCGCTGGCGGGATCGAGTTGGAGCCAGCCACTCACCTCGGCGTACGTGACGCTGGCCGTCCAGAACAACACTCCGCCGCCCGCGTTGGTGATCGGAAGATATAAGGGCTGCGAACCGCCGCCGGCATTTACTGAGAACTTCAAGGGATTGGGGACAGTTACGTTGAGCGCCGGGAAGTACGGGGCGCCGCAGTCGCCGATGGCCACGCAATCGTTGGCTGGCGTGGTCTGGATGAATCTCGGAACGGCTCCGTTCGAGGCGGTGGCTGAGGAAGAGAGCGCCGCGAGTGAGACGTCGAGCTGAGTCTGGAAGGTGGAGCCTACGGTGCCGGCCGGTAAGGTCAGGAAGGTTTGGATTTGCGCGTTTTGCAGGGAGAATTGATCGGCGGATATGACCTCGAACACCGCGAAGCCGGTTCCGTTGTCGAGGCTGACCTCGCGGGCCGTGTCGTAGGAATACGCGCCGGTTCCTGGGGGCGGAGCGATCAGAGTTGGAAAGCCGCCCGCGCCACTAGAGTCCGACCCCAATACGCGGGAAAGAAGCAGCGCGCTACTGCCGGCGGTAAAAACTCCGCCGTTGAGCGGCAATCCCATGTCGCCAGCGGATGTCGGAACCGTGCCGTCTGTGCCGACTACGACATCGGGAACATAGATTCGCGCGCCGGCGGGGAAGCCGCTGTACTTAAAAATAAAACGCACGCCGGAATCCGCTTGAAAATTCGCCTGGTCGCTTTTCGGAGAAAAAGAACTGGCGAATCCTTCTGTAACCCGGAAGGTGGAAACGGAAGCTCCGCCCGCGGCGAGCGCGACGAAGGAGCCGTCGTAGCTGGGATACGGCGAACCGGCTGACGAGCAAATGAGGCGGCCAGGCGAGGAGCCGAGAAGAGACGCGAGCGGAATTCCAACGGTAAATTGGCTCGTAAATACGCTACTCAGGTTGCTTCCGTTAAACGCCAATTGCATTTGAATGGAGCCGCCGCGGGTTTGTGTGGCGTTCGCGCGAACGTTCTGGATTCGGATGACAGCAGAGCCCTGCGAAGAGAGCGTAAAACTCAATCCATTGAAAACGGCTTGGTTATTTGCGGCCAGGACGGCCGGAACGTTGGCGTTGACGGGTCCGGCGCCGTTATCGATGCTGACGACGATATCGGTAACGGCACCCGCGGTCAGGCGATTGGTGAGGTTGACGGAGAGGAAAATATTGAGATTTCCGGTGACTGGCTGATTCGGCTGGCCGCCCGAACAGTTCATGGTGATGTCGCCGACGCGCTCCGTCACCCCTTCGGCGTGGACGATTGGCGAAGAGGACAGCGCGATGCACTGAAATCCCTGGCCAAGCGCGGCGGTGACTGCGCACACCATCAAGAACGCGACACGTATCGGCATGCAATGCCTCCTCTGAGCGGTACTATAAGTATATCGGCGGTTCCGCTCATGGTCGTCACCCAATCCATTACTGAAGAAATCCAGGATTTACGGCGTGCTCGCAAGGCAACCATCCTTGCGCATCATTACCAGGACGCCGAGATTCAGGAGCTGGCCGATTCGGTCGGCGACAGCCTGGAGCTGGCGCGAATCGCGAAGAAATTCGAAGGCGACGTTATCGCGTTTTGCGGCGTGTGGTTTATGGCCGAAACCGCAAAGGTCTTGAATCCGAATCGCGTGGTGGTGGTTCCGGATCGGGACGCGAGTTGCAGTCTGGTCGAAGGATGCCCGGTTGAAGCGGTTCGCGCGTTCAAGCGCAAGAATCCGGAGTACGCGATCGTCAGCTACATCAACACGTCGGTTGAGGTGAAGGCGGAAAGCGATATTCTTTGCACCTCCAGCAACGCGGTGAACATTGTGAATTCGATTCCCGCGGACAGGCCGGTGCTGTTTCTTCCCGATATCAATCTGGGAAATTACGTCATGGCGAAGACGGGTAGAAAGAATCTGAAGGTCTGGCAGGGCGCCTGCATCGTGCATTCGACCTGGAACGCCAAACGGCTGACAAAAACCCGCGAACAGTTTCCGAACGCCATTGTCGTAGCGCATCCGGAGTGCCCAAAGGGCGTGCTCGACCAGGCGGCCTACATTGGCTCGACATCGTCGCTGATCGATTGGTGCGTGACGGCGCCGTACGACGAATTTATCGTGATGACCGAGAGCGGAGTGCGCTATTCTCTCGAAAAACGGGCTCCGGGCAAGAAATTTCATTTCGTGCCGAATGAGAATTGCAATTGCAGCGAGTGCCCGTACATGAAGATGAACACGCTTGAGAAATTGCGCGATTGCCTGCGGGATCTGACGCCGCGCGTGGAAATTCCGGCCGAGATCATGACCGCGGCGGCGTTGCCGATCGAGCGGATGCTGGCGGTACGGTAGATGGCCGAGGGTCTGCTCGATACATTCGGACGGCTGCACGACAACCTGCGCATCAGCGTGACCGACCGCTGCAACATACGGTGCTTTTACTGCATGCCGGAAGACGTCCGCTTTCAGGATCGCGAGCATATTCTCAGCTTCGAGGAGATTGAGCGCTTCGTCCAGATCGCGGCGCGATTGGGCGTTCGCAAGTTGCGGCTAACCGGCGGCGAACCGCTGGTGCGAAAAGGTTTGCCGGACCTGATCCGGCGGCTGCTGGCGATCGACGGGATCGAGGACCTGGCACTGACGACCAACGCGGTGCTTCTTGCGGCGCAGGCGGATGAGCTTTACATGGCGGGTCTGCGGCGTCTGAATATCCACGTCGATACGCTCGAGGCGGAGAAGTTCCAGCGAATCACGCGGCGGGACGATCACGCCAAGGTAATGGCCGGCATTGATGCCGCGCAGCGACTGGGGTTCGGTCCGATCAAGATCAATGTGGTGGCGGTAAAGGATCTCATCGACGCCGATATCGTGCCAATGGCGCGGTTCGGGCGCGAGCGAGGAATCGAGATTCGCTATATCGAATTTATGCCGCTGGATGCGCAGGGTTTGTGGCTGCGAGACAAGGTTTTGACGGCGGATCAGATGCTGGCGATGCTGACGCGCGAGATCGGGCCACTCGAAGCGGTTGCGGATCAGGATCCGCGTGCTCCGGCGACCGAATACCGGTTCCTTGATGGCGTGGGCCGGGTGGGCTTCATCGCCTCGATCAGTAGGCCTTTTTGCTTGAACTGCAATCGAATCCGCCTCACTTCCGATGGCAAGCTCCGCTATTGCCTGTTTGCCCACGATGAGACGGACGTGAAGGATCTGCTGCGCGCCGGGGCGTCGGACGAAGCGATTGAACAGGTGATCCGGAGCACGGTTCGCGCCAAGTGGATTGGCCACGAGATCAACACCGTCAACTTCATAGCTCCAGCGCGGCCGATGTATCAAATCGGCGGCTGAATCGGATTGCTGTCTTCCATGGAACCTGTCATTCGCGACATCGTTGCTATCCCCGAGATGCACAAAGCGGTCGATTTACAGCGCGCAGTATGGGGTTTTGACGATATCGATGCGGTGGGGACGGGCGAAATGCGAGCCGTGGTCGAGTCCGGCGGCTCGCTGATCGGCGCGTTCGATGGCGAGGAACTGATCGGGCTTACCTACGGATGGATCGGCCTCGAGCACGGTCGCATCATTCTGCATTCGCATCTTGCAGCGGTGAAACCGGCTCTGCAAGGAACGAATATCGGGTACCGGCTGAAGATGGCCCAGCGGGATCGGATGCTGGCTCGTGGAATCGACACGATCACGTGGACCGTGGATCCTCTACAAAGCCGGAACGCGTATCTGAATTTCTCGAAGCTGGGCGTTCACTGTGACAAGTATTTTGTCAACTTTTACGGGGACGAGACTTCGAGTGTTTTGCACCGCTCTGGCACTGACAGATTTCTTGTCACTTGGCCGCTGGACAAGAGCGGGCCTGTCGACGCCGCCAGCTTAATCGATCAGGGATCTACGCTGGTAACCTTCGACGACGGCACGAGACCGAAGATGCATACGGATACTTTGTTGCAAGGAAACCTGGCGATTGAGATCCCGGACGACATCAATGCGATCTTGCGCCAGGATAAACAATCTGCGATGGCTTGGCGCGAAGCGACGCGCTGGGCTTTCCTGAAAGCTTGCGAGGCGGGCTACCGCGTGACCGGATATGCCCGACGCGACCGTGGCGAGCTTCGATACGGTTCGTATTTATTGGTTAAAAATGTCGAATCCCTCTGATCTTGCGAACCAACCCATCGAGTTGGCCGATATCCAGAGGGCAATGGGGCGGATTCGCAAATCCATTCCAATCACGCCGCTGGTGTATTCGGCAATCCTTTCGAAGCTGACGGGAAACGAAATCTTCCTGAAGCTCGAAAACCTGCAGATGACGGGATCCTTCAAGGAACGCGGCGCGCTGAATCGGATCCTGCTGATGACTCCGGACGAACAGCGGCGCGGCGTGATTGCGGCATCGGCGGGCAATCATGCGCAGGCAGTCGCGTATCACGCGACGCAGCGTGGCATCCGCTCGCAGATCGTGATGCCGATCACCACTCCCATCGTGAAAGCCATGCGGACACAGGAATACGGCGCGGAAGTGATTCTGCATGGTTCGAGCTTCGACGAGGCACTGGCCGAGGCTTACCGTCGCAGAGATGCCGAAGACTTGATGTTCCTCCACGCTTTCAACGACCGGGAGGTCATCGCGGGACAAGGAACCTTAGGCATCGAGATGTTGGAGCAGGTTCCTGACCTGGACGCGATTGTGGCTCCGATTGGCGGCGGCGGATTGCTGGGCGGAATCGCGGTGGCCGCGAAGGCGATCAAGCCGGAAATCCGGATGATCGGCGTGGAGGCGGCGCGGGTGCCGTCGATGCTGGAGGCGGTCCGCGAAGGCAAGCCGGTTACGGTTCCGGCGGCGGCGACAATTGCCGATGGAATTGCGGTGCGGCGCGCGGGCGAGTGGACGCTGCCGTTGATCCAGAAGTACGTGGACGAACTGGTGACGGTAGAGGAGGAAGAGATCGCCAGCGCGATCCTGCTGCTGCTGGAGCGGGAGAAGACGCTGGCGGAAGGCTCCGGCGCGGCGGCGATTGCGGCGTTGCTCAATTTCCGGACGGAGCTGAAAGGCAAGCAGGTTGGCGTGCTGGTGTGCGGCGGGAATATCGACGTTTCGATGTTGTCGCGGATCATCGAACGCGGCATGGTGCGGCAGGGCAGGCTAGTGCGGATGCGCTTCGAAGTGGCGGATCATCCAGGATCGCTGCAAGGAATTTGTGCGGTACTCGCGGCGAACCGCGCGAACGTCGTGGAGTTGATCCACGACCGCTCGCATTACGGCGTTGGCTTGGGCAATACCAGCATCGACATCACGTTCGAGACGCGCGGCGGTAGTCACGTGGAAGAACTGGAACAGGCGTTGGACGCGGCCGGCTACCGGCACAGCCGCGTGCAGTAGTTACTCGATGCCGATTTTGCTGATCAGAATCATGCTGGCCGGGGTCCGGTCAAATTTCAAACGGATGGTTTTGATTGAGGCCGGATCGATTGCCTTGCCGGCGGTTCCGAAAGCGGCGAGCGGAATCGTGATGGTTTGGAAGGCAGGCTCCGATGACTTCTCGTAGCCGACGTCGTCCAACAGCGACAGCTTGGTGAACTGAACTTTGAAGGGCGGCATCACGATACCGAAATCGCTGAGCGGGTGGGAGACGGCGGTTCCGTCCGCGGTAGATAATTCCAGGGTGAAATCGGGCGATTCGCGGTCCTTCTTCTTGGCGTCTTTCTTCTTGTCGTCTTTTTTGGCGGAGTCTTTTTTGGCGTCTTCGTGAAGGCGCGGGGCGTCTTGGTCGAGGGCTGCTATCGAAAAGATGAGCGACGACTGCGCGTTCAGCTTGGCGGCTGGTGGGACGGTGATCGAATAACTCGGGCGAATTTTCGGGTCGTCTTTGTCGTCCTCGCCCTTGTGGTTCCAACCGAGGAAGACTCCGTTATAACCGCGATCACCGTGGCGGAAGGGGATGCGGCCTTCGCGCCAAACGGAGAGATCAGATCCTTCGAGCTTTCCTCCGGCGGCAGTGGTGGTGGTTAAATCCGCGTCTTCGTTGAATTCGGCGATGGCCTGGTAGGCCGCGTCCTGGAAGCGATTCATGTACAGGGTGTCGGGCAGCCACGCTTTGACGACGCGCGTGTCGCGGAAGAGCGGAATGTATTCGCGATGGCCTTTGAGCGTTGCTTCGAGGAAAGCGGATAGGTAGACTCTGGCGATTTTACGCTGGCTTTCCGCGTCCATCAGTGGCTTGAGATTGAGGAACCAGCCGAGCGGATATCCGGCGTCGCTGCGTCCCCAAACCGTGTTGAACTGCCCGTGATTCGCGCGGTAAATGTACAGTTCCGATTTGAACCAGTCGCCGCCGTGAGGATATTTCACGCGATCGAATTGCGGACTGCCCATAAACGAGGACACGTCGGCGTCGTTGGCTCCCTGGATGGTGAAGTAGTTGACGTCTTCGATGATGCGCGCCGCTCCGGCGGGTTTGTATTGGCCGTCCGCGGGCGCGATCGCGACGACGCTCTGAATGGGGAAGTGATAGTCGAAGCGGATGTTGGCGTCGTCGGGATAGTAGGCGAGGTTATTGAAAAGGGCGGCGGTGGCGGCTGCTTCTCCGCCGCGGGAATGGCCCATCAGCGCGATTTTGGTGAAGTCGATGGCGACGTGTAGAGGATTGTTTGCGTCTTTGCTCCAATCGCGCCAAAGCTTCAGGTGTTCGAGCAGCATCCAGCCTCGGACAGCCTGCTGTTTCGGGGGATCGTGGAACAGGCCGCTGTTGAGGAAATTCTCGTCGATGGTCGCCAGAATAAAGCCGCGGCTCGCCAGAAGTTCTCCGAGGTATTGGTAGCCAGGATCAGAGAATTCGGACATACCGTGGTTGCCGTGAACGATCAGGACCAGCGGGAAAGGTCCGGGGCCTTCGGGGATCCAGACGGTTGCGTTCAACGGGAGCTTGTCCATGCCAAAGCCCCAATATTTCTTTCGCAGATCGGCTTTCCAACCCTGGAAATCTTTAAAGAAGCGGGAGGCGTCCACGGTGGGCGTGGTGACGCCGGGATTGTTGTATTCGGGCCGCCGCGGGTTCGCGCCTTTCGATCCGTAGGTGACGACGCGGAATTTATACGGGCCGGGCTCGCCGGGATTGGCTGCTTGCAAGGCTAAGGGAGGCGGAGATTTTGAATCAGCTTTGATGATTCCTTCGAGGGTGCCGTCGTCGCTAAGGAAGGCCACGGTTCCGGCGGTGGCGGTGATGGATACGACGAGCAGGGTCAGGAAAATTACCTTCGCGCGGCTTGTCGAGGCTTGGAAGCCGCCGGAGGCAAGGCTGGCGATCATGCCTCCGACGAGTGCGGCTGTCACACACGCGATAATGCCGATCGCCGAGCCCAGCGGAGGGAGATTGAACGCCAGCGTATAGATGATGAGACTTCCGAAAACAATTGCGGTGGTCAGGCGCGGGAGCTTTCGCAGGATGGTGAGCAAAAGCGGAATGAGGAGACAACTGATTCCGACGAGGATTCCGGCGACGGCAAAGGCGAAGAGATAATCGACCCAGAGTCCGAACCCGGAGTTCAGGTATTCGGCGCCGATGACGGCGGCGATTGCGGTGGCGACAGCGAGTCCCCACTTGCCGCCGCGCCGGGCGGGCGCACCGGGACGAAGCTCCGACCAGAGGCGGGAAAACCAGCCAGCGATGGCGCGCCATCGCGCCACGATCTTCTGACGGAGGGTCCGCTTCGGCGGAGGCGGGGTCAGGGCTTCGGATGGCGTAGTGTTTTCCGCGGAATCGGTTTGGTCTTCCATTATGTTGTTCCTCAAGCGACGGAACTTCAACGAGTATACGGGCCTAGGGGCACGGGGGTTCGAAATTACCAGGAGGCGCGCGGGTAGTGTTTGCGGATTTCCGAATCCGCGGTGATCAGGCGCGACCGGGAACTGGCAGCAGCTTGGGCCACAATCACGCGATCGAATGGGTCGCGCGTCCAATCGATCGAGATTGCTTCTTGAGCGACTAGTGAGAAAGGCAGGGAGCAAAGCCCGATGCCGAAGGTGGCATTCAGGTAGCCGTAGATGTGAAGCGGCTCCATTCCGATCCGATTGCTCTCTCGTAGATACTGAAATTCCAGCAGCACTATCGGCGAAATCAGAAGTTCATTGTCTTCGATGAGCCGCTTGGCCTCATTCGTCAAGCGCTCGACTAAGCCGTCGTGGAGCCAGATGGCGATATGGGTGTCGAGATAGACGCTCAAGACTTCGGCCAGTCCTCGAGGAGCTTCGCGTCGATTTCGGCGTTCAGAGCCACGTCGCTGGCAACGATGGAATCCGGGTCCACCAGCAGAGCATGCTGGCGTTTCGCCCGAGCAAGCTTCGAGCCGGTGGTGGCGGCGATGATCCGAATGGTCGAGCCCTTGTAGACCAGTTCGACCGGCTCACCTTGGCCGACTTCATCGAGGACGGTGAAGAGCTGTTTGCGTAAACGGGTAGCTGTCATACTCATGGCTAAATGTACCATAGAATATGTACTCTGTACATAGACAGCGTACATACATTGCTATGTAATTGTATCTGAAAGTCTAGTGGACTGCTTCGAAGAGGCCAGCGGCGCCTTGGCCGCCGCCGATACACATGGTTACGATGCCATATTTCGAGCCGGGACGGCGCGCCATCTCGTTCATGAGGGTGCCGACCATGCGGGATCCGGTCATGCCGAAGGGGTGGCCGATGGCGACGGAGCCGCCGTTGACATTCAGCTTGTCCTGCGGAATTCCCAGGCGGTCGCGGCAGTAAATGACCTGGACGGCGAAGGCCTCGTTGAGTTCCCAGAGGTCGATGTCTTCGACTTTGAGACCGTGGCGGGCGAGCAATTTCGGAATCGCGAAAACGGGGCCAATACCCATCTCGTCCGGCTCGCAGCCAGCGACGGCGAAGCCGCGGAAGAGGAGTCCATATTTGACGCCGAGAGCGTCGGCCTTCTCGCGCGACATCAGCAGGGTGGCGGAAGCGCCGTCGGAGAGCTGGGACGCATTTCCGGCGGTGACTGAGCCTTGCCCGCTATTGGGATCGAAGTAGGGCTTGAGTTTCAGAAGGCCTTCGAGCGTCGTGTCGGGACGATTGCATTCGTCCTTGTCGCAGACCACTTCCTTTTCGCCAGCCTTCTCGCCGGTGGCCTTGTCGAACAGCGCCATGGTGACTTTCATCGGAGCGAGTTCGCCTGCGAAGAAGCCTTCCTGCTGCCCCCGGGCGGTTCGCTTCTGGCTTTCGACGGAATATTCGTCCTGGGCTTCGCGGGAGACCTTGTAGCGCTTGGCGACCACTTCGGCGGTATCGCCCATGACCATGTAAATGCCGGGCATCTTTTCTTTGAGCGCCAGGTTGGGATCGTTGTCGCGCGGCGTCATGGAGATGCTTTCGCTGCCGCCGCCGATGATGACGTCGGCTCCTTCGGCGAGAATCTGGTGCGCTCCGACGGCGATGGCCTGGAGGCCGGAGGAGCAGAAGCGATTGATGGTGGTTCCAGGAACGGTGACAGGGAGTCCGGCGATCATGGCGGCGATGCGGGCCATGTTCTGGCCCTGCGGACCGTGCGGCTGGGCGCACCCAAGGATCACGTCTTCGATGAGGGCGGGATCGAGCTGCGGGGTTTTCCGCAAGACGTCCTTGATGCAATGGGCGGCCAAGTCGTCGGGCCGGGTCATGTTAAACGAGCCTCGGAATGATTTGGCGAGCGGCGTCCGGGAACTGGCGACAACAACAGCTTCTCTCATGGAGGAAAAGGAGTCCTTTCAGAAACGGGTGATCAAAACGAGCGAGTGAAATCGAGTGGACGGAGAACCAGCCGAAGCGGCCCAAGCACGTTCACTGAACTTTGAGTAATACCACAAAGAGCCCGAGCCACAAGGCTCCCATAAAGTGCCAGTAGTAGATCGTGGAGGCGATCCATTCGCGGCGTTTGATGGGTCCGGAAGCACGCCAGGCCCGAATGGTAAAGAGAATGAGCGCGGCGAGCCCGAGGACGAGATGGCAGCCGTGCAAGCCGGTGAAGAGGTAGTAGAACGACGCGTGCGGGTTCTCGACGACGAACGCTCCGGCATTGGCGAGTTGCTTCCAGGAGGCGACTTGGAGGGCCAGAAAAAGCGTTCCGAGACTGGCCGTAATTCCGAGCCAGCGGCGATAGAGCGACTTGCGTCCGCGCGTCAGATAGCGGCGGGCGAATTCGGCGGTGATGGAGCTGACGATGATGACGGCCGAGGAAACCCAAAGCAGGCTGGGCAGTTCGACGGGCGTCCAATAGTCGGGGGTTTGCGCGCGCCAGAAAAACGCGACTACCAAAGCGGCAAAGAAGGCGAAGATGGCGAGTCCGGTGCCAAGCATGCCCATCAGGTAGAGACCTGACGGTGGACGCAGTTGGTCGAGATCCGCGTCCAGCAGCACGACCTGGTCAGTCGAATTCACACGTGTACTCAAAATTCCAGACATGCCCAGTGCCTGCTTTCATTATCGCGCGGCCGCGTGATTCGGACCGCTGTATTTTGCTAGACTCCCCGGCAGAGGTCGGGATCCTTATTTTTTCAGTATTGCGGCGCAAAATCATCAAATGGTGGAGCCGCGCCCCGTGGCTGACGATCCTGGTGCTGATCGGCACGTTGTACCTGGCCGGCTTCACTGTGATGTGGCTGGTGGAGCCGGAAACCAATCCCATCCGGACGCTGCCGATTTTCACGTACTTCTTCCTGGTCACGTTGACCACGGTTGGCTACGGCGATGTGGTGCCGGTTTCGACGCTGGGGCGACTGGCGGCGGGCGTGATCGCGATCGGCGGAGTCGGCGCGGCGGCAGTGGCGCTGGGTCAGCTATTCAATGCAATCGGAAACGTCATCAAGCGGCGGGAGAAAGGATTCTTGGGATTCGATATGAAGGCCCACATCGTGATCTTCGGAAATCGCGGCGGGGAAACGGCCGCGCTCATTAAGCATCTGATCGCGGATCGGCAGTCGGCGGGCACCGAAATTGTTTTGTGCTCGGCGATGACGGAGCGCAATCCGTTCCCCGAGTTCATCGACTTTGTTCGCGGCGAGCTGACCAGCGAAGACGTCATGACGCGCGCCTGCGTGAAGGATGCCGCAAAGGTGATCATCCACGCGAGTACGGATTACGAGAGTATCTCGATCGCGCTAGCCGTGAAAGAGATCAACGCGACGGCGGCGATTGTGGTGAAGGCCAACGACCCGGGGAAAGAAGTGGATATCGAGCGCGTGGACCGCAATCGAGTGGTTTGCGTGAAGGCAGTGGACGTTCCGTTGATTGTGCGCGAGATTCACAATCCGGGGATTACGCAGGTGTTCGAGAGCCTGCTGGCGGCCGACGGACAGGATCTTCGGAGCATTGCGGTACCAGCCGATCGAAGCTTTACTTTCGGTCCGCTGGCGCATGTGTTCCGTGAGGACTACGACGCTATTCTGATTGGGATGCGTCCGGCCGAGAAGGCTGTGAACGCGGGGGCGATTCTGAATCCGCCATTCCATGCCACGGTCGAGGGTGGGATGTTTCTCGACTACATTTCGCGGAAGCCAATTTCGGTCGATTGGACGAAGTTGAAGTAGGCGGGGAAACCTAGCGCAGGCGACGGCCGATCCGGCGGGCGCGTAGGAACGACGTGACGCCGAAGTAGGCCAGAACCAGAGTGAAAACGATCGTGAAGACGATTCGCAGGAGCTGTTCGCCGCTGCCATCGAACTTCATCATGTCTTTAATGGCGGAACTGGCTGGCCAGGCCGCGAGGACAAGAAAAAGAAATCCGATGACCTGGTTCCAGATGATCCGAAGGGGATGAATTACGCCCGGAACGACGTGCTTAACGAAGCGACTTACGATGTCGGACATTCCTTAGTCTTATGCTAGCAGTGCGGGGCCTTTTAGACCGATATGGTAAGTAGTGAGATTCCATCGCAGTGCTATGCTGAGAATGGTTTGGGGCGCTCCCAGCCACCGCAACGTCTCTCAGAATCGAGGAAGCAGTTTGGACGACCGACTGAAAGAGTTGATGCAGGAACTTGGCAACGCGATCAACGAATCGCTATCCGATTCCGATCGGATTGCAGCGGCCATCGGCGAAATCAAGAGAACCGGGTACGACGTGTTTTTGGTGTTGGAGGCCACGATTGGCTTCAACAAACGTGAAGAAGGCGACCGCGACGATATCGACGACGAAGTGGAAAGCGTCGAAGCGGAAGTAAAGCCGGAGACACCGCGGAAGCGCTTCGAAACCACCGGCAAGATCAAATTGACGACCCAGGATCAGAAGTTCCTGCGGGCGCTGAAGATCTCTATCGAAGACGACAAAAGCTCGTCGTAAAGCAGCACCGCGGGTAAGTCAAGCCTGTCGCTCGGGTGGCGTCGGAGATAGCTCCTCGTACACCTTCCAGGTTTTTTCGACGGCCGACTCCCAACCAAAGGATTGCGCGTGGACTCGGCCCTTGGCGCTGAGCGTGGACCGCAGATCGGCGTTGGATGCCAATTTAGCGAGGCCACAGGCAATTTCTTCCTCGCTCAGCGGATCGACTAAAAGCGCGGCTGCGCCGGCGACCTCCTTCAACGCGGACCCGTTCGCGGTGAGAACGGGCAGGCCGTGCGCCATAGCTTCAATCACGGGAATTCCGAAGCCTTCATCGAGCGAGGGAAATGCCAGGATGCGGGCTTCGTCATAGAGTTCGGCGAGCTTGACGTCGGTCACGTAACCGAAGACTCGAATGTCTTTAGTCCGCGGGCTGGCGGCGATGGCCGCCTGCGCTTCCTCAGAGCCGTACCCTGCGGAACCAGCAAGGATCAATTGCCAATCCGGCGGCGTCGCGGCGAAGGCGTGCACCAGCCTGACAATGTTCTTGCGGCTCTGGATTGCTCCGACGTGGAGGATCACGTTGCGCCGCTTTTCATCGGGGACAACAAACTCGGGCGGACGGACTCCGTGGTGGATGATACGAATGCGCGCTTGATCAACGCCCAACAGATCGTGGACCTGGGCGGCGGTGAAGGCGGAGACGGCGATGATGAGGTCCGCGCGGCGGGCGGCTTCGCGGGCTTGCGCGGCGAAGCGATCGCGGAATTCTTTGGTCGAGTACTCGCCGGTCAGCACGAACAGGTCGTGAAACGTGGCGATCGATTTTCGGAAGCGGCCGGCGTCGATGCGCTGATTGAGGGCGTGAAACAGGTCCGCCTTGGGCCAGGATCCATGGAGGATACGGCGGCTCGCATTCGAGGGAAGAGAATCCTGGAAGGAATGGCGTAGACGGTGCGGACGATAGGCGAACTGGAAGCGCTGATCGGGGTGCGCGGCACAGAGTCCAAAGAGAATTTCGCGGGAGTAACGGCCGACGCCGGACAGGCTGCTGCCCACGCTATAGGTGGCGTCGAGCGCGATGGTCGTCCTCATGAATGCGTGGCCGCCGCGAGCGGTGGCCAGCGTCTATGTTCGCACGAGGAAACCGTCCACAACGTCGAGCGTGATCGGTGTATTGGGGTCGAGTTCAATCCGATCCAGATGGTTGCGCTTCTGATTTCGGGGGGAATCGACGGTGAGCGCCGCGACGCGATCTTTATCGATGCGTGCGATGGCATGCAGCGAACCGGCGGACTTGCGAAACTCATCCGTGAACCCGAGCAGGACCAGATTGCGCTCCTCCGGCTCAATGACGTCGGCGAAGGCGACCTGCAAATGGAGTTGCGCGTCGAACTGGAGCGCGACTTGGCGCAGGAACTCACCCTGCATCAGGAAGCCTCGCGAATTGAGGAGTCCAGTGGGCTGATCGACGACGCCGTCGGCGCGGGCGGCTTCGAGGAGACGATGGCGCTCGATGGCGTTGGTGATGGCCCGGCGCAGAGGGATGCAATCGATTTCCGATTTGACGAGATAATCCTGAGCTCCTTCACGGACAAGGCGCGCCGCCAGGCTGGCGTCATCCGCGTTGACCATGAGGATCACGGGAATCTGTGGCGCGACGGCGTGAATCGACAGGAAGGTCCACGACTTTCGGCTGCCCGGTAGATCCAGATCCAGCAGAATCAAATCGATCTGCGTGCTCGACAGCAGGGCCAGGGCGTCGTCGAGAGTTTCGGCTTGGATCACTTCGAACTGCCAGGCGCATTCATCGAGAGCGTCTTTCAGGAAGAAGGCTTCGCGGGCGTCCGCTTGGACGACGAGGATACGAGTCGGAGGCATAGTTTGGGGCTTTTGCTAAGGAAAGTGGCAGATCCACAAGCTAGTGTTCCGCAAGACGGAATGCTCTCAGCAAGCGACTTCGTACTCTTTGAGCTTTCGATACAGAGTTGTCCGACCAATGCCCAAAAGTCCGGCGGCGACGGCGCGATCTCCCTTGGTGTATTCGAGGGCGCGCATAATGTGACGGCGTTCGACTTCGACCAGAGGCAGAACGCCCATCGGAGTCAGCTCCGGCACGGGCGATTCCACGGATTGAAAATCGTGGGCGGGTCCGGGATAATCAGCTCCGGCCGCGGCGGCGGCGACCATGGACTGGCCTTTGCGGGTCAGCAGGTGGTTCTGGATGCTGGACGGCAGGTCCGTGAGATGTAGCAGCGGACCGGAGTTCATCGCAACCATCTGCTGAATGCAGTTCTCAAGTTCGCGAACATTGCCGGGCCAGTCATAAGAGAGCAGGGCTTCGAGTGTTTCCTGGGTGAAGGTGTGGGGGCATTCCAGACGCGAAAGGAAGTGCTGCATCAGCACCGGAATGTCTTCGCGGCGGTCGCGCAACGGGGCAAGGCGAAGGCTGACAACATTCAGCCGGAAGTAGAGGTCGCGGCGGAAGGTCCCCTTTTCGACTTCTTTGGCCAGATCGCGATTGGTCGCTGCGATGACCCGGAAATCCGAGCGCTTGGTTTGTAGCGAGCCGACCGGACGAAATTCTTTTTCCTGAAGGACGCGCAGCAGCTTAGACTGCAGGTCGAGCGGAAGCTCGCCGATTTCGTCGAAGAACGCTGTCCCGCCATTGGCGTGCTCGATGAGCCCGGTTTTTGCGTTGGAAGCTCCGGTGAAGGAGCCCTTCACGTGACCGAACAGTTCGCTTTCCATCAGCGGTCCGACCATCGAAGAGCAGTCGATCGTGACGAAGGGTTCGGAAGGGCGGCTTGCGTGGATTGCGCGGGCTACTACTTCTTTCCCGGTTCCGGTTTCGCCTAATAGCAGTACTGGCCAACGGCCGCCACTAACCTTTTCGATCATTCGAGTGATGTGGCGGATGCGAGGCGAGTTCCCGATGAGAGCGTGGTGCTTGTGCGGTGCGGTCGGCTCCGGCGCGGTACGTACGGCAGCAAACATAACTCTCTGATTCTCCTCGGACGCTTCTTACAGCTAGTGCCAAATGCGAATCTAAACTCTACGGGGATTTGCCTGAGTCAACAAGCCCGCGAGGTAGAGGGTAGGCAGACTCTTTGGCGGGGTAGTAGTTACCCCCAGATGCGGGTATTCGGCTTATAGTACGCCCGGACCACTATATGTAGGTAGGTGGGTTGCGTTTCTAGTGCTTTTTGCTTTGTGAGGAACTGTAAGGTTTTTTTCGTTAAGGAGTTAGTGAACTAAGGCTTACGGGCGGCGATGTTTACTGATCCGCATCAAGTCCAGCATCGCGCACTATCGGTTTCAACAAATTCGGACCGCTAGGCCGCGCCGTGAAAAATGGCGCCGGCTTGGGGGCTCTAACCGTGGACCGCCAGAGTCGCTTGCGGGGCTTCGAGCGCGAGTAACGTTTCCTTGATGGGCAAGCCTCCGCCGTAGCCGGTCAGCTTTCCGCTGGCTCCAATCACGCGATGACATGGGATGATGATCGGAATCGGATTGCGTCCGTTCGCGAGGCCGACAGCGCGCGATGCCGCCGCGTTTCCGATCCGCTTCGCGAGTTCGCCGTAGGAAATGGTGGCGCCATAGCCGATGTTCGTCAGTTCCCGCCAGACGCGCTCCTGGAAGCCGGTTCCGCGCGGGCCTAGCGGCAGATCAAAATCGCGAAGCTTCTTCGCGAAGTATTTTTCGAGTTGTTTTCGCGTTTCCTTGACGATTCCGCGATCGGCCTGCTCCCATTCCGGCTCTTCGCGGGCCGCCATTTTTCCGGTTTGAAAATGGACGAAGCGCAAGGCTTCGTCGTCGGCGGCGATCACGAGTTCGCCTACCGGGCTCATCATTTTTATGTAGTGCATTGTTTTCTCATTTTCCTACTCAAATTCGTTCATACGCTCATCCAGCGATACATCGCCGCATAAGCGCGCCACGGACGCCAGGCGGCGGAGCGTTCGAGGAGACCTTCCGGGACCGCCTTTCGCAAGACCAGATCGGTATCGGGGAAGGCATCCGGCTCGCCCAGCGCGCGCATGGCGACGTACTCGACGGTCCAGGGGCCGATCCCGGGAACGGCTAATAGCGCGTTGCGTAGCACGTCGACGTCGGCGTCGAATCGGATTCCACCCTCTGCGACGCGCTTCGCCAATTCCTGAATCGTAGCGGCGCGTTGCCGAGTGAGACCGATCGAGGTGAGGTCCACGCCGGCGAGTTTTTCCGCGCTGGGAAACAGGCGCTTCTCACCAAACGCCTCGCCACAAGAATGCGCAATCCGGCCGGACATCGTGGTCGCGGCCGCGACGCTGACCTGTTGGCCGAGAATGGCCCGGACCACCAACTCGAAGCCGTCCCACGCTCCGGGAACGCGGACGCCAGGGAGCTTGCTGAGCAGGACCCGCATGGCGGGATCGGTACTGAGCTGGGCGGAGATCATTTCCGGATCGGCGCCGAGATCGAAGATGCGGCGTGTGCGCTCGACGATGCGAAATAGCTGGGAGGGTTCGGGATACTCGACGCGCAAGAGCACGGCGTCGTCCGCCGCCTGCTTCACCGAGAGCTGACCGGGTTTGCGATCGAGTATAAAAGTGCGTCCGTATTCACCCGCTTCGACCCATTCGACGCCGGGAATCGCACGCAGTTCGAGGAATCGCAGTAGCGCATCCCAGGCGTAAGGAGGCCGGTAGCTGAGACGGAAGGTGTACGCGCCCGGCGCAATCGGCGCGGCTTTTTTCCGAAATTCACGAGGCGGACGTCCGTACAAGGTCCGGAACACGTCGTTGAATTGGCGAATCGAGCGAAAGCCGGAGGCAAGGGCAATCTCGGTTAACGGCAATCCGGTTTCGTCCATCAATCTCTTGGCAAAATGAACGCGACGGGTTTGCGCCACGGTCACCGGCGACGCGCCGAGGTGCTGCTGGAATAGACGCCGCAACTGCCGGGAACTTAATCCGAGGCGGTCCGAGAGTTCTTCGACTCCGCCTTCGTCGAGTGCGCATTCTCCGATCAGCCGCAGCGCGCGAGAGACGGTGGTGGAGGTACCCATCCACGCGGGCGTTCCTGGTGAGGTTTCCGGACGGCAACGGAGGCACGGGCGCAATCCGGCTTCCGCAGCCGCCGCGGCAGTGGGGAAGTAACGGATGTTCTGTTCCTTCGGAGCCTGCGCGGGACAGATCGGGCGACAGTAAATTCCGGTGGTGCGGACGCCGATGAAGAACTTCCCATCGAAACGAGGATCGCGCGTCGAGCGGGCGCGCTGATAGGTCTCAAGCGACAGCGCCCAGCTGGATTCGGCGAACTCGGTAGTGGTTAATGCGGGTGCCACGCTCTCAATCTAGCCCGTTACGGCAAAATTGACTAGCGGTTTTCGGACATGGTCGTGAGAGGTCTTAATAGTGGAGCCGAAGCGATGGCAGCGGGCCTTCGCTCAGCGGAATCGGTAGACGGGCAGCGTCCATGCGGGGCTCAACGGCTACGATGATCCGGCTACGTGGCACGTAGTACACGGCGTAGAGACCACCGGAATCGATAGCGTCGAATGCCGGGCGCGAAACTTCGAACGGATTGCTGTCGCGCAGCCGGTAGTAGTACCGCACAATGCCATCGGGCTGACCGCGCTTTTTGTTTTCGCCTTGTTCCGTCTCGACGCGGCCGTACTCCATGAAGACGACGCCGTCGTACAGATCGCGAAGAAGCCGAAACGGCAGCGCGCAGATTCCGGCGATGAAGAGCATCACGGCGGAAATCGCGGCGCCGGAATAGACGAGAGGCGCCTTGTTCATCTGGCCGTACACCTCGTAAGAAGTCCAGATCAGCTGCGGTTGCACGATCCGCATGAACACTTCGGAAAGCGCTTCATCGACCGGCAGTTTACGGATGACCGAGGCGTAGATCAGCCATAGAATCAGCCAGATAAAGAGCGCCAACATAGAAGCTCCGACAGCCGGGCCGACGCGGTCGAGCAGGCGGATCTTTTGCGCGTTCGCTAGTGGGATGTCCGCGAGATCCCTTTAGTACGCGGATCTCTCACGTTTAACCCCGCCCGTAAGGGCGGGGACTCTTCGTCAGTCAACCACGGTAAAGGTCGATCGCGGACAGCCCACTAGCTTTCCTTGCTGGTTCTCGCGGAGGTCGTCCTCGGTGAACCCGAACGTTCGCTGTAGACCCTTTGACAGCGCGTTGCGGACGATCGGTGCAACTGAGGCGGACATTGTCCAATAGGAAGATCGACCACTTTGTACTACCTCATTAGTGATCTAAGTAGAAAACGCCGCTGGGGAACGCAGGAGGCGGACCACGGTCCGATCGCTTCGTTCGCCCTTTGATGGGTGCCAACGTGGATCGAAGAGGGCCTGGGGGAGGTACACTCGACGACGTGAGACTTGTTTTTCTGTTTGTGATCCTCAGTTGGGGCGCGGTGGCCCAGATGCAACCCGACCTGGTCGTGCTCAATGGCAGGATTTGGACCGGCAACCCGGCGCAGCCCGAAGCGGAGGCGGTTGCGATTCGTGACGGCCGTTTTGTGATGGTCGGATCCACTGCCGAGATCCAAAAGCTGGCCGGGCCCGCGACGCGCGTGGTGGATCTCGGCGGCAAGCGGGCGGTTCCGGGTTTTAACGACGCCCATGTCCACTTCTTTACCGGCGGGCAGCATCTGGCGGGCGTGCAACTTCGCGACGCGAAGTCGGAGGAAGAGTTTCGCGACCGCATCGCAGCGTTCGCGCGAAAGCTTCCAGCGGGCCGGTGGATTTTAGGCGGCGATTGGGATCACGAGAACTGGACTCCGGCGCGCTTGCCTACCCGGCAGTGGATCGATAGCGTAACGCCGGATCATCCGGTATACATCAACCGGCTGGACGGCCATATGTCGCTCGCCAATTCGATGGCGCTGAAGCTGGCGAAAATCACGAAGGCGACGCCGGATCCTCCCGGCGGCGCCATTGTCCGCGATGCCAAGGGCGAGCCCACGGGAGTCCTGAAGGACGCCGCGGAACAGCTGATGTTCAAGGTGATGCCACCCTCTTCGGATGAAGAAATCGCGGATGCGCTGAAGGCTGCCATGAAGTACGCCGCCGAGAACGGCGTCACTTCGGTACAGGATATGTCCGCGTCGCCCGACGATCTACGGGTGTACCAGAAGCTGAAGTCAGCGGATGCTCTGACGGTGCGCGTCTATGGCTGTCAGCCGTTGGCGACCTGGGAGCGCCTGGCGGTGGTTGGCATTCGCCAAGGCTTCGGTGACGACATGCTGAAGATCGGATGCTTGAAAGGGTTCGCGGACGGCTCGCTGGGATCGACGACGGCCCTGTTTTTCAAGCCGTATCTCAACGAGCCGAAGACGATTGGCCTTGCGAGCGAAGAGATGATTCCCGAACGCAAGATGTTCGATCGCATTCTGGCGGCCGACGCGGCGGGCTTCCAAGTCAACATCCATGCTATCGGCGATCGCGCGAATCGGATGATCCTCAATATGTTCGAAGAGACGGAAAGGAAGAATGGCTTGCGCGATCGGCGCTTCCGGATTGAGCATGCGCAGCATTTGGACGCGTTCGATATTCCGCGATTCGGGCAGACAACAAGATTCCGGAGCGTGCTGCGCAACATCGCGCCGCCCGCGAATGGCGGCAAGTTGGGCGTGGTCGCATCCATGCAGCCGTATCACGCGATCGACGATGGACGTTGGGCGGAGAAGCGGATTGGCCCGGAGCGCGCGAAGGGCACGTATGCGTTCCGCTCGCTCCTCGATGCGGGCGCGATCCTCGCTTTCGGTTCCGACTGGTTCGTCGCGCCGATGGAACCGCTGCTGGGTATCTACGCAGCGGTCACCAGGCGGACGCTCGACGACAAGAATCCGGACGGCTGGATTCCGCAACAGAAGATCACTGTCGCCGAAGCGGTGCGAGCGTATACGTTCGGTTCCGCGTTCGCGAGTTTCGATGAGCAGAAAAAAGGGACGATCGACGCCGGCAAGCTTGCCGATCTGGCTGTGTTATCGGACGATATTTTCAACATTAACCCGGCGGAGATCGCAAAGGCGAAAGTGACGATGACGATTATGAATGGCCGGATTGTGTTTCAGCGCTGAACGTCGAACCCACGATTTTCTCGCGGAGCAACAAGCCGGTAAGATTAGCGACCGCAAAACTGACGCCTTGAAGATTGGCGGTCATCGGCAGGCCCGGCAGCGGACGAGGATAGCCGGACGCGTAGTAGCGGCCATCGACGATGCGGTACTCATCGCGTGGGCATTCGTAGTCGGGCCAGACGCCGATGGCTTCTTCAAGGCAGCCGGGAAACATATTTCCGGCGCTAACCACCAGGACGCCGCGCTCTTTAGCGGCGCGCAGAAAGCCTTGGTAGCCTTCGGCGTGATCGGAATTAGTGGTGCCGAGACTCAAGTTGATCGCGTCCATACCGTTTCGCAGGCACCATTCGAGAGCTCGATAGATGATGTCGGTATGCACGGTGAGCCGTTTATCGAAGACCCTCACGGCGTACAATTCCGCGGTGGGGAGTTTCTCGCGAATCGCGCCGGCTACAGCGGTTCCGTGCCCCAAGCGATCGATGTAATCGTCGGAGTCGCCGAATTGGCCGATGAAGATTCCACCTGCGACGCCGCCGATATGGGCATGTTGCGGGAAGATTCCGCTATCGACTACTGCGACTCGCACGCCTCGACCTTGTAGTAGCACATCATGCCGGATTCGCAGTGCTTCGGCTCGGCGCGCATGGCGATGGACCGCTCGATGACGTGCAGCTTCGAATCGCCCGCGCGCGCGCGATCGACGATGTCGCGGACCATCCGGACGCTGGCGAGTTTCTTGAAGGCCGACGCTTCGCGCCCCACAATCTTGAGCGAAGCGACTCCCATGCGGCCCAGATCCGGAATGGCGCAGAGGCCGCAGGGCCCGTAGGGCAAGCCCTTCGCGGTGGCTCCGCAACCGTTGCCGTTGACGTACCAGACCCACTCGCGATAGTCGGTGAGATTCGCTCGCAACCACCGCTCGCGGCGCGCGGTGAAGCGCGGACCCTCCCAGGAGAAGTCCGCCTGCATGTCGGAAAGATTCGTGCAAAAGGCTCCAACAGAATGATGATGCGTGGTCGCGCAGAAACCTTCTTCGAACGCGCATCCGTCATTGAGGATGAACGCTTCGATCTCGACGCGGTCGCCGGCGGCCTTCGTGATGCGCGCGATTTCCTCCAGAGTCACGCTGCGCGGCAGTACGATGCGCTGCGGCGAAAACTGCATCAGGAAATCGATCGCTTCGCTGTTGAGCGTCGCGGCGACGGAGGAGACATGCAGGCGCGCGTGAAGATCCAGTTCGCTCAACCGGAGCATCAGATTCAAGTCGGTGACGATCAACGCATCGACACCGCAGTCTTCGGAGAGGCGCTGGGCGAGTTCGAGTACGAGTGGGATCTGGTCGGCGGAATAATACGGCGCGTTCATCGTGACGAACACGGGCACGCCGGCAGCGTGCGCGCCGTCCACCAAGGCTTTCATTTCGGCGAAGGTTTCAAGGCTGGAACCTTTGTTGCTCCGTCGATTCAGCCAGACAGGTCCGTTGAAACGCTCGGTCCATTCCGAAGGAACGATGCCGCAATAGAACTCTTCGGCGCCGCTTTTCAGCAGCATGTCCAGTTCGTCGATCTCGCGGATGGGCGCGAGCACCTTCATAGCATGGACGCTCATGCGGCGGCCTCCGCGAACATGGGCAGGTCCGGCTGCACGACGATTCGCGCGATGCGTCCGGTCTTCGCTTCCGCCGCCATCTGCGAGATCATGGCGGCGGAGTATTCGTAGAAATACGTGTTGCCCTTGAGTAGAAATTCCTGGTCGCGATTCTGAAACGGCGAGTTTGTGTAGGTGTACGTCACGTCATGCGACTGGCATTCATGGCGGCAGGGCGCGCCGGGTTGAAACTTCTCCGTCTTGCGGTAATGCAGGGCCGCGGCCATGCAGATTCTCGCGGTGCTGATGACGCCGAACGGCGCGTAGACGGTGACGCGGACGCCGCGGTCGGCGAAGCTGAGATCGGTGCCTTGCGGCAGCCAGTCCATTTCCACGGCGTGGACACCGAAGCGGGCGAGGAAATTCGTATAGCTGGGGTTGTCGAGATTCGCGCGCTGCAGCGCGTCGAGCGAACCCATCGCCGCCGGACCGCCTCCGCCACGCAGCGATGCTTCCGAGATGATGGTGGTGACGCGCGGATCGCGGAGGCTCTTGTTGAGCAGCCGGCCTTGCACTGGAGTCAGGTGCGGGAAGTCGCGGCGCGCCATGTGGAGAGCGCCCCAGTCGTTGAACACGAACTCCGCTTTCGCATTCGCGCGTAAGGCTTGGAACTGCTCACGGATTCTGTCGATGCCGCGTTCGCCCGCGTAGGGAGTGAGCAACGCGAATTCGAGTCCGCGGGCGGAAGCCGCTTCGTAGGTGGAGCGCGCGCCTGCGCCTGACGTCACGAGATTTTCGCAGAATTCGGTGCCATAGGCGACGTGCGTGAAGGCGGCGTCACCGAAAGCGGCGGCTAGTTTCGGTGCGATCGAGGTCAACGTCAAGTCGCGATCGAGATCGCGCGGACCCTTGACGTGCAGGCACCACTGCATTCGATTACCGCCCCGACGGAATCGCGACCATGCCCGTGGTCACGTCGGTATTCAGATCGATGGTGTGCTTCTTCTGCATTGTCTGCGCGTCGTAGATGTCGATTTCGTAGCCCGCGCCGTAGATGTAGAATTCCTTGCCGTCCGTCGAGAGCCCGAAGCTAAAGCGGGAGCGTCCTGGGAATTCCTGTGTCTTGAGAATCCTGCCGGAAGCGAGATCGAGGTGCCAGAATTCGGAGCGCTGGTTACCTTGCGTACCGTTCGAAGCGACTGTGTAGGCGTTCTTTTTATCCGGCGCGATCTGGAGGCCGCGCATGCCGCCCGTCTGCGGACCCACGGGAGTGAACTCGAAGGTACGTTTCGTGAGGTCGAAGCGAACAATTCCGAACGTGCGGCGCTTCACTATAGGATCCTGCGCGTTGAAGATCGAGGTGTGAAAACCGGGTTCGTCGATCGAATCGATGTTTCCGCCGAAGCCGATATTCATCATGCCTGGGTAGGTGGGTTTTGAGAGGTCGATCTTCTCGACAACTTTGAAAATCGCGGTGTCGAAGATATAAATTTGATCGCGGAACTGATACAGGTACTTGCCGTCCGGCGAAATCCGGAAGTTCGCAAAACGAGAAAACGCGTTGGCGTCTTCCTTCGGATAATCCACCTGTTTGACGATTTTTTGTTCCTTGATGTCGATGACGGTGAACTTCGGCGGCTCCATTTCCCAGCGATCGAGCTGTTTGATCGCGGTGGTGGTGATGGTGTAAATGATCTCGTCTTTCGGATCGGCGATGAAGCCGTTAAACCGGACGCGCTTGGTGGCGTCGTCGAGGACGAAACTCGAAATCACTTTGCGCGTGGCCAGATCGATGACTTCGATGCCGTTGTGATCTCCCGTCGAGACGTAGAGCTTCTTGCGATCGGCAGAGAGTTGCAGGCTGCGCGGGATGCCGGTTTTCGTCTCGATATGATCGATGACCTTGCGCGAAGCTTCGTCAACAACCAGGATCTGCTTGGGCCACGCCCCAAGATACAGCGTCCCGGCGGACGCCGATTGAAGCAGCGTGGCGAACAAAAGAGTCAGTGCGGTGCGCATGGAGCAGGCCATCTTATGGGAACACCAGGTCGATATTCTTCCAGTCCTTGGTGGCGACGGCGCATTTGCCGGCCCAATCCGGATAGTTGTTGAGGTGATCCGGCACTTGCGCGGGCCAGAAACAAGTGATGTAACAGTCGTACAGATCGCGCTCGACCGGTTGGCAGAGCCCAGCGGTGCCGCCCGCGGAATCCACTTCCCAACCCGGTGAAAATACCAGCGAGCAACCCATGGGAACGTGCGGCCGACTCGCCTGCGGACCTTGTAGCGCGACTACGTCCTCGCCGGCGCTCGAGACGAAATCGTCAATTCGCTGCGCCTTTTTGTTGATGGCCTTCAGATGTCTCATGCGGCAGCTTTCCTTTCGGAGAAATGTTCGAGGAACTTCGGATTCTTAGCGGCAATTTCGCCGTAAATCTGCAAGCAGGTGTCCGTCCACCCGCGGATCCAATCGCAGTAGTGCAGGTTCGCGTGGCCGGTATCGCCGTAGCGGACGAAGGCTTCGTGATGGCAACCGCCCGCGCAAAGCGGACGCGCGAAGCAGGAGTGGCAATCGTATTTCGTATTGATGTGGCCGCGACCTAGGAAGTCCGCCTGCTTGGCAAGATCGATGCCGGTCGAGATGTGACCCAGCGCGTGCTGGTCGGAATCGACGAAGCGATGGCAGGGGGCGATGTCGCCGGAAGGTCCGACGCCGAGCAGCCCAAGGCCGGCGCCGCAAGGATGCGACTTGCTGACACCCTGATGCAGTTCCGCGAGCGTGTCGCTGACGTTCGAGAAGCCGTGATGTTCGCCGCGTAAGGCGAATTCGAGATACTCTTTCGCCAGCTCGCGGAATTGTTCGAGCACGCGATCCATCCCCGGCTCGTTGATGGCGTAGAGGCGGTCCGGCGAGGTCGTTACCGGCGCGAAGCCGACTTCCCAGAAGCCAAGTTCGTCTTTCAGATGGCGGTACGTCTTCATGACGTCCATGGCGCGATTCGTCATGGTCACGCGCGCGGCGATGGGCCGCGTCTTGTGGCTTTTCAGCAGCTCTTTGACGCGCGGCTCGATAATGTCGTAACTTCCCTTGCCATTGGCGAAGACGCGGAGTTGATCGTGCTGCTCCTTCGCTCCATCCATGCTGACCGTGACGCCGATCTGATGTTCAGAAAGGTATTCGATGATGGTCGGGGTCAGAAGCGTGGCGTTGGTGGTGAGGCTGAAATCGATGTAGCGGCCTTCTTCATGCGCCTTCTCTTTGGCGTAGGCGACGACTTGCTTGATGAGTGGAAAGTTCATCAGGGTTTCGCCGCCGAAGAACGTGATGTGAATGGCGCGGCGTCCGGCGGATTCGGCGAGCAGGTAGTCTACCGACTGGCGCGCCGTGTCCCAATCCATAAATTTGGGTTTGCCTTCGGGCGTTGCGACCTTATCTTCGCCGTACTCGTAGCAGTATTCACACGACAGGTTGCACTGGTTGGTGATGTTGATTACCAGGGTTTGCAGCGGGAATTTGCCGGACGGCTCCTGCAGCAGCGTCTTCCAGGGATGATCCGCGGGCGCGATGGCGTGCGATCCGTGGAGCTCGAAGATGGCCTCTTCCATGGCTTCGCGATCGAAGCCTTTTTTCGTACCGGCGGTGATCATCTCCTCTTTCGAGGATTCGCCCCGCCGCAGGCTTTCCATCACGACGGCGGCTGCGCCGTCCACGGCGAAGATTCCTCCGCTCGGAACGAGATAGAGAAACTGCTGGCCGCCGCCTTCAAAAGCGTGGAATTCGCCGGGTTTATAGAGAGATTCAACTGCTGGAGTCATGGTTGTCTTCGCGGCTGTACTCGGGCGAAAGTGCTACTGGGCTACCTCGGGCTGATCCCATTGGATGTACAACGGAACCGTAACAACCAGGTACGATTTCGCGATCAGCGGCTTGCCTTCTTTATCTTTTTCGGCCTTGGCTGTGGCTACAACCCACACGTCGCCGTAGTTGTTCCGGCCGTGCTTACGCTTCGGATTCGGACCCTCACCAGCGGGCGTGAAGAAGCCATCCTTGGTCAGCGTGCCGATGTAGTCTTTGTCGTCGTCGCCGTAGACGGCGTGGAATTCTTCGATCGTAAAGTCGGCATCGATCGGGCCGAGCTCGATATCATCCGCGGTTCTGGGTTTGCCGTCGAGTCCGTTGGCGTAGGCAATCGCTTCGAACTGCTGAAAGCCCTTCGGATGGGTGGTGCCGCCGAGGCGCGAAAGGGCGGTCTCCGGTGAAACCTTGATGTAGTCGATTTTCTCGTAGACCGCGAAGGCATTGGCCGCGACAGCGCGGCGGACAGAGACGTCGCGTTTGCCGGAAACCGCTTTGGCATCCACATCCACTTCGACGGTGGCTTCATTCGGCGTGGACGCGATGACGCGTTTGACGGTGATTCCGCTGCCGAAATCGAAGTCGTCCGAGGTTAATCCGGATGGGAACCGATCGCCGAAAACACGAACCTTCGCGGCGGTCGAACCCGCTTTGATCGCATAGCGGTCGAGACCGGTTACCTGAAGCGAATCGCCGGCCCGCCGGAGCGTGACGTCGAAGCCGGATTCATCGTAGGCACCCCAGAACCAGCGGCCTTCGGCTGAATTCTGATCGGGCGCGACCCACATCGCTTCGCGCATTTCTTTGACGGGATCGGACGTGCTGGTGGACCGGCCGCGCCAGGCGTATCCGGTATAGACCAATCCTTTGCCCTGGCTTTTCCAGGTGGAGCCGTCGCGGACCGATTTGAGCGTGATGCTGGTGGTGAATTCGTCGTCCGCCGTACTTGATTTTTCGACCGTCATCTCGCCCGTGAATTTGCCTTTGCCGAGCTGGTTTGCCGAGATCAACCAGCGGCCGGCGAGCTTCGGCGCGCGCATGCGTGCCTGCCAAGCCGACCATTCGGTGGACTGCAAACCGTAGGTCTTCGCCAGATAGTCGACGACTTGCAGGGCGGGATCTCGCGAATCCGTTCCAGGGGGAGGAGGAGGCGCATCGGGCGGAGGCGGAAAAGCGCGGAAACCTTGAAATTCAACGACGGGAAAATAACCGGCGTGCATATCGACCAGCAGGGACCATTCCTGCTTCGTCCGCCGCCAGGAAGCGGCTCGACCCTGCGCGTGGCAGATCACACACGTGTTCTGCATCATCTGGTTCGGCACCACTTCGTCGATCAGTCGCTTTTCGGCGATGTACATGACCGGCTTGGCTTCCTCGGGAGCCAAACCGTGATGATTGCTGAGGTATTTGACGATTTGGCGGGCTTCGTCCGGTGAAAGGGTGAGGCCGTTGAGCCGCACCATCCTCTTAATAGCCTGCTGCCAGCCTTCGGGCGTGGTCCGCTCCCAGGAGATGCGCGAGAGGTTTCCCTTGTCGTCTTTCCGGTGGCAGGCGCTGCATTTACTAATGACCAGCTGGCTGGTAACCGGGATGCCGTCCTCGGTCGGAGCCTTGGGATCCTTCGCCGGAGCCTCCGCGGGGGGCTGGGCAAATGCGGCGACGGTAAGCAATAACGTCCAAACCAGTCTCATAAGAAGGCTCAACGATTTCGTTTGGACTACGATAACACGCAGAGGTTAGTTCGTTTTTTGCGAGGCTGTGCGAAACGACAAACATGATGCACAGGCCGGAGGCCTATGCCACAAGGACAGGCCGGAGTCCCATGCCATAACTATGCCACCGCCATGCGTGTTTCGTGTCCTCTGGCGGTGACCGGTTCGACGGCGATGATTTTGCCGTCACGGGCCATCAGGGCGTAGTCGAAATTATTAACCGTCGGACACACGTGGCGCGGGATGAGATACAGTACCTCGCCGATCGCAGGCGGTTCGCCGGTGAATTCCACCGGCAGATGTTCCTCACTCGGTTTCATCGGCGTCGCGTCCGCACGGCCCACTACCGCGCAGGTCGGAACGCCTTCGTCGGCCGAAACCGATTTGTGTCCTCCGTCGCAGGTCGCGACGTTCGGCTTGGGATGGCTGACCACGCTCGATAAAACGACGACGGCGGGTTGGTAGCCGAGGCCGGGCAATTGGTCCACACTCGACGTGTCGTTGTAGACGACTGTGCCAGGCGAGACGCGATGTACGAACGTTGCCCCGCGGAAACCGGGGTATTCCGCACCACAAGGAAAGGACGGCGTGCCCGACGTGATCACTTCTTCGATGGCCCCATCGCGCTCCACCTCGGCGATAATCTTCATCAGCTTGTCGTAGCCTTCGAACGCAACTTTACGCCGCTCCGCCATATCCGGATTGCGCACGTGGCCGTCGTAGTAATGGAGTCCGCGGACCTCGATGCGGCGATCGCGGACGGATCGCACGATGCGGGCGACCTCGTCGGCGCGGTCCTGCGGAACGCCGGTTCGATTCATTCCCGGATTCACGTCCACGAAGATGCCCAGCGGACTGCCTTCCCAAGCAGCGGCCTGCTCGGCGGTCTCGACCAAAACCGAAAGGCGGGTTTGCGGATAGCGAGCGGCGATCTCGCGGACGCGGCGCGCATTGGCTCCAACCATCGAGTAGGCGAGGACAACGTCGCGCATCCCGGCTTCACAAGCGGTGGAGAGTTCCGTTGTCGTCGCGCACTTGCACTGCGTGACACCGAGCTCCACCATACGGCGCATCGTGTAGGCCAACTTCGCGGTTTTGACGTGCGGACGCCAGCGGGAGGCGTCGCCCAGGAGATCCACCGTGATTTTGATGTTCGCGTCGATCAAGTCGGGATAGATCACGAGCGCGGGCGTCAACACGTCAGACGTGTCGGCCAGTTGGTAGGCGGCAAGGTCGAAATTCAAGAATTCTCCGGACGTATGGATTTGCGAGCGGCGCTACTTCAGTTCGATCACAGGTACGTTGAAGGCCACCGTGTTGACGACGCCCTTCCGTTGAAATTGTACCCATACGCGATAGATGCCCGGGCGCGGGAAGATCATGTTGAACTGCACGTTCGGTCCGCCGTCGGCGAGGAACGGATGGTTGTGGATCATGTCGATCAGGTCCTCGCTCGCGCAGAGCATGTGGCCCCAGGCGCCCAGGTAGGGTTCGAAACCATCGGCATCCGACAGCTTGAAAAACAGCAGCGTCTTCATTCCGGCGATGGGCATTTGCGGTTCCATCGTGAGAGTGACATCGACGTTCGCACCTTGTTGCACGCCGACATCGGCTTTCAGCTTGGAGCTTTGCGGGTGGAACGGAC
Organism: Bryobacterales bacterium; assembly: GCA_038210135.1. Taxonomy (GTDB): domain Bacteria; phylum Acidobacteriota; class Terriglobia; order Bryobacterales; family Bryobacteraceae; genus JBBQWZ01. Next base: position 74,844 of record JBBQWZ010000001.1, read on the forward strand.
CACCCGGAACGACGATCGTTTTCGCGATCAACTGCGGAGTGCCGCCTTTGGGATAGAAATCGCTCAGCAGCCGGTACAAGCCCGGCTTCGGAAGCGACCCCTTTAGCCGGAAAATCGAGTCGGCACCCTTCACCGGATGATCGTGAATGAAATAGCTGAGGTCCTGACTCACGGCGAAGAAGTGAAAGATCTTCTCGTGCATGATTTCGAAGTCCGTGACGCGCTTTCCATCTCTTGGATTGGTGATGGAAATCTGAAATTCGAGCGGCGCGCCGGCCTTGAGTACACGAGGCTCGGTCTTAAGAGTGACGGGATACTCCACGAAATCCGGAACACCAGCGACTAACGTCATTCCGCAGCGTGGGCACTTTCCGGGAGTGAGGGAATGCACGTCCGGATCCATGGGGCAGACGAATTCGTCCGCAGGGTCCGGGGCTTCGATCGGAAGGGCGACTTTCGCGGGTTGCTGTCGATCAGGCGCAGCGGCCTGCTGCGTTACAGCCTGTTGCGCGGCGAGCAAAGCGGCCAAGAAGACCGGAATCGAGAGCGAGAGCAAACGTAGCTTCACGGCTCCTTTAGTATCGCAGCACGTGCGGGACGGGTCTTTTACGAAATCTAACAATCGCCCCTGCCAGCGTGGCGGCATCTCAGTCCTTTCGCCATCTATAATTAAGGACGGTCCGTCTAACCCTTATATATGTGGTCCCGAATTGTAATCCCGATCCTTGCCATTGCCTCTCTTTCCGCGCAGAATTTACCGCCGGGAATCACGAAAGGCGCCACCGTCGAAGGAATCACGGAGTATAAGCTGAGCAACGGCTTGCAAGTGCTCCTGTTTCCTGAAGCCTCGAAGCCGACCGTGACTGTCAACGTCACCTACATGGTTGGTTCGCGCCACGAAAGCTATGGCGAGACGGGCATGGCGCACCTTCTCGAGCACATGGTGTTCAAGCCGACCTCCAATCGCGGCGACATCAAGAAGGAATTGAACGACCACGGCGCTCTTTACAACGGATCCACCGCCTGGGATCGGACGAATTATTTCGAGCGGCTGCAGGCCAGCGACGAGAACCTCCGCTGGGCAATCGAGATGGAAGCCGACCGGATGGTGAACGCGAAGGTCGCAAAGACCGACCTCGACAGCGAAATGACGGTGGTTCGCAGCGAATTCGAAATGGGCGAAAACAGTCCGGGCCGGGTTCTGTTGTTCCGGACGCTGGCGACCGCCTACCTGTGGCATAACTACGGCAAGGTGCCGATCGGCGCCCGCAGCGATATCGAACATGTGCCGATAGACCGGCTGCAGGCTTTCTATCGCAAGTGGTATCAGCCGGATAACGCGATGCTGGTGATCGCGGGAAAATTTGACGAGAAGAAGACGCTCGACTGGATCGTGAACAGTTTCGGCAAGATTCCGAAACCGGCGCGCGTGATTCAGAAGACCTATACCGAAGAGCCCACCCAGGATGGCGAACGCTCGGTAGTTCTTCGCCGGGTCGGAGACACGCAGTCGGTGATCGCGATGTATCACGTGCCGGCGGGTTCTCATCCGGATTACGAAGCAGTGCAGGTTCTAACCGCAATTCTTGGCGAGACGCCTTCCGGGCGTCTGTACAAGTCGCTGGTGGAAAATAAGCTGGCCACGTCGGCTGGAGGCGAAGATATTCCCCTCCGCGAACCTGGTGTCGTGCTCTTTACGGCCAGTCTGCGGAAGGAACAATCCCTCGACGCGGCACGCGAGGCGTTGCTGAAGACGCTCGACGAGGTCAGCAAAGAGACCCCTTCGAAAGAGGAAGTGGATCGCGCAAAAACCCGCTTGTTGAAACAGGTGGATTTGAGCCTTAACAACGCCGAGAACATCGGAGTGGAATTGAGCGAATGGTCGTCGATGGGCGACTGGCGACTGCTGTTCCTCCAACGAGACAAGCTAAAGGCGGTGACACCGGCCGACGTGGCGCGCGTCGCGAAGGCCTATCTGAAGCCTTCGAATCGCACCATCGGACAGTTCATTCCAGAGGCAAATCCGGACCGCTCGGAGATTCCAGCGGCCCCGGACGTGGAAGCACTGTTGAAAGATTTTAAGGGCGGTACGGCGCTAGCGTCGGGCGAATCCTTCGATCCTTCGCACGCGAATATCGACGCGCGGACGCAGCGGTTCGTTCTACCGAACGGCATGAAGGTCGCGCTGCTGCCGAAGAAGACGCGTGGCGGTTCCGTCAATGCCGCAATCGGATTGCAGTTCGGTGAGCTCGATTCTTTGCGCGGTCTTTCGGTTATCGGCAGTGCGACAGGATCCCAATTGATGCGCGGAACGGCGCGGAAAACGCGCCAACAGATCCAGGATGAGCTGGACAAAATGAAGGCGCGACTGAATGTCAACGGCGGACCCACTGCAGCGAATGCTTCGATCGACACCGTCCATGACAGCCTTGCCGGAGCGTTGAAACTGGCGGCGGAAGTTCTTCGCCAGCCAGCGTTTCCGGAGCGCGAACTGGAGCAATGGAAACAGCAGACTATCGCGAACATCGAGCGCTCGAAGAACGAGCCGCAAGTGCTTGCGTCGGTTGCGGTGAATAAATATTTGCAACAGTACCCCGCGGACGACGTCCGAGCTTCGCCCGTTCCTGAGGAGCAGATCGCGTTGATCAAGGCCGTCACGGTGGAGGACGTCAAGAAATTCTACGCGAAATTCTACGGCGCGAGCCACGCGGAGATTGCTGTCGTTGGTGATTTCGATCCCGCGGAAGTGAAGAAGTTGGTTACGGATCTGTTCGGCGATTGGAAGTCCGCTCCGCCGTACAAGCGCATCACGAAGATCTACACTCCGATGCCGCCGATCAACAAGATGATCGAAGCTCCGGACAAGGCGAATGCGTTTTTCTTCGCGGGAATGAACCTCAAACTGCGTGAGGAAGATGCGGATTACCCAGCCATGGATTTTGCGGCGTACTTACTGGGCGGCGGTCTCAAAGGTCGGCTTCCGAGCCGGATCCGCGAGAAGGAAGGCCTCAGTTATACGGTCCAGAGCTTCTTGAACGCGCCCGACAAAGATACCGGATCGATGCTGATGGCGATTGCCATTTGCGCGCCAACCAACATCCTGAAGGTGGAAGCTGCGTTCAGGGATGAAATGGACAAAATCCTGAAAGAGGGTTTCAGCGTCGACGAAGTGGACAAGTTCAAAGCCTCGTGGAAACAGGAACAGCAGATTTCCCGTACTCAGGACGGCGCAATGGCACGGCACTTGGCGCAGAATGAAGCGCTCGGCCGCACCATGGCCTACGACGCGAAGCAGGAAGCAGCCGTGATGGCGCTGACTGCCCAGCAGGTCAACGATACGCTCCGGAAGTACGTCAAGACGGCCGATTTCTCGATCGCGAAGTCGGGCGACTTCAAGAAGGCCGGCATCTCGCAGTGAACGGCCGCGTCCTGTTAAGATCGCAGTCGTGATTCAGCGCTATTTCGTGGCGGCGGCCGTCGCCGTCGCTGCGTATGCGCTTCACTATTTACCGTTCCCTCCCTTTCAGGTCACGGGCGATTTCGGCGTTCGCCGTCCGGTTAGCGCGGCGATTCTCGCGATTCTGGTAGGTACGCTGGTGCGAAATCTGTTTCCGATTTCCGCTGGAGCCATCCTCGGATCCAAGACCATCGTCAAGCGCTTCATCCCGATCACGATCGTTTTGACTGGCGCCAGTCTCAGCGCGCAACACGTCGTCGCCGTCGGCTGGCGCGCGATTGTGATCATTCTGCTGTGCCTGATTCTGGCGATGGTAGCGGCGTGGCTCTTCGGACGTATGTTTGGTGTTTGGAAGAAGACGTCGATCCTCATCGGCGCCGGTACCGCGATCTGCGGCAACAGCGCCATCATTGCCGTCGCTCCGATGATCGACGCCGACGATCAGGATTTATTTCTATCCGTCGGTACGATCAATCTGCTCGGTCTGGTGATGATGTTCTCCGCTCCGGCGATCGGCGTGTGGCTGGGAATGAACGATCAGCAATTCGCCGTCTGGGCAGGCACGACAATCCATGCGGTGCCGCAGGTAGTGGCGGCCGGATTCGCCTTCAGCGCGAAGGCGGGCGCGCTGGCAACCCTTGTCAAGCTGGTCCGCGTGGCGATGCTGGCGCCGTTTCTATTGGTCATCGCGTTCGCGGCTGCACGACGCGGCGACCGGAGCAAGAAGATCGACTACACTCGCCTGGTGCCGCCCTTCCTGTGGGGCTTTCTCGCGCTGTTCGCGCTCAACAGTCTCGGCTGGCTGCCGTACGCGTCGCAGATTACCGAATTCAGCAACATCCTGCTCACGATATCGATGGCGGCGATGGGCCTCGAAGTGAATTTGCGGAATCTGATTCGCGTCGGCGGCGGAGCGGTGCTGACCGGCGCGTTGACCTGCGTCGTATTATGCGCCGCAAGTTGGGGTCTGATTTTGCTGCTGCTCTAATGGGCCGGCGCGGCGAGGCGGAGTTTCATCGCGGCTGCGTGCAACGCCCGATCCAGGGTGAGGACCGTCGATCCGGACTGCCAGGCGGATGCAAGAAGGTGCATATCGATCCACCCGAGTCCGAGGCCGAACAGCCGTTCAGATTCCACAAATCGGATGACTTCCTCGTGACGCGCGACTTCCAGCTTTCTGATCAAGTCCATCGTGCCGATGGTAAATTCTCTCTTTGGAAGATTTCCGCACGCCAACTCGCCAATGACCATGTCGTGAGTGGCGATTTGCTTTCGATCCAAGAGACTCTGGAAAAAAGGATCGCGCTTTCGGAGGTGTTCGATCCAGATCGAAGTGTCCGCCAGAATCACTTTGCCGGCATCCTTCGCCTTGGAATCGATTTTAAGTTAGGCATCGTACCGGCCATCTCGGAAAGATGCTTGTAGGCGGCATCGCGGATGATCGCCTCTAGACCCGCATGGATCAGAGCGGTTTTTTCTTTGATTCCAGTGATTTTCCTGGCCTTTTCGATCAGGTCTTCCGAAAGATTGAGCGTGGTCCGCATACGACCAATCTACTGCATTGATGCATATAAAGCTATCGAAGACATCTGCATCGACTCGCGCTGGTTCTCTGACCGTCTGAATCGGATCGAAACGATCCTCGCCGTAACCGGCGGGGTTAGAACCCCCGAGCGTCAGCCCGGGGACATTTATTGCCGGTCAGAGCACTAGACGGAAAAGCAGAATACTATTTGATCTTTTCGTCGCGCTCGACTTTGCCGTCGCGGATGTGGACGACGCGATGGGCGTGCATGGCGATGTCGTGCTCGTGGGTGACGAGAATGATCGTGTTGCCCTGCTGATAAAGCCGCTCGAATAAGCCCATGATTTCGACGCCGGTAGCGCTGTCGAGAGCTCCGGTGGGTTCGTCGGCGAGCAGGATCGAAGGATTGTTTACGAGAGCGCGCGCAATGGCGACGCGTTGACGCTGTCCGCCGGATAGCTCGCTCGGCTTGTGATACATGCGCTTGTCGAGATCGACGGATTTCAGCGCGGCGATCGCGCGTTCCTGCCGGGCCTCCGCCGAGATGCCCGCGTAGATCAAAGGCAGCTCGACATTATGAAGCGAGGTCGCGCGCGCCAGCAGGTTGAAGGTCTGGAAAACGAAGCCGATCTCCTTGTTGCGGATCCGTGCCAGCTCGTCGTCGTCCATGTCGCTGACGAGCTTGCCATTTAGGTAATACAGGCCCTTACTGGCCGTATCCAGGCAGCCGATCAGGTTCATCAGCGTGGATTTGCCGGAGCCTGAAGGTCCCATGATGGCGACGTACTCGCCGCGCTTGATTTCGATGTCGCAACCGGAAACAGCGTTGATCTCCTGGTCACCCATGATGTAGGTTTTCCAGAGATCGTACGTGCGGATGACGATGCCGTCCCGTTTGAGCTGATCGCCGCGCTCGACTTTGTCTATGACTGCTGCTTCGGCCATTCCGTTGAAGAACCTTTCGGCTATTATCCCTTTGAGTCCGTCGAGACCGCGATTTTATTGTCGACCTTTACCCGCGTATCGTTGCGCATCGTTCGAATCACCTTGTAACTTCCGGTGACGATCTGGTCGCCGGGCTGCAGGCCCTTGGTAACTTCGATGTCCGTTGCGCCGGTGATCCCGGTCTCAACCAGCCGAAATTCTGCTTTCTCGCCGACGATGACAAAAACGCCCTGCAGCTCGACTTTGCGAGCTTTTTCTTCGGCGGAGTTCAGTGGTCCTGTGGGAGCATCCTTCTTCTGTGGTTCGAGGTCGCCCTTTTGCCGGACCGTCAACGCTTGAATCGGAATCGTCAGGACACCCACGCGGGTGGCTGTCGTGACCTTGGAGTTGCAGGACAGCCCCGGCCGGATCTCATCCGGCGGGTTGTCCAACGCGATGATCACTTTGAAATCTTTCGCTTCCTGGCTCGACACCGCGCTTTGCGAAGCGGCAACGCCGGAGGAACGGAGAATGGCGGTGTTACCGATTTCGATCACGTGACCCACGAACGTGCGATTGGGGATCGCGTCTATCGTGATTTTTGCTTGTTGATTCAACTTTACGTTGACGATATCCGTCTCGTCCACCTTGACTTCGGCTGTGATTAGCGACATGTCCGCGATCGTCATGATGGTGCTCGCGGAAGAATTCTGAATACCCGGGACCACCGTCTCGCCGACGCGGACCGGAAGATTAGTGACGACGCCATCGATCGGCGCCACCGCATCGTGAAGCGCGAGAACATCGTTGATGCGCATCAAATTCGCTTGCGCCATCGCAATCCGGCGCTGCGTGGACGTCAGTTGCGAGGCGCCTTGCGCGCGCTGCGACTTCATTTGCTGGACGCGCGTTAAGGATTCCAGAACGGCCGCCTGCTGCGATTCGTAATCCACGCGCTTCTGTTCCCAGTCCTGCTGCGCAATCAGTTTCTGCTTGAATAGCTGTTCGTAGCGGTCGAGATTCATCTTCGCCCGCTCCAGTTCCGACCTCGATCTTGAGACCGTCGCTTCGGAGTTCTTCACAGCTTCGTCCATGGCGCGGACACCATCTTCGGCCGCCGCGGCATCCGCCAAAGCGGAATTCACAGACGCTTTCTGCGCCTGAACGTCGGCTTGGGCCTGAATCGACTCCACGCGAGCCACGACCTGACCTTTTCTCACTCGGTCGCCCTCTTTCACGAGGATGTGCGTGAGGCGGCCTTGCGCGTTCGCGCCGATATTGATGTAATTCCGTGGCTTGATTTCACCGGATGCCGTGACCAGCGAGACTAGATCCTGCTTCGAGGTCGAGCCGGTTTGCACCGTGACGATGTCTTTTTGACTTGCCCGGTATGCGCCAAACGCAACGCCGGCCAAGACTACGCACACCACCGCGCCTATCCAAATTTTCCATTTACGCTTCATGGAGTGAGTGCCCCCGCCTTATATAGGACGCAAAATCCCCTGCAGGAGTTCAGAAACCATCCTATCACGGGGTACATTTGATAGACGTTCTTGGCGCATGCCTTATTAGTAAAGGTGCGTAAGCGCTTTCACGCCTTTTCCTAGTGGTCCCTGGTGCGCGAACGGGTAGAATGGCACTCATGCGTTTGGTAGCATTTGTTCTTTTCGCGGCGGCGGCATGGGCCCAACAGCCCTACGACCTGGTCATCAGCGGCGGTCGTATCATCGACGGAACTGGCAACGCCTGGTTTTATGGCGACCTGGCAATCCGCGGCGAGCGGATCGCCAGAATCGCGCCCGCTGGACTGTTGAAGATTGTTCCGGCCAAACAGCGTCTGGATGCGAAAGGCATGGTTCTGGCGCCCGGATTCATCGACATTCAAAGCCATTCTCGCGGCGCGTTTCTCGAAGGTGATGGACGCGTCATTAGTAAAGTGACACAGGGGATCACGACCGAGATCATGGGCGAAGGCGCAACCAACGCGCCCGCTAACAATCTCACGAAGTCTCTCGAAACAACCGGGCGCGAAGTGATGCAGGACTTCAGCGGCCCTCATGGATTCCGCCGCTGGCTCGAAGCCATGCAGGCTCACGGTACCTCGGCGAATTTCGGTTCTTTCGTCGGCGCGACCACCATGCGCATGTACGGCAAGGGTATGGCACAAGGCGAGGTCAACGCAACGGAGTTGAAGTCCATGACGGACGCGATGAAGGAAGCGATGGAGGATGGCGCCTTCGGTCTCGCCTCCGCGTTGATCTATCCGCCCGGCGAATACTCCAGCACCCGCGAGTTGACTGCGCTTTCGAAGGCGATGGCGCCGTACGGCGGCGTCTACATCACGCACATGCGATCCGAAGCGGACCGCCTGCTTGAAGCCATTGACGAAGCGATTGAGATCGGCACAAAAGGCGGCGTGCCTGTCGAGATCTATCACTTGAAGGCGAGCGGACCGGTGAACTGGCCGAAGATGGCCAAGGCTCTCGATAAGATCAACCTCGCGCGTGCCCAGGGAATCGACATCGCCGCGGACATGTACTCGTACACTGCCGGCGGCACGGGTTTGACTGCGTGCCTGCCTCCGAACGCGTCCGCGGACGGCAAGCTTTTCGATAACCTGGCGGATCCGGCGATGCGAGCGAAGATCAAGCAGGAAGTTCTGCACCAGACGACAGATTGGGAGAACATGTGCACGCTCGCGACACCGGAGGGCGTTCTGATCACCCAGGCTATCAAGCCCGAGAACGCGCAGTTTGCCGGCAAGCGGTTGAGCGAAATCGCGTCCATGCAGAAAAAGCATTGGCTCGATGCCGCGATGGATCTGATTCTTTCCGAGCGCCGCCGCGTCGAAACAATTTACTTCATGATGAGCGAGGACAACATCAAAGCGCAGCTTCGCCAGCCGTGGATCAAGTTCGGCACCGACGCCGGCGGCCTGGATCCGGATACCGTCAGGGGACTGGCGCATCCGCGTTCGTACGGCAACTATCCTCGGGTGCTCGGCAAGTATGTGCGCGACGAGAAAGTGATTCCGCTCGAGGACGCGATCCGCAAGATGAGTTCGGCCGTGGCGACGCGGCTTTCGATTCCGGATCGCGGATTGCTGAAGGAGGGCATGTACGCTGATCTGCTTGTCTTCGATCCGAATGCGGTCGGTGATCGGGCCACCTACGAGAAGCCGCATCAGCTTTCGGTTGGAATCCGAGACGTTCTGGTCAACGGCCAGTTCGTCGTTCGCGACGCGAAACACACCGGAGCGAAACCCGGCAAGATGGTTCTGGGCCCGGGAGCCGCACGCTAATCATCGACGGCAACATGATTTGGAAGGGACGTAAAAAGCAATGACCGGTATCGTCACGAACGAGAATTCCTTTTACATGCGCACCACGCTCTATCCGTCCGCTCCTCGCCGTTTGCTGGAACTGTTTGAAACGCCTTCGCAATGGCTGACCACTGACTGGTTGGAGGCGCAGCACGCGGTATCCGGATCCGGTCTTCAGCGGGGCAATCAACAGCTTCGCTGCCTGTGGCGCGATGGCGTATCCGTTGTGACTTTCGACCTGGCCGAGATGCAGCGCGGTTGCTTCCGGCTCGACGTATCGCTTGACCCGCGGGGTCGAAGTGTGGAGATCGGCGCGATCTCGAACGCCTGTGCCATTGCCAAACAGCGGCTGCTGAGCGAGCTCGAGAAAGAATCCGCCTAATGGGGATTGCTTTGACGCGCGGACTTTTCGCATTCCTCACCTTCGGAACGCTTTTTGCAGCGGACCTTCCGCGCGGCGCGCGGTTTATCGGCGAGTATGGCGACGATGGCGGTGTTCTCTACGTACTCGAGCGCGGTGGCAAACTCGAAGCGCTGGTGAAGCGGACCAGCTACTATCCGCTGACCGCCGTGAGCGATACCGTGTTCACGTTTCCGGCAGAGGGCTTCATGGCGGGGACCACGCTGCGCTTCAGTGATCGCGGCGTGGATATGAATGGCGTCTTTATTCCCCGGCGCGAAGTTTCCGCCCCCGGCACGACTTTCAAACTGACGCCGATCCGCCCGGTCGAAGAGCTTCGCGAAGAAGCGATGCGCGCGACTCCTCCGGAGCAAGCGGCCAACCTGCGCAAGCCGGATCTGGTTGAACTGGTGAAGCTCGACCCGACCATCAAGCTCGATATCCGCTACGCGTCCACCAATAACTTCATGGGGACGCCCTTTTACACGCAGGCTCGCGCGTTTTTGCAGCGTCCGGCGGCGGAAGGCGTGGTCCGCGCGAACCATTGGCTGAAATCAAAGGGCTACGGACTGCTGATTCATGACGGCTACCGGCCTTGGGCGGTGACGCGGATGTTTTGGGACGGCACGCCCGAAGACAAACATATTTTCGTCGCAGATCCAAAGACCGGCTCGAAACACAATCGCGGATGTGCTGTTGACCTGTCGCTCTACGATTTGAAGACCGGCGCGCCGATGAACATGCCAAGTGTCTACGACGAAATGTCGGAGCGCGCCTTCCCTGACTATCCCGGTGGCACGACCGAGCAACGCCGCCTCCGCGAACTGTTGCGGACCGCGATGGAAGCGCAAGGCTTTCTCGTTTACGAGTACGAGTGGTGGCACTTCGACTACCAGGACTGGCGCGAGTATCCGGTACTCAACATCCCGTTCGAGAAACTGGCCCCAACGAGATCAAAGCGCTAGCCTTGGCTGTCCTACCGGGGCGTGGCTGTGAAGCCACGCTTTTCGTGCTCCACCGTTGACCACCGCGTCAGGCGAAAATATCCTGGTGAACCAACTGGAGAACAAAGTCGCCCTCGTCACCGGGGCCAGCCGCGGAATCGGCGAGTCGATCGCGGAAACGCTAGCCCGCGAAGGCGCGCACGTCGTCATCTGCGGACGCAAACAAGAGACGCTCGACGAAGTCGCGATGCGGATCGCTCCGAAATCCGGAACCGGCTCCGTAACGGCGCATGCCTGCCACGTCGGACGGCTGGATCAGATCGAGAAGCTGTTCGCCGACACAGCCGCGAAGTTCGGAAAGATTGACATCCTCGTCAACAACGCGGCGACGAATGTCGCACAAGCGGCGTGCCTCGATGTGGACGAAGGCATGTTCGACAAGATGGTCGAACTGAATTTGAAGAGCGCCTTCCGCCTGATCCGGCTGGTTGCGCCGGGCATGTGCGAACGCGGAACCGGATCGATCATCAATATCGCGTCCATCGCCGGACTAAAACCACAACTTCACGGATTGCTGTACAGCATGACGAAAGCGGCGCTGATCATGATGACGCAGTCCTATGCGCTGGAGCTCGGTCCGAAGGGCGTTCGCGTCAATGCGATCGCGCCCGGGCTCATTCAGACGCAGCTGAGCGAGTATTACTGGAAGGATCAGGAACGGCTCGACGCGCAGATCGGCCGCCAGGCGATCAAGCACATGGGCCAACCGGAAGAAATTGCCGAGGTCGCTTTGCTGCTCGCGAGCGATCGCGCGTCGTACATCACCGGCCAGACCATCACGGTGGATGGTGGCTACCTGATGTCGTCCATGTGAGTCTAATGTATATGCGCTCCTGTTTACTCTTGGCATTCGTGGCCGCTACCCTCAGCGCCGGCATTGTGAAGGATGTGCGCGACGCTATGGCGCGCGGCGACTTCGCGACGGCGGATGCCGCCGTGGCATCCTACCGCAAGACGCAGGGCGTCACTCCCGAAATGCTCGAAGCGCAATCGTGGCTCGGCCGCGGATCGCTTGAAGCAAAGCGACTGGACGCCGCCGAGGGATACGCAAAGAAGACGCTTACCGAAGCTGCCGTCGCGCTCAAGAAGTATCCGATCGATACGGAGCGCTATCTTCCCGTCGCAATCGGCGCAGCGATCGAGGTCGAAGGCCAGGTGCTGGCCGCGCGTGGCCGCCGCGCCGAGGCTGTGGAATTTCTGAACGCGCAGCTCGACACGTATCGCAAGAGCTCCATTCGGGCGCGCATCCAGAAAAACATTCACTTGCTGAGCCTCGAAGGAAAGTCCGCTCCGGCGCTGAAGGCCGGCGATCTTCTTGGTCCGCAAGGCAAGCCTATTCCGTTGGCTAGCTTCAAAGGCAAGACGGTGTTGTTCTTCTTCTGGGCGCATTGGTGTGGCGACTGCAAACATGAAGCTCCGATTCTCGCGCGGCTCGAAAAGGAATATGCGGGCCGGCTCGTTCTGGCCGCGCCAACGCAGTATTACGGCTATGTCGCGCGCGGTGAGGAAGCTCCGAAGAATGTCGAGCGCGCCTACATCGAGAATACGTGGCTCAATGCGTACAGCGATTTGCTGAAGACACCCGTTCCTTTGAGCGAAGAGAACTTCCAAGTGTGGGGCGTCAGCACCACGCCGACGCTCGTGCTCATCGACGCCAAAGGAATCGTGCGCCTCTATCATCCCGGCCACATGACGTATCCGGAACTGCGCGCGGCGATTGACAAGGTTCTGGCAAGCTGATTCTCGTTTGCGAAGTGCGAACGCCACCTTCGCGATCACGCCGTAAGCACTCGCCCAACGCACAAACGCCCCGCATCGCAGGGCGTTCTTCCAATCTGTTTTGCAAAGAGAAAACGGCCCCGATTGCTCGGGGCCGCTTACATTTGAAACTGTCTACAGGCGCTGACTACTTCTTTTTCTTGGCAGGTGCCTTTTTCGCCGGAGCCTTCTTGACAGCTTTCTTGGTTGCGTTCTTCATTGAGTGATTCTCCCTAACATCAAAATTTGCGATCTCCGTAGAGACCGCAGTGTGATTCATATATAAGGTAGATCCGAATCCAAGTCAAGAAAAAAATACGCATGCGATCGAGCGCGTCCGGTCGATAGACGGCCATCGCGCATCGCTCATCGAGCCTCGCAGCAATAAAACAATACTTGCTAGAATTGTTTTGTGCGTTTGGAGCCCATTTCACGGGCCTTTGCTGCGTTGACGCTGCTTCTCATCGGCGGCGCCGCGTGTTCGCACCGGAACTCGCGTCCTCTTCCGTCCGCTCCAAAAATCGGCGCGACCGAAGCCGGAATCGCGACTTGGTACGGCGTGCCGTATCACGGCCGCCGCACTGCGAGCGGAGAAATCTACAACATGGAAGCGATGACCGCGGCGCATCGCACGCTCGCGTTTGGCACGTGGGTACGCGTCGACAATCTGGATAACGGAAAACGAACCGAGGTTCGCGTAACCGACCGCGGTCCGTTCGTGAAGAATCGCATTCTCGATGTCTCGCACGCGGCGGCGCGGCAAATGGATATGCTCGGCGCCGGTTCGGCGCGAGTGCGCCTGACTGTGATTCGCGCGCCGAGTTCCGCGAAGGGCGCGACGACGACGCCTCGCAACATCGACGCGCGTTTCGGCGTACAAGTGGGTGCGTTCCCTGACCGGTCGCGCGCCATTCACCTGCAGCGCGATCTACAAGTTCGCTTTGGAAACTCGCTGGCGATTCGCCGTGACGGTATGCCGCCGCAGTGGCGCATCATTGTCGGAAACGAACCTTCTCTTCAAGCGGCGGAAGAAATTGCTGTCCGGCTGCGCCGCGAATTTCCTAAGGCCGCGGTCGTTCGACTGGATGAAGCGCGGTAGCCGCCACTTTTTCAGAACGAAGCGTATCCCCGTTCTCGTACACCTTGAGGGAACACCGAGCGTTGACGTAGTTGCTCGACACCCATGAGGAGAAACCGCATGATGAACCTTTGGCAGGACCTTCGCTACGGCGTACGGATGCTGCTCAACAAACCGGCATTCACCTTCGCCGCCGTACTGGTTCTTGCCCTCGGCATTGGGGCGAACGCCGCGGTGTTCAGTCTCGTGAACACGTTTCTCCTCAAGCCGCTTCACATCGACAAGCCGGAGGAGATCGTCGGAGTCTATGGCCGCGATACGAAGAAGCCGGATTCCTATCGCTCGTTCTCGTACCCGAACTACCTCGATCTGCGGGAGTCCAATCCTGTCTTCTCCGCGATCGCGGCGCACAATCCGTCGATGGTGGGCGTCGGGGAAGGCGAAACCACGCGCCGCGTGTTTGCCGACATCGTCTCGGCGAATTACTTCACGACGTTTGGCGTGCCGCTGTTCCAAGGCCGGGCGTTCTCGAACGACGAGGAGCGGCCTGGCTCGGAAACGCCTGTCGCCATCGTCAGCTTCAACTATTGGAAGCGGCACGGGTCCGATCCCGCGCTGATCGGCAAAACCATCCGCGTGAATGGCCGCATTCTGAATATCGTCGGGGTAACGGCCGAGGGTTTCACCGGCTCGACCGCGATGATCAGCCCGGAGGTGTACGTTCCGCTCGGCCTGCATTCGGTCACAGTCAGCACAGTGTACAGCGAATCCCGCTCGATCGCGGACCGCGGGAATCACAGCTTGCTGTTGGTTGGCCGGTTGAAGCCCGGCATACTGCCGAAAGACGCCGACACCAAGCTCTCTGTGGTCGCATCCCAGTTGGAGAAGGCGTTCCCGGCCGAGAATCGCGACCAGACCATCGTCGTCCGTAGGCTGTCGCGTCTCGGGATCTCCACCAGTCCGTCGAGCGACGGCGGCGTGATTGCTCCCCTGATCTTCCTTATGGCCATGGGCGGGATCATTCTCCTGATCGCTTCGCTGAATCTGGCGAACCTGATGCTTGCCCGCGGCACCGCCCGGCGTAAAGAAGTTTCTATTCGGCTCGCCATCGGAGCCAATCGCGGTCAGATCGTCCGTCAGCTCTTCACCGAGGGACTGCTGCTCTCGTTGCTCGGCGGACTCTGCGGGCTTGCTGTCGCCTACTGGAGCACGAGCGCGCTCGTTTCGTCTCTTTCGTCGCTTTCGCCGATCGATGTCGTCATTACCTCCGGACCCGACGCGCGTATTCTTGCGGCGACTTTCGCCTTCTGTCTCTTCAGCACCATCGTGTTCGGGCTCTGGCCGGCGTGGAAGCTGTCGAAGCCAGACGTCATCTCCGATTTGAAGGAGAGCGCCGGAGAAGACAGTAGCGGCGAATCTCGCCGCTTCTTTTCGCGGCGAAACGTTCTGGTCATTGCGCAGATCTCGCTGTCTCTCACGATGCTCGCCGCCGCCGGACTGTTCGTGCGTAGCGCGGTGCGAGCCGCGCAAATTGAGCCGGGCTTCCGTCTGGAGGCCGGTGTGATTGCCGAAGTGGATCCCGGTCTCGTGGGATACGACGAGGCGCGAGGCCGTCAGGTGTTCGCTACACTTCTTGCCCGTTTGGCGACCATCCCGGGTGTCGATTCCGTGGCACTCGCAGCGACCGCTCCGTTCGGCATGATCAGCCTGGGCGAGTCGGTGCGCCCGGCGGAGCGCTCGGCGAATCAGCCGGAAACGGTCGTATCCACTCGATACAACATCATCACGGGAGATTATTTTTTGACGCTCGGCGTTCCTGTCGTTCGGGGCCGGACGTTCCGGTCAGCCGAAACGCTTCCGGGGAATTCGACGACGCGCGTTGCCATCGTCGATCAACTCGCGGCGGCCAAGCTGTGGCCCAATCAGGATCCGATCGGCAAGCACTTGCTGATCGATCCGCGAGCAAGTGCCGGTCCGAACGCTCCTCGCGTCGAGCTGGAGGTCGTGGGGATCGTGGCACCGGTGAAATCGACAATTTTCGGGAACAGCACCGAGCCGGCGCTGTATGTTCCCTTCGGGTATCAATACCAGTCGGACATGCAGATCCATCTTAAGATTTCTGCTCAGGGGCCGGACGCCGAGGCTCGATTGCTGGACTCCGTTCGGCGCGAAATCCGCGCGGTGGACGATCACCTTCCGGTCCTCGCACTCAAGACGATTCGGACTCATCTCGACAGCAGCTTTGAATTGTGGAGCGTGCGAACCGGCGCGCGCATGTTCGGTTTATTCGGAGCCGTCGCCATGCTGCTTGCGGTGATCGGGTTGTACGGCGTTAAGGCCTACACCGTCGCTCGACGAACGCGCGAGATCGGAGTCCGTATGGCGCTCGGTGCCACGGCGCAGGAAACTCTCCGCATGATCCTCAGCGAAGGATTGAAGCTAACCCTGGTCGGAGTAGGAATCGGATTTGTGCTCGCGCTTGGAATGGGAAAGTTACTGTCCGGATTTCTCTATGAGGTCAGCGCCTTCGATCCGATTGTCCTTTCGGTCGCGCCGTTGTTCCTGACGATTACTTCGCTGGCTGCCTGCTATATCCCTGCGCGCAGAGCCGCGAAGGTGGATCCGATCATCGCTTTGCGCTACGAATAGGTGACGCTTAGAAAAATCCCGCCGGTGAAGGCGGGTTTTCTGTCACGAATTGAAATTGCGTCGCGTTACTGCTGTTCTTCTTCCGCTCCGCCGCCACGGCCGCCGGAATGCGCCGGACCGCGGAACACGGCGTTCACGAACAACAGGCTGAGGCCATCGAGGTACGCGCGATACGTCGGATCCGAGGTGAACGCGATCACGTTGCCGCGTCCCTCGCGTTGTACGATTACGAACGGCTTGTACGCGAGTTGCTTCTTGTATTCATCCCACATGTAGCCGCTCGCTAGAACCTGATCCGGTCCCGCGTAGCTCACCGCATTGACGCCGCGGTCGATTTTGATCGGCGTCACGAACATGCGGCCGGAAACGAGGACGTGAACCGATTCCGGAACGCCAACGTTAATCCAGATCTCCGAATCGACCTTAGCTTTCGCGATGGCTCCATGCAGGCTGGTCGGGGCTTCGGTGTCGGGCTGAATGTAGCGATCCAGTTCCGCCTCCGAAGTAAACGCGCGGCCCGGTGTCCGCGCCGGAGGCGTTACTGCCGGAGTCGCCGGAGCGGGCGGCGCACCAACGCCTGCCGCGCGACGTCCGCCAGTTCCACCGGCCGGCGCATTCGCGTCCGATCCCAACGCATTCTCCATCGTCACCGCGAGTAACGCCGTACTCGGATCCGCCAGGTAGGTGACGGCGCTGCCGATTCCGATCAGTGTGCCTCCGGCCTGCGTCCATTCCTTCAGACGACGCGTTCCGTTGGCTCCAAGAACGGCGCCATAGCCTCCGCCGAATCCGCCCTCGGGAAGAATGATGACGTGGAACGGCGCGAGATCGAGTCCGGCGATTTGCTGCGTACGGACCACGGTTACGGGATAGCCGAATTGGCGCTCTAGAACGAAGCGCGTATTGCCAGCGACGGCGCCGGCGGGATTGTCCCACGCGAGTAGGATTTTCGGCTTGCGAAGGTAGTTGACGTTGTTGCTGCCGAACGTCGGACCCTCATCCGTCCAGCTCTGGTCCGTCGTCAGGACGTCGGCTCCGGTAGACGCCGCCAGTTTCTCCATGACGCCGTGAATCTTTTCCGGATTCTCTTTTACTTTGAGGATCAGAGTGCCGGCCGGATAGACGACGCCTTTGATGGTGAATTTGCGATCGCTCGAAAGGACGCGCAGGTCCTCGCGTAGAGCTGCGGCGAGGAGCCGGCCCGCGCCGGTGGATGTGTAGGGGACCAGATAAGCGATGGTCGCTTTGCCGGCGTATTTTCCTTGCGGGATGGGGCCGGACTTCAACGGTTCAAAGCTACCGTCGGAGACGGCGGAGGCCGGAATGCAATCCACGTTGAACTGCAGCGGCAGGCTCCAAGCGGTGACGTCGTAAATCTCCGAACGCAAGCGGCGCTTCCGCCGCGACTCTTCTTCTCCAACGAATTTCTCGCCCATCGAGACGTCTTTGTCGAGGAACACGCGGATCATGCGCTTCTGCGGTTGCGATAACGAAATCGTGTAGCTGCCCGCGGGATACTGCTTCCCGCCGTTGCTGAAGGCGGCCGTCGCGCGCCGCAATTCGATTCCATGTTCAGTGAGAATCTGCGCCAGCTTATCGACGTTCGTCACGTCGCCCTGGCGAGGCAGAATGTATTCTTTGATCGGCTCCGTCGCGCCTTCTTTAATGCCATCCGCACGGTACTTGTAGAAGTCCGAGAGGATGTCCGCGCGATGAACGGCCGCGGTTTCCGCGCTCGAGATCGACGTGATGAAATGGCGGCGAACCGTTTCGCGATAAGTAATCGTCGTGTCGTCCGATTTTTTCACCACGAGGCCGCGCGTCGAACCGTTCTCGTACGTCATGGAAATTCCGCCGTAGTAAGACGGCCAGCTCGCTCCGTAACCGGGATAGAAGGCGTCGTAGCCTTCCCGCGTGAAGTAGCTGTAGCCGAACTGATCGAAATTCTTCGCGTTGTTCTTGCCGAACCAATCGAGGCTAGTCTTTTGGAAACCGGCAAGGTGCGGATTGAACGGGTCCGCTTCGGGCGCGAAGTAGTAGGTCGAGTCCGTTCCCATTTCGTGAAGATCGATGAAGACCTGCGGATACCACTCGAGGAGACTCTTAATGCGGCCCTTGGTTTCCGGCTGGGTGATGGCAAGCCAGTCGCGGTTCATATCGAAGAAGTAATGATTCGTGCGGCCGCCCGGCCAAGGTTCGTTGTGTTCGGCGGCCGAAGGATTGGGGTCGGCCTCCAGGCCCTCGCCGATTTCGAAGCTGTGGACAAAACGGTCACGGCCATCCGGATTCTGCGCCGGATCCAGGAATACAACGCTGTTGGCCAGGATGGTTTCGACCATCTTGTCGTTCTTCGCGGCTAATAAATGATAGGCGGTCGCCAAGGCGGCGTCCGACGAGGAGATCTCGTTTCCATGGACGCCGTAAGCCATCCATATAAAGGATGGCTGATTCTGGATAATCCGCTTGGCTTCGGCCTCACTGGTCTTCCGCGGATCGGCCAGGCGGTGGACGTTCGCTTGCAACTCGGATAGCCGCCGTATGTTCGCCTCGGAGCCGATCGCGACGTAAATCAGCCGCCGGCCTTCCCAGGTCTTGCCGTACTCGAAGATCTTCACCCGATTTGGCTGCGCCGTAGCCAATGCTTCCATGTACTTCACAATATTGGCGTGCCAGGAAACCCGGTCCCCGATGTCGTAGCCGACGACTTTCCGCATGGTCGGAATAGCGGGGTCGTAGGCCGTTCCGGGCCAGTACTCGAATTTTGCCTGGGCAAAAAGCGATAGGGGGAGGAGGGCAATAGCAAAAAGCAAGCGCAGCATAAGCCCGCTATTGTAACGCTCGCCTGACTTCAGCGCCACGGAAATCCACCTCTTATAAGGATAAGAGCAGCGGTTGGCTTCGTTTGGTAATTTTGGCGGATCGAGACCGGACGCCCACTCACTTCGTTCGCTGGCGTCCGCACAGTTCGATCGCGGTCCGAAATGAAGTGGCGGCGTACTCTTGGCGTATCGGTCCCACCGCTTGTATTGAAGCCACAATCGCGATATATTTCCATATCGTAGTAATTCAATAGGAGCCCAGATGTCCCTTCAACTCATTGCTGACATCCATCGTGCTTCGGGTTTGTTAACGGCAGCTCTTGAAGGCGAAAAACGGATTGCATCTTGTTCTAGTGACCTTTTTGCGTTGGCAGCATTGAGCGAATCCATATCTTACGACGTCGCATCACTTCAAACGCGCCTCACCGTTGCTCCTTCTACCCTGTCAAGCATTTTGAATCGGCTCGAGAAGCGAGGTCTGATTCAACGTCGTCCGGCAAGGGACCGCCGATCCTACGATCTCGTATTAACTCCTGAGGGTCATACCAAGGCGGAGGCCGCCAGGCAGTTTCTGGAGGGCCTTGAGGACAAGATGGTTGGCGAATTGTCCTATGGACAGGTGATCGCTTTCACGGAAGTGCTGGAGGCGCTCGAAAAGATTCTGCCCGCGACAGCGCCGAAGACCAAGGTGCGCCCGATGGCTGCTGGAGCGTAAGCCCGATGGCTGCGGGTTAAGTAGGTTGGATTGGCGAGATCGCCCGGGGGTAAGATAGGGCTGTGACTCGGCCCAAGGTACTCGGCAAATGGTTCCTGTTTGGCGGAATCACGATCTTGCTGGCTATCGCGGCGGGCGCCGTCGTCGTGTGGCGTCGGGAAGCGAAGCCGGTCAAGCCGGTAACCAGCGTCCAACCTGCGCCGCAGGCGTACACAGGTTCAGAAATCAGCCTTACGGGGCGGGTCCGTGCACAGCGGGTGATCACGGTCGGAGCGCCGATCGCCGGACTGCTCGAGAACCTCTTTGTCGAGGAAGGCCAGGAAGTCTACCAAGGTCAACTTCTGGGCCGCATTCGCAATGGAAAACTGGAATCCGACAAGGAAGCATCCGCACTCGAATTGGAAAAGGCGGAAACGCGGCTCCAAAATCTGGAGGCTTCCCAGCTTGCCGCTCGCCTCGAAGCTTCCCGGGCGACAGCCGAAGCGCAGCGCGCCAAGGCGGATCTCGATCGTGCCGAGCGGACGTATCAGCGTCAGTCCGCGTTAATGAAAGAGGGCGCGACGCCGCGCTTGCAATACGAAAAAGCGGATCGCGACTATAACTCGGCGAGAACCGAATTCGAAAACGTCGATGCGGTGGCGAAGGCAGCCGAGGATCGCGTACTTGCTAATGGAAGAGAGTTAGATCGCCTCCGCCAGGTCGCAGCCGACCGCGCCAAATCGACGGAGAACGCAAAAGAAGCGGTTGGCAGTGGCGAGATGACCGCGCCCGCCGACGGGATCGTCATCGCGCGACGAGGAAGTCCGGGCGATCAGGTCACCATCGAAGGCGATCGAGACATGGTTCAGATCGCGGTCGATACCAAGTCGCTCGAAGTGGTCGTCGAGCCGGCGCCACCGGTTTTGGCGCGCATTCGGCCCGGGCTTCCCGCTACCGTTCGGATCGCGGAGCAGATCGGCGATCAGCTGATGGGCGCCGTCGCGAAGATCGACGGTACACAAGTCGTGGTGCAGTTTCTGAGCCCGAACGCCGCGATCAAGCCGGGAGTTACGGCGCAGGTGACGATCAAATTGAAATCCGTAGCAGCCAGCCGTTAGCGGGAGCTACTCCGCCGGCACTTGCGAGTAGTGTTGCTTCAGCTTTTGCGCCGCCGCCCGCCCGATCACTTCGATCAAGTCCGACTCCGTTGCGCCGCGGACGCGCTCCAGGCTTCCGAAGGTCTTCAGCAGTTTCTCCACGGTTTTCGGACCCACGCCCGGGATCTCGCTTAACTCGGAAGTCAATCGGGAAGCCGACCGGCGGGTGCGATGGAACGTGACGGCAAAGCGATGCGCCTCGTCGCGGATCTGCTGGACCAGGTGCAGGATGGGCGAGTGCTTGTCGAGAATGATTGGCTCATTCTCCTGGCCGAGCACGTAAATCCACTCGTCGCGCTTGGCGATCGAAGCCAGAGGCTGCGCGGCGAGTTCGAGGGTTTCGAGCGCTGCCGCCGCGGCGTGCAACTGGCCGAGGCCGCCGTCCACAATCACCAGGCCCGGCATTCCGGAAGGAAGTCCGCGGGTTTCGGGTGCGATGGCGCCACCCAGATCGTCGTTTTCGCCGGCGGGAGTAATCGTCACCAATCCGTTCAATTCGCCGAGGCTCTCGGCCTTGATCCGCCCATAGCGTCTGGAGATGACCTCGTGCATCGACGCGAAATCGTCGTTGCCCTGGACGGTCCGGATGATGAACTTCCGATAGTCGGACTTCTTCATCTTGCCGTCTTCCCACACCACCATGCTCGCGACCTTGTCGGTGCCCTGGATGTGGGAAATATCGAAGCACTCAATGCGATCGGGCGCCTTCTCCAAACCGAGTGCGTCCGCCAGCGCTTGCTTAATAGCGAGCGACGACGGCTTGAGAACGCGGAAACGCTGTTCGAAACTGTGTTTCGCATTGGTCTCCGCCAATTCCAGCATGGCTTTCTTCTGGCCACGCTGCGGCGTCAGGATCTCGACTTTGCGGCCGCGTTTTTCGGTGAGGATCTCCTGCAGCACTTTGCAATCCTCGAAAGCTTTCTCTTCTTCAGCCGTCAGCGGGACGTGGATCAGGCCGGGAATGAATTGCTGATCCAGGTACACCTGCATCAGGAGTGACGAAAAGAATTCCGGCGGCGAGAACTCCAGCTGATCCTCCCAGTAAAATTCGCGACGATCGACGATGCGACCGTTTCGCAGGTGGAACAGATTCACGGCGACAAGAGGTGGTTCCGCATAGTAGGCGAAGATGTCGGTGTCGTCGCCTTCCGCGGCGGCCATTTTCTGACGCTGTTCCATCTCTTCGACCGTCGCAATCAGATTGCGCAGGGCGCCCGCCTCTTCAAAGCGCATGTCTTCGGAGGCCGCCCCCATACGCGCGCGCAGTCCGGCGGTTAAATCTTTCATCCGGCCTTCGAGAAACAGGCGGACGTTGTGCGCGGCCGCCGCGTAGTCTTCAGGCGTTACGAGATCCGCGCAGGGACCGAGACAGCGATGAATGTGATATTCGAGGCATGGCTGCGCGTGTTTGCGATTGAAGTCGATATAGCAGGACGGCACCTTGAAGTGCCGGTGAATGAAGTGGACCAGGCGGTGCGCGAGGTTCCCCGGGAAGTACGGACCGAAGTAAGTCGCACCGTCTTTGCGGAGACGGCGGGTGACGTATACGCGCGGATTTTTCTCCGCGGTCAGTTTGATATAGGGATACGTCTTGTCGTCGCGGAGCAGGACGTTGAAGCGCGGCTTGTACTGCTTGATGAGGTTGTTCTCGAGCGCCAGCGCCTCCTTCTCGTTGTCAACCTGGATGAAATCGACTTCGACGGCTTCAGCAATGAGCGACCCGGTTTTCGGTTCGGCGAGACGATCGTCGTTGAAGTAGCTGCGGACCCGCGCGCGGAGGTTTTTCGCTTTGCCGACGTAGATCACCTTGCCGCGGTTGTCCTTATACAGGTACACGCCGGGCAACAGGGGCAGCAGCGCAGCTTTTTCGCGGAGAGTCATGGGTACATCAGGCAGGGAGAACGATCGACCGGTTCAGAAATCGCGCCCTATAATAAGATTGTGGCACGCGCATTCAGGATTCTTGCCGTTTTCGTCCTGGCGGCCTTGTGCATAGGCGCCCAACAAATTAACCAGTCTAGCCAGACGACGCGGAAGAAGACGCCGAACAACGGGCTACCGCCCGAGAAGATTCCTGGCGACCCGAAACCTCCGGAGAAGCCAGCCGAGGCCGACAAGGAAGTCGAAAAAGAAAAGATCAAAGCCCAGCCTCCGAGTCCGGACGATCCTCCTGAGGAAGACGAGGCGTTGAAACCCAAAGTCTACGACTTCAATCCTCTGGCAGCTGAGAAGGCACTGAAAGCAGGCGAGTTCTACTTCAAGAAGGCGAATTACACCGCGGCTTCGGGGCGCTTCCTTGAAGCGACGAAATACAATCCCACGCAGGCCGAAGGGTTCCTCCGGCTCGGCGAGGCACTCGAAAAGAATCACAAACCCGCGGAGGCGATCGACGCCTATCGTAAGTATGTCGAGTTGGCGCCCGATACGAAGCAGGCTGCGGCGTTGAAGAAGAAGCTCGACAGCAAACCCTCTAAGAAGAACTAATCCGCAGCAAAGTTTCGGTGCGGATGAAATCGACCTTGATGCGTTTAACGGCCATTCTTCCGATAACGCTCCTGCAATCAGTCTCTTAAGAACCGTCTTCGGCGCTTGGCCGCGTTCACAAATGGTTTACAAATGAACCGATTTTAATTCCACCTTAAGGGCGTCTTCATGGCAGCATGCAAGGATAAGTTTGTGGCGATTGCTATCGTCAACACACAAGGAGACACTTTCGCAATGAAAAAGTTCATGGGCATCATGCTGGGCCTCTCGCTGGTCATCGGCGCCGCAACCGTCACGTTCGCTGCTGACGACACCACCAAGACCAAGAAGACCGGCAAAAAGACTGGCAAGAAAATGACCGACAAAAAGACCGAGAAGATGTAATTCTCCAGAAGCCGATATCTGGCTTCATCAGTCGCCGCGCTTTTCGAGCCTCTTTTCGTTCGTAGCGCGGCGATTGTTTTTTAATGTATCTTGTTGCAGGTTGCCGGCATCGGTGAAACGATTTTAATTGCTGGAAACAAGGGTTTTAGACCAATGCTGTGGCATGATGATGGTCGAGCGATACGGAAGCATCGCCACTCACTCAAGGAGATCAGACTAAATGAAAAAGTTCATGAGCATCATGCTCGGCCTCTCGCTCGTCCTCGGCGCGGCGACCGTTACCTTCGCGGCTGACGACACCACCAAGACCAAAAAGACCAAGATGAAGAAGACCAAGATGAAGAAGACCTCCGCGACCACCAAAATGTAATTTTCGCGGAAGCCTTGTTCTCAGGCTTCGTCAGTCGCCGCGCTTTCGACCCGTAGTAATCGGTTGAGGCGCGGCGATTGTTTTTTGGAGCACCTTTTCCGGCAGCAGCGGCAGCAGCAATCGCGAGGGGTGCTTACCGCCGTTACGGATCGTCTGATGCGCGACGCGGAGTTCGGTTTCGGTCGCGATCGGTCTTCCTGTATTTAGATTTCGGTCGAAGCGCGGAAAGTTGCTGCTCGACACATCCAGGCGGATCCTGTGACCCGGCAGAAATGCGTAGCTGGTAGCACCCAGGTCCACGCGGATCGCATAGGAGTCGCCGGGCTTCGCCAGCTCCGGCTTCTCGAGCGACTTCCGATACCGCAAGCGCAGAATTCCGTCTGTTACGAGCCGCGTTCCGCCGTCCGGTAAAACGTCCACCAGTTTCCCAGTGAAATCCGTATCCTCCGCCGAGGTCTGAATGTGCAACAGCGCGCGGACTACGCCAGCAACGCGCACAGGCTTCTTCAGTGGCGGCGTCGTGTAGACCAGAACGTCATTCCTGCGTTCTGACACCGTCTGGTCGAGCGGACCCGAGGGGAAAATGGATGGATTGCAGCAGACGGCCCCGCCGGCAGTCGGGACCGGAGTGCGTGGATCGTAGTCGAAATGATCCTGCGCGCCGCGGAACGCCACGCTGGTCGTCAGCGTTCCGTCTCCGGCAATGGAGTTCGCGTGGCCTTTGCTGCTCAAGTAAAACGCGGTGCTCTTATCCGCGGCTGGGGGCCAACGGTCATCGTCCCGCCAGACGTTCTCGCCCATCATGAACGTGCGCGCTCCAGAGATCGGAATGCTGCCCGCTCCGCGAAGCCAGTATTCGAACCATTCGAACTGATACGTCCGGATCGGCGCGCCGGACTGCGTTCCAAAATCAACGCCCTGAAATTTGTAGGACTGATCGTGAGCCCAGGGCCCAATCACGACACGCGCGACATTCCCCTGTTTGCGTAAAGCCTCATAGGCCTCAAGATCGCTTTGCGCGTAGTTGTCATACCAGCCGCCGACAAGAAAAACGGGAACCCGTACCGTGCTGATCTTCTCGCGCGTCGAGAAGGATTTCCAGTAATCGTCGTAAGCCGGATGATCCATCGCGGCGCGATAGAAGTCGACGATGCGCCCAGTTGCCGAGACGTCGGCGGTCCGTTCCGGGAGGTGCGTCGTGAACGATGCAAACGTGGCCAGGTGCGAGGGAACGCGCAGATTCTCGAACATCCACAGCAGCCGGTGACCAAGCTTCATCGCGCCCCCGCGCGAATAATAGCGATCGAGATAATCGTCGTAACCGGATACCACCGCGAAGATGCATTTGAGCGCGGGATTGCCAGATTCCGCCGCGCGCCACTGCGTAATGCCAACATAGGAGCCGCCCATCATGCCCACCTTACCGGTGGACCACGGCTGCTTCGCGATCCACGTCAGCGTGTCGTCGCCATCCGGCATTTCTTTGCGAAAATCCATTTCCCCGCCGGAATCGTAACGGCCTCGCACATCCTGAATCACGACGGCATAGCTGCGATCGACAAAGAACTGGTAATTGGGCGTCAGATCGGTACCCTTGTTGTAAGGGGTTCGGATCAGGATGGTTGGAACCTTGGAGGTACCGCCGGGACGGAATACGTTGGTCGCAAGCCGTACGCCATCGCGCATCGTGATATGGACGTTCAGCTCTTTAATGATGTTGGTGGTGCTGTGTTGCGCTTGCGGACGGTGGGTGCTCGGATTCGACTGCGCGCCGGCGGTTTCGTACACCCCCACGAAGGCGATCAGCACACCCAGCGCGAGCGTAGTGGATCCTACGCGCAACGGACACGCTCCGTCCGTAGGGCGTCTGAACAAGTGCGCGAAAACGCGTCGGCGCAGCGCTCCGGATCGTGATCGAGAGCAATGTGTGCAGCCGCGCGACGGCCAACCTCACGCGCGTGCCCGGGAAAGCGGGCGAGCCACAGCATCATCCTCGAAATCATAGCCTCTTCGGCGGGTCCGCTGTCGATGCGCAGACAGGCCGTCTCCGGAATCGAGCGCAATTCGCTGCCATCGGTGAAGAGCACGGGCTTGCCGATACCCATTAGACGAACGCCGATACCCGAAGTTTCGGCAGCCGTGGGATAGCGAAGATTCAGGCAGGCGTCGGTCGCCGCGGCGTGTAGCCAGAAGTCGCGCTCGGACAGGTAGCCGGCGCGGAGGACGCCCGGCTCGGTTAACAAAGGCGCGGTGGCGCGCTCCAATTCTTCGGACACGAACTCGCCGGCGATCAGCAGCGCGATATCCGGTGTGGACTGTCGCGCGGCACGAAACGCACGCAGAATGCTCATGATGCGTTTCGATTCCCGAAGGTAGCCGAAAATCGCAAATAGGCAGGTTCGTGGGCCAATGCCGAGACGTTCCCTGAGCCGCACCACTTCGTACGGAGCCGCCGCCTCGGCCGGCGGCGCAAAAAGATGCGGAATCTCTATGATCGGCAGGGGGGCCGATCGCGCTCCCGCGTGCCGTGCAACGGCTTGCGCCGCGGCAGCATTATGAACGACCACCGTTAGCGCCGATTCCGCCATCCGGCGCAGCATCGGGTATTCGAAATAGCGCGCATCCGAACCGCTGCGGGCGCGATTTCTCCAAAGATCCGCAGCCAGATCGCGTGACCATTCGCCATAGTTGTAGACGAACTCCGCGACGTATTCCAGCGCGGTCAAAGAACCCAGGAAGAAATGCTGTAAAACCGCATCGTGGAGCAGCACCACTCCTGGACGCTTGAGCGAGCGTCGGTAGATTTCGCGATGGATCTGGTTATTTCCGAGCTGATACAGATTCACATCGCCGTCGCGATTCGCGCGGGCCTGCGGCATTCTTTGAAGTAACGTCGCTGCATATTCGGCGACACCCGAGCGCGTCGGCGGCAAGGGCGCGAAGTATCCGATAGTCATCTGACGCTCGTCTGGCGGACAGACCGCTAGGTGAGTTCCGGTTCTGTCGTTTTCGGTTTGGGTCGCGCGCCGAACAAAGCGGTTCCGACGCGAATATGAGTGGCGCCCTCTTCGATCGCGACTTCGAGATCGTGCGACATGCCCATGCTGAGGCCTGCGATGCCATTCGCGCGCGCCAGTTCCGCCAATTGCTGAAAATAGGGCCGGGAATCCTCTGGCTTGTTGGAAAACGGAGGCATGGTCATCAGGCCTGTCAGCTGGATGTGGCTGCAGGCGCGGACTGCATCAATCAGAGCGGGCAAATCCGCGGGCGCCACACCTTCCTTCGATTCCTCGCCCGACAGTTTCACTTCGAGCATGACCTCTTTGAGGCGGATTTCGCCGTCACCCTTGACCAGCAGGCCATTCAGACGCTGCGCCAGCTTGGGCGTATCCACCGTCTGGATCACATCAAATAATTCGGCGGCTGGTCTGGATTTGTTGGCCTGCAGATGACCGATTAAGTGGAACCGCGCTTCGAGTAGATCCGCAACGTGGTCGTCTTTCGATTGAAACTCCTGCACGTAGTTCTCGCCAAAATCCCGAACGCCCAATAGGAAAGCCTCGCGAATCACGTTCGGCGCGAATTTCTTCGTTACCGCAATCAGCGTGACGCTGTCGCGCGTGCGACCGGCGCGAGCCGCCGCCTTGGCGATTCGTTGTTCTACCTTATCGAGTTTGTCTTCGAGCACGTACCTCTATGATCGAAGATTTTCTGCAGTCGCGTGGGAACTGCTCGAGGTGAGATGGCAGGGCGTGTACATCCTTACAGACTTATCCGGCCCAATCTATCCATGATCAAACGCCGTCGGACGTCGATCTAGCAAGTAGGGCGCGTCGCCGGCGTACGGTCGCCAAATTGAATTTATGAGTGCACCCGGTATGGGGGTCGTCCGACAACTCGCTGCCGACGCTGTTTCGTCAATCGAACGTTTCGTCGCATCGTGTGAGCAGCCAGCGCTCATCGAGCCCGGTGAAGATCCGTTTCCGTTAACGGCCGGAACGTATTCTTTGGATCAGACGCCGCGAGGCTTGTCGCTTTCCTGTTGGACGCCGGATCGTACATGGACTCGCCGAATTTTGCGAGCCGGGCCGGGGCGGGACGGCCGGTTGCTGTTGACGACGGAAAGATTCGGCAAGCGGGAGGGAACGGCAACCCTCGCGGATCTCGCACAACGCAAGGATGTCCTGCGCGACGGGCGGCGATGGAAATTCCGCGAGCAGTTTCGCCGGTTCCTGTCGCGTCAGTTTTCTGGCTGGCGGATTGCCGAAATATCGACCGGCGCGGACCTCGAGCATTCGCTGTCGCCCGCCTATTCGAGGGCGCTGTTGACGCGCGGAACCGCATCGTACGCAGCCATTGGCGCGCCTCTCGACAGTCAGGATCCGCAGGGTGTACTGACGTTTGGCCTAATCTGGCTCGACTACCTTCGCCGCCGGGCTCCGGACCGTTATATCGAGGGTCTTGCAATCTTCGTTCCCAACACCGCGGCGCGCGTCACCTGCGATCGCGTCCGCCATCTTCGAGGCGCGCGCTTTCAGGTGTTTGCGCATGCGGAAGAAGGCGATGACTATCCGCTGGACCTCGCCGACTACGGAAACTTCTCGACCAAGGTCGAACCCCGGCTGTCGAGCGTACCTGTGCCGGCGTGGCTGCGTCCAGTGCTCGACGTGACGGGTGTTGCCGCCATCGAACTGGCCGCTGGCGGAGCATCCCTCCGTCTACGCGGCCTCGAATTCGTACGCGTGGCGCCCGGCGGCGAAGTTACTTTCGGAATCGATCGCATGCGGCCGGGTTCCCTGATGCACGCGCCGGAGATCCTGTCGCTGGCGCGAGGTCTGGCGGAACTCCGCAGCTCGGACGCGGGTTCTCAAGACCCCTTGTACAGGCGCTTCCCCGAGGCGTGGCTGGAATCGATGCTGCGCCCGGCAATCGACCAAATCGATGCGAATCTATTCGGGAGTCCGGTGTATGGGCAGGTGCCGGCCTTCGCCGGCGGTGATCGCGGACTTATCGACCTTTTAGCCTCGGACCGGGATGGGCGTCTTGCGGTTATTGAAGTGAAGGCTTCGGCTGATATTCATCTTCCTCTGCAGGCGCTGGATTACTGGATGCGTGTCAAATGGCACCTGGAGCGCGATGAATTTACCCAGTCCGGCTACTTTCCAGGTCTGCCTTTGCGTAAGGACACGCCAAAACTGTATCTGGTGGCGACAGCGATGGAATTCCACCCGGCCAACGAAACGGTGCTTCGCTACTTCGCGTCTGGAATACAGGTGCAACGAGTGGGCCTCAGTCTAGAATGGAGACAGAGGCTACGGGTCGTTTGCCGAAGCGGCGAAACCGCTTCCTTTCAAAACCCGTCTTTTCACAGCACGAGGCCGGCGCAACCACATGTCACTGGGCGTTCTCAAAGAAATCCGTCAAGCGATCTCGAATCTGAATCCGGATGACGTCCGCAAGGAAGCGGAGCGGCCTATCCGGATCCGCCTCGTGGCGGCGTCGCCTGAAATGTACGGCCGTATGGAAAGCTTCCTGGTGCCGATGGATCTGTCCGCCAGACGCAGGGCGGAAATTTCCCGACTGATTTTGCGCGGTGGCACGCCTCATCCGAACGATTCGGGGCACGCTGACCTGGAGATTTGGGAAGAGTCCTTGCTGCAGCCGACCGACGCATTCTCGTTTTCGGCGGTGAACCCGGAACACACTGTCGGCAAGATCCTCGATCAGCGGCCGGATTTGCGGCTGCCTCTAGCTCGTACCTTTCCGCCGTTTCGCGGTCCGGTGATCAAGCGGTTGATTCATACGGTCGCCAAAGAGAATGCGTTGTTCAGCCTGGCTACCGCGCTCGGCGACGTCATCCCCTCGATCGCTTCCATCCCGTGGTCGGTAGCGGAGTACGCATCGGATTCCGCGGTCCTGACGGCGAATCAGATCCGGCTGGCATTCCTGGTCGCGGCGGCAAGCGATCACGAGATTGGCTATTCGAAGCAGCGTGGTGAGGTCGGATCCATCGTCGCGGGAGCTTTTGGCTGGCGCGCGGTGGCCCGCGAGTTGGTCGGCAAGATTCCGTTCGGCGGCGGCCTGATTCCGAAAGCCGCGATCGCCTACGCGGGGACCTACATGGTCGGCGCTTCGCTCGAGCGTCTGTACCGGTTCGGCTACGGATACACGGCGCCTGAGCGCAAAGCCGCGTATGAAGACGCCTACACGCGCGGCAAGCAGATCGCCAAAGGTCTGCTCCAATGGCGCAAGCAAGCCGCAATCGGCTAGTCTGAAACGCATGCAGGCATTGTTCCGGTTTAGCCTTGGGCTGGCCGCCGGTGTATTGGTGTGTGTGGTGTCGTCCGTCGGTTGGGCTCAAACGCATTCTACCGCCCGCTTGATCGACGGACGGTTGATTGAAGGCGCTCCCGCGAGTCCGGTACGCGTTGTCATTTACGAAGATTTGCAATGCCCTGACTGCGCTGTGTTCCGCGAGATGCTGGACCGGGAGTTGCTTCCCAAGTACAAAGGTAAAGTGGCGTTCGAGCATCGCGACTTTCCGCTCGCCAAGCACGCTTGGGCTCGACGAGCATCCATCCTAAGCCAGTTCTTCGCGGTGCAAAAACCCGAGCTCGCGGTCGAGTACCGCAAGTGGATCATGCGCAATCAGAAGCTGATTACGCCGGATAATTTTAATCAGAAACTGGCTGAGTTCTCCGCGAAGCACGGAGCCGATCCTGGCAAGGCGATTGCCGCTCTCGAGGACGACGGCTACCAGGCGGCCGTAGAGAAGGACTTTCAGGACGGCGTCGCGCGCGGCATTGCCAAAACTCCGACCGTGCTGGTGAATGGAGAGCCGTTCATCGAGACATTCAAAGCGGCGGACGTGATCAAGGCGATCGAGCGCGAACTCAAGGCGAATCCGTGAGCAAGCCCGTTCCTGTCGCCGTCGTCACGGGAGCGAGCCGCGGCATCGGGAAAGCAATCGCTGCAGAATTGCAGCGGACGCATGCCGTCGTCGGAACGTTTCTGCGCACTCCGCCAGAGTCGCTGGTAGAACCTGCAAGCGCGCCGGGAATCTATCCATTCCGATGCGATGTTTCGGTTGCCTCTGACCGTGCCCGGTTGGTCGCGCATGTGGCCGGTGCCTTTGGCCGGATCGACTTACTTGTTAATAACGCCGGCATCGCCCCGCGCGAGCGCAAGGATCTGCTGGAGGCCGGCGAGGAGAGCTTCGACGAGCTGATATCGACAAACTTAAAAGGTCCGCATTTTCTGACGCAGGCGTTTGCGAAGCAGATGCTCTCCCAAGGGGGCGCGCGCGGCCGCATCATCTACGTCACATCGATTTCCGCCTACACGGCGTCGGTCAATCGCGGCGAATATTGCGTCTCGAAAGCGGGCTTGTCCATGTCGGTGGCTTTGTACGCCGCTCGTCTCGCCGTGGAAGGCATTGGCGTCTTCGAGATCCGGCCCGGCATCATTCAGACCGACATGACCGCTCCGGTCGCGGCGTCCTACGAAGAACGAGCTTCGCAAGGTCTGCTCCCGCAAGGGCGCATCGGGCAGCCCGATGATGTCGCGCAAGCGGTGCGCGCGATTGCCGATGGCAGGCTGGATTATTCGACCGGTCAGATCATCGATGTGGACGGCGGGTTTCGGCTACGGACGCTCTAGCTCTCAAACATCTCCACGAATTGTGATAACGATAGCAGCGATCTGGTGAGGGAGTAGAATACAGAGTTCATGCATTTTGAATCCTCGACTCCTGGGCCCGCGGTGTCCCACGACGGGCGTCCCTGGTACAAAGAGCTCAATCGCTATCACTGGTTCGTTCTGATAGTGGCGTCGCTGGGCTGGTTGTTCGACACCATGGACCAGCAGTTGTTCAACCTGGCCCGGCGTCCGGCCGTGATTGAACTGCTTCACGTCAAGGCGGGCGATCCGGCGACGGCGGGACAAGTGGCCGAATACGCGGGCTACGCCACCATGATTTTCATGATCGGGTGGGCTTCGGGCGGCGTGCTATTCGGAATCCTTGGCGACCGCATCGGGCGAGCGAAGACCATGATCCTGACGATCCTGTTCTATTCGCTCTTCACCGGGTTGAGCGTCTTATCGACGTCGGTTTGGGACTTCGCGGCGTATCGCTTCTTAACGGGGTTGGGCGTCGGCGGGCAATTTGCGGTCGGAGTCGCATTGGTGGCGGAGGTGATGCCGGACCGGGCGCGCCCGTTTGCTTTGGGCTTCCTGCAGGCACTGTCGGCGGTCGGCAACATGATGGCGGCGTTGATCGGAATTGGACTCGGCCAGTTGGAACAGGCCGGCGTGATACCGAGCGCGTGGCGCCTGATGTTTGTGGTCGGTGCCTTACCAGCGCTGCTGTGTCTACTGATCTTCCGAAAATTGAAGGAACCCGAGCAATGGCAGCAGGCGCACGACGCCAAAAAGCAACTGGGTTCGATTCCGGAATTATTTGGGAACCCGCGGTGGAGGCGGAACGCATTTGTCGGCATGCTGCTCGCGTTCTCGGGTGTAGTTGGATTGTGGGGTATCGGTTTCTTCAGCTTCGATCTATTCTCGGGCGTTCTGGACAAGACCTTCCGCGCACAAGGCCTTGCGCCTAGCGTAATCGCAGGCAAGAAGACGATCTGGACCGGTATCACATCGCTGCTACAGAACTTCGGCGGGTTTTGGGGCGTGTACGCTTACACGTACTTAACGCAGTACACAGGCCGCAAGAAGGCTTTTGCGGTTTCGTTTGTCGCTGCGATGGTATCCACCGCCTTCACCTTCTGGTTTTTGAAGGATTTCAGCGATATCTTCTGGATGATTCCGATCATGGGCTTCTGCCAGTTGGCGTTGTTTGGCGGCTATGCCATCTATCTGCCCGAATTGTTTCCGACGCGACTGCGTTCTACCGGCACGTCGTTCTGCTACAACGTAGGCCGGTTCGTGGCGGCGCTGGGACCGTTGGCGCTGGGGCTGTTGACCAGCCGGGTCTACAGCGGATTCGAGGAACCGATGCGCTATGCCGGCGTCACGATGTGCCTGGTGTTCCTGATCGGACTAGCGGCGCTCCCGTTTGCACCTGAAACCAAAGGTCAGCCGCTTCCGGAGTAGCGCGTCCCTTCCATGAAACATTTCAAGTACAAAACGCTGAGTGAATTGGCGGCGGATGCCGATCGCTTCGAGGCTCGCGATGTCCAGTTCGAGAGTGACTCGGCGAAGGTGACAAGTTTGTTGTCACGACCTGTGGATGTGTCCGGATTCAGAGTCGGAAACTCAATGGCGATCCACCCGATGGAGGGCTGCGATGGCCGGCTGGACGGCGCTCCGGACGAATTGACGTGGCGGCGGTATCAGCGATTCGCGGAAGGCGGAGCGAAGCTGATCTGGTTTGAAGCGACCGCGGTTCGAGAAGAGGGTAGAGCGAATACGCGGCAGTTGTGGCTCCATGCGGGTACGCAAAATGAATTCGCGCGGCTGCTCGCGAAGATGCACGAGGTGCATCGCGGGGTTTGGGGAACGAGCGACGACGTTCTGATTCCGATGCAGCTGACGCACTCTGGGCGATATAGCGTTCCGCGGCGCGTGCTCGCCTATCACAACCCCAATATCGACGCCTCAACGAAAACGCCAGCTGACTATCCGGTAATTTCGGACAGCGACTTGGAGCGGCTTGAGGACGACTATGTCGCGACCGCGAGGCTTGCTTACGAAGCCGGATTTCGCGCGTTCGATGTGAAGATTACGCACGGCTACTTGCTGAGCGAATTGATGGGGGCGCGGGACGAAGCGGTCCTTGCCGCGCAGGGCACGGCTGGCAGCAAGTACCGGGGATCGATCGAAAATCGTTCACGATTCGCGGTGAATGTGCTCGGCAAGATCCGCGCGGCGCTGGGCAAGGATGTGCTGCTTGGGATGCGATTGGGGTGTTTCGACGGTGTGCCGTATCGGAAGAACGACGCCACGGCGGAAGGAGAGCCACTTCCATATGCGGTTCCCTATCCGCATGGATTTGGCGTCAATTCGAGAGATCCCCTGCAGGCGGATTTGACCGACGTCAAGCGCGCGATTTCGTTATTTAAACAAGCCGGGCTGCAGTTTCTCAACGTTTCTCTGGGCGTACCTTACTACAATCCGCATGTCGGAAGGCCCTTTGAGTCGCCGGACGAGGGCAACTACGAGCAACCGGAGCATCCGCTATTGGGAGTGAACCGCCATTTCCAGATTGCCGGCGAACTGCAACGGGCATTCCCGGACCTACCGATGGTGGGGACCGGGTACAGTTGGCTGCAGACGTACGCGGCAAACGCGGCGGCTCACAACATCGCGACGGGCGCAATCCGGTTCTTTGGATACGGACGTGGCGCGCTGGCGTATCCGGATTTCGCTCGGGCAATTCTCGAGCGGGGTTCGCTCGAGGAGCGGCGGGTTTGCAAGACGCTGACTTATTGCACCTACCTCATGCGGCAAAAAGATCATCCTCTGGGACAATTTCCGACGGGGTGTCCGCCGTTTGATAAAGAAGGCTATGGCCTTTTGATGAAGCAAGCCCGGTCGCTCCATCGGATTGCGAAAGCTCCAACGGCTTGACGACGTCATCGTTGGGCCGGCACTCAAGTTACATCCGCGTGCTTGTGTTCACGTTCGAGTAACGTTCTCGGCCTCTACTACCGGGCCCAGGATGTTACTATTTCGATCTATGAAGCGCGTATACGCCTTGCTGTTCGTGTTGGTTTCGCTCGTCACCGCACAGAACCCACTGAAGGACCTTCGATGGCGGCAGATCGGGCCTTTCCGCGGGGGCCGGGCGCTCGCGGTTACCGGATCGACCACGCAGCGAGACGTCTTTTATTTCGGTGCGACGGGCGGCGGAATCTGGAAAACTACGGACGCCGGTGCGAGCTGGGAGCCCATTGCTGACGGGCAGTTGGGAACAGGTTCGGTGGGCGCCATCGCGGTTTCCGAGTCCGAGCCCAATGTGATTTACGCCGGCATGGGCGAGGCCTGCATTCGCGGGAACGCCTCTCATGGCGATGGCGTGTATAAGTCAACGGACGGCGGCAGGACGTGGAAAAATGTCGGTCTCAAAGAAACGCAGCACATTGGCGCGATCCGCATTCACCCGAAAAATCCGGATATTGCCTACGTCGCGGCGTTGGGTCATCAGTTTGGCCCCAATCCGGAGCGCGGCGTATATCGGACAACCGACGGAGGCAAAACCTGGAAACAGATTTTGACTCGCGGGCCGAAAGCCGGCGCGGTGGATTTGTCGATGGACGCGAACAACTCGAACGTGATTTACGCGGCCTTCTGGGAAGTGTATCGGACGCCGTATTCGCTCGAGAGCGGTGGTCAAGGCAGCGGTGTTTGGAAGACGACCGACGGCGGCGATACATGGACCGATTTGACCCACGCGCCGGGCATGCCGCGCGGGGTGCAGGGTCGTATCGGCGTAACGGTTTCGCCTGCAAATTCGGATCGCGTTTGGGCAATAGTCGAGGCCGACGACGGTGGTGTATTCCGGTCGGACAACGCGGGGCGAACGTGGACCAAGGTCAACTCCGATCGCAACCTTCGGCAGCGCGCCTGGTATTACACGCACATTCTGGCGGATCCTTTGCTTCCGAACCGGGTGTATGTGCTGAACACCGGATTCTACCGTTCGGACGACGGGGGCCGAACGTACACTCCGCTGCAAACGCCGCATGGCGACAACCATGGAATCTGGATCGATCCAAAAGACAACAACCGGATTATCAATTCGAACGACGGCGGGACGAACGTATCGTTCAACGCGGGCCGGACGTGGAGTCCGCAGAATCAGCAACCGACCGCCCAATTTTATCGCGTGAATCTGGA
Source organism: Bryobacterales bacterium (assembly GCA_038210135.1). Lineage (GTDB taxonomy): Bacteria > Acidobacteriota > Terriglobia > Bryobacterales > Bryobacteraceae > JBBQWZ01. The sequence goes on from JBBQWZ010000001.1 coordinate 110,719, forward strand.
TAACGATTTCCCGTACAACGTATACGGAGCGCAACAGGACAATTCCACGGTTAAAACGCCGTCGCGCGGTACCGGTGGCGGCATCACGGAGCACGATTGGTATGACGTCGGCGGTGGCGAGAGCGGCTGGATCGCTTTCGATCCGCGCGATACCAACATCGTGTACGCGGGTTCCTATGGCGGCCTGATTACACGCTACGACCGGCGGGTGGGCCAGCGGCGCGACATCAATCCTTGGCCGGACAATCCCATGGGCCATCCGGCGAGCGATCTGAAGTATCGGTTTCAGTGGAATTTTCCCCTGATGATTTCACCTCACGATCCATCGGTTATTTACACCGCGGCGCAGTCAGTGTTCAAGTCGACGAACGAGGGGCAAAGTTGGGAGTTGATTTCGGGCGACCTAACGCGCAACGATCGCGCCCGGCAGGGTTCCTCGGGCGGTCCATTGACCAAAGATAACACCAGTATTGAGTACTACAGCACCATCTTCACAATCGCAGAATCGAACATTACCAGGGGTTTGTTGTGGGTGGGCAGCGACGATGGGCTGGTCCATGTGACTCGCGATGGTGGGAAAAAGTGGGAAAACGTCACGCCGAAAGATCTGCCGGAATGGTCGCAGATCAATTCGATTGAGGCGTCCCCGAACGATCCGGCGACCGCCTATTTCGCCGCGACGCTCTACAAGTCGGATGACTACCGGCCGCTGTTGTACAAGACTCACGATTACGGGAAGACGTGGACGAAGATTGTCAACGGTATTCCCGCCAGTGCGTTCACGCGCGTCATTCGTGAGGATCCGAACAGCAAGGGCTTTCTGACGGCCGGTACGGAAACTGGGATGTACATGTCGATCGATGACGGCGCGAACTGGCAATCGATGCAGTTCAATCTGCCCGTCGTTTCGATTACAGACTTGGCATATCACAAACGTGACAAGGAACTTGTCGCCGCTACGCAGGGGCGCGCGTTCTGGATTTTTGACGATTTGCCTTTTCTGTATCAGGCGACACCCGCCGTGCTCGGAGAAGACGCGCATCTCTTTGCGCCGAAGGAAGTGTATCGGGGCGGAGCCGGTGGGCGCGGCGGCGGCGGACAGCGTGGGGGCGGTGCAGTCGGTGCAAATCCCCCGGCGGGAACGGTTATTTATTACACCCTGAAGAATCGCCCGCAGGCTGAATTGACGCTGGAGTTTTTGGACGAGAAGGGTGTGCTGATCAAGAAGTTCTCGAGCCGCGGTACTCCGGGTGAGGAGGATGCGGCGGGCGGAGGACGGCGTCGCGGAGGCGGTGGGGAAGAGGACGAAGGCTTCGGTCCTCCCGCGGCGGCGACGCGGGTTCCGGCGAATGCGGGAATGAATCGGTTCGTCTGGGATTTGCGCTACCCGGATGCGACGACCTTCCCGAATCTGATTATGTGGGCGGGTAGCACGCGCGGTCCGTTGGTTGCGCCTGGCAAGTACAGCGTCAAACTAACCGTGGATGGAAAAACACAAACGCAGGCGTTCACTATCCTGAAGGATCCTCGCGTGAAGGCTTCCGTGGAAGATCTACAGAAGCAAGGCGCGCTCAGCCTTCAGCTTCGTGACAAGCTTTCGCAGGCGAACGAAGGCGTTGTGCGCATTCGCGACGTGCGAAAGCAGGTTACGGATTATGCGGACCGGTTGAAGGACGATCCGGCTTCGAAGAAGGTGGTCGAAGCGGCAACAGAATTGTCAAAGAAGTTGACCGCGGTCGAAGAAGAGCTGTATCAGACCAAGAATCAGAGCAGCCAGGATCCGCTGAATTACCCGATCAAGCTGAACAACAAAGTGGCTGCGTTGCTTGGAGTCGTGCAGAGCGCCGATTTCGCCCCGACGGCGCAGTCTTATATGGTCTTCGAGGGCTTGGCGAGCGAGGTCAACGCGCAATTGCGCACGCTCGACGGATTACTGAAGAACGATCTGCCGGCGTTCAACAAACTCGCGCGCGATCAGAACGTTCCCGCGGTCATTCTGAAGAAGTGACCGCGGCCGCAATCAATCCGAGGCCCGGGCAAATACGCTTGCTCGGGCTCGACGCCTTTCGCGGCTTCACGATGGTGATGATGATCGCGGAAGGCTTCGGAATCCGCTACTTCCGCGACAATCCGTGGATCGCTCCTGTGGCGGCGCAGTTCACGCATATCGACTGGAATTTTCACGCCTGGCAGATGCATTTCTGGGATCTGATCCAGCCGTTCTTCATGTTCATCGTGGGCGTCGTAATGCCGGTGTCGTTTGCGCGGCGCTGGGCTGGGGGTGAGCTTTGGAAGAAGTCGCTGCTGCATGTCTTGAAGCGAAGCGCCTTGCTGATCCTGTGCGGACTGCTCGCGAGGTCGATCCAGGCGAACCGGCCGGTGGTTGATCTGATCAACGTGCTGGCGCAGATCGCTTTCACATATCTGGTGGCGTTCCTGGTGCTGCGGAAGCCCTGGCCAACGCAATTGGGATTCGCGCTCGGACTGCTGGCGGCGCATTGGGCGTTGTTTGAATTTGCGGTTGCGCCGGGCGTAACAGGCGCGTGGGTGAAGGACGCGAATATCGGTTGGTTCTTGGATAAGGCCATGCTGGGCAAGAATTGGGGCGGGTCGTACGTGACAATCAACTGCCTGTCGTCCGCCGCGAACACAATCTTCGGCGTGATGGCCGGCGAGCTGTTGGCGAGCAAGTTGGACGAGTCGCGGAAGCTGCGGATCCTGCTGCTGGTAGGCTTCGCGGCTGTGCTGGCCGGGTCTTTGATGGATTTCGGGGTCCCGCTGAATAAGAAAATCTGGACCGCATCGTTCGCGATTTTCAGCACGGGCTGGACGCTGTTGACGCTGGCGCTATTTCATTGGGTTTGCGATATACGGGGCCGAATCGCGTGGGCGAATCTGTTTCTGATGGTGGGTGCGAATTCAATTTTCATCTACCTGTTCCACGAGATCCTGGGCGGATGGGTTGGACGGACAACGCTGATCTTTATGTGGTGGTCAGTGGATTGGTGGGGGCCCACGGGACGGATGCTGAATGCTCTTGTGGCGATCGGACTGCAGTGCGCGTTGTGTATGTGGCTATACCGGCACCGGATTTTCTTCAAATTGTAAGCAGCTGGAAGCACGGCTTTCACGGGCTGGGTTATCAAAGCCATTTTGCCTGGTATTGCGCTTCGGTCGGTGCGGAGTCCCGTCGCTAACGCTCCGGGTTCAATCCGGGTCTTACCCGAGCGAATTTCGCTGGGATGGCTGATACATTGGTCTAAAGAGAATTGCTATGCCCCTCGTTCCTCCCTACATTGAGTCCCTGCGCGCGTATGAGCCTGGAAAGAGCGTCGAAGACGTGCGTCGCGAATTCGGCGTGTCCCGCGTCGTCAAGTTAGCTTCGAACGAGAATCCGTTGGGGTCTTCGCCCCTTGCTGTGGAGGCGATGCGGCGGGAATTGGATCGTGGATTCAATCTCTATCCGAATGGCGGCTTGGATTTGCGTCGGGTGCTAGCTGCGCAGTTCGATCTGAAAGTGGAGAACGTGATTGCCGGCTCCGGTTCCGACGCGATTATGTCGAACATTATGCGCGCGTTCCTCTGCGACGAGGACGAGGTGCTGACCACGGAGGCCGCCTTCATCGGCTTTCAAGTGATTGCGCGGTCGCGCGGTGTGGCGTATCGGACGGTGCCGCTGAAGAACTGGGGCTACGACCTGGAGGCTTTAGCTGGCGCGATCACGGACCGAACTAAGATTATTTACCTGGCGAATCCCAACAACCCGACCGGTACGATCTTCACCAAGCAGGAATTCGACGCGTTCTACAAGCATGTTCCCGAGCGCGTGCTGATCATTCTCGACGAGGCCTATTTTGAATACGCGCAGGACAATCCGCGCTATCCGAATTCGATGCATTACCGCTATGACAACGTGATCACGCTGCGCACGTTTTCGAAAATTTATGGGCTGGCGGGATTGCGCGTTGGCTATGGCTTCGCGCACGAGGATCTGATTGGGAATCTGTTGAAGGTCAAGTTGCCGTTTGAGCCGGCGAGTACGGCCCAGACAGCCGCCGTCGCGGCGTTGGCTGATAAGGAATTCGTCCATCGCTCGCTCGAACTGAACGCTCGGGGGATGCGCCTGTACCACGAGCGCTTCCGCGAGATGGGATTCGACGTGATTCCGTCGGAGGCGAACTTCGTCACGCTGGTGTTTGAATCCGAAGCTCAAGTCCTGCACATCACGCAGGAGTTATTGAAGCAGGGCATCGCGGTGCGTCCGCTGAAGGCCTTCGGGCTGCCGCACTGTTTACGCATCTCGACGGGACGCGACGACGAGAATCAAATTCTATTGGACGCGATGTCGAAGCTGCGACCGGCTGCTGTGTAATTGGTTGGCCGCACACGGGTAGGCTAGGTTTGGGGAACTTACTTCGTGCGAGCCTCGACGCATCGCATGGTTAGCGCAAGGAGTTTACAGGATCAATTCTTGTTGCTCGACGCGCCGGACCATAACTGGCGACCACGGCGATGGCGATCAGCAAGACCGTGACGCCGGCGTAGGTCGGCCAATCGGTGGAGGTGGTTTCGAATAATAGTTGGGCAAATATTCGGTTGAGGGCCAGTGCGCCCGCAAGGCCGAGGACCGCTCCGACACCGACGAGTTCCAGGCCCTGGCGAATCACGAAGAGGCGAACTGCGGACGGCTGCGCTCCGAGCGCCATGCGGATGCCGATTTCCTGCGTCCGCTGCTCGACGAAATAGGCGACGACTCCATACAATCCGACGGCTGCGAGGACCAGCGCCAGACCGGCGAAGCCCATCAGCAGGCTCATCTGGAAACGGGTTTGCGCAACCGATTCGGCCATCCAATCGGACATCGGCTTGATATCGGTAACGGCCTGCGTCGGGGCCAACTCGCGAATCGCAGTGAGGGCGGAAGCAATCGTGCCGCGTGGATCGCCGGTGGTCTTCACGACGAGAGTCATGAATCGCACCGCGAGGTGTGGATGCGGGTAATAGACCATGGGACGGACTTCGCCATCAAAGCCTGCGTATTTGACGTCGCCAACTACGCCGATGATCTCGCCCGGCGCGTCGTCTCCCATCTGCACCACCAACTGCTTCCCGATCGGATCTTCGTCGTGAAAGATTTGCTTCGCCATCGATTCGTTAACCAGGAACTTGCGCGGCGCCTCGGCGCGATAGTCGTTCATTTCAATGAAGCGTCCCTTTTTGAGGGGGATGGACATGGTGCGGAAGAAGTCGTAGTGGACCATGCGGACGTCCGTAACGAACTTCTCACCGGGCGCGGCTGGAGGTCTTCCGACGACGGAGAATCCGGTGGCGGCTCCGGGGCCGCTGAAGGGAAGGAACGTAATTCCGCTCGCGTCGCGCACGCCTGGAAGGTGTTTCAGGCGGTCGATCGCATCCGAGTAGAAGGCGGTTGTTTGAGCAGGCGAGATTCCATTGCCGGAGAGACCCATGCTGAGGGTGAGTACGTTCCTGGGATCGAAGCCGGGATCGACGGAGGTGAGGCGGCTAAAGCTCTTGAGCAGGAGCCCTGCGCCGATCAGGAGCATCAGAGAGAGCGCCGTTTCGGCCACGATGAGAATTCCGCGTAGGCGGTTTCCGCGGCGGGAACTGGAGCCCCGACCGGAATCCTTCAGGGCGGCGCTGAAGTCTTCGCGAGCAGCGGCCAGGGCGGGTGCGAGCCCGAAGATCACGCTGGCAAGCAGAGTAGCGGCGGCACAGTATGCGACCGTCGTCCAATCCAGGTTTGCCGCCGAAAGCCGCGGAACGTTTTCGGGACCGAACACTTTGATGAGGCTGAGGATCCAGGCGCCAAGCAGGATCCCGAGACCTCCGCCAAGAGTGGCGAGGAGGAAGCTTTCGCTGAGGAACTGGCGGATGAGACGAGAGCGGCTTGCTCCGAGTGACGCGCGGATCGCGATTTCCTTTTCGCGGGCCGCGGCTCGGGCGAGCAAAAGGTTCGCGACGTTCGCACAAGCGATCAGGAGGACGAAACCGACGGCGCCGAGCAGAATCATCAGCGGCGTGCGCGAAGGTCCGGCGAACTGCTCGTGAAGCGGGACGACGTTAACGCCCCAGCCCTTGTCGAATTCCGGATACTGCTGTTCGAGCCGCTGTGCGATTCCGGCGAGTTCTGTCTGGGCCTGCTTCGGATTGACTCCGGGTTGGAGACGGGCGGCGACACGCATGAAGCGTCCGAACTTGTTCCGGTAGTTCTTGCCGGGTTCGAAGAAACCGGTCATCCAGAGATCGACTGGCTGGCCCAGCGGAAGGAGGTCGGCGGACATGACGCCGATTACGGTCGCCGGCTTTGAATCGAGGTTGATGCCGCGGCCAATGATGTTGGGATCCGACTGGAATTTTCGCGCCCAGAAGGAATGAGCGAGAATGACTCGGCGGGGCGCTCCGAACTTGTCGTCTTCTTTGGTGAATACGCGGCCGAACAGCGGCTGCGCGCCGAGCATGGGAAAGAATGATTCCTCGACGATTTGCTCGCGAATCTGCTCCGGCTCGCCTTCGAGCAGGTTCGCGCGTACATCGATGATGGCGGACATCGCGGTAAACGAATGGCTTTGATTCTTCCAGTCGAAGTAATTCGCTGGATTGACGACATTCTTGACGCGGTTGCGCGCGAAATTGTGTTCCCAGACTAGAACCAGTGCTCCCGGATCTTTGAAGGGAAGCGGCTTCAGGACAACACTATTGACTACGCTGAAGATCGCGGTGTTCGCTCCGATGCCGAGAGCGATGGCGAGGACGGCTGTGATCGCGAAGGCCGGGCTTCGGCGAAGTTGGCGGAGTGAAAATATGAAGTCGCGCATTCGATTTCCTCAGGTTTCTGCTGATTTTACTTCAGCTGCCACTTCAGGTGTGGATAGTCGATGGCGCGGCGGACCGGGGTGTACTGATCCCCTATCGGCTAAATGAACAGGAACGCGGGGTGTTCTAAGCCCGTCGCGTGCGCCACCACGCGGTCGCAGATGCGCATTCCGGCGTCGCCGTTGGTAAATACAAAGACTCCGGTTTCAGCGGCTGGATCGATCATGACGATGTTCTTGTAGCCGCCGTTGTCGCCCCATTGCCAAAGGTAGTCGTGTCCGGCGGCGTGTTCGATTCCCCAACCCAAGCCCCAGCCGAGAGATTCGCGGATCTTGATCTGCTGTTTCCTGTAGACGGGATTCTTGATGGCGGCGAGGACGAATTTGGCGTAGTCAGGGCCCGAAGTGCACATGGAAGCCGCCGCGTTGATACTGATCCAGTTGGGCAGAGTCGGCATTTTGAGTTTTTCCTGAATGGCCTCCAGATCTTCGTAGCGAAGGGCGTTCATCGGCTTTCCTGTTTCCTGAATAGCCGCGATCGCTCGTTTCTTATTGGAAGTGTCGTGGACTCCACCGCGGCGATCGTGACCGGTGGCCATTTGGCTCTCGCGCTCAGGAAGACGGGCGACACTGGAATTCGTCATGCCGAGCGGATCGAACACGCGCTGCTGAATGATTTCGCCGTAGGCTTTTCCGGTGATCTTCTCCAAGACTCGGGACAGGTACACGTAGCCTTCTCCAGAGTAATTCCATTGGGAGCCCGGATCAAATGCGGGAACGAGGATTGCGCCTTTTTCAAAACGCCAGTTTGGGAATCCGGAGCTGTGGCTCAGCACATGCCGGGCTGTGACGGTCTTGGCTTTGGCGTCGGTCATGCCACCGGCGTAGTCGTTCAGGGGCTTGTCGAGATCGAGCTTTCCTTCTTGGTTGAGGGAATGGGCAGCATAGGCTGTGGCTTGCTTGGTCAACGACGCCGCTTCAAAAATAGTTTTGGAATCGACGGTCGCTTTCGTGTCCGCGTTCTTGACGCCAAAGCCTTGTTCCCAGGCCACCTTGCCGTTCTCGATCCAGGTGACCCACGCTCCAGGGACCGGCGCGACCTCCATCCAGGCTGGCAGACTCGCAAGGAAGTCTTTCGGTGGAGCGGATTTCCACGAGCTGGCGGCGAAGGCTGGCGTTGCGAAAGCGGTTCCGAGGAAACTACGGCGGTTCATGAAAAGGCTCCTTTGGCCACACTGGGGCGTTGCATAGTTATACGGGCTTCGTGCTCCGAGGTTTCTAAGCAAGTTTTGAGGGATTGACGGAGGCGCTTCGGAAGAGGAGTCGGGTGGCCTCATCGGCGGGAAACAGGCTCTCGATACGCAGTTCGTCGGCAGTGACGTCCTGCGCGGTTCCGAAGGTGGCAATAACGGTGAACAGCGAGATGTGGATTCCATCCTTCTCTATTTCGAGGGGCAGCACGGGAACCAGGGCGGCGTCCGCAGCGGCCCATAGCGTGTCGGAGTCCTGATAGGGGCTGAGTTCAGACAGTACTTGGTTCATTTCCTGACCGCCGAGCGCATCCGCTTCGCGCCGGGCGCGGTGCCAGAGCAATGGCGCGACCGCCGTCCAGTTCGTAACGAAGGGCTTGATTCCCTCTGGGTGGAAGAACAGGCGCATGAGATTGGGTTGCGGACCGCCGACGCGGGTCCAGAGATCGGCGCCCAGCATTGTGCTCATCCGGTCGAAGGGGCCGTTGGACATGCGGATGTTCCAGGCGCGATCGATGGCGACCGCCGGGAACGGCTCGTGATTCTGGAGCATCATTCGGACCGCGGCCATCACTTGCGTCATCTGCGGATCGTCGAGGGGGCGCATCTTGAAACACGGGGGCGAATCCGGCGGCAGCAAGCCAATCGTTGCGTTCGCGCAAGGGTACCTCGAGCGTCTCGCTGAGCTGCAGAAGCATGTTTCGGCTAGGTTTTGCGCGGCCGGATTCAAGAAAACTGACATGGCGCTGCGACACGCCCGACGAAAGCGCCAGATCGAGCTGGGAGAGTCGGCGTTTCTGCCGCCAGGTCTTTAGCAGTTTAGGGAATGCATTGAATTCGCCGTCAGCCGGCGCTAGGTTCGATAGCGTCACCATTGGAACTCCACGGCCATTGTCGCGTGGGAGGTGACGTCATTCAATGACCTCGGAGGTAATTGCGGCCCGGCGCGAATGGCTGCATTCTGTAAACACGAACCGGGCTGTGAACAGTCCGGACAATCAAGGAGGTCGGTATGTCAGGACGATTGATTGCTCTTGTTGCCGTGATCGTGGGGTTTGGTGCGTTGTCAGCGACCGCGCTAATAGATGTTGGTCTTTGGGGGATTCTCGAGCCGCACTTTCGTAGCTGGGGTGGAGCACAGGTATTCACCGACCTGGTGATTGTATGTACTTTGGCGTGCATCTGGATGGTGCGTGACGCGAAGCAGCAGGGGCTGGCGGCGTGGCCGTTCGTCATGGTCACGTTGGCGCTTGGTTCATTCGGGCCGCTCTTATACTTGGTGGTCCGTGAGTGGAGTGCGCGATCGATGATTCCAAAAATGGAGAAGGCCGTCGGACCTCAGTCAAATTAGGCAGTCGAAAAGGCTCGGCTTGATTTCGGTGACGGCCCTTTGGATTAGCCTTTCCGGAGGACTTCCAGATTTTCGCCTGTCTCTTCTTCGACCTTGGCGTGGAGGCTGTTTCCGTGGGCGTCCATAGTTACGATCGCAGCGAAGCCTTCGACCTCCAAATGCCACATGGCTTCAGGAATTCCGAATTCCATGAAATGCACATCAAGGACTTTCTTTACTGTGCGGGCGTAGAACTGGGCGGCTCCTCCAATTCCGTTGAGATAGACTGCGCCGTATTCTTTCAACGCGGCTAGCGTGTTCGCGCCCATGCCGCCTTTTCCGATGACCGCGCGAACGCCAAAGGTCTTGATCACGTGTGCCTGATAAGGCTCTTCGCGGCTGGATGTGGTGGGTCCGGCGGCTTTGACAACCCACTTGTCACCTTGACCCGGCGTCCCACTTGGCTCCTTCAACATCACTGGACCGCAGTGATAGAGGACCTGTCCGTTGAGCGAAACGCCTTCAGGCAGCGGGTTGTTCTTGAGATAGGCGTGGACGGCGTCGCGGCCGGTGTACATGTCGCCGCTAACCAGCACGACGTCGCCGACTTTCAACGCGCGGACCTGTTCCTCGGTGATCGGCGCACGCAGAACGACTTCGCGGCCGGTGAGCGGAAACCCGGAGCCCGTTGCCATCTTCTCGATTTTGCGTTCCGGATCGCGATACATCCATTTGTTAATGGCACCGGTTTTCGTGTCGAGATGAACTCCCAGGCGGCGGTAAGCCCAGCAGTCGTACGCGACCGAAACAAAAAAGCTGGCTGGCAGGCGATTGGCGGCGCGGATCTTGCAACCGATCAAGGACACCTTTCCGCCGAAGCCCATCGCGCCGACGCCGATTTTGTTGGCTTCATCCATGATCTCGGCTTCGAGCTTGGCGAGTTCGGGAACGGGATTGACGTCATTCAGCGTCCGGAACAACTCTTCTTTCGCCAAGACGTACCCATGGGCGCGGTCGCTTCCAATACAGACTCCAACGGCTCCAGGAGCACAGCCTTGGCCCTGCGCCTGCCAGACCGCGTGGAGGATGCACTTGCGGACGCCTTCGAGGGTTCGGCCGGCGGAACCGAGGTGGTCCAATTCCATCGGCAGCGAATACTGGATGTTCTTGTTCTCGCAGCCGCCGCCCTTGAGAATGAGCTTCACTTCGATGTCGTCGTTCTCCCACTGGTGAAAGTGGATGACCGGCGTTTCGTCGCCCAGGTTGTCCCCGGAGTTCTTGCCGGTGAGCGAATCGACGGAGTTGGGTCGGAGCTTGCCGCGCTTGGTTGCCTCGGCGACCGCCTTGTGAATAGCCTTCTTCAGCTCAATCTGGTTGACGCCGACGGGTGTGTGCACCACGAAAGTCGGCATGCCGGTATCCTGGCAGATTGGCCCCGCGTCTTCCTCCGCCATATCGATGTTCGTCGCGATAATGCTAAGAGCTTGCGATGCCTGCGTATGGGGAGTTTCATCGCGCAGGGCGATTCCCATGGCGGCGCGGACGTCGGGCGGGAGGTTGGACGACGTCTGAGTAATGAGTTCAAGAAGGCTCTCGTGAAGGAATTCCATGGCGGCTGCTTTTTATCGTATCCGAACAGACGCGTAGCGGATCAGGGTCTTGGTAGAAACGTCTCCAGGATGCTCCGGAGGTGTTTTAAAGCCGGTGTGCGAGTATCCTGTTCAGATACGAGTTGCGCCGCCGTGGGACGCGCGGACGTTGAGAGGAATTCTTGTGCGATTGATATTGTGCTTGTTTGCGTTGGGTTCGTGTGGGGCGTTCGGCCAGCAGATGGACGAGGAGTTTGCGCGGCTGGTGAAGACATGGACCACGGCTCCGGAATTCAGCAGCCCGTTAGTGGACCATTTGCCCAAAGGTGGGGCGGTTCCATCGCCTAAGGACATCCTCGGACACCATATCGGCGAGCCGAAGAAGCTGACCTATTATGGCGATTTATTGAGATATTACCGCGCGCTTGCCGCCAAGTCGCCTCGGGTCAAGATTATTGAGACTGGCAAATCCGACGAAGGCCGCGATTGCGTGGTGATTTTCGTAGGCAGCGAAGAATCCATCAGGAATCTGGAAACGTACCGCGGATATCTGGCGCAGATCGCGGATCCGCGGAAGATTAACGACGCGCAGGCGAAGGACATCATCGCAAAGGCCAAGCCCATTTATCACTTGATGGGAGGGCTGCATAGCGCCGAAACGGGTCCGCCCGAGATGCTGATGGAATTGGCGTACCGGTTGGTGACAGAGGATTCACCGCTGATCAAGAAGATCCGCGACAACGTGATTGTGTCGATTACTCCGGCGGCGGATCCGGATGGACGCGATCGCTACACCGACTGGTATTACCGCTACAAGATCAACGAAACCAGCGAGCAGGACAGCATGGGGAGTCCGCCGTACTGGGGCAAGTACATTTATCACGACGATAATCGCGATATCAACTATTCGCAGACGCCGATGCGGGCGCTGCTGAGCTGGTACCTGCAGTATCATCCGCCGATCATTCACGAGCTGCATGAGTCGGTGCCGTTTCTGTACACGTTCAGCGGGCAGGCTCCGCAGAATCCGACGCTGGATCCGATTCTGTACGGCGAGCTGCCGTGGTTTTCGAATTTCGAGATGTCGCAGATGATCAAGTACGGCATGCCGGGCGTTTGGACGCACGGCTTCGTGGACATGTGGTCGCCGGGATATTTGGGCTTCATGTCGTCGAATCACAACGGCATGCTGCGGATGTACGAGACCTTCGGAAACGGCGGAGCGAATACGATGCACCGTCGTGTGGCGGCTCCGGCAGGCGCGGGCGGTGGCGGTGGACGCGGCGATCAAACGGAACGCGAGTGGTATCGGCCGATGCCTCCCTACAAAGAAGTCGATTGGTCGATGCGCAACAATACGAATTACATGCAGACGGGCGTGCTTTCGGCGCTCCAGCTCACGTCCTCCTTCCCCGAGATCATTCTTGAGAACTTCTATAAGAAGAGTCGGAATTCGATTGAGTCGGGCAAGACCGCGGCACCGTACGGCTACATTATTCCAGCCAACCAGGAACCTACTCGAATGGCTTTTGTAGCTGGCATCCTGCGCATCCAAGGAATCGAAATCGGCCGCGCGACCGCCGAAGTGAAAACCAAGGAGGGCACGTTTCCCGAGGGTTCGCTGATTGTGAAGCGGGATCAGCCGTACGGAAGGCTGGCAAAGATTCTGCTCGAAAAGCAGAATTTTCCGGATGTAAATCTGCGCACGTACGACGACGCCGCCTGGACCATGGGGTTGATGACGCACACCAAGATTGTGGAGAGCGCGGATGCGTCGCTGCTCGGCGTGGGCGTGACGCCGGTAGACAAGTTCGAGCCGAAAGGTTCGATTGGCGGGGGCGGAGCGAGCTTTTACGCGGTGCTGGATGCGGGTTCGGCGAATATGGTCACGTTGCGCTACCGCCTGAAGAGCGTTAACGTTCGCATCGCCGAAGCGGCCTTCCAGGCAAACGGGAAAACGATCCCGGCGGGTTCGTTCATCATCGCCGGGTCGGATTACGAAAAGCTGAAGGCGGCGATGGAGCCGCTCGGTTTGACGGTGCAATCGTTGGACGCGGCTCCCTCCGTGAAGATGCATGACGCGGACCTGCCTCGTCTGGCGATGTTCACGACCTGGGGAAATACGCAGGAAGTCGGTTGGGTGCGTTATGCCTTCGACCGGTATGAAGTGCCCTTCGATCTGATTTATAAGGAGCGCATCAAGCAGGGAAATCTGCGTGCCGCGTACGACGTAATCCTGGTCCCGCACCAAGGTCGGAATGCGAAGGGCCTAGTGTACGACATCGAGCCGAAGAAGGCTCCGATCGCATACACGAAGACGGCGGAGTTTAAGTTCCTCGGCGATTACGGATCGTCGGAGGATATCACGGGAGGCATGGGATTGCCTGGAGTCGCCGAGTTGCAGAAGTTCGTCGATGAAGGCGGACTCCTGATTACGCTGGGATCGGCAACGGAGTTCCCGGCGGCTTTCGGCCTGACCCGGAAGATCGACGCCGGCCGCACGTCGCCGGCGTTCTACGCACCCGGTCCAATTGTGGAGGCGGAAATTCTGCGGCCCACGCATCCGCTTTTCTACGGTTACAGCGAGAAGACGGTGCCGGTCCGGTACGCGAACGGTCCGCTGTTGACGGTTCCGCTGACGGACCGGGAGCAGATCCTGATGCGCTTCCGCGGCGGCGACGAGGGTGTGATGAGCGGATTCATGAAAGGCTCCGCCGAGGTCCGGGGGCGCCCGGCGATTGTGGATGTGCCGGTCGGGCAAGGACGGGTGCTAATGTTTGCAACCAATCCCTGCTACCGCTGGCAGAACCTCGGCGAGTTCAGAATGTTATTCAACGCTTTGATCAACCATAACGATTTCGCAAGTGCGAAACCGGTGGCGGGTCCAGGCGCCAGGGAATAATGGCGGAGTTTTCCGTTCCTTCAGACGAACAGAAGCGTCTTATTGATTAGACAGAACCCGGTTCTTCTGTTTGCCGGCTTCGAAACAGCAGGCGGTGCTACCTCCGAGGCCGCCTGCTTTTTTTGCGTTTAGCGTCGAACTACGTAAATCGAAAAACCGGGCGCGCGCGCCGCCGATCGACAGGTCCAGAAGTGCGGTACCAACTGGAAAGTTTCCAGGCAATTTCAGGTTGATCTGGACTGGCCCTGAACGTTGGTGGGGGCAATCGGCAGTCCACTGTGCTGCCTGAGTTCACTGGCGCGTGCGAGCCCCGATCCTCCGTACCCTCGAATCGTTTTTCAACTCGCCGGGTGAAGTTCATTATTTATCGGGCTAACGGCTGAAAGAGGAGAAATGAGGCGCCCTGGGGATCGGCGACCACACTTACTCGTCCCGTATTCGGGATGTCCATCGGACTCAAATAGAGCTTCCCGCCGAGAGATTTCACTTTCTCGGAGCTTTCGTCGCAGTTCGCGACCATAAGATAACCCGCCCAGTGTGGAAATGCGCCCCCCTCTGAGCTGATTTTCGACATGCCTCCGATCTGGGTGCCGGCGTTTTCGATCTCAGTATAGTCGGGCGAAACTTTGTACTTCCAACCGAAGAGTTTTCCGTACAGTTCGGCAGCCGCCGGAACGTCAAGCGTCACGAGTTCGCCCCAGCAGAAAGTACCCGGCACGTTGACCAATCCGGAACCGGTTTGCGCCATCGCCTGCCAGACGCCGAAGGTAGCGCCTTGCGGGTCGGCGACAATCGCCATCCGGCCTTTGTCCATCACGTCGAACGGGCCGGCATAAACCGTAAAACCGATTGCCTTGGCCTGCGCCACTGTGGAATCGGCGTTGTCGGAGGCCACATACAGCATCCAATTTGGTGGAATGCCTTGCTCGCGCTGGTCCTTCATCTGGACATACATGCCGCCGACATTCCGGCCTTCCAGTTTGAACAAAGTGTAGAAGCCGCCCGGACCGATGGGAGTGTCTTCAGGAGTCCAGCCGAATAGGCCCGAATAGAATTTCTTGGCGCTTTCCGCGTCGGTGGTGGCCAGTTCTGTCCAGCAGAACGTGCCGGGGGCATGTTGATCGATGTTGGGCATGGAAGGGTCTCCTGAGTGTAGCCCAAGCATTTCAGCTTCGATCGATTCGGCAAAAAAGTTCCGACAAATCGCACTCAGTAGGAAGTTTGGGGCGGAATCCGGCGGGCGTATACTCAGAAGACCATGCGCGCCGTTCTTATCTCCGCTATTGCTCTGTCGCTCTGCGTCCCCAGTTTGCCAGGAGCCGATTCGTGGCCCCAATTCCGTGGTCCCGGTTCCACTGGCGTCGTGGACGATCCGAAGCTGCCTGACAAGTGGAGCGCCACGGAAAACGTCGCATGGAAAACTGAAATTCCCGGTCTTGGCTGGTCGTCGCCGGTGGTGGCGAACGACATGATCTTCCTCACGTCAGTGGTCAGCACGAAGGACATCGAGAAGCCAAAGAAAGGCCTGTATTTCGGCGGCGAGCGGAAGGGCCCCGAGGACGAACACAAGTACGTCGTCTATGCGATCGACTGGAAGACGGGCAAGATCGCCTGGCAGCAGGAAGTGTTTAAAGGCATTCCTCCGCAATCGCGCCACTTGAAGAACAGCTATGCGTCGGAGACTCCGACGACGGACGGCGAGCGAGTGTACGCGTACTTCGGCAACGTCGGCATTTTTGTCTTCGATATGAAGGGCAAGAAAGTCTGGGAGAAGAAGTTCGAGCCGATGAAGACGCTGTACGGCTGGGGTACCGCTGCCTCGCCGATTCTGCATCAGGGCCGCCTCTACATCGTGAACGATAATGCCGAGAAGAGCTGGCTGACGGCGCTCGACAAGAAGACCGGTAAAGAAATTTGGAAAGTGGATCGCGAAGAGATTACCAACTGGTCTACGCCCTACATCTGGGAGCACGACGGCAAGACGGAAATCGTGACCACCGGTACGAAGAAAACGCGGTCCTACGATCTCGACGGAAAGCTGCTCTGGGAATTCGGCGGCATGTCAAGCCTTGTCATTCCGACGCCATTTTCGAAATTCGGACTCCTCTACCTCTCGTCCGGATATGTGGGCGATCAGAACCGTCCCGTATACGCGATCAAGCCGGGCGCGAAGGGCGATATCACGCTGCCGAAAGGCGAAACTTCGAGTCAGTATGTGGCTTGGTATTATCCGCAGGCCGGACCCTACAACCCGTCGCCGATCATTTACGGCGACATCTACTACACGCTTCTCGACCGCGGATTCTTCACCGCTCATGACGCGAAGACCGGTAAAGAGATCTACACCAAGGTCCGCATCGATCCGGCAGCGAGCGCGTTCACGTCGTCACCTTGGGCGTCGAACGGAAAGCTGTTTCTTCTAAGCGAAGACGGCGACGCATTTGTTGTCGAAGCCGGTACGGAGTTCAAGCTGGTCGGCAAGAATTCGCTGGACGAGATGTGTATGTCTACGCCTGCGATCTACAAAAGCAGTTTGCTGATTCGCACGGCGTCGAAGCTGTACAAGATCTCGAAGTAATATCGAAGTACATGACTCACGACGAGCGCGAGGAGCTACGAGCTCTACTCAAGCAGTACTCCGTCCGGACGGGTGGTGATTTTTTGTTGGCGTCCGGCCAACGATCCAGCGTGTACGTGGACGCGAAGTTGACGACCTGCAAGGCGGTAGGGACGCGACTGGTCGGCAAGGCATTTCTCGCCAAAATGTCGGAGCGCGCTTGGTCTCCGAAGGCGGTCGGCGGCCTGGTGTTGGGAGCCGATCCAATCGTGATGGCGATTGCCCGCGAGAGCCTGGAATTAGGTATCGAGATCGATGCGTTTCTGGTCCGTAAAGAGGCCAAGGGGCACGGAACCAGGAAGCACATCGAGGGCTTAACTGTGATGGAAGGGCTCGACGTCGTAATCATCGACGACGTGTGTACCACCGGCGAATCGACGGTGGCAGCGGTCCAGCATTCGCGGAATGCAGGCTTGAATGTGCTGGGAGCGATCTGCCTGGTGGATCGTCAGATGGGCGCTCGGAATAATCTCGAGGTCGGGTTAATGTGCCCGTTCGACGCGGTGTTCACGCTGCCGGAATTGACGTAGGCTACTTGCCGATACAAAATGTCGAGAAGATGCGATTCAGGATGTCGTCGGCCGTCGTTGCGCCGGTGATGGCGTCGATGGGTCCGAGGGCGGCGTAAAGGTCGAGGAGCAGCATCTCATGTGGGATTCCGAGATCGACCGCGGACCTTGCCGCCTGTAAAGCTTCGAGCGACTCCTTCAGACAGCGTTCATGGCGGAGGCTGGTAATGAAGCCGTCCTGCTGTTCCAGTGCTGCTTCCGGAGCTACGGTCGCGAGGATGCGTTCGCGGAGTTCGGGGATTCCAGCTCCCGTGACAGCCGACACAACCGAGATCTGCTGCGCACGAATGGCGCGCATCGCGACTTCCTCTTCAGACAGCAAATCGGATTTGTTCCCGACCACCAAATACCGTCCTTGCTGCGCCGCGCGGCTGATGAGACTGGCGTCTTCAACAACGAATTGGTTCTGCACGGAAATGTCGAGCACCACTACAGTGAGATCCGCATCGGCCATCGATTGGTAGCTTCGCTCGATGCCCAAGCTCTCGACGCGATCTTCGGAGGCGCGAATTCCAGCCGTATCCACGAACTTGACCGGGATTCCATCGAGAGATGCGGTTTCGCTTACCGAGTCGCGAGTGGTTCCGGCAATCTCCGTGACGATCGCCCGGTCCTGATCGAGGAGGCGATTGAAGAGGCTGCTCTTGCCGACGTTCGGGCGGCCGACGATCGCGAGCGTGAAGCCGGCGTGGACCAGTTTGCCGTACGCGAAACTGGCGGCCAACTTGGCGATACCTTCTTCGATCGGCGTGAGACGGCGTAGCAATTCTTCAGGAGGAGCCACGCTGATGTCGTCTTCGGCGAAGTCGATGCCGGCTTCGAGCAGCGCGATCATTTCGAGCAACTGGTCCTTGATCGGCTTCAGACGGCGCGAGACGGAGCCGTCGATTTGTTGCGCGGCGATGCGTGCCTGAAAAAGAGTCGTGGCGTCGATTAGATCGCGAACAGCTTCCGCGCGCGGGAGATCGATGCGGCCATTGAGGTACGCGCGAAGCGTGAATTCGCCAGGTTCCGCGAGTCGCGCGCCTTCGCTCACGGCGCGTTCGAGGGCGTAGCGAAGCACGACAGGGGCTCCGTGGCAGGAAATTTCGATGACATCTTCGGCGGTGTAGGATTTGGGCTTCGCGAAGTAGGTGACGACGACCTGGTCTACGGTCTTGCCGTCTGTATCGCAGAGCTCCGCCAGGTTGGCGGTCCAGGGGCACAGCTCGCCAGGAAGGTGAAGGATGGCTTTGGCGATTTCAACGGCGCGGGGTCCAGACAATCGGATCACCCCGAGGCCTCCGCGTCCCGGTGGCGTGGAGAGAGCGGCTATGGTGTCGTGGAGTTGCACGGCGGGTGAAGGCTTTTGTTCGGATGCGACGAAGAGTCCCGTCGCTTACGCTCGGGGTTCAATTCAGCGAATTGGCGATTTCAAGGCTTTGCTGTTGAGGTTTATCGAGGGGGACGAGGACCGCGACGATCGCGATCTCCACCTTGCCGCGGACCACGCCGGTCGCCTCCGGGTCCGCCTCTACGATCTCCGCCAAAGCCGCCGCGATCGCCGCCGGGGCTCGGTCTCCGCATGGGAGGCGGAGGAGGCGCGGGCGGGGTCGGCTGTCCTTCGGGTACAAGAACCACCTGGCGAAATTGGCCGATGCCGACGCTTTCGCTGCGGAGTTCGGTTTCGCCGCGCATCGATAAATGAATGATGCGGCGTTCCCGGCTGTTCATCGGGCTGAAGTGAAATGGAATCTTGGTTTTCTTAACGCGCTCGGCCGCTGTCACCGCGCTCATCCGCAATTCT
The DNA here is from genome assembly GCA_038210135.1 of Bryobacterales bacterium. Classification (GTDB taxonomy): domain Bacteria; phylum Acidobacteriota; class Terriglobia; order Bryobacterales; family Bryobacteraceae; genus JBBQWZ01. Next base: position 129,595 of record JBBQWZ010000001.1, read on the forward strand.
TCAATGCGGAGCATTCGGTAGTCGTTGGCGTCGAAGCAAAGCAGGGAATGATCTTCGCTTGGCATGCGAAGAGATTCCATCGAAAGCTGCTCGAGCGCGAGCAAAACCTCAGCTTTGTTCGACAACAGTTCCGGGACGTCTTCGCCGCTGAACTTCACCATCACTTCCGGGCACTCGATGTCGGGGTGGACGGGAGTGCCCTCGACGATTTCCCACGTGACGTCGAACCCGGCGGCGGATAGAACGTTGCGCAGAAAGGTGTCGAGCCGCGGTCCAGTTTCAGCGACGGTGTATTTTGGCATGCGAAAAGGGTCCGCTTATTTCTTCTTGGCCGGCTTCACATTGATCACGGCGGGAGCAGGCGTTCCCATGCTGCGGTTCGTAAACCACTGCTGCGCGATCGCAACCAGGTTACCGGTTAACCAATATAACACCAGGCCAGCCGACTGATAATAGAACATAAAGCCCATCGCCAGCGGCATAAACATCATGATTTTCTGCTGCGACGGATCGGCTCCAGCCGCCGGCGTCATCTTCTGCGAGATGAACTGGGTGACGATCAACAGCACCGGCAACACGCGGAGGCTGAGCGTTTCCGGCTGCGAGAGATCCGCAACCCACAGCCAGGATGCGAACCGCATATCTACCGCCACTGTAAGGACTTTGTAGAACGCGAAGAAGAACGGAAGCTGCAGAACCATCGGAAGGCAACCGCCCACCGGATTCACGCCGTGCTTCTTGTAGAGCGCCATCACCTCGGCATTCTTGTCAGCCTGGCGCGGATCGCGCATTGGAAGCTCTTTGTACCTCGCGTTGATGGCCTGGATCTGCGGCTGTAGAGTCTGCATTTTTTTTGCAGACTTCATGCTCGTGAACTTCAGAGGCATCAGGATGATATTGATCACCAGCGTCAGCAGGATGATCGCCCAGCCGTAGTTATGGATGTATTTGTCGTTCAGCCAGTTCAGAACGGCGAATAGCGGCTTGGCGATAAATCCGAACCAGCCCCAATCCACCAACTGCTCAAGCTTAGGATTGATTTGCTTCATCAAGTCCAGATCCTTCGGACCGATGAACATCGAGAAATGATTCGGGGCCTCGCCGCCGACGGCGACACCGACGTGCGGCTCTTCCCCTTGGCCGTCGTCGGCTCCGATCACGGTGTCGGCAAACGTGGTGATCTCGGTGGCTCCGTTGCTTTTGGGCAGGAAGACGGCGGTGAAATAGCTGTCTTCCAGTCCGGCGAAGCTGTAGGTTCCGCTGTTGCTGACAGGCCCGTCTTTCGCGGCCTTCACGTCTTTTACAGTCGGATTCGAATCGCCGGAGACATGAAACAGCGTGTGGCGCGCGACCTGCGCATTGATCACCGTTGGGTCGCCGAAGCCGCCGCGCCATTCGATGGAATGCGGCAGGCTGACGCCGTTCATCACAACCTCAGTCGTGACATCGACGGTGTAGCTATCCGGGTGAAACTTGAAGTTCTTGCGAGTGACGGTCGCGCCGTCCGAATATTCGAAGCTGATCCCGAGTTTGTCCGCATCCGGCTTGGCGACAAAATTCACCCAATTGGGATCGGTGGCGGGCTTGACCGACTTGAACAGCAGCGAGAACGGGCCGTTATCCGTTTTGTCGGCGGCCTTCGGATTCACCAGATCCAGCGGGCGATCGTGGTGATCCTTATACTGCGTGAGGATCCAGCTCTTGGCGACCGCGCCGCGATTCGAGAAAACCACTCTGTAGACTTTGGTTTCGATCGTATACTGCTCGATCTTGTCGGCTTGGATGGTGGTGGGGGCCGCATCCGCGGCGGCTTTGGTTCCGGGCTTTACCGTCGCGGGGGTTTTCGCCGGGGTTTTCACAGGTGCCGCGGGAGGGGTCTGGGCTGCCGCCGGAGTCTGCGCCGCGACTTCGGGCTTCTTCGCAGGTGGTGGCGGTGGGGTCGGCTTATAGATGTACGGCGTGACGAAGAGGACAACCGCCATGAGGCCAAAGGCCAGCATCAGGCGCGCTTCCATCGACATTTCTTTTTTGCCGGAACCGTCGTCTTTTTTAAAGTCCATGTTGCCTAAGTGGGGATTGAATGAATCGCTCTGAAATCAAGGTACAGGTTAGCGGACTGGGTCGAACCCGCCGGCGTGAAAGGGGTGACACCGAAGGAGGCGCCGCATGCCGAGGTAGACGCCACGAATGGCGCCACGCCTTTCGATGGCTTCGCGCATGTATTCCGAGCAGGTGGGGTGAAAGCGGCAGGCCGAAGGCAGCAAAGGCGACAGAAAGCGCTTATAGCCTTTGAGCAGCAGAATCAGGATTTCGCGCATCGCTGGATCACCTTCTCCACTTCCCGCTTCAACTCTTCGAACGGAGCGTCCAGGGAACGGCGCCGAGGGTTGATCACAATCTCCCAGTTCGGCGCGAGATCGGGCATCCGAACGCGAAACGCCTCGCGGACCCGCCGCCGGATCCGGTTGCGGACAACCGCCTTACCAAGCGCCCGCGGTACTGTAAATCCGATACGAGGCAGGGCGTCCGGCTGTTCCCCCAACGCTCCCAACAGAGGTTCTGCGCGTAGGCAGAACGCGACGAACAAAGGACCTGGAAGACGTAACCCGGTGTCGTAGACCCGGCGGTAATCACGGGTCTTGAGAATGCGGGATTGTTTGGGGAACGGAAATTTAATGGGAAGCCCGGACGGCTCTCTCGTCGCTGACCGTCAACATATGACGGCCCTTGGCGCGGCGGCGGCTCAACACGGCCTGGCCATCTTTGCTCTTCATGCGGGCGCGGAATCCGTGGGTCTTGGCGCGTTTGCGGTTGTTGGGCTGAAACGTTCTTTTAGGCATCGTTGCTTGCTTGGCGCGGGCGACAGACCGACGCGCTTCCTTTGAAATCCGAAGTTGAAATGGTGTTAGACGTTAAAAGTATAGCAAACAGCGGTTGCGGCGCGGATTTGGGTGTTTCGGCTCCTACGCCCTCTTTGGGAGGTTCACCGAGGGGACATCTGAGGTTTAGAGGCCGCACGCGAATCAATGAAAATGTTTTATATAAAACGGCCAAGTCCTATCCTGAGTGCGATTTTCAGGCTATTTTGCGATGTTTCACATGGAGCATCTCTACCCCAGTTCGCAGTGCTTGCACGCGGCGGTTTGCGCGCCTCTGTGTAAAAGAATGCAGGCGGATCGTCAAAAAATGGCCGGAAAATGGGCCTTTTTTGCGCTTTTACCCTTTACAGTGGTGTTGGCTTCCGTTATCATTTGGTAGCAATCGGGGCTGACGCCCGCATGGCGCGGCGGTTCCACGGTTTCGCGCAAGGCTGTAGAAGCAGCGCGAAAGCCGATCGGTGATCGACCCGGAAGCGGGATCATCGAGCGATTTTTAGCGTACGAGAGGTCACCGGCGGCGTACTTTTGTGTCACAGAAGGCGCGGCGGGTAGCCGTTTCGTAGTGAAGATCGATACGACAAATTCGGGAGAATCTGTTTCAAAGGAGAATTATGGCAGCAGCAGCACGCATGACTCAATCGCAACTCATCAAGGAACTGGCGACGGCTTGTGAAGTAAGCAACAAGGTCGCCAAGTTGTTCGTGACCACGTTCGGCGAGATGGCCGTCAAAGAGACGAAGAAGAACGGCATGTTCGTATTGCCGGGAATCGGCCGTCTGGTTCGCGTGGACCGCAAAGCTCGCATGGGCCGCAATCCGGCGACCGGCGAAGCGATCAAGATTCCGGCCAAGAAGGTCGTGAAGTTCCGCGTGGCGAAGACCGTCCGCGACGCGATCGTTCCGCCGAAAAAGAAGTAGTTTCCGCCAGTTTTAACGAAAAACCCCGCCCGGCGATTGTGCCTGGCGGGGTTTTTGGTTTCGGTTAGCCGTCGAAGCATGTAGCTCGGACGGGGTTGAGAATCCGGATAGCGGACGCTCAAACAGCGAGCATCCCAGGAAGCCTTTTTACACGTGCTTCTTTTCTTCGGGGGCCGCTGGTTCGTCGCCTTTCAGCGAATTCTTGAAGTTGCGAATGCCTTCGCCAAGACCTTTTGCCACTTCGGGGATCTTCTTGCCGCCAAAGAGCAGCACCGCGACCGCGAGAATGATCAAAAGTTCCGGTAGGCCGATGGACCTTAGCATAAGGGCCTCCTTCTTGCCACCTTCATTGTAGGGACCGTTACCCAACGCGTCAAGCCAGCCAAAATCCGCCGCCGGACCAGTCCCAGGTAAACTAGAACCATGCCGAAGCAAAAAGGCTTCGATCAGAAAAAGGAAGTCCGGGCGATCGCGCGCGAGCGGGTAGGCCCCGTTCCGCCCAGCCGGCCCCTGCTCCCGAAGACTCAGCGCAAGAAGCCGAAGTACAAAAAGCCGCCATCGGACGAAGACACTTGAGGCACAAAGCCGAACGATTGCGCTATGATGCCGATAGACGTGGTTCGCGATCCCCGCATTCAAGCTTTATTTCTGTTCACGATCATTTTCGTTACGATGATCGCTGTCGTCTGCGCCGCGGTCAACGCGAAGCTCAGCATGTATGACGACGATCCTGGTTCTCGCGCGCGTATCATCGCAAAATCCACCAAGCTTCATGAGTGCTGCCTCGAACGGGTGAACATGACGCCGATCGCGCAGGTGGTGATTCGGCTGGCGGCGGACACTCCGCGCGAAGTCCACGTCGAACCTAGCCGAACCGCTCCGGTTACTTTCCCGCCTTACGACAAGTCTTTATTTGTTCGCCCGCCGCCCGCAGTCGCGTAGCGCGACGAAATCGATCGACAAGTTCTGAGGGGGGGTTCCATGCGACGACCCGTTTTGGGCGGTTGCGTTGTAGGCATTGCGTTTGCCTTGGCCGGTTGCACCCCGGCACCGACCGCCGAAGCACGTCCCGAGCCGGAGATGCTCACGGTGGCGGCGGTGAAGGTCGCGAAGGAGGACCTTGCCCGCGATGTCTCGATCAACGGCGAGTTCCGGCCTTATCAGGAGGTAGAGCTTCACGCCAAGGTCGCGGGCTACCTGAAGTCGATTACGGTCGATGTCGGCGATCGCGTCCGCGCCGGTCAGGTGATCGCGACGCTCGAGATCCCTGAAATGGTGGACGAGGCGGCGCAGGCGCTAGCGGGCAAACGGCGAGCGGAAGCGGAAGTCGTCCGCGCGCGAACCGATCTGGCTCGCGCGGAAACCGCCCATCAGAATACCCATCAGGTTCTCAATCGGCTGGAACAGGTCGCGAAGTCGCGGCCGAACTTGATTGCTATGCAGGAGATCGACGACGCCCGTACGCGCGATCAGCTAGCGGAAGGGCAAATCGATACCGCCAAGGCGGCCATAGCGTCCGCCGAACAGCAGGTTCGCGCAAGCGAGGCGTCTGAAGAACGCGTGAAAACCATGAACAGTTACGCGCGCATCACGGTTCCGTTCGCGGGGGTGGTCACAAAGCGGTATGCGGATCCGGGCGCGATGATTCAGCAGGGCACGGCTTCGAGCTCGCAGGCGATTCCGCTGGTTCGCATTTCCGACATTTCCCATCTGCGGCTGGTTTTGAACGTTCCCGAGAGCGCGGTTTCGAGCATCAAGCTCGGCTCGGCGTTAACGATACGGGTTGACGCTTTAAATAAGACTTATCAGGGACGCGTTGCGCGCTTCGCGGACCGACTGCAGGAAGCGACGCGGACCATGGAAACGCAGATCGATGTGGACAATCCCCGGTCGGACCTCAAACCAGGGATGTTCGCCACCGCCGTTTTGTCGCTTGACCGGCATGCGGCGGCGATTGCCATTCCTGTGCAGGCCGTCTTTCTCGTGAAGAATGTTCCGCACGTTTATAAAGTTGATGCCCAAAACAAGATCGCGGACAGCGAGATCAAGATCGGCTTGGAGACGCCGGAAAAAGTAGAGGTCTTAACCGGCGTATCGGAAGGCGAGGTGGTAGTCACCGGCGGCCGCTCGCAGGTAAAGCCCGGACAGGTCGTGAAGCTGAAGATGGGGGGACGCTAAATGTCGTCGTTTGCTATCCGGAACCCCTATTTAATTGTTGTCCTCTGCCTTGTCATTGTGATTCTCGGCGGAGTCGCGACGGTTATGCTGCCGGTGGATCTGTTTCCAAAGATCAATATTCCAGTGGTGGTCGTTGCGACGTTCTATAGCGGAATGCCGCCGCAGGAAATTGAAGCGGACATTTCTTCCCGCTTCGAGCGCTACTTCACGCTGGCCGACGGAATCGATCGAATTGAGAGCCGCTCGCTCGCCGGCGTCAGCCTGGTCAAACTGTACTTCCAGCCCGGCACGAACGCGGATTCCGCGGCGAGCAACGTCGCGAGTATTGCGATGTCGAACCTCCGTCGGCTCCCGCAGGGAACTTTGCCGCCCGTCGTCATGAAGTTCGATGCGTCCAGTTTGCCGGTTTGCCTTGTGACCGCCCGTGGCGAAGGTTTGAGCGAAGCCGTGCTGCGCGACATCGTCGCCGTTCCGGTTAGAAACCAAGTGGCCGGTGTGCCGGGTGCTTCCATTGCCCAACCCTTTGGCGGCCGGACCAGGCAGATCATGATCTACGCGGAGCCGGCCAAGCTCGAAGCGTTCAAGCTGAGTCCGATGGATGTGGTTCGCGCGATCAACGACTCCAACGTCGTGCTACCGGCCGGTGATGTCCGCATCGGTCCGATCGACTACAACCTGTACAGCAATTCGATGATCGAGAATGTCCGGGACATCAACAGTGTGCCGATCAAGCGGAACGGCAGCGCGATGGTTACCATCGGCGACATCGGTGTCGCGAAAGACGCGGAAGCGCTGCAGTACAACATCGTCCGCATCGACGGGCAGCGGTCGGTTTATTTTCCCGTGTTGAAGCAGGGCGGCGATGCGAACACAATCGCGGTCGTAGATGGCGTTCGCAACAAGCTGAAGCACATGGTCGATGTACCGCCGGAAATGAAAACGGACGTCGTCTTCGATCAGTCGCTGTTCGTCAAGAGCTCCATCGAAACGTTGCTTCACGAGGGCGGTATCGGATTGATTTTGACTTCGATCATGGTCCTGTTGTTTCTTGGCAGTTTCCGCGCGACGATCGCGGTTTGCCTCTCGATTCCCCTTTCGGCCCTGGCGACTTTCCTGGCGTTAGGGCTCGGGGGAAACACGATCAACACTATGGTGCTCGGTGGCTTGGCGCTGGCGTTTTCCCGCATCATCGATAACTCAGTGATCGTGCTTGAGAATATCTACCGGCACTTGGAGCTCGGAGCCACCTCGGAGGGCGCGGCGGAAGAAGGCGGTCGGGAAGTAACCCTTCCGGTTCTGGCGGCTACCCTCACGACGGTCGTGGTTTTTTTTCCTGTCGTCCTTTTGTACGGCGTCAGTAAGTTTCTCTTCACGGCTCTGGCTCTGGCTGTGATTCTGTCGCTGTTTGCTTCCTACGCGGTGGCGCTGACGGTCGTTCCGGTCTTCGCGGCGCGATTCATCAAGCCGCATGCGACCAGCAATGCGATTCAACTGCGGATCAAGCACGGGATCGACGGCGTCCTCGATTTCTACGAACGCATCGCAACCGTAGCGTTGCGATCTCCAAAGTTGGTCCTGCTGGTTGCCTTAGCCGCGTTTGCGCTCAGCTTCCTTGTATGGCCACGAATCGGGCAGGCGTTTTTTCCGCGCACCGATGCGGGCCAATTCGTCGCGAACGTGAAGGCGCCAACTGGTACGCGCCTCGAAGACACTGAGAAAAAGATCGCCAAGGTGGAAGAGATCATCCGGCGAGTCGTGGATCCGAAAGATCTGGACATCATCGTCTCCAACATCGGAATTACGCCGGAGTTTCCGGCGATCTATTCGCAGAACACCGGCCAACACTCCTCCGTCGTCCAGACCGCCTTCAAAGAGGATCACAAAATCGGCAGCTACGAATACATGCGGCGGGTTCGTAAGGCGATGTCCGAAGAGCTCCCGGAACTAGACTCGTTTGTGCAATCCGGCGGCCTCGTAGACTCCGTCCTGAACATGGGCGTCTCCGCGCCGATCGATATCCAGGTGAGTAGCTCAGATATCTTGGGTGCGCATCGGGTGGCTGGAGAAATCGCGGCGAGGGTCCGGGCCTTGCCCGAAGTGGAACAGGTTTTCATTCCTCAGGATGTGGACTCGCCAGTGCTGAAGTTACACGTCGATCGCGTCCGGGCCGCGGCGGCTGGACTTCTGCAACGCGAGGTTGTCAGTAACGTCATCACCGCGTTGACCTCCAATCAAATGATTGGACCTGGTTTCTGGGTGGATCCGAAGAGCGGGCGGGACTACTTGTTGACAGTCCAATATGCGGAGAATCGCATTCGCAACCTGGTCGACCTGCGCAGCATCCCTCTGCACGCGGCAGGAAGCATGGACCCAGTCCGCTTGGACACGGTGGCGGATCTGCAGCGGACGGAAGCGCCGATTGTCATCGATCACCAGCAGTTGCGCCCGGTGATTGACGTGTACGTGCAAACTCGCGGGGAGGATCTGGCGCGCGCCGGAAAAGGAATTCAGAAGATCGTAGCCTCGACCAAGATCCCGGGAAACATGGCGATTAACGTCCGCGGAATGATCGAAAGTATGACGCAGGCTTTTCGCAGTTTCGCTCTCGGACTTGTGCTTTCAGTGGTCCTGCTGTTTCTGATTCTTGTGGCGCAGTTCCGGTCGTTCAAGGATCCTTTCATCATCATGCTCGCAATACCGCCAGGGTTGAGCGGTGTGCTGTTCACGCTCGCTTTCACCAGCACCACGCTGAATGTCCAGTCGCTGCTGGGAGTCTTGATGATGGTCGGAATTGTGGTTTCGAACAGCATTCTCATCGTGGAATTCACGCATCATCTGCGGCGCGAGGGTATGTCTGTCGAAGAGGCGGTTCTAAAGGCGTGCCGGATTCGCTTGCGCCCCGTGCTGATGACCTCGATTGCGACCTTGCTTGGACTGCTGCCGATGGCGTTGGCAATTGGAACCGGAAGCGAAGCGTACGCTCCGTTGGCTCGCGCCATTCTGGGCGGCCTCACGGTCTCGTTGGTAGCAACTGTGTTCGTTGTACCGTGCGCGTACCTTCTGATTTACCGCGGAAAAGAGGTGGCGGCATGAAAATCGGACTCCTCCTTGTTGTGACGACGGTCCTACTTGGCCAGGAACCCGGCACCCCTCTTAGCAACACGCCCCGAAAGCTCACGATCGAGGAAGCGGAAGCGATCGCGATCAAGCAAAATCCGCGAATTAGTGCCGCTTTGCTCGACGCTTTGGCGGCGAACCAAGTGACCATTGAGGCGAGGAGTTATTTTTTTCCGCAAGTCCTGGGCTCCGTGACCGGAGTCGGTGGTGAGTACAACACGCGTATCGCCGCCGGCGGTCTGAACGCGAGCAGTATCTACAATCGTTTCGCCGGAGGCGCCGGCGTAACTCAGTTGATCACCGATTTTGGCCGCACAGGTGGCCTCGTTCAATCCGCGAAGTTGCGGGCGCAGTCATTGGACCGGCGTTCGGAGTTCTCTCGGGCGCTGGTGCTGGTTCAGGTTCGAAGGGCATTTTATTCCGCTTTGCGCTCCCGGTCAGTCCTGCAAGTCGCGGAGCAAACCGTCGCAACGCGAAGTGTTGTGGCGGATCAGGTCAACGCTCTCACGCAAAGCAATCTGCGCTCGGGGTTGGACGCCAGTTTTGCAAACGTTAATTTAGCCGAGGCGAGGTTGTTGCTTTCGCAAGCGCGCAATGACGTCAAAGCGTCGGACGCGGATTTATCTTCGGCACTCGGGTTCGCCCAGCCGCAGGTGTTCGATCTGGTTGAAACGAGCATGCCAGCGCCGCCCGATGCGGTGCCAGCGCCGATGATCCAGACAGCGCTGCGGGAGCGTGCGGATGTGCAGAGCGCGCGAACAGAACTCGCTTCCGCGCAACGGTTCACCGCCGCTGAGGCTGCGTTATCGCGTCCAACAATTAGCGCCGCGGCGGTCGCTGGAGTCGCGCCGTTCCGCGGAGAGGGCGTCAATGATCATTATTCGGCGGCGGGCGTCAATTTGAGCATTCCGATATTCAACGGAAGGTTGTTTTCTGCCCGGCGCGAAGAGGCGGACCTGCGAGCGCGCGCCATCGCAGAACGCGTGCGTGATTTGGAGTTACAGGTGGCGCGCGATGTACAAGTCGCGTGGCTCAATACGAACAACGCCTTCGAGCGCGTGCAACTCACCGCGGAATTGGTAAGGCAGGCAACGCTGGCATTGGAGCTTTCGCAAGCCCGTTACGACTTGGGTCTCAGTTCCATCGTGGAATTGACACAGGCGCAGCTCGGGAAAACTTCGGCGGACATCCAACGGGCGACAGCGGTCTACGAATTCCAAATTCAGACTTCGGTGCTCGCCTATCAACAAGGCTTACTCAAATAGGAAGAGACCGGGTGGCTTTGCACCGCCCGGTCTCTTGTAACTCCCGTTCTGCTTTCTTAGACGTTTACTGCTCCAGATACGTGTACCCGTTTAATCCGTCTTCGTAGAAACGAAGCAGCCGGCCAGATTCCTCGTAGCCCATTCGCCCGTCGCTGACCGCTTTTTCGACATCTCGTCGGAATTGCTCGAGCAGCGTTTTGGCATTGAACTGCACGTAATCCAGGACTTCCCGCACGGTGTCACCCTGAATGACGGCGTCGAGCCGGGGTTCGCCGCGCTCGTCGATGCTGACGTGCACCGCGTTCGTGTCTCCAAATAGATTGTGGAGATCGCCGAGGATTTCCTGATACGCGCCGACCAGGAACGCGCCGAGGAAGTACGGCTTATCTTCACTGAACGCGTGCAGCGGGAGCGTCTTTTTCACGTCGCGACGATCGATGAATTGATCGACCTTGCCGTCGGAATCGCACGAGATGTCGCCCAGAATCGCATGGCGCGTCGGCTGCTCATCCAGCCGGTGGATCGGCAAAATAGGGAACAGCTGTTTTACCGCCCAGCTATCCGGCATGCTTTGAAACAGCGAGAAATTGCAGAAGTACGTGTCGGAAAGCAGTCCGTCCAGGCCTTCGAGGTCTTCCGGAAAGTAATCCAGTTCCGACGCCATCTTTTGGATCCGGCGGCAGATGGTCCAGTACAGATTTTCGGCGAGACTGCGTTGGCGGAGCGGAAGGTAACCAAGGCTGAATAGGTTGAGGGCCGAATCGAGAGCCTGTTGCGCGTCGTGGAAGCTCTCGAGCAAATTTTTGTTGCTGAGGCTCTTGTACGTTTCGAGAAGGTCCGCAAGGGGCTGTTCCGCGTCGTCCGGGACATCGTTGGTGTTGATTTCGGTTTCGCCGAATCCGGTAACTCCCAGGACATTGAATACCAGAACACTGTGATAGGCCGCGATCGCGCGGCCGCTCTCCGAAATGATCGTCGGATGAGCAACTTCGGCTTCGTCGCAGACGCTCTGCACGTGGTAGACGACGTCGTTTGCGTATTCCTGTAGCGTGTAGTTGACGCTCGATTCGAAATCCGTTTGCGATCCGTCGTAGTCGATCCCGAGTCCGCCACCGACGTCCAGATACTGGAGGCCCGCGCCGGCGCGCCGGAGTTCGACATAAACACGGGCGGCTTCGGTCACCGCGCCTTTGATCTGGCGGATATTCGTGATCTGGCTGCCAAGATGGAAATGCAGAAGCTGTAGGCAGTCTTCCATGCCGCGAGCTTTCAACTCATCGAGAGCTTTTAGGGCTTCGGTAACTGTGAGGCCAAACTTCGACCGGTATCCGCCCGAGGATTTCCAGCGCCCCGAGCCGCGGCTTGCCAGTTTAACCCGCACACCGATCACCGGCTTCACGCCAACGCGCTCGGAGTGCTTCATGATCAGATCGAGTTCTGTGTATTTCTCGACAACCGGGATGATGTGGCGCCCGATCTTGGTCGCGAGCATCACCATCTCGATATATTCATCGTCCTTGAATCCGTTGCAGATGATCGGCGTTTCGTTGTCAGCAACGGCGAGCACGGCAAGCAGCTCCGGTTTGGACCCGGCTTCAAGACCGAATTTGTAGGGCTTGCCGAATTCAAAGACCTCTTCGACGACGTGCCTCTGCTGATTCACCTTGATCGGGAAGACGCAGGAATAGTTGCCTTTGTAGGCGTGCTCGGTGATCGCGCTCTGGAACGCGTTGTACATGTCACCGAGCCGATCTTTGAGAATTTCGCCGAAGCGGATCAGGATTGGTAGGGAGATGCCGCGCAGTTGCAGCGTGTCGATTAATTCTTTCAAATCGACCTTGCGGTTCACGTCCTTGTTGGGGTGTACCCAGACGTTGCCATTGGTGCCGATCGAAAAATAGCCCTTGCCCCAGCTTGCGACGTCATACAGCTCGCCGGCGTCCACCGTCGTCCAGCGGTCCGCCGGTTCGCGGACGGTGGGGTTGTCAGTTACCTTGAGATTCAACTCTCGTGCGCTCCTCTTCAGCTCCGGCATCGACGTCTGCGCCGATGCATAAACATGCACTTTCAGTTTCGTTGGATTTGTCCGGCGCGGCAACTGTATTTTTGTTACAACTTGGCTCATGACTCTTTCGGGTAAGGTGGCGATTGTCACCGGCGCGGCGCAGGGAATCGGCCGCGCGATCGCGGTCGAGTTAGCGCGGGCCGGCGCAGCAGTGGTTCTTGCCGACTTGAACGATGCCTCCGCAACCGCTGAAGAGATTCGTGTGATGGGCGCGGAATCGCTGATTGTGCCCACGGATGTAAGCAATGCGAATGACGTCGAGCACTTGATTTCACGCGCGTTGGAGAACTTCGGGCGGCTGGATTTCCTGGTGAACAACGCCGGTCGTCAGACTTGGGCGCCGCTGCTGGATCTAACTCTTGAGGACTGGAATCACACCCTTGCCGTGAACCTGACTGGCTCGTTTCTTTGCACCCAGCACGCAGCGAGGTGGATGAAAGATCATGGCGGCGGAAGAATATTTAATCTAGGCTCCGGCTGCAACAAGCACGCCTTCCCCAATCTCGTGGACTATACAGCGAGTCGCGGCGGAATCGAGATGTTCACGAAATCCGCGGCGGTGGAGTTGGGGCGGTACGGAATCAACGTGAATTGCATCGCGCCTGGCGCCATCGAGACAGAACGGACAAAGGCCGAATTGCCGGATTACGCTGGCTCGTGGTCGAAGCTCACCCCGCTAGGCAGGATCGGCCAACCGGTCGATGTAGCGAGGTTGATTGTGGCGCTGTGTGGTGACGTGGGAGATTTTATAACCGGTCAAACGATCTGGGTGGACGGCGGATTGTTTTCGCGCGCGCCTTGGGTGGAATGATAGGGTGGCATAGGCCTCCGGCCTGTGCTCCAAGGCAAACGGATACGCAGTCTATCAAGCCAAGCAAGATCGGGTGATTGCTACACGTCCAGATTGCGAACGTCGAGGGCGTTATCCTCAATGAACTTGCGCCTGGACTCGACATCCTCGCCCATCAGGGTCGTAAAGATATGATCGGTCTCGACGAGATCTTCCACAGAAACCTTCAACAGCGTCCGGGTTTCCGCGTTCATGGTCGTTGACCACAGCTGTTCGGCGTTCATTTCGCCGAGTCCCTTATACCGCTGAACCTGGACTTCGCGCGTGCCTTCGCCGCGGATGTAGGACAGAAGGTCGCGCCAGAAGGTGAGAACTTCACGCGATCCGTTTTCCTTCATCACAGTGAAGGGCGGCTTGTTGAATTTCGAAATCTGCCTTGCAAACGCTCGCATGCGCTTGTACTCGGCTTGCGACGCGAGATCGATGCCGATGATGCGTTCGCCGTTGGTTTGATCGCGAAACGAAACGAAGTACGAGGAGTGCTCCTCGTCGTGGCCCATTTCGCAGGGGATCTTCGCAGCCTTCAGTTTGTCGAGCACCTGGTGCAGGTTCGCCTTGTCGCTGAAATCCGCTTTGGTATCGATTTTGAGATCGACATCCGCGAGAATTTCAACCGCAATCGCTTCGCGGAGCCGGCGCTCCAGGCGCTTGAAGATCTGCTGATATTCGTCGAGCGACATCAGGAAGCTGCGGAGCTCGCCGCCTTCAATGGTTTGCTTCGCGCCTTCGACGCCGTATTCCACCTTCAGATTTTCGGTCGCGCGGCGGAGAATTTCGCGGGTGAATTCCTTGTCATCCTTGATGTACTTCTCGCTCTTGCCTTTCTTGATTCGGTAGAGCGGCGGCTGCGCGATGAACACGTGACCGCGATCGATCAGCTCCTGCATATGGCGGAAGAAGAAGGTCAGCAGCAGCGTCCGGATATGCGATCCGTCCACGTCGGCGTCGGTCATGATGATGATCTTGCCGTAGCGCAACCGCGTGGCGTCGAAATCGTCTTTACCGATTCCGGTGCCGATCGCGGTGATCATCGCACGAATTTCTTCGTGGCCCAGCATTTTGTCGTAGCGGGCTTTCTCCACATTGAGAATTTTTCCGCGTAACGGAAGAATTGCCTGGTTGCGCCGGTCGCGGCCGCCCTTCGCTGTGCCGCCCGCCGATTCGCCTTCGACCAGGAACAGCTCGCATTTCTCCGGATCGCGCTCCTGGCAATCCGCGAGTTTGCCCGGTAGGCCGCCGGAATCGAGCGCGCCCTTGCGACGCGTCAGATCGCGAGCCTTACGGGCGGCTTCTCGGGCTCGAGATGCATCGATCGCTTTCGAAATGATCTTCTTCATCACCGACGGGGTCTTGTCGAAGAATTCGCCGAGCTTTTCGTTGATCAGTTGGACCACGAACCCGGCGATGTCGGAGTTGAGCTTGCCCTTGGTCTGGCCTTCAAATTGAGGTTGCGGCAGTTTGACGCTGATGACGGCCGTGAGGCCTTCGCGAACGTCGTCGCCGCTCAGATTTTCTTTGACGTCCTTGAACAGACCGGCCGCCTTCGCGGCGCGGTTAATGGTCTGCGTCAGCGCGCTGCGAAATCCGGAAAGATGCGATCCGCCATCCACTGTGTTGATGTTGTTCGCAAAGCTGAAAACGTTCTCGACATAGGTGTCGTTGTACTGCAACGCCACCTCCATCGTCAGCTGCCCACCGTTCGTCATGTCCCGCTCGCCCTCGAAGTAGATGGGCTTGTCATGCAGGACGGCCTTGCCTTTGTTGAGATGCTTGATGAACTCGGCGATTCCGCCTTCGTAGTGGAACTCGTGCTTCTTGTTCTCTTCGCGCTCATCGGTCAGCGTGATCACGAGACCCTTGTTCAGGAACGCCAGTTCACGCAGCCGTTTGGCCAAGATATCGAAATTGAACGTGGTCGAATCCATGATCGTGGAATCCGGCCTGAACGTAATTTTAGTGCCCGTCTTGCGGCCGGCTTTGCCGGTTTTCGTTAATGGCCCCTGTGGAACACCTTTCGCGTAGTCCTGTTCGTAGGTGCCACCTTCGCGCCAGATTTCGAGGTGCAGTTCTTCCGACAAGGCGTTGACGCAGCTGACGCCGACGCCATGCAGACCGCCAGAAACTTTGTAACTGTTCGAATCGAATTTGCCGCCGGCGTGCAGCTTGGTCATCACGACTTCCGCCGCGGAGATGCCTTCCTCGTGCATGTCTACCGGAATACCGCGGCCGTTATCGACCACCGTGATCGAGTTGTCGATATGGATGGTGACGTGAATTTCGTTGCAATATCCGGCGAGGGCTTCGTCTACTGAGTTGTCCACGACTTCGTAAACGAGGTGGTGCAGGCCGGCGTCGCCGGTCGAGCCGATATACATGGCGGGCCGGAGGCGAACTGCCTCCAGTCCCTCGAGCACCTTGATGCTACTCGAGTCATAAACGTCGGCCATATCCTTGGTTGCCATGAAACTCCAGAACTTGAACTTGTTACTTCTTGCTTGATCGAAGGGCCGCGGATCAGATGCGCATCGGCATGATCACGTAGCGATACGAATATTTTTCGCCTTCTTCGGCTTGACTGGGACGAAGCTCTCCGGCGCTGTGCGGATCCTTGAAGCGGAATTCAACCTGTGGCTCCGCGATCGCGCGGAGGAAGTCGAGAAGATAACCGGCATTGAAGCCGATTTCAACCGACGGACCGTCATAGGTGGTCGGTATGCTTTCTTCGGATTCGCCGGTGTCGGAAACGGAAGAGTGAATTTTGACTTCTCCGTTGGCCGTCTGCACGCGTATCGCGCGCGATCGTTCGTCGGAAAACTGAGCGACACGTTCGATGGCGCTCCGCAGTTCGTCCCGCTGCAGAATGACGCTGTGTGGCTGGTCTTTCGGAAGAACGCGTTCGAAATCGGGGAAGTTGCCGGTCAGTTTGCGACTCAGCAATAGGCGTTCGCCGATTCGGAAGAATAGGTGATTTTCGTCGCCCGAGAATTGGACGTTTGCGCCCGCCGCAGCGTCAGCGGCAAATTTTAGAATTTCGCCCATGGCTTTACGAGGTAGCAACGCCTTGTAGGATCCGGCTACGCCGGGCATGTCGGCGGGCAGTTCGACCATAGAGAGACGATGGCCGTCGGTGGCCACCATAGTCAGGCTCTTCGGCTTGAGGATCAGGAGGGCGCCATTCAGAGTGAATCGCGACTCTTCCGTCGAGATGCCGAAAATCGTCTTGCTGATCATCGACGCGAGCGCGTGGATCGGAATTTCCGCGAGCGTGTCAGGCATCTTCGGCAATTCCGGAAAACTGTCGCGCGACATACCGGCGATCCGCGTACGTGACCTTCCGCAGATGATGCTCGCCCAGTGGTTGTCTTGCAGCTTCACCTGGATGTCGGAATCCGGCAGCAGCCGTACGTAGTCGAGAAGGCGGCGCGCTGGAATGGTGCCAGCGCCGGCTTTCTTGACCTTCGCCGGGCAGGAGCAACGAATGCCGAGTTCGAGATCCGTGGCTGTGAGATAGATCCGATCGCCATCGGCTTCGACCAGGACGTTGGACAGGATCGGAATCGTCGTCTTCTTTTCGACGACACCCTGGGAGAGGTTCAGCTCTTTTACGAGATCTGCCTTGCTAACTGTGAACTCCATGTCGAGGCCTCAATGCCACACCGATATCAGACCCTGGCGAGCGGCTCTTGCTGCCGCGCGCTCTGTTCTTTCTTCTGTTCTAAGGAACTATATAGAGAGAGAACAAGTTGATTCAGTGTTGTGGATTTGTCGAAATCTACCTAAAGTATAGCAAATGCAATCCGTTTGCGTCTCGCCAACCTGTGCGAAACCGGGTTGTTACCCCCTAAAAACTCGCGGGGTACCCGGCTTTCCACCGATGCCCTCAGGGCGTCCTTGAGCTGCTGTGTGAATATCGCGTTAAAGTCATTGGATAGAATCGATTACGCTGAGGATGATTCTGTTCAATTCAGTATCCTGGTGCCGTAGCTTCTCAATCCTGTGCACGGAGTGCAGGACGGTGGTGTGATGTTTTCCACCAAAGGCCCGGCCGATCTCGGGTAGCGATGCCCCGGTGAGCTCCTTAATCAAATACATGGCGACTTGGCGAGGCCGCGAAATGATATGCGCGTTAGTCTTTTGCTTGAGTTGGGCTGGTTGCAAACTGTAGCGTTCCGCGACCGCGCGGACGATGGTATCCATGTTCACTTTGCGGTCATGGCCTGGGATCAGGTACTTCAGAACCTGTTGGGCCATGGCAAGGCTGATCGGCTCCCCGGTGACGGAGGAGTAGGCGATGAGTTTGATCAACGACCCTTCAAGCTCCCGCACGTTGGATTTGGTCTTGGTCGCCATGAAGTCGCGGACGTTCTCGGGGAGATGCACGCCTTCCTGCGCCGCTTTGCCGTCCAGGATCGCCATCTTCGTTTCGAGGTCCGGCGGCTGCATGTCCACCATCAGCCCCCACTCGAACCGGGAGCGAAGCCGTTCCACCAGGCCAGGCAATTGTTTGGGTGACGAGTCGCTAGAGATTACGATCTGCTTTTGATGATCGTAAAGCTCGTTGAACATGTGGAAGAATTCTTCCTGCGTTCGCTCCTTGCCGGCAATGGTCTGAATGTCATCGACAAGCAGGACATCGGCGGAGCGGTAATGACGATGGAATAGCGGCAGGCGGTCCGATTTGATGCAGCTGATCATCTCGTTCATGAAGCGCTCGCTCGAGGTATACACGATGCGCATGCCCGCGAACTGAGTCTGAAGAGATTGCCCAATCGCGTGCATCAGATGCGTTTTGCCGATGCCGACTCCGCCATAGATGAAAAGCGGATTATAGCTATGCGACGGGTTGTTCGCGACCGCTCTCGCCGCGGCATGCGCGAACTGGTTGCAGGATCCGACGACGAAGTTATCGAACTTGAATTTCGGGTTCAAGCTGGCTACCGGAGAGCTGAATACCGGCTCCGCTACAAAACCTGTTCGCGCGCTGGGCGCTTGCGGTTCGACGTGATAGATCACCTGCTTCACAGGTAGAGAGGATTCGCGGATGGCAGCGCGAATCTCTTCGGCGTAAGCCTGTTCCATCCAGTCTTTGGTTACCGCGTCCGGAACCCGAAGCATCAGGCTGCCGGACTCGAATTGCATATACCCCGCTTTTTCGATCCAGTTATTAAAGGCGTCTGCTGTCAGCCGGGTACTTAGCCTCGACTTGATATCTTCCCATGCGTTCATCGCGCAACTCACTCGTTTAGCGACTGGCGTTCAACAGGCCAGCCGCCCCAAAATTTCCGAATTTAGCCAAGAGGCGTTCAAAATGCAAAAAGGCCGCACAATTCCCACATGATTTCCACAGCTGTGGAAATCCACGGCGCTTTGGTCGCTTGTTGGGGAGTTGCTTCGGCTTTTTTTGAAGACCTGCTGCCAAACCGGAACCCTAAAATGTCCCAGTCTTGGCCTCAGCGGAATCTCAGTCTAGCACAAAAGCTCTTTCGCAAAGCAAGCCGCTTTTCAAAATTTTCTATTAGCATTATCAACAACTTATGGACCTGTTTGGAGGACGACGAGAATCGTAAAACATTTCGTTTTGGAGATGTCGCAGCCACATTTCGAGGTCCAAATGCTGGCGGCGTCCGGTCTTGGGACGCGAAGATTTCATGCGAATTCCGGACTGGCTGATTTGACAGTTGAAGGCTTCCGAGAGAGAATTAAAGGTGGCAGCAAGCGGGAGTAACTCAGCTGGTAGAGTGCAACCTTGCCAAGGTTGATGTCGCGGGTTCGAATCCCGTCTCCCGCTCCAATTCCCACCTTTCGCACCAAGTTCACCTGATTATTGCTATGCCGAAGGTCGATGTGTACCTCAAGATCGAGCTGGATCTCGATGCGGACGAAAAGCCTGAGAAGATTGCCCAGGAGATCTGTAAGCAAGCTCGCAAGGTTTATAGCGTCCGGTCCGCGGATGTCTCGAGCATCGTCCCGAGAGATTGAGCCGGTTACGCATGTCTGCTACGTGCCAACTTTGCGAAAAACGCCGGGCTAAGAGGGCCTGTCCAGGTGTTCGCGGGGATATCTGTCCCCAGTGCTGCGGCGAACAGCGCGAAATCACGATCCATTGCCCGCTCGAATGCGAGTTTCTAGCTGAGGCGCGGCTTCATGAGAAGCAGCCGATTCTCACACCAGCCGACGTCCCGCATCCGGACGTCGAGTTGACCGAGCGGTTCCTCCGCGACCACCAGGAGTTGGTGATGTTTGCGAGTTTCACCCTGCTTCAGGCGTCGCTTTCGACCGAAGGCGCGGTCGATTCGGACGTGCGGGAAGCACTTGAGGCGATGATCAAGACGCTGAGAACGCTAGATACGGGCCTGATTTACGAAACGAAGCCAGCTAGCGCGTTTGCGGCGCAGATTCAGGGCTACATCCAGACCGTGTTCGATGAGTTGCGGGCGCGTATGGCTGGGGAAGCTGGAATGAAGGCGCTTCGCGACGCTGAATTCATTGGTGTTTTGGTGTTCCTTGCGAGGGTAGCGGTCCAAAACGACAACGGCCGGCCGCGAGGGCGAGCGTTCCTGGATTTCCTAAGAAGCCAATTTCCATCCGCGCCATCTAATCAGGCGGAGGAGCCAGGTTTACTGGCGCCATAGCCTATCCAATGAAAGCTCTGCTGATCGAATCGTGTGAGCTCGCACCAGGAGTAAGACACTTCCTGTTTGAAGTTCCAGGGGGCGATCCGTTTCGGTTCATTCCTGGGCAATTCGTTTCGATTACCCAGGAGCTTGAGGGTAAGAATATTGTCCGAGCGTATTCGATCTCCTCCGACCCGGACGGGACGAATTATTTTACGCTCTGTCTTAACCGTGTTGCTGACGGCCGTTTGTCGCCTTGGCTCTGTTTGCTTGAGCCCGGCATGTCGATAGAGATCCAGCAGCCCCTTGGGATGTTCACGCTCCGACCCAACGAACGGGACGTGATTCTGGTGGCGACCGGAACAGGTGTCGCACCGTATCGATCCATTCTTCGCGCCGAACTCGGTAAATCCGCGAGGAAGTTCACATTGGTGTTCGGAACGCGGCACGCCTCCACACTCCTCTACAATGCGGAGTTCGAGGCCATGGCCAATGTTTTTCCGGATCAATTCCGGTACTGGCCGACTCTTAGCCGTCCGGAGCCCGGGTGGCAAGGCCGAACTGGTTACGTGCAAACGCACCTTGAAGAAGCGGTTGGCGATCGTCGCGACGTGGACGTGTTTATTTGTGGTCTAAAATTGATGGTGGACGAGGTTCGCACCCGACTCAAGGCCGCGGGTCTTGACCGGAAACAGATCGTGTACGAGAAGTACGACTAAGCAACTATGGCGCGCAAGATAGCTCTTGGCTTCGGGATTGCGATCGTCTTTGGGCTGGTCGTAGTCGTCATGGTTAGCGTGCTTCCGGGGCCGCTGCGCCAGACCGAATATATGATGATCGGTGCCGTGGCCTCGCTGATTTCCATGCTGGTGCTGTTTCTGGTTCTGACGGCGACGACGATGAAGACGCCGGACCTGTTCTACAAAAAACGCAACAAGAAATAGCGATTCCTAGCCTGTCTGCACAGGACGAACCTCTACGCGCTTGTAGATGCTCTTCACTTCCTGCAGAGAGCCGAATGCCATGCCGGGCAACATCGCACTGGCGGTTCCTGCCGCAACACCCCAACGCAGCGCGTCGGCGAAGGTCTTTTTCTTTTCCATCGCCCAAACAAACGCGGCACAAAGCGCATCGCCGGCGCCGATCGGGCACAGCGCGTCCACTCTGGGCGGTAGAACCTCGATCGTTTCGGAATCGGTGACGCCGATTGCTCCCCTTGCGCCTAGTGAAAGGACCACAGCTTCCGGGCCCATCGCCTTCAATCGCCGGGCTGCTTCGAGGAACTGGGTGCGGGTTAATAGCGCGGTATTCAGTAGCCGCTCAGCTTCGGCCTGGTTGGGCGTGACCACGGTTGGTTTGGCTTCCATCGCATACTGCAGCGCGTCGCCGTCGGCATCGACTAATGTCTTCACGCCTTTTGAGTGTGCGACTCGGATCAGATCCCGATAAAAGCGAGGATCGACGCCGGGCGGAATGCTGCCGCAGATCATCAGCCAGGTCGCTTTCGGAAGTTGACTTTCGACGACTTGACAGATCTGCGTCAGTTCGGTGGGCTGAATGGGCGGACCGACTTCGTTGAGCTTCACCGTCAGGCCATGCTTGTCAGAAATGGTTAGATTGATCCGGCTCAGCGCTGCGATAGGTACAATTTTGGCTGGAAACGAATCTTCCTTGAGCCGTTCGACGATCTGTTCCCCGACTTCACCGCCGGCCGCAAGCACCGCGACTGTCTTTGCGCCAAACGAAGCCAAAACCCGGGAAGCGTTCAGTCCACGACCGCCGGCAGCCTCGCTGCGAGAGAGGATATAGCCGCGGTCCTCGAAAACGAGTTTGTCCACCGACACCGTGCGATCAATAGCCGGATTGATTGTAAGAGTAACGATCAAAAGATGAACGCTCCATGGTCTCGTTCGCGATATTCGACGTAAACTTGACAGCAGCTCGGATGCCCGCCTACGCTTGGAAGTAGCTGCCGGTGTAGCTCAGGTGGTTAGAGCGACGGTCTCATAATCCGTAGGTCGCAGGTTCGACTCCTGCCGCCGGCACCACCCACCCCCTTTTAGTTCTCAGGTTCTCCGATGATCACGCTGTAGATTCTAGCGAGATCATCCTGCGAATAATACTCAATTTCCAGCCGACCGCGTTTATCGGTCAATTCGACGACGCGAACCCTGGTTCCGAGCACCCGCTCCAACTCGTCGAGCGCGGCCTTCACGTTGGGATCGAGCTTTTGCTCCTTCTTAGAAGCGCGCGGCTCTTTTCTATCTGTAATCTGTGTTACTAAGGCTTCGACTTGCCGAACCGATAGACTTTGCGCCGCCGTCTTCTCTGCAATGGCGATTTGTTGCTCCTCTGTGGGGAGGCCTAAGATCGCGCGAGCTTGTCCCATCGAAAGCCGGTTCTCGGCAAGGAGCAACTGGACTTGTTTCGGCAGACGAATGAGCCGGACCATGTTGGCGACCGTGGAGCGGTCCTTGCCGGTACGCCGGCCGATCTCCTCGTGAGTCAGGTTCATCTCTCGGGTCAGGCGATCGAAGGCATGCGCGATTTCCATCGGGTTGAGGTCGTCGCGTTGGATATTCTCAATCAGCGCCAGCTCAAGCAGGTCGCGGTCGGCAACGTCCTGCACGATGACTGGAACTGTAGCGAGTTTGGCTAATTGGGCGGCGCGCCATCGGCGTTCGCCAGCTACGATTTGGTAAGCATCCCCAACCCGGCGAACGATGATGGGCTGGATAATTCCGTTCGCACGGATGGACTGCGCGAGCTCCTCCAAGCGGTCCGCTCGGAAGCTGGAGCGAGGTTGAAGCGGGTTAGGCTGAATTTCGCCTATGGTCAGAATCAGCGGCCCGGCTAGGGTAGGCGGAAAGACCTCGTAGGTGGGAACAGGTGTTTCGACTGGCGATGCTTGCGACGGTGCGGGAGTTAGCGTGGTGCGACCGGGAAAAAGGGATGAAAGTCCCTTACCCAGCGCTTTGCGTTGTTTGTCGCCGGTGTTGTTCATTGGAAAGAATTTCCTTAGCTAGTTGAATGTAGCTCTCCGCGCCCTTCGAGCGAACGTCATACAGCAGAATTGGCTTGCCGTAACTGGGCGCTTCCGCCAGCCGGACGCTACGGGGGATGACCGTTTTGAAAATCTGATCTTCGAAGAACTCCTTTAGATCGTCGGCAACCTGTTTGGTCAGGTTGGTTCGTTCGTCGTACATCGTCAGGAGAATGCCTTCAATCGCGAGCGGATGCTGAAATCCTTCTTTGATCCGTTCCACCGTGTCGATGAGTTGGGAGATGCCTTCGAGAGCGAAGAACTCGCACTGAATCGGAATTAGGACGGAATCCGCGGCAACCAGCGCGTTTAGGGTCAGCAAATCGAGAGCGGGCGGGCAATCGATCAGGATATAGTCAAAGTCATTTTGCACGGCGGCAAGCGCGTTCTTCAGCAAATGCTCACGATTGGTCTGTTGAACGAGCTCGATATTGGCGGCCACCAGGTTCCTGTCCGCCGGGAGGATGGAAAGGCCTTCGCATTCCGTGGGGACGGCGGCCTCGAGAACCGGTGTGCCGTCCAACAGGACATTATAAATAGTTGCCGTGGCGTCTGATTTTGCGATTCCAAGCCCGGTTGTAGAGTTTCCCTGGGGATCGGAATCGACCAACAGGACTCTCAGGTCGTTTGCTGCGAGCGAAGCCGCTAGATTGATTGCCGTTGTCGTTTTGCCGACGCCACCCTTTTGGTTCGCAATCGCGATAATTTTAGCCACTTGTGTCCTCGATGGTAGCAGTGCAGTGAAAAGCTGGCAACAGCGCGGCGGGGTCTGCGGCATCGGGGAAGACGTTTCACGTGAAACAACCCGCTGCAAGTGTTTCACGTGGAACGAAATCCGGATTGACGTCCGGATCTAGTTACGCAGACTTAAATACACGTCTAAGACTGCGATGGCCGCAGGAGTAACACCTGGGATACGGGAGGCCTGCGCCAACGTCGCGGGACGCACGCGCTCCAACTTCTGCCGTACTTCGTTTGACAAGCCTGGGACATCGAACCCGAACGCCGCCGGTATGGACCGCAATTCACGATCCTGGAGGCGGCTGACCAGTCGTTGCTGTTGCGAAATGTAGCCAGCGTATTTAGCTTCGACCTCGAGCGTGGTGAGCACACCAGGAGCTAAAGGCTCGCCCAGCTTCGACTCCAACAGCAGGGCTAGCTCCGAAATCGAAGCCTCCGGCGAACGCAGCCACACAGTGAGAAGCTTGCCGGCTAACTTTTCTGTCTCGAGAACACGCCTCAATGCGACCATTTGCTCGTTCTTCTTCTGGTACACCGCCCAGCGGACGTCGTCCACTAGCCCGATCTTACGACCGAACGGCGTCAACCGCTCGTCAGCATTGTCAATTCGAAGATGCAACCGGAACTCGGCTCGCGAGGTAAACATGCGGTATGGCTCGTCGGCGCCCTTGCTTACGAGATCATCAATCAGAATCCCGGTATAGCCATCGCTTCGGCCAAGCAGGAACGGATCCTTGCCGCCGACTAAGCACGCCGCATTCAACCCGGCCATCAGTCCCTGGCACGCCGCTTCCTCATAGCCCGAGGTCCCGTTGATCTGGCCCGCCAGAAACAGGCCCTTGATCCTTTTCACTTCGAGCGCATGGGTCAACTCGCGCGGGTCAATGGCGTCGTACTCAATCGCATACCCAGGCCGGATCATCTCCGCGTCCTCGAGCCCGGGTATCGAGGCAACCACTGCGGCCTGCACGTCCAGCGGCATGCTGGTGGACATCCCGTTTACGTAAATCTCATTGGTATCCAGCCCCTCCGGCTCCAGAAAGATCTGATGCCGGGTTTTGTCGGGGAACTTGACCACCTTATCCTCGATCGAAGGGCAATAACGCGGCCCGATTCCCTCGATCTGTCCGCTGTATAACGGAGACCTCGCGATGCTATCCCTAAGAATCTGATGGGTTTGTTCTGTAGTATAGGATATATAACATTTTACCTGCTCTCTTTCTATCTTATTGGTAATAAAAGAGAAAGGAGTAGGAGACGCATCGCCATCTTGGGCTTCAAAGCGCGAAAAATCAATAGTTCGGCCATCCAGACGAGGCGGGGTCCCCGTCTTCAGGCGGGTCCACTGCAAACCCAGATCTCGAAGCTGATCCCCTAATAAATTCGACGGAGCCTCTCCGCTACGACCACAGCTGATCTTCTCCTCGCCCACGTGAGCCAGGCCATTCAAAAATGTGCCCGTCGTAATAATTACGGCGTCGCTAAACAAAGTCCGGCCATCCCGCAGGGCCACTCCGCGGACGCGCCGTTCGACACCCTCGGCAAACACCAAGCCGGCGACCTCCGCTTGCAGGATTCGCAACATCGGCTGACGCTCCAGCACGTCCTTCATGTGGATCCGGTACTGCTTTTTGTCGCACTGGGCGCGCGGCGACCATACAGCGGGACCACGGCTGGTGTTCAGAAGCCGGAATTGAATGCCGACGGCGTCGGTCACAAGGCCCATCAATCCGCCTAGAGCGTCGATCTCGCGGACCAGGTGACCTTTCGCGATTCCGCCGACTGCCGGATTGCAGGACATCTGCGCAATCAGGTCGATGTTCATCGTGACCATCGCGGTCCGAAGACCGAGACGGGCGCACGCGTGCGCGGCTTCGCATCCCGCGTGGCCGGCTCCGACAACGATCACATCGTACTTCGACTGCATAACTTCGCTCGTCTTCATTGTAGCGGCCACCCGTACAATGGAGGCTTACTGCGCATGAAGATTCTCGTGATTGGAAATGGCGGGCGCGAACACGCCATCTCCTGGCGTCTGGCACAGTCGGGGCACGACGTGCACGCGACACCTGGAAATCCAGGTACGGCGCGAGTTGGCACGAATCATGCCGCATCCGATACTCTCGAACTCGCGAAATATCTCGGCGTCGATCTCACTGTGGTCGGGCCGGAAGCGCCTCTAGCCGCCGGAATCGTGGACCGCTTTCGCGCCGCCGGACTGCCTGTCGTCGGGCCGTCCCAGGCGAATGCGCAACTCGAAGCCAGCAAAGTTTTCGCAAAGCAATTCTTCCTGCAACATCACATTCCGACCGCCCGATCCGTCGAGACCACTTCCGAATCGCAGGCGCTCGCCGCGCTCGAGCAATTCGGGCTTCCGGTGGTGATCAAAGCCGACGGACTCGCCGCCGGCAAAGGCGTCATTGTTGCGGAGACCGCCGAGGAAGCCATCCACGCGGTCCGGTCGCTCGGTCCGAAACTCGTAATCGAGGAATTCCTTGTCGGCGAAGAAGTCAGCTTTATCGCGCTTTGCGATGGAAGAACCGCCCTTGCCCTTGAACCCACCCAGGACCACAAACGCATCTTCGACCATGACCTCGGTCCGAACACTGGCGGAATGGGAGCGTACTGCGACGGCCGCATCCTGAATGCGGATCAGCGGGATACCGCCATGCAGCAAGTGATTCTTCCGACTGTCCGCGCCACCGGTTTTACTGGCTTTCTGTATGCCGGGTTGATGCTCACTCGCGAAGGCGCGAAGGTCCTCGAGTTTAACGTGCGCCTGGGCGATCCGGAGACGCAGGCTTTAATGCACAGGTATCAAGGCGATTTTGCCGAGCCGCTTCTTGCGAGCACACGTGGCGAACTCGCTGGCGCGCGCACGGAATGGAGTCTGGAGCCATCCGTCTGTGTCGTGATGGCGGCCGAAGGTTATCCTGCTGCACCGCGTACCGGAGACATGATCACGGGCCTTGTCGAAAGCGAAGAAACCGGTGCCGTCGTTTTTCACGCAGGCACCAGGCAAAGTCTCGCAGGTATCGAAACAGCGGGAGGACGCGTCCTAAGCGTCACCGCAAGCGGAGCAACGCTCGCCGATGCTTGCGCCCACGCCTATCGTGGCGTCGAGAAAATTCACTGGCCGGGAGCGCAATTCCGGCGGGATATCGCCCAAAAAGGGCTGGTCCGCTGGAAATAGCGATACAATGGGTCCGAGAATGCGGGGACGTAGCTCAGCTGGATAGAGCGGTCGCCTCCTAAGCGGCAGGTCGGCAGTTCGAATCTGCCCGTCCCTACCATTTCCACGCGGACTTGCCTACTTCGCGGCTCTTGCTCGCGAGAAATAGCTTCGAACTGGAGCGGGCGGTTCCGATTTGCGAATGGCGCGCCACAGGATGTCGTTCAACTCGTCGTCGTCCACTTCATCCGCGTTCCCAAAATCCAGTTTCTCCGAACGGGCCGCTGTTTCGCTCTTCGCCGGATTGCGTACGGTGAGCGAGATACGAGGCTTGGCGGCTTCGAAGGCCCGGGCGTCGGGCTTGTTCATGAACGCTGCCGTCATTGGAGTGGATCCGCCATCGAACTGCGTCATCGGCCGCAATCCCAAAATCAATTCCATCGTACGCAGCATCGACGCCTGCGTATACAGAGTGGAATCGATGATTCCGCGGCGCGTGTAGGGCGAGATGACGAATGCCGGAGACCGGTGCGAATCGACGTGATCCGGACCGTTCTGCGCGTCATCTTCCGTCACAAAGATCGCGGTCTTAGCCCAGAATTTCGATTTCGACACACCCTCGACTAACAACGCCAAGGCGTAGTCGTTGTCGGCGAACGCTGACAGAGGCGCGACTTTGCCCGGCGTCGTTCCCGAAGTGTGATCGTTGCCGAGCCGCAAAATCATAAAGCGCGGCATCTTGCCCGCGCGCTCAAACTCTGCAAGGTCTGCGAGGAACGTCTTTGCACGCTCGACATCCGGATACTCCAAATCGAACCCTCGATAGTTTTCGTTCGTAACCGCATCGAGCGAATCGTCGCGGACTCCGCGAGCTTGCTGTCCGCCGCGCGGCGCGTCCTTGATGTTGTCCACGAAATAGCCGTAATTCCGCATCGACAATCCGGCGGAAAGCACTTGCGACCAGATATAGCCGGCCGGCGGAGCGTTTGCGGGCTCGCCTCCCTCGAAATCGTACTTGCCGCGGCGCTTGCCGTAGTTGCTTGGCCACAGCTTTTGCGTGTAATCGGTCGCGATCGCGGCGGTGGCCCAATTGTGTCCATCGGCGCTGACATCCGCATTGACATAATAATTGTCAAAGAGCACAAACTCGTTCGCGAGCTTGCGGTGATTGATGCTGACGTCCTCTTTGAAAAGCGTTAACGATGGATCCCCGTTGCCTTTTCCGAGATCGCCCAACACCTGATCGTAAGTCCGATTCTCTTTAACGATGTAAATGACGTGCTCAATCGGAGAAGGCCTGTTCGGACGGCTGTAAATGCCGTCGCCGCCAACGCTCCAGCGATCCAGGATCTGGCGATCGCGGTACGGGGTGAGGTCGAGCGCGCGCTTACTGTACTCATCGAGTTTAGGCTCATCGAAAGGTGGAATCACCGAAGCACTGCCGACTTGCAAAACGCCGATGTACTGATCGGAACGAACACCTTCGTGCGATGGAGTCCGTAAACGCGTGGGATTGGGTCCCTCTGGATTTGGAAAACTTCCGCCGCCCTTGCCGTTCAGTACAACCAACCGCCCATCAGGCAACATGCGCGCCGCCGTCGGATACCAACCGACCGGAACGAATCCCGACACGCGGCTCCGCCTTCCATCTATTTGAGCGACGGCGACCGCGTTCGCGTCGGAACAAACTACGAACAGTTGATCCTGATCCGTTGAGAGGGACAACGCGCTCGGCGTCATGCCAACCGGATGCCGGGGCGTCATCGCAATGTTGATCGATTCCGAAAGCTTCATGTCTTTCGCGTCGTTCAGCGCTACAGCGAATACTGTATTCGTGTTCGACGCGGTGACGAACAGACGCAAACCAGGCTGCTCCTTCGCATCCTCATCCGAAGCTTTTCGCGCACGCAGGACCATGTCGGCGGTGTGCTGGCCGAGCCGGATACGATTCAGTTCCTTTCCGCTATTCGCATCGTATTGGTAGACGGTGCCATCCGCCCAACTCGAGACGAAGTACGTTTTGCCGTCGGGATGAAACAGGATGCGGTACGGTCGGCGCCCCGATTTGAAACGCTCGATCACGCGGCCCGACTGCGGATTGATGACAACGATGGTATCGCGATACAGGTCGGCGGCATAGATCAGTCTTCCATCGGGCGAGACGGCGATGTCACCGATAAAATCTTCGGCCGCGCGTGCGGCGGCGGGTTTGATTTCGAGTTCACGCGCGGGCTTCAATTCTCCGGCATCAGAAAATGTGAACTCGTAAACCGTGTCCTTTTGGCCGCCGCCCACGTAGACCATGCGACCGTTCGGAGTGAAGGTCAGGCCGAGCCAACCGTCGGCTACCGGAACGCGGCTCAATTCGCGCATCGTAGCGACTTCGAGCACCGAAACGGACGGCGGTTTGTAACCGCCATTCAAAACCAAGAGGAACTTCCCGTTCGGAGAAAGGGCGGACGACATCGGAAAAGTATCCAGCGGAATCTGCTTTCCCGCCGGCCCCAAGCGCCATCCGGAGCTCAATAGAAAAGTGCCATCCGCTTGCCTGCCCACGTTGATGCGCTCCGCTCGCTGCGAAGAGAGCACCGCGGATCCAACCGCCGCTAAGACAAATACGCCAAGTAAAATTCGGCTTTGGTCGAGCATTGCGACCATTGTAACGAGGAAACTGCGAACATCCGATGAATCTTACGTTTGGATGGGCACTTTGGCCGCGAGCGTTTTGGGTGCAACGCGACGATAGGAATCCGCCATCAACTCCGCCACTTCTTCCCAATCGACATCAGCCGTGTCAAGGCGCAGCGCCACCCAACCGCGATGCGCGATGTACGCGGGAAGGTAGAAGCGCTCCGGTTGCGCAGCGGTCAAGGCGGTGTTGTCACTTGGCGCAACCTTCGCAGTGACAGCCACCATCCCGTCCCCATGATGGTTGTTCAGGAAGTAGGCGAAGATCTTCTTCCGAACCAGAAAAGAAGCGTGGTCGTTCATCGCCTCGCAGGACGCCTCAGGCAACGCCAGGCAGATCTTACTCAACTGCGCCAACGTGGATTTCGGAGTCGCGCTCTTACTCATACGGCCTCGACCAATGAAAACGCGGATCCACTATTTCGTCAATAGAAAATTCCCAACGAACAACCCGTCGATCCCAGAGGAATAAAAGCTGCGGACGGCGTCGCGCGGCGTGCAGACCAGGGGATCGCCAAACAGATTGAAGCTGGTGTTGTACAAGACTGGAAGACCGGTGGCTGCGCCGGCGGCATGCAACAGGCGGTGATATAGCGGGTTCTCGTGCTGTTCGACGACATGCACGCGAACCAGATCGTGGCCCAGAATCGCCGACTCGAACATCTTGCGATGCGATTGCCGAACCTTGCCGACCGTCGCGAGGTTGCGGGCGTTCTCGCCGACTTCAAAATACTGCGAGGCGAGTTCCGCCGGTACCGATGCCGCGAATTTGCGGAAACCCTCACGATGCTTGATGAACACGTTCAGGTTCTCCGTGGAATACGGATCCAGGGGCGACGCGAGAATACTACGATTGCCGAGCGCGCGCGGACCGAACTCCATGCGGCCCTGCATCCACGCGACGATCTGATGCTCGCCCAGCATCTTCACCGCGTTCTCCACCAACTCATCCGTCGTCAGCAGAAAGCGGAACCGCAGCTTGCAATTTTCGAGGACCTGCTTTATTTCTTCCGGCCGGAATTCCGGTCCGAGCAACATTGAGGACTTCGCCTCGGCGCGGACGTGACTCGCTGGATGCGCCGCGTACCAGGCGGAATAGGCCGCGCCGATCGCCGTTCCCGCATTGCCGGACGCCGGCTGCACAAAAACGTTCTTCCAATTGCCCGACGATTCGAGCGCCCGGACCAGAAGCGCGTTGAAGAACAAACCTCCGGCGACGCACAAATTCTCGCCCTTGCCCGCCAGCCGAACGACGATCTCGTTCACCGCCTGCTGCAGACCCGCGGCCACGTCGCCGACCATCGATTTTGGAATCTCCGCGCCATCAGGCAGACCCAACCGGGCAAAGAATTTCGCACCAAATGTCCCGCGCTCCGCGCGGTTCCCATCGAAATACGCCGAATCCAAGCGCGCTTCTTCGGAGACAATTTCGCGAAACAACGAACCGAATCTCCCGCCGTTCCCCTGGGCTGCGAGCCACTGCACCTTATGCTCGTCGCGCCGCGCAACAAATCCGAGCAACTCCGTGACCCGCCCATACAGCAGCCCCAGTGAATCGGGATAATACCATTCCCGCTCCAGCCGCACATCGGCTCCCGCAGCGTGCCACTTCGCTCCGCAACGGAAATCCCCGCCGCGGTCCAGGGTAAGGACGGTCGCCTCCTGAAAAGCCGATCCGAAATACGCGGACGCCGCATGCGCCGCATGATGCTCGATGAGAGTCAAACGCGCTTGCGGAAACAGGTTCCGCAGCGCCAAATGGAATTCCGCCTCCGGACCCTCGACAAAGGGCCGAACGAGAGCGAGGCAATCGACATCCTTCGCTTCGATGCCCGCGATCCGCAAACACTCGTTCACCGCGGCGGCCGGCACATCGCCTGGGGTCCAATGGCGATCCAGCCGCTCTTCTTCGATGGCGGCAACCAGGTTTCCATCGCGCAGAACCGCGCTAGCCGCATTGCTCAGAATGCCGCCCAATCCCAGAGTGATCATTTGCTCTTGGTCTCGATCTTCGCCCACGTGTCGCGTAGGCCTACGGTTCGGTTGAAGACCAACTTTTCAGCTGTCGAATCCTTGTCGACGCAAAAATAACCCAGGCGCTCGAACTGGTAGCGCTTATCTTTCGACGCGCTCGCCAAGCTTGGTTCCAGTTTCGCCGTGATGACTTCGAGGGAATTTGGATTGAGGTTGACCGTGAAATCCTCGCCCTCCGGCACATCGCCTGGATCTTCTTTCGAGAACAAATTGTCGTACAGCCGCACCTCGGTATCGAGCGCGTGCTGCGCCGAAACCCAGTGGATGGTCGATTTCACCTTGCGCCCATCGGGAGAATTTCCGCCACGCGATGCCGGGTCGTACGTGCAATGCAACTCAGTGACAATTCCCTTGTCATCCTTAACAACGCCGGTGCATTTCACGAAATAGCCGTACCGAAGCCGTACTTCGCGGCCCGGAGCCAGCCGGAAAAACTGCTTCGGGGGATCTTCGCGGAAATCATCCTGCTCAATGTAGAGCTCGCGTGAGAACGGAACCTTGCGTGTGCCGGCGCTCGCGTCTTCCGGATTGTTCACGGCTTCCATTTCCTCTACCTGTCCCTCGGGATAGTTGGTGAGCACCAGCTTCAGAGGCCGCAACACGGCCATCACGCGATCGGCGCGCTTGTTCAGATCCTCGCGGATAAAGTAGTCGAGCAGCGAAAGCTCGATAATTCCCGTTGTTTTCGAAATCCCGATGCGGCTACAAAACTTGCGGATCGCCTCCGGCGGAAAACCACGCCGGCGCATGCCGGAAAGCGTGGGCATGCGCGGATCGTCCCAACCGGTAACGATTCCACGCTGCACGAGCGCGAGCAGCTTTCGCTTACTCAACAACGTATACGTCAGATTCAGGCGATCGAACTCGATCTGTTGCGGATGATAAATGCCGAGCTCTTCGACGAACCAGTCGTAGAGCGGCCGATGATCCTCAAACTCCAGCGTGCAGATGGAATGGGTGATTTTCTCAATTGAATCGCACTGCCCGTGTGCGTAATCGTACATCGGATAGATGCACCAGGCGTCGCCGGTCCGGTGATGATGCGCATGCAAAATCCGGTACATGATCGGATCGCGCATGTTCAGGTTCTTCGAAGCCATGTCGATCTTGGCGCGGAGCGTGCGCGCGCCGTCCGCAAACTCACCGGCTCGCATGCGGGCGAACAAATCAAGATTCTCTTCGACGGAGCGATTGCGGTAGGGGCTTTCCTGGCCAGGTTCGGTGAGCGTTCCGCGCTGCTGGCGGATCTGGTCCGCATTCAGATCGCAGACGTACGCCTTGCTCTTTTGGATCAGATCGACAGCCCAATCGTACAGTTGTTGGAAATAATCCGAAGCGTAGTAGACGCGGTCTCCAAAATCGCCGCCGAGCCACTTTACATCTTCAATAATGGAGTCAACGTACTCGACTTCCTCTTTACTCGGATTGGTGTCGTCGAACCGCAGATTGCATTTTCCAGTGAATTCCTCGGCCAGGCCGAAATTCAGCGAGATCGATTTGGCGTGACCGGCGTGCAGATATCCATTCGGCTCTGGCGGAAAACGCGTGTGAACGCGGCCCTGATATTTGTTTGTCTTCAAGTCGTCGAGAATGGTCTCGCGGATGAAGTTAGTGGGCGCAACGGCTTCAGCCGGCGCCACATCGGAACCGTTTTTCGGATTGTTCATAAAATCTCAGGCGACGTCTGTCAGTTTTTCAAGCGCGCGATCGATCCTTTTGAGGCACGTGTCGCGGCCCAGCACCACCAGCGTCTCGAAGAGCGGAGGCGCATCTTTACGGCCGCAAACGGCGACCCGAATGGGCTGAAACATTTGTCCGGCCTTAATCTTCAATTCGACGGAACCGGCTCGAAGGGCCGCGTCCAGCGAATCGTGATCGAAGGCGCAGGTGGCGAGAATTTCTTTCGCTTTTACGAGGGCGGTCTTCGCCATTGCGAGATCGCCTTTTTGCGGCGTCAATTCCGCTTTGTCGTAGGGCTTGAGTTCATCCAGGAAAAAGAAGTCCGCGACCTCCGCAACTTCCTTGAGGGTCTTAATGCGCTCTCGTATCAGCGGCGTCAGCGCCAGCATTTTCTCGGGTGTAGCCGCGAATCCCGCGGCCGCGGCAAAGGGCATCAACTGCGCGGCCAGTTCAGCCACCGGCAAACTGCGGATCAGTGTCGCGTTCAGCCAGACCGCCTTTGGGTCGAACGGATCCTGCTCCGTGAAATTGACAACCGCATTGCTGCGGTTGATTCCGGCGAACGAGAATACGTCGACCAATTCCTGCCGCGTCATTTGCTCGCGGTCGTCTTTCGGTGACCACCCAAGCAGGCAAAGAAAATTGATATAGCTGTGCGCGAGAAAGCCGCCGTCGCGATAGGTCGTCACGCTGACCACAGGTCCATGTTTGCGCTTCGAAAGTTTCGCGCCGTCCGGGGCGATCAACAGGGGAAGATGCGCGAAAGCAGGCGGAGCCACGCCGGCAGCCTCAAAAATCAGAACATGCTTGAACGTATTCGTTAAGTGATCCTGACCGCGAATGATATGGCTGATCCGCAGATCAATGTCGTCCGCGCAAGAGGCCATGTGATAGGTCGGAATCCCATTCGAGCGGAGCAGGGCGAAATCCTCGATGTCGTCGGCCAGCTTCGTCTGTTCGCCGTAGACCTCATCTTTGAATCTGACTTCGCGGCTCGTGCCGCGGGGGACGCGATAACGCAGGACAAAAGGCTCGCCCGCAGCCGCGCGCCGCTCACTCTCCGCGTCGGATAATTCGCGCATGCCCGGATTGAATAACCAAGCTCCACCTTCGTGAGCCTTATCCTCGCCATCCGTGACAGCGGGAGTGAAATCGCGGTAGCCCAGGCCCTTTTTGAGAATCGCTTCGGCGGTCTGCTTGTGCAGTGCGAGACGCTCGGACTGCCGGTACTGCTCGTCCCAGCTAAGATCGAGCCACTTCAGACCTTCGAAGATCGAATCTTCCGACCGCTGGGTGTTACGCGCGACGTCGGTGTCGTCGATCCGCAGAATCATGGTTCCGCCGTTATGCCGGGCGTACAGCCAATTAAAGATGAAAGTCCTCGCGCTACCGATGTGAAGATATCCGGTAGGAGAGGGCGCAAACCGCACTCTGAGCATGAAATCTCAGGATAGCGCGGGCTCGTCGTTGGCCGCCGGGTTCACAGGCGCGTTGCGGAGGCGTTCAAAAATGGTTCGGAGCTCCGCGATGCCCAGTTGCTCGGCGCGCATACCGCCTTGCGTTACCTGATCCACCTGCTCGCGCGGGTATCGCACCAGCAGATTGTTGCGCAGCGTCTTCCGCTTCTGCCGGAAACAGGTCCCGGCGAAACTCAGGAACGCGTCGGCGTCCGGATCCACGGGGCGGGGAACCACCGAAATCACCGCACTCTCGACTTTCGGAGGCGGGCGGAAGTCGGCCTTCGATACCTCGAACAGCAGCTTGGCTTCCGAGTAGATTTGCGTCTGGACGGAAAGATAGCCGTAATCCCTGGATCCCGGCGACGCCGTTACGCGCTCGGCGACTTCAAGTTGGACCAGAAACGTTCCGCGAGTCCAACCGGGAGAAGTAAATACGCGCTCCAGGATTGGTGAGGTGATGTAGTACGGCAGGTTGCCGGTGATGGCGGCCGGGCCCCAAGCGGTGAGGTCGGCTTTGAGGACATCCGACTCCACGATTTCGAGACGTCCGGCCTCGATTTGCTCCCGAAATCGTTGGCGCAAATAGCCAACCAGATAGCTGTCTAGCTCAATGACAACTAACTTGTCTACCCGATTCAAGAGGTGCGCGGTCAGAGCTCCCTTACCAGGGCCGATCTCGACCATCAGTGGCAGCCGCTCCGGCGCCGCTGCTTCGGCGATGTGCTCAAGAATGGATTGCTTGTCGAGGAAATGCTGGCCGAGGCGTCTTGGCAAGTAGCGCGTCGCAGGCTGAACTAGCCTTTGACCTCGATGTGGTTCGCCGTCAGCGAGACGCGGATGCGGCCGGACATCGGCTGTCCGAAGGCGGTGGCGGGCGTAAATTGCGTGAAAAGCAGGTTGTTCTCGATTCGGCGCCGCAGGTCCGAATTCTTCATCGCAAGATCACCACGAACGACGGCGTAATCGATCATCCTGCCCTGGTCGTCGATGACGACATCGAGCACGACTTCGTTCTGGCTCAAACCAATTGGCTGGACGCCCTTCACACTGGCTTCGGTGCTGAGCACGGTCGGAACGTCGAACGTAAGATCAGACGCCCGTACCGCGATGCCAGGCATCACCATACTGAATAAAATAACCGCTGAACAAAGCCCACCTGCGAACGGCAGGGCCAAGGGCCGCATGCTGTTCGTGGTCATCAGCTGAAAATGATCGACGGCGGTCTGCCACCGCTGCTTCCACGTCAAGCGCTGCAATCGCCGCTGCCGTTCCCGCGAAGCGACTACTCGCAAACGGGAGTACAAAGCTGAGGGAGCTGTGCGCTGTGGCAGAGACCGCAACACTTGGCGGATTTCGTCGTGATTAGGTTCAATCATCATCGTCCGCCCCTTTCTATTCCGTAGCGGGTTCTGGCCGCCAGCCGATGCTGACTTCAGAACCCGCCGTTAACTGTTTGCGCAAAGCCTCACGGCCGCGCAGGATTCGGGACTTTACCGTGCCCAACGAGATCTGGAGTACATCCGCAATCTCGTCATAACTCATATCCTCTAAGTCGCGTAGGACCACCGCCGTGCGGAAAGCAGGGTTCAAAGTGGAGATCAAACGCTCAATCGATTCCCGGGTTTCGCGATCCGAAACCTGATCGAAAGGCGAACGCCCAGGATCGGCAACATATTCGTGAGTGACGAGGCCGCCATCGGCGTCCTCCCGTTCCAAACCCACTTCGCGACGCCGATGCCGCGTAAACCAACGCCGATGGTTGTGTGCTTCGTTGACCGCGATCCGGTAGACCCAGGTCTTCAAACTGCTCTGACCCCGGAACGAATCGACATGCCGGAAAACCTTCAAGAATACTTCCTGAACCACATCCGAGGCTTCGCTCGAATCATCCATCAGCCGGTAGATCAGGTTGTAGACGGGCTGTTGAAATCGATTGATCAGGATCTCGTAAGCCTGCTCCTCACCGCGGCACAAAGCCGCGACGAGAATCGCATCCTGCTCACGGGTGGCCGCGCGGACTGCGGACATCTCCGCCGGTAACGCATCGCCCGAATTCAGATACCCGTCGAATGGTAAGCCAATCAAGGAGTCGGCCACAGCACCCTCGATTCCAATTCTACCTGAGATTACAGACACCGGCTTTTTCAAAAAGGTTCCTGGCAAATAGCCCTATAAGCAAAAACACTTAGCGAATGACGCGCCGGCCCTCGACGCGAAAACTACCATCCAGAACCGTGCGAATTGCCTCGGTGTAGATCTGGTGCTCTTCGGACAGAATTCTAGCGGATAGCATCTCGACGGTGTCCGTGTCCAGGATCGCGACCACGGCCTGGCGGACAATCGGGCCTGCGTCCAGGTGCTCGTCCACGAAATGAACCGTGCAGCCGGAGAATTTCACGCCGTGATCGAACGCCTGATGCTGCGCGTCCAAACCGGGGAAGGAAGGGAGCAGCGAAGGATGAATGTTGAGGATCCGACCCGGAAAAGCCTCCACGAATCCGCCGCTCAGTAACCGCATATAGCCTGCCAAACAGACAAGCTCGACGCCCCTGTTCTTCAACTCGGCCACCAGAAGCCGGTCATAGGCTTCGCGATCCATGCCTTTAGAAGGAATCGAGACCGCCGGCAAACCACGCCTCCTCGCCGCTTCTAGACCCGGCGCCTCCGGCCGATTCGAAATTACGATCGCAATCTCGGCGTCGAGACGGCCTTCTGCGATGCTGTCCGCGATGGCGAGGAAGTTGGACCCTCGGCCGGAAAGCAGAATTCCGAGGCGGTGGCTCATCCGTGATAAACCACCCGAGCCTTGGATTTCTTCGGCTGCTCGACCACGTCTCCGATCAGGTAGTAGGGAACATTGAGGCCCTCGAGCAGATCCATTGTCTTGGCGCCTTTACGCGGAGACACGACCAGAATCATGCCGATCCCTAGATTGAAAGTGCGGCGATAGTCGGCGTCCTCGATCTCCCCGGCCTCGCGGAGCAGTTCGAAGATCGGCAGCACGGGCCAGGAACCCAGATACACTCTCGCGGCGAGGCCTTTGGGAAGAATACGCGGAGTATTATCCGTAATTCCGCCGCCCGTGATGTGTGCCGCGCCCTTCAGAATTCCTTTCGAATGCAGCGCCCGAATCGGTTCGAGATAACTACGATGAGGCTTCAGCAGCTCGTCCGCCAGGCTGCCTTCCAAACCAGGAAGCTTCGCATCGTGATGATGCCCGGCGAGGTCAAACAAAACCTTCCGTGCCAGGGAATACCCGTTGGTGTGGAGGCCCGTTGAAGGCAATCCGATCAGCAAATCGCCGGGTTTGATCCGCGTCCCGGTGAGCATGTTCTTCTTCTCGACGACGCCCACGATGAAACCGGCCAGATCGTACTCGCCATCCGCATACATACCCGGCATTTCCGCCGTTTCGCCGCCGATGAGCGCGCAGCCATTGGCTTTGCATCCCCGTGCGATGCCGGAAACGACCGCCGCACAAACCGTCGCGTCCAATTTGCCAACCGCGAAATAATCCAGAAAAAATAACGGAACAGCACCCTGTACGGCGATGTCGTTCACGCAATGGTTTACCAGATCTTCGCCGACGGTGTCGTGACGTCCGGTCAGGAATGCCAGCTTGAGCTTGGTCCCGACGCCGTCCGCCGAGCTCACCAAGACCGGTTGTTTGACGCCTTTCAATGCAAATCCGCCGCCAAAGCTGCCGATGTCCGTCAAGACATTCCGCGTGAACGTCTTCTGGGCCATCTTGCGGATCTGTGACACCGCCCGATCGGCTTCATCGATGTTCACGCCGGCTTCGGCATAAGACGTCGCCGGGTAACCATTCTTTCGGGGAGTCGTCATTAAGGGGTTCCGACTCCCTATAATAATCGAACACCCTCTATGAAAACCGTTTTAGCTCTCGTGTTGTGTTTTATGACGTGCGTGAGCGGGTTGCTGGCCGAGACTCCCTCGGTGATTGCGATTCGTAACGCGAAAGTCGTTCCTGTAAGTGGCCCTGTTCTTCAGAAAGCCAACGTCGTTCTGAAAAACGGCCTGATCGAAGCTGTTGGAGAGAATGCCGCCATTCCCGCCGATGCATGGATTATCGAGGGCGAGGGATTGACCGTGTATCCGGGCCTGGTGGACGGCTTGAGCACACTGGGACTTCCCGGTTTCGCTCCCGCAAATCCCGCCGCCGCGGCCGCCCGCCGAACTGGCGGAGGCGCTGCTCCGCCTGCCGCAACGCCAATCCCGACAGCTCCTCCCGTCCGCGGACCTGAGGATCGTCCGCAAACTTCGAGCTGGCTCAAAGCCGCCGACCTGATCGACGCCTCCGATCGCCGCATCGAAGCCGCCCGCGCCGCCGGCTACACCTCCGCGATCACTTTCCCGACTCGCGGCATCTTCGCCGGCCAGGGAGCTGTTATCGTGCTCGCCGGAAACGAGCGCGCCGGCAGTATGGTTGTCGCACCTTCCGTCGGCCAGTACATCAGCACCCAGCCGACCGGCGGCTTCGGCGGCGGATTCCCCAACGCCTTGTTCGGCGTTATCGCTTATATCCGCCAGATCTACCTGGACGCCGACCAGTATCAAAAAGCGAAAGCCATTTACGCCTCCGATCCCCGCGGGATGATGCGCCCGCCCTACGATCGCGCTCTCGAAGGCGTCATTGAATCCCCCAGGATCCTGATGCCTGGCCGCCACTTCATCGAAATCGACCGCAATATCGGCCTTGCCAAGGAATTCAAGCAGAGCGTCGTTCTCTACGGCGGCCACGAAGCCTACCGCACCGCGAATCTCTTGAAAGATGGCAACACGCCCATCCTCATTAGCCTCAAGTGGCCCACCCGCGCAGCGGACGCCGATCCAGACGAGAACCAGACCATGAAGGAAATCACTATCCGCGACAAGGCACCAACCACCCCAGGCGTGCTCGCGAAGGCAGGCGTTAAATTCGCTTTCTACTCCGACGGAGTCGAAGGACGCGCCAACATCTTCCGCGCTGTCAAGAAGGCCATCGACAACGGCCTGTCTTTCGACGCGGCACTCAAAGCCATGACCATGACTCCCGCCGAAATCTTCGGCGTGTCCGACCGCATGGGCAGTATTGAAAAAGGAAAGATCGCGAACATCATCGTCACCAAAGGCGATCTGTTCCAGGACCGCACGGAAGTCAAATTCATCTTTGTCGATGGCATCAAGTATGAGCCCGCTCCGGAAGAAGCACCCGCCGGACGCGGCCCAGGCGCTCCGCCGAGCGCAATCGACAACAACGAAGGGAATCAATAAATGACGCTACGCACTTTGAAACAGCGCCTCCTCATCACCGCCTTCGCGGCCGCCGCTGCGACCAACCTTCTCGCCGAAGTCACCGTCATCCAGAATGGCACCATCATCACAATCACCAAAGGAACTTTCAAAGGTTCCGTCGTGATCAAGGATGGCAAGGTCGTGGAAGTCGGCGAAAAAGTGATGGTTCCCCCGGGTGCCACCATTATCGACGCCGGTGGCCAGTTCGTGATGCCCGGCATCATTGACTGCCACTCGCACATCGCGGGCGAAGGCAACATCAACGAAGGCAGCGTCTCGGTCTCCTCGATGGTCGACATCAAGGACATTATCAACCCCGAAGACATCGCCATCTATCGCGCGCTCGCCGGCGGAGTCACCTCCGCGAACATCCTCCACGGCAGCGCCAACTCCATCGGCGGACGCACCGTCGTTATCAAAACCCGCTGGGGCGTCGAGCGCGCCAAGGATCTGCTGTTTGAAGGCGCAACGCCTGGCATCAAATTTGCGCTCGGCGAGAATCCGAAGCGCGCCGGCAACGTGCAACAGCAAGGCGGCGGAGCCCCTGCCCGTCCCGCCCGTTATCCCGCGACTCGCATGGGTGTCGAGGACGTCATTCGCGAAGCCTTCAACGACGCGAAAGCCTACCAGGCTGACTGGAAAGAGTACAACGCGAAAGTAGCCAAGGGCGAACGCGTCGCACCGCCTCGCAAGGATTTGAAACTCGAAGCCCTCGTCGAAGTTCTCGAAAACAAGCGCTTCGTCCACGCCCATTGCTACCGCGCCGACGAAATCCTGATGCTGATCCGCGTGGCCGACGATTATGGGTTCAAGATCCGGACCTTCCAGCATGTCCTCGAAGGCTACAAGGTCGCGAAAGAAATTCAGCAGCACGGCGCCGGAGCCTCCACTTTCTCTGACTGGTGGGCCTACAAGCTCGAAGCCTGGGATGCGATTCCGTTCAACGCCGCCATCATGCAGAAAAAAGGCGTCCTTGTTTCTCTGAATAGCGATGACGCGGAATTGATGCGCCGGTTGAATACGGAAGCCGCCAAAGTTGTGAAGTATGGCGGCGTTTCGGAAAACGAAGCTTTAGCGATGGTCACCTACAATCCCGCCAAACAACTGGGAGTCGAGAATCGCGTCGGCTCCATCGAGCCCGGCAAAGACGCCGATATCGTGATCTACGACAAACACCCGCTGTCGAATTACGCAAAAGTGCAGAAGGTTCTGATCGACGGCAAAGTGTATTTCGAGCGCGATAAAGACATGAGTGGCCGTTCCTTGAAAGATGCCGAAAAGAAGAAGCTGCTCGATAAGGAAAAGGCGGATCAGGAACGCCAGCGCAACGAGCAAAAGAAGAACGCCCCCACCCGGAGACCGGCCAATGCGGAATAACTATTTTCTGAAGACGACGGCTGCTTGCGTACTTTTCGCAGCAACCAGTTTTGCCGGAACGGACGACACCTTCCTGCTGCGCGGCGTGACGGTGCATCCGGTCACGAGTGCGGTCATCGACAACACATCTGTGCTGGTAAGAGACGGCAAAATCGCTGAAATCGGCGCGAAGATTGTCGCTCCCAAAGGCATGAAGGTGATCGAAGGCAAGGGTCTGCATGTCTACCCCGGAATGATCGACTCCGGTACAAACCTCGGTCTGTCAGAAATCTCCTCGATTCGCGAGAGTGTGGATACGGGTGAGATCGGAGTCTTTAATCCGCAATTGCGCGCGGAAGTCGCCATCAACGCAGCCAGTGAGCATTTCCCCGTCGTGCGCGCGAACGGGATCACCACCGTCATCACACTCCCGTCCGGTGGAGGCCGCCGCGGCTTCGGCGGTGGCGGCGGCGAAGATTCGCCCATGATCACCGGTCAGGGAGCCCTCATTCACCTCGACGGATGGACCTGGGAAGAGATGGACGTGCGCCGCATGGCTGCCATGCAGCTCGAATTCCCCCAGATCCGCACCGTGCCCGCGCGCTTCGCCGCACTCGCCATCGACGCCGGCATCAATATCCCCGGCGGAGGGGGGACGCAGGCCGCGAAACGCACTTTTGACGCCCAGGTCAAGAAGCTGAACCTGTTCTTCGAAGACGCCCGTCGCTATCAGAAAGCCAAAATTGCCGGAACCGTCGGCTCCCACCCGGA
Organism: Bryobacterales bacterium; assembly: GCA_038210135.1. Taxonomy (GTDB): domain Bacteria; phylum Acidobacteriota; class Terriglobia; order Bryobacterales; family Bryobacteraceae; genus JBBQWZ01. The sequence goes on from JBBQWZ010000001.1 coordinate 171,720, forward strand.
CCTCAAGTTCGAAGCCATGATCCCGGTTCTCGAAGGCAAAGTCCCGCTCGCCGTCTCGGCCGATCGCGAGAAGAACATCCTCGAAGCCGTGAAGTGGGCCGAATTGCAGAAAGTCAAAATCGTTCTGATGAATGCCAAAGAATTCGGCAACTCGCTCGCGACGCTCAAGGAAAAGAACATCCCGGTGATCCTCGGACCGACCCTCGCACTGCCTGAATACGACGACGATCCCTACGATCAGGCCTTCACCCGTCCGAGCGAAGTTTTCAAGGCCGGTGTGAAGTTTGCCTTCGGATCCTTCAACAACGAATTCGTCCGCAACCTGCCCTACCAGGCTTCGACCGCCGTTGCTTTTGGACTTCCGTACGACGAAGCTCTGAAAGCTGTCACAATCAACGCCGCTGAAATCTGGGGCGTCAGCGATCAATACGGCTCCATTGAAAAAGGGAAATGGGCCGATTTGATGATCACCGACGGCGATCCGCTGGAAACGCGAACCCAGATTAAGCAGCTCTTCATCAAGGGGAAAGCTGTCGATCTCGGCAACAAACACCAGCGCCTGTATGAGAAATATTTAGCTCGTCCCTAGGACCAGCCGACAGTACTCGATCGAGACGCCAGCGGACTCCCCGCTGGCGTTTCTTTTCAGCCGGAAGCAGTTATCGGAGAAGAGCACCTGTCCCGCAAAGTGAGCTTGCGATCAAAAGCGCTTCAGTTATGGGTTGCGACGGTCGCACCGCTAACCGGACGCGTAACAGAGTCGGCTCTGGTCAGGTGAAGTTGGAACGGCGTGACTTCAAAAGGCATCTTCTCGCGCGCCGACAACAAAGCAATTGGTTTGTTCTTCAGAAGCACGAGAGCGTTGTTCCATGGATTCAATTTGATCCTGGAACCAAGTGGGAGAGCGGCGATCTGCTCAAGCTTCTCTTCCTCAAGCGGCGGAGCCTGACCGACAAACTCCGATAAGCGGCCGGCTGCATCGCCGGCGAGCTTGTTTCCAAAATTTGCGTGAATCAGCCTCGTCAAGACGGGTCCGCGCGCGGAAAGCGCCTTTAAGAACAGACCGGCATTTGCCAACTTCTTGTAGGGCGAGTTCTTCATCAGCTCGACTGTTTTCTTACCAGCGGCGGCTGTTTCGATTTCTGACCTTGCGAAACGGAAACGGTGAAGAATTTCCTCATCGGCCCCCATGGTTTGATTGTGAAACGCAAATTGCGTGTCGGTTCGATGACCAAGCGCGATGTGCGCCAACTCGCTTGCAAGAACCACAGCCAGGCTCGCCTCATCCGGCAGGACATCGACCAGCCCGCGGCTAATCACGATGGTTTGGCCGATCGAAAACGTCTCGAGTGGGGTAGTGACCAGCACGCGGCACTTGATATCCAGATTCAAATTGTTCGTGACTAGTAGATTATTGACTACCGTGTTCAGAACCTCATCAACAGGTCCCAGCGGCGCGAGAAACCCGCCCCGTTCCAAACGGCTCAGAATGTTTTCCTCCGCCTGATGTTCCCACGCCCTTTGACTCTCAAGCGGCGTCGGATCCTTAAGATCTGTTTTATCCTTCATTCCGGAATCCTGCTCCAGCAGGATGCTGGTCAACTCGTCCAGCTTTGGCGCCGCGGCCACTTCATAGCCCCAAATGCGTATTTGAGCTTTAAACTTGACTTTCGCAGGACGTCCGTGGACCGCCGTACCATTCGATTCCTCCACATAAATTTGGGCAGGTACCCACACGCCCGCGGAAACGTTGGTCCGCCAGCTGTCGAAATGGAAGTATTGCTCCGGCGGTGCGGAACGAGTCTTCTCAGAGACGGGATCGGTATAGGTGCCATTGAAGCGAACCACGTGCAGGTCCACATCCTCCACCCAGATGCGTCCGATGAACTTGCCGCGGACGCTCGGATCCAAAGGCGCGACGTCGAACACCAGACACCGGACGTACCCGAGAAATTCGCGCCGGACATATTCAAAGCGGTACGTCTTTCGATCGAATGCCTGGGAATCAATGATCGACATCTGAGCGAATCCGCGTGGCAGGAATTCGAATTCCTTTGACTTACCGGGCTTCGAAAAATTGAAGCGTCCGCCTTTTTTCACGGAGCTCTCCTGTTCGAGGAGCGCCTCGTAGCTCATTTCGCCAGCCAAATTCATCCGGCCAAGAAAGTACACATCCTTCTCAATCGGCGTGGCGGCAGCGGCGCTTCCCGTCGATTCACCGGGCGATTGGACCTGAATATACGTCTCAACGATCGGCTTATGCATACCGAGCAACGTCAGCAGGTCACGCTCCTGCTTGATCACGCGGTCGAGCATTCGATCGACCGGAGTCTGCTCGGCAGCCAGACTCGTCAGCGACAACACCGACAACCAGATAAACATATTCATCTTCAAGAATCTCCAGCTAACCTAAGACGCAAGCAGAAATTGAATGTGGACTTTGGCGGTGGCGTCCACAGCCACGCCACCGGACTCCGCGGGTCGGAAACGGATTCCTTCCGCGGCCCGAACCGCGGACTCATCTAACCCGTGGCCTAAGCCCTTGACCACTTTCAGCACCCGGACCTCACCCGATTTTTCAAAAAGAATTTCGAGAACAACTTCGCCTTCGAGTCGTTTGCTCCGCGCCTCGGAGGAATACAGGGGGCGTGGCTTAAAGAGAATCTCGACATCGCGGATCTTAGGCACGACAACTCGCCGGGCGGAGGGCGCTGGAGTCATGCTCTCCGTGGCCTCGAACGCCGAGTTTTGAACGCGGCGAGTAGAACGAACCGGAGCCGAACCTTGAGCGACATCTAACCCGGCTGAAACGAACGATTTCGGACCGACTTTCGATGTGGCCGATAGAGAGGAACCGAAGGAGCCAGTCTGGACTTCCTGCTTGGCGGACACATTTGGCTCCGAACGTACCGGCTCGTTGAAACCTCCGACGGTAGTCGGCCTGTTCCTCGTTACAGCGGGTGTCTCTACAGAGACCGGTGAGAGCGTCCCAACACGAACCGGAATCGGAGGAACGGCCATTACCGGCATCACGATTTGCGGGGTTGCTTGGGATGGCCGAATTTCCGACACGAGGGGTGCCTCGATCCGTTCCTTGGGAAGTGGAACCGATTCGCTAACGGGCGGAAGGAACAGGCGTCTTGACACAGGAGGCGCTGGCAAGCTCACCCGCGTCCGCGCAGCTTCGCGCTTCGACAGCCGTGCCAAGGGTGGCACCAGGAGAACTACTCTGGCGGTATTCCTGGTTGGAACTTGCGGCGCCACCACCGCACTACCCGTAACCGCGATTAGAATCACGGCGGCGTGCAACGCCAGACTCGTGAGGAATGGCGATCGACGACGGCTGGTGTTGTTCCTGAAGTTCGGGTTGTCGAATTCTGAAAATTGCACAATTGACTCTTGGCGTCAGGAGTTTATCGGTTCTACAGCGTGCCCGGTGGCGTTTGCACGAGCCGGTTTCTGGCTCAAGCAAACCATCGTCGGCGAAAAGCCTAAGAATCAGAGGCCTCGGGCTAATCCGGGGAATATGAGTTTCCGGCTTATGTTTGCTGACTACCAAAACAAGAAATCTCAACCCGTTCGAGCTTGCGCGCAAACGAGTTGAGATTTGAGAAGGGTGACCTTCGAGGAAGTCCGTCGAAACGGCTAAAAAACCGATATTAAGGGCCAGTACAACAGTTCAAAACAGGCCGATACCGAAAGGTCCCCGCCCTCACGGGCGGGGCTATGGCGGAGCGCATTTTCATCGGTCGAGTGCGGCAGCAGCCGCGCGATTAACTACTTGCTGATCGTTGCCGGAGTTTGGCTACCCTGACCAGGCAGCTTGTCCACGGCAGCGAGCCCACCCACTGTGGCAGCGGCTGCGACGCCGCCGATGATAGCGATCGTCGTGCCTGACAGGGCCCAGCCGGTAGCGGCGGCCGCGCCACCCGCGCCCGCGCCGGCAGCGGCTTTCCCTACGCGACCGGAACAGCCTTTACCGACCCGTTCGATGGTCGTCACATTTATGGCTTGCAGATCCGCCACGGCTTCCATCGTTCCGTTGACCAGTACGTTGTTTCCGACTTCCTTATCGAGTCCCTCGCCGCGCAACTCCATCGTGACACTGGTGGTCTCGTCGGTGAGCATGAACCGGTTCGCTTTCCTCTGCAAGCAGCCGGAGACGCGTGCTTTGCCGCCCTGACTCGCCTGCGGATCGAACTCGAGCGACGTACCAGGTGCGAGACTGGCGACCAGTACGCCTTGTGCGTTTCTTACCCTAACGGCACCCCGCAACGCCGCTACCTGGACACGCGTCGCTCCAGCCAATTGAACGCGGGCCGATCCAGCGCCCTGGTCCGATTGAATCGATAGATTGCGAGCCTGGACCTGAAAGGTTCCGCTTGCCCGTTCACTGGATTCGAATATTCCTCCACCTTGCTCAATGACCGCGCGATTTCCGTACACGACCGCCCGGCTGTCGGGGCTGAGTTGAAAACTCGGACCGCTTTGCAGATCGATGCGTGGTGCACTCGATTTCGTGTCGATGCGCGAACCTTCAAAAACGGTCGCAGTACCCGAAACCGGGGAGTTATCCATTTGAAATCTGCCAGTTGACTGTGCGATCCCGATGGCAGGGGGCGCAGCAAGGCCGATGCTCAAGCTCGACACCATCACGGCAACGATCATTTTCTCGGTGTTTCCCAGAAAAGCGAAAACTTTATTCACAACTATTGCTCCTTCAATCCAGTTCATGGCGGCCCGATGCGGCTTTCGCTCCGGCCTTACCAGAGACACGGTTCTACTCAACAAAGTGCTAATTCCGGGAGAGTGTTCTCATGCCTAACCGTCTCATCGACAGAGCAATCTGTTTCTGTAATAGCCCTCGCGGCGCAAGTACTTTCGCGATCCTTAGGCTATATACCGCAAGGGTAGCGGACCAACTCGCTGCAGACAGTCGGGGCCTTAACGCGCATCCGGGTGGCGGTCGACCTAAACGGAGTCGTGAGTACTAAGGGCTCTAAGCAATTTCTGACCGAGAAAAATCAGCGTTAGCATCTAGCATCGTTGAAGCTAAGAAGCACTAAGTAACGACCCTGAGCCGGAATACGTTTTCATCCCGGCCAATCGGTCCCTGCTCTTGCGAGAGGAGATTTCTATCTATGTTGTTCCGTGCGGTTTTTCTAATTAGCCTTGGGTTTCTCATCCAAGGAATTTCCCGGGCTGAGGAGGGTTCGGCTGCCGCTCCCTTCATCGCCGCTCCCGCCGCGAGACTCGCCGACATTAAATACCGCGACGTCTCACCCGGTGACTCGTTCTCGCGCGCCTGGAAGCTCAGCCTCCTGCCACTCGTAGGGAGCCAAGCTCTGGATGCCGCTAGCTCCTACGGAATGCGCGAACTAAATCCTGCCCTCGCCAACGCTAACGGCCGGTTCGGAATGAAGTCAGCCTCCATCAAAATTGGAGCGATTGGAGCACTGGTGGTTGTCGAATATCTCGTCATCCGCCGGCATCCCGGGGCTGCCAACGCCTTCGCCAAACTCAATTGGGCAACCGGAATCGTCACTACCGGATTCGCGGCGCACAACTTCGCCATTCGCTAGGCCGCACGGCTGACCCGGCTATTTGTGCTGCAATTCCCAGTCGTAGTTGATGCTGGTGTCGTCGTGCGCAATCCGGCCTTCGTCGGCTGGATTGTAGAAACGGTTGGTGACGTACACGAGCATGGCCGCCTGGTCGCCAGTCACCTTATAACCGTGTCCCACGCCGGGCGGAATGAGGATCTGCCAGGGACGCAGCGTACCGATATAAAGCGTATTGCGGACTCCAAAAGTGGGAGAGGACGGACGCAGGTCCACTAGCGCGACCTGGAACATACCGGTCGTAACGGCCCACAAGTCCGTCTGATGATGATGAAAGTGGAACGCCTTGATCGCGCCCGGATAGGTGAGCGCGGCCGAAACCTGGGTGGACTCGGGCGGAAAGTGAGCCGCCAAGCCGTTTCCCATCCTCAATAGCTCCAGGAAGTAGCCGCGGTCGTCCGGCCAAAGCTTGATCGGCGAAACCTGCACACCGTCGATCAAATCCTTTGAGTCGGGAGCGAGGATCATGTTACCGATCCCCTTTTCGCATTGTTTCTTGTCAAATTCGAGCAACTGCGGTTGCGCCATAGCTTCTTAGCTTCTCATGAGTGTGCCGAATCCGACTAGTGGGGTAGCAGGCTACCAAATGCCGAGCAAATGCCACCACGCAAAACCCACGGTGGACCAAATCGTGATATTTACGAGCGAGATGACAAAGCCGATTCGCCACCATTGGCCTAGAGAAACGTATCCCTGGGCGAAATAAATGGGCGATGGCGTAGTGCCGTAGTTGGTCAGTCCGGAAGACAGGTTGGCGAAGCACGCAAAGGCGTACACCATCAAGCCCGCCGGAGCGCCTTTGATCAGTAATACCGCCAGAAAAGGGGGATACATGGATAGCAGGTGCGCCGTGATACTCGCGAATCCATAATGCGCGTAAAAGTAAATCAGCAACGCCACCGCAAAGAGTCCGACCCATCCGAGACCGCTGAACGTGTGCCCCACCTGCTCGGCAAAAGCCTTCGTGACACCGAAATCGTTGAGCGCCTTTGCCATCCGGATGAACCCGCCGTACCAGACGAAGATGTCCCAGCCCGCGCGTTCAGTCTTCACCTGCTCCCAGGAAAGTACGCCGGTAGAGATCAAGACTACGCAGCCGAGCAGCGCGGTTACGGTGATATCCATGCCATAGCGTGTGCCGGATGTAATCCACAGCGTGGCCACTCCGGCAAACACGGCGGTTAGAATCTTCTCGTTCTTCCGCATTGGACCCAGTTCGGTAAGCAGGCGGGAGGCAAAAGCAGCCGCCTCGGGCGTGTGGCGGATTGCCGGCGGATTCATCTTCATGACCACCCAAGGCACAATCGCGAGCGAACAAAGTCCCGGCGCGAGTCCGGCAAAGAACCAACTGGCCCAAGTCACCTGAACGCCCACGTCCGCCGCCATTTTGGCCGCCAAAGGATTGCTCGCCTGCCCGGTATAGAACATAGCCGCCGTGACACAGACGCTTTGATAAACGGCCGTCATCAGAAAGCAGCCCAGCAAGCCCGAAGTGGCGCCCGGCGTGGATCCGTACAACTCCGCGATCGACTTCGCGATGGGCAGAATCACTCCGCCGGAGCGCGCGCCGTTGGAAGGAATCATCCCGGCCAGCACCATGTCAGACATGGCCAGGGAATAGGAAACGCCGAGCGAGCTCTTGCCGAACCTGCGGACAAACTGCAGCGCGATCCGGCGGGCGAGTCCGGTGTCGATCAGCGCGCGAGAAATGATGAACGCCGCGATCACCAGCCACACCGAAGGATCTGAATAGCCGCCGAGCGCGTCGCCGATCTTCAGAATTCCCGTCGCGGCGGTCAGGGTGATGGCGAGCAGCACCAGCGCTCCGCCGGGAATCGGCTGCGTAATCGACCCGACGATGGTCGCCGCAAAAATGCCTGCCAGCCGCCAGCCCTCGATCTTCACGGAGTCCGGTTTCGGAATGACGTAAACGACGACGAGATAGACCAGCACCAGAAAGGCCAGGCCGCGGCAAGTCCGAAGCACGTCGATGCCCGGCGGAGTCGGTGATTCGATACTCGCCGCGCCAGGCTGAGATGGAGTCGATTCCGGCAAGCCCCTCACTCTACCAGAGAAGCAGCGCACAGAAATCGAAAAGGCGTTGTCTCAGAAAGAGCTATTCCTATTCCGTCCGGGGCGTGTAGCCACCCCGTACGTTGGCGATTTGGGACTAGCGGCACTGTTGCGAAGCGGTGGCGTCTGGCAAATTCTTTTCATGCAACGGAAGCGGATGAGTATCGCGGTTTGGATGTGTCTGGCGGCTTCATGCGAGGCTGCACCTATTTATATCGTCCAGGATCTGGGCACTTTAGGGGGAACCAGCTCCGCGGCATACGCTTTGAACGATGGCGGTATGGCGGCCGGCTCGTCGAGCGACCTGTTCGGCACTCGGCACGCCTTCACAAGTCTCGGACCCGAACTATTGTCTCTTCCGGCCATCGGCGAGGCCGTTGCAGCGGGTGTGAATAGCCAAGGCGCAGTCGCAGGCACCGCTTACGGATCCGGCGGGGCGCAAGCAACCGTTTGGCGCGACGGGAACGCAATCTATTCCGGTCCAGCCGGTTCCTACGGAATGGGTATCAATGAGGCCGGTCAACTCACCGGTTCCGCGAACGGAAAAGCTTTCCTGTCTTCCAATGGCGTCACGACTCTGCTCACCGCGTTTCGCTGGTCTTCCGGATACGCCGTGAACGCCAGCGGCCAAGTCGCCGGATACGGAATGCAAAGTAATGGCTCCTTCCAGGCGTTTCTGTGGACGCCAACCGGCGGGGTTGCGCAGATTGCCGGGCTGGGCGGAAATAACAGCTATGCCATGGCCGTCAACGCCTCCGGTCAGGTCGCTGGAAGCGCCCAGTTGGTCAGCGGCTACAGCCATGCATTCTTAGCGAACGGCGGCCAAACCACGGATCTGGGTACACTCGGCGGCGGATCCAGTTATGGCTACGGAATGAACGCTGCCGGCCAAGTGGTCGGCTATTCCTGGACCGCATCCAATCAGGTAACACATGCTTTTCTTTATTCCGATGGACAGATGATCGACCTGAACAGCCTGATAACCACGCAGAACTGGATCTTGACGCAAGCCTTCGCGATCAACGCCTCCGGTCAGATCGTCGGTTCCGGACTGTTCAACGGCGTGGAGCATGCATTCCGCATCGATCCGGTCGTCGCACCGGTCCAGGCGCAAGTTTCCTTGCCGAGCGTCTCGACCTTCGACGCCGCACCCGTAAACGTTCCGGAACCGGCAACGTTTGGAATGGCGGCAATGGTCGGCGTCTGGTTGGCTCTTCGATTCCTGATCACGCGGCGCAATTCACGCCGTGGGTAACCGGTCCGATTTTCCAAGCCGATGCCGAAGTCTGTTACTATCACTCGCATGATCAGTCGGGTGGCGCTGCTGTTGTTCGCGGCGCTGGCGTTCGGCGCCGACGATAACCGCCCTCTCGGGGAAAGGGCGAGGCAGTACTTGGTCGATTTGATCAAGATCAACACCTCGAATCCCGCCGGGAACGAGACGCGCGTCGCCGAATACCTGAAGCAAATCGCGGACGCGAACGGGATTCCGTCGGAGCTCTTGGGTGGAGATCCCAAGCGGCTCAACTTTGTCGCGCGTCTGAAAGGCTCCGGACGGCAGAAGCCGCTCCTATTGATGGCGCATTCGGACGTCGTTCCCGCCGACAAACGGCAGTGGACCAGCGATCCATTTGGGGCCGAAATCAAAGACGGCTTCCTCTATGGGCGAGGCGCGCAGGATGCGAAAAGCCTGCTTGCCGCCGAGATGGCCATCCTGGTCGAGATCAAGAAGCGAAACATTAAGCTTTCCCGCGACATCATCCTGCTTTCGGAGGCCGACGAAGAATCCGGTTCGACCGGGATCCAATGGATTTTGCAAAACGCCCCCGCCAAGATTGACGCGGAGTTCGCGATCAACGAGGGCGGTAACGTCATCACCTTGCACGACGGCCAGCACGTCTTTCAAATTCAGACCGCCGAGAAAATTCCTGTCCGCCTGACGCTGAGCGCCAAAGGTCTGGCCGGACACGCCTCCCTTCCCCGGCCCGACAACCCCGTCTTACGCCTCGCGCAGGCGATCGTGAAGCTCTCCGAAGCCGAACAACCGGTTCGCATTAACGCGACCACTCGCCGCTATCTCAAGGAGATGTCCAAGCTGGATGAATACCAGTGGCTGGTGGCCCTGCTGCCGAAACTCGACAATCCGGCGACAGCGACCGCGGCGGCCAATCAAATCCGCCTGCGGGATTCAGAAATCGACGCGATGCTGCGAACAACCGTCACACCGACCATGCTTCGCGCCGGCGCCCGGATCAACGTGATCCCGAATCATGCTGATGGTGAAGTGGACGTGCGCCGCATGCCTGGCGAGTCCAAGGACGACATGCTCGCCCGTTTTCAGAAAATCGTGAACGATCCGGCCATCACGATCGAGGCGGCGGCCGGTCAGCAGATGCCGGCCACGGACCCCAGTCCTTTGACATCGGTCCTATATAAGGCGGTCGAGCGCGCCATCGCCAAGGTCAATAGCGGCGACGTCACCGTCCCGTATATGACGCGCGGCTCAACCGACGGATCGTTTTTGCGCGCCCGCGGTATGCCGGTCTACGGAGTTCCGCTGTTCATCTTTGAAAACAACGAAAGCCGGTCGCACGGCAGCGACGAGCGCATTTCGCTGAAAGCAATCGAGAACGGGATGGAACTGCTGTGGCAGATGGTGCTCGAAGTCGCTTCTCCCGGCACATAGACCGTTTACCCCTCCTCTGCTCAGCCCAAAAGAATTCATCGCCGCGCGCAAATTCCTCACTCTTCTTCCGCAAGAGGTAAGTGGAGGGAAGTATGGCGCACGTAGTAAACACCCCTGACGGCTACATGAATATGGACGAGTTGGACGACGTCGAAGCAGCGGGTCTACTCAGTCAAATGATCGGCTTGATGCGGCTTTCGATTACCGCCGGAGGCTTCAGCGAAGAGGATGTACTTTTCCTGATCAGCAACTGGGAAAAGGTCGGCGAGATGCTCCGCTCGAGTACCTACCACTTGGTCATCCGCGGCGTCTGGGTGATGGGGGCTCCGGACAATACGACGGGTCAGAAGACATCGAAAGCCTTACTTGACCAGCTGTCGAACCTTCTTCGGCACGCCGGCGATGCGGACGCCCAAATGCATTCCATCGTGTTCAACGACACGCAGGACATGATGCGGACCTTCGTGTACGAATTCCGGCAGCAACTCAAGCGCCGGGACGCTGATCGCGCCAAGTTGTTCGACAGCAGACTACAGCATCAAATGACGATGCGCCGGCTTCCCTAATTTTGCCGCGAAGCTTCGGCCACCTGACGCCGCACGAACGTGTTGTTCGGCAGCCGCTGATCCCAATGCGTCCAGAGTTCCCGCCGCTGCGCGTCCAAGCGACCGGCTTCCTCATCCTGGCCGGACTTGCGAAGCAACTGCGCCAGCCGCGCTTGCTTCAGCGAGAGCCCCAGCGCGTCGGCCAAGTCTTCCCGCGGAGCAATTTTGTCCGCGGCAAACGCGCTCAGCATCCCGCGATAGATCTTAATCGCCGCGGCGACATCTCCAGCGACAACGTACATTTCCGCTTCCGCCCGGTAATAGGACTCGAGCGAACCGGTGGGCCCGTACGATTCCGTCTTCGAATTCTTGGGCAGAAAGGCCGCGAGCGTCGTCATCCGCCGTTTCGCTTCGAGCGAACGACCCAGCGTCCGCAAGCTGAACGTGGACTCCGCCCCCAGCCTCACCAGGTAATTCTCGCGATTCGCAGCACCCGCCGGGGCGGCGCTCATCGTCCGGTACGCTTCGTCATACACACTGAGCGCCCTGGCCGGATCCGACAGATCCAGAATCCGGCCGAGTTTCAAAGCGGTCTGCGCGAAGTCTAGCTTCGCGTCTTGATCCTTCGGGTCTTCGGCGATACGCCTTCTACCGATCGCGAGGGACTGCTCCAGTTCCTCGATCGCAGGTTCCATACGGCCCAGGCTCAGCGAATCCACTTCTCCATTCACGATTCCAAGAAAGTAATAGACGTTGCCCAACTCGCCAGGCTTCCCGCGCAGTTCCGGAAGCGGGTTCACGACGCGCAGTGCTTTCTCCAGCACCTCCAGCGACTTCTCCAATTGGCCGTCATAGCGCAGGAATGTGCCATAGATGCGCAACGCCCCGCCGTAAGCGAGATTCGCTTCCGGCGTCTTAGCTCCCTCCGCGTGGAGCCGCGCGAATTCGACAGACAGCTCGGCGTACTTGCGCGCCTGCTCCACCCGCCCGCCATTTAGATACGCGACCCCGAGGCTCGAATACGCCGACTGCACCAACAGAAGATCCTCGATCTTCAGGCTTCCCCCGGAGAATTGTTCCACACGCTTCGTTAGAACGCCGGAGATCTCCAAAGCCTTCGACGAATCGTCTCCGTGGCTCAGCACCGACATCGCCCGCATCCGATTGGTGACGATCGCCCGCAAAATTTCCTGATCTTTCGGATGCGCCGCCAGTGCGCGCTCAAGCAATCGATCGCCATTCTCGAGCGCCTGAAAAGCTTCCTTCGGAAGCCCGAGGCTGGGCCTCCCGCGCCGGCTGAGGACATCGGCTGTCCGCCGGTACGCGTCCGCTACTTCGAGCATCAGATCCGGCTCGGTCGCTTCGCTTCCGATGTTGTATAAATACCGCAACGCCGTGTCGGCGATGTAACGCCGCGCATCTGTGGATCCTGGCAGAGGCGCAATCCGGTCGTCGATCACGAACAAATTCCCGGCTAATTCCCGGACCAATCGAAAGCGCCGATCCGCAATCTGCCGTTCGCGCGCGATCACCAGCAAGCCCACCGTCAACGCGACGATCGCGGCGAGCGATGCCGTCACCGGAATCCAGTACCGGCGCATGAATTTTCCGATCCGGTACAGCGACTCGCCCTCGCGCGCGCGAATCGGACGCGACTCGAGGTATCGCCGCAAGTCGTCCGCCAGCTGATCTACCGACGAATAGCGTTTGTCTGGTTCCTTGCGCAACGCCTTCATGACGATCGCATCGATGTCGCCGGCAAGTGCCGGCTTGGCTTGGCTCGGGCGCACGACGTCCTTGGTCAGCAGGGCGGTCAGCATGGCGGCCGGCGTCGAACCCTCTTCTTCGTGCGGCGGCCGGCCGGTCAGAATCTTATAGAGAACCGCGCCCAGCGAGTAGGTATCGGTCGCGGTCGTCACCGCTTCGCCGGACGCCTGCTCCGGACTTCCATACGCCGGCGTCATCGCCCGCTCGATCGTCATCGTCTCGTTTGCTTCGAGATCGAGAAGCTTCGCGATACCGAAATCGAGCAGCTTCGGCTCTCCGCCTGGCGTCACCAAAATGTTGCTCGGCTTCAAATCGCGATGGACCACTAACCGGCTATGCGCAAACGACACGGCGTCGCAGACCTTCAGGAAAAGCGCGATGCTTTGCCGAAGCGGCAGATCCACGCAGAATTCGTCGATGCGCTTACCCTCCACCAACTCCATCACGAAGTACGGCTGACCGTCCTCGCTGTGCCCGGCATCCAACAACCCAGCAATATTCGGATGCGAAAGGCTTGCCAGAATCTGCCGTTCCTGCAGGAACCGCATCCGCTGAACTGGATCACCCGAGCCGCCTTGCATCAACTTGACCGCAACGCTCCGCCGGACCTCGCCGTCCACGCGTTCCGCGCGGTAAACGGATCCCATCCCGCCACGCCCAATCAGCTCCTTGAGTTCATAAGGCCCGCAACGGCGTCCAACCCGATCGGCGCCGAGGCTCCCGGCCAGCGTCGCGATCGGCGCCAGAATCCGCGCGCTCGAACCCGCGTCGTGCAGCAACAAGGATTCGACCTCGCGGCGGACCCGGGCATCCACAGCATGTTCGCTGAAGTACCGCGCGCGCTCCTCCGCGCTAAGGTCCGCGACTTCGTCGAAAATGCGCTCTACGTCCGGGCTCATCGAATCCTCGCCCTACGAAGCCAGTTCCCTGCGCAGCCACGCCTGCGCGACGCGCAGTTCGCGCCGGACGGTGTGGACCGGAAGCGCCAGAGCCTCCGCCGATTCCTCCGCCGTCATGCCGCCAAAAAATCGCAGCTCAATGAGATGCGCCTTTCGCGGTTGCAACGCCGCCAGTCGATCCAGCGCGTCATTGAGGGCAAGAAATTCATTCTGAGTGGAAGCCCCCAAAATATCCAGGTCCGGCAGCGTGACCTCCAGCCCCGGACCGCGCTTCTCCGCCGACCGCGCGCGCGCCATATCCACCAAAACCTGCCGCATCACGCGTGCCGCGATTCCATAGAAGTGCGATCGATTCTCGTAAGCGGGAAGAGGCGACCCGGCAATCCGCAGGTACGCTTCGTGGACCAGCGCCGTCGCCTGCATCGTCACAGGACCCTGTTCCCGCCGCAGATAATTCGACGCGAGACGGCGCAGTTCGTTGTATACGAGAGGAATAACGGAGTTCAGCGCGTCACCATCCCCAAGGTGCGCGCGACGCAAGAGATCGGTGATCTCCACGCGTTCATCGTAGTGGAAATGTCGCCAAGCTGACAAGCTGAAGCGGACGTCTAGTCTTCGCACCAAAGAAAAAGGGCAGACCTTGCGGCCTGCCCTCTCGCCGATCCAAAACCCGGAACTACTGGATCTGCTTCATCAACTCCGCAATCGCCGTTTCCAACTGGCGATCCTTGCCGCTCAGGTTGTCTTCCGGCGAATTCTCCACCAGGATGTCCGGCCGGACTCCGTAGTTCTCCATGTTGGTGTGCTGCTTATCCGCCAGATAGACTCCGACGCCCGGCGTACGGACCGTCGAGCCATCGATCAGCGAATAGCTACCCGTTCCAATCACCGCGCCCATCGTAGGCGTGCCGATCGTCTTCCCGAGGCCTAACAACTTGAATCCGGCTGGGAACATTTCCGCATTTGAAGCGGAGCGCCAGTTCTGCAGAACCACCTTCGGTCCGAAGTATCCGGCGAAGGGGCGTCCGCTTTCTTCCGTGCCGCGCGGCTGCCAGATCTGATACTGCTTCTGGACCAGAATCGCCAGCAATTCCTGCTCGATGTTGCCGCCGCCGTTGAAGCGCTGGTCGATGATCAACGCCTTCTTGTCGCGCAGCTCATGGATGTCCTTCTCGAATTTCTTCAACGAAACCGGATCCATGGCCTTGATGTGCAGGTAACCGATCTTGCCGCCAGTCATCTTCTCCACCTGGTCGGTACGGTCCTTCACCCAGCGGTCATAACGCAAATTGCTGTACGCGGCTGCCGCGATCGGTTCGATGCGCGTCTGCCACGCACCGTCGTCGTTCGGCTTGCTGTTGAACGTCACCGCGACCTTGCGGTTCAGCCGATGATTCAGCAGCTTCCAGTAATTGTCCGTAGCCAGCACCGGAGTGCCTTCGATCGCGATCAGGTAGTCGCCCTTCTTGACCTTCACCCAATCCTTGTCCGCTGGACCCTCTTCATAGACGTGCGTCACGCGATAGCGGCCGGCCTGATCGTCGGCTTCGAGTTCGACTCCCAGGTGCACCGTCGCCGCGGCGCCTTCCGCGCGCTGACCCGGACCCGGCGCAGCGCCCGTATGCGAAGCGTTCAGTTCGCCGATCATCTCATTCACGATATTCAGCAGTTCGTGTTTGTCGCCAACGAATTCGACCAGCGGCTGATACTTCGAGCGCATCGCGTCCCAGTTCATGCCGTGCATCTTGGCGTCGTAGAAGCGGTACTTCATCGTGCGCCAGGCGTCGCCAAACATCTCCGCCCACTCGGCCGGCTTGTTGACCTTCACCTTCGCGTCGAAGCTGACCATCTTGCGAGCTCCGCCGCCAAACGGAGTCGCGGCAGCCCCGCCGGCAGGCGCTGCCAAGGCGCTCGAGTACACGCTGCCACCTTCCATGTAGAACACGCTACGGCCGTCGCGCGAAACGGTAAGGCCGCGAGGTCCGCCGCCGAATCCGCCTCCACCGCCGCGTCCACCGCGTCCCCCGGCCGCTCCGTCGCCGCCTTGCAGCGCAGCGACGCGAGTCAGACGCTTGCCGTCGTCCTGGATCGAGTAAATCACCGGCGTCGGACGCGCCGCGCCCGGCTCGGTGGTCGCGAACACCAGCGTCTTGCTATCCGGCGCCGCTGTGAAATTGAAAACCGGGAACGGCATGCGCGTCACCTGACGAGTCCGGCGCTTCAAGCCGTCCCAATCGATTACGACGTCCTTAACGGCCGCGACCTGCGCGCCCGGACCACCGCCGCCCCGTCGAGCACCCGCCGCCGCATCGGCCTCAGGAGCATTCTCATCCGGATCCGACGGATCCTTGTCCTGGCGTTCGAGCGCAACGACAAAAATCTGGCTCGAAGGATTGCCGCCCACCAGCGATCCCTGCACACCGCGGTCGCTGCGCACGAAATAAATTTTCTTACCGTCCGCTGAGAAGCGCGGCTGCAAGTCGTCGTAGGAATCGAACGTCACCTTGCGCGGCTTCGCGCTGGCATTCGACGGAACCAGATAAACGTCGCTGGTCCGCGTCGCATCCTGGCCCGAGAACGTCACCCATTTGCCGTCCGGCGAGAAACTGGCCGCGTTAATGTTGCCGTACTTGGACGAAGCCAGCTCGATCGTCTGTTTCGAACCCAATGAATACTTGTGCAGCTTGCTGTCGGAGGTCGTAAACGCGATCTCTTTCGAATCGGGCGACCACGACATTCCGAACTTCAGGTTGTCCATGTCCGTAACCCGCATCGCGTCGCCGCCCTCGGCCGCAATCACGTAGATCTCTTCGCGCCCGCTGCGATCCGACAGGAACGCCAGTTGCTTGCCATCCGGCGACCAGATCGGATTCTGATCGCGCGACGGATTGTCGGTGATCTGCCGCAAGTCGCCTTCGTCCACCGGAGCCGTAAAGATCTCGCCGTGAATCGAGAACGCGATCCGCCGTGAATTCGGAGAAAGCGAATAATCGTCCACGCGCGAATTAAAGTCGCGAACTTCCGCCAGATTCTCCTGAACCTCGGCGTTGATGTTGACCTTCACCTGCGTCGGATTCTTGCTCGCGACCGGCATCTTCCAGAGACCGAAATCGTGTTCGAACACAATCATCTTGCCGTCGGAGCTGATGGACGGAAACCGCACGTCGCCGGTCTTGAACTGCGTCACCTTCTCCGCCTTGCCGCCTTTTTCCGAAACACGCCAGATGTTGGTCACACCCGTCGTCTTAGTGGTGTCCTCGCGATCGCTGACGAAATAGACGTGGCCGTCGTGGCCCCACATCGGCCACGAATCCATACCGTCGTAATCCGTCAAATCCGTAAACTTCTTGCTCGCGATGTCCATTACCGTCACATCCGTCTGATAGGAGCCGCGATAGTATTTGCGCCAGTAGACTTGCCCCTTGCGGTTGATCGCGATCTTCTTGCCGTCGGGCGAATAGGATCCGGCGATGCCCATGTCAGGACCCGCGTTGCGCTCCATGCCGCCGTCGATCGAGACGGTGTACAGCTTGCCCATGAAATCTTCGCCGCGTTGGCTCGAGAACAGCACGGAACGCGAGTCCGGCGTCCAATCGAGGACGTTGTCGTCGGCGGAATGAAAAGTCAGCTGCTTGGCCGTTCCGCCCTCGGCCGGAATGATGAAGACGTCGAGATTGCCGGCACGGTCGCTCGAGAACGCGACCCACTTGCCGTCCGGCGAAAATCGCGGATTGATATCGCGCGCCGAATGCACCGTCAGGCGCTGCAGATTCCCGCCGTTTTCATCCACGGTCCAGATATCGCCCATGTGGCTAAAGGCAATGCGGCCTTGATGATAGCTGGGGTAGCGCAACAGCAGCGCCTCGCGCGCGAACAGACTGGTCGCGAGCGTCAGGCTCAATAAAAACAACTTGAACATAGGATGGACCTCTTGAAGTATGCGAACCCTGTGTAGGCGTCGCACCGGGAATTGACGTTACACGAGCGGCAAGGTAAGGCAAGCGTCTTCCAAAACCCGTCACCAATCCACGTCGCACGGTATCCTTATAGACAGTTGCTCGCTGAAACCTCCGCTTGGCACGATTGGATCGCTCCCCGCACCATCGTCGAACTCGCCCGAAACACGGCGCCGTTCCTGTTCGACAGAGAGATCCCCGACGCTCCCTATCTCGACTTCCTGAACGCGGATGCGGACCCAGCGGATCTCGCCGGCTATTTCCGCCTTTGCGTGGCGGCCCATCACTCGACCGTCGCTACCTTCGTCCCGACCGACGTGGATACCAAGATTCGCGGTCTCATCTGGCGCCGGACCCGCGATCTCGACGAGGCCCGCGCTATGTTCGATTTCGCACTCCATTGGGCGGATTGGAACCTTGCCCCGGTGTCTCGGCGCTACGTTGGCACCGGTGATCGCTTGTCGAACACCGTCAGCGGACACAACGGCGAGTGGTTCAGCGTGATCGCCGGAGCACTAGGCCGCTTTCTGGTTTTAGGCGACACAAACTCCGCCGAAAAAGCCGTAACTGCAATCGATACAGAGCTATCGCGTGAGGCGCAGGTGTTTTTGGCTTCGTTTCGCACGCCGGGTTTAGAGATCGAAACCATGAAATTGGCCGCCAGTCTTACCCACAACCTGGGCGACCTGGATCAAGGCATCAGTTTCTGGGAAGGTAAAGGCGCGCTCTTTGAACCGGCCAAGCAGCGATTCGGCCGTCTGGCCCACGAGAATCGTCAGCCCTATTCCGGTATCTACCAAATCTCGGCCCGTCTGTATCGCGATTCGCTGGCGTCCGAAGGGCACAGGCACTACCCCCTTCGTCCCATCAAGTGTCTCCGCCAGTCGGTCGATCTCCTCCTGCCCCAAGGTCCGTTTTTCGACGAATGGGGCGGCGTCATCGGAACCAGCCACTTACTGACGACGGCGGATCGCGCCGAAATTCTGGACGCTCTCGTCAAAGGTTGCAAAAAAGTACCCAATCAGTTCGGATACTTTCGCGCCATCGTCGGTTTCGCGGAGGCGGCTCCTCGAGCTTTCTCCGAAGCCGTCGAGCGGATGCCCGGGTCGTCCAAAAAGGAACTCCGCCAAGCCCCCTTTCAAAAGCAGATCGCCGTCAGTCGGCAATCCTTTGAATCCTCTCTGAAAAAGCGCGTCCAAGCCCTCCGAACCGCCCTGTTCCCGCGCTGATCACACGTATCCAAGATTTTCTTTCCGCTTGATAACACAAGCTTTCTGCGTATCTGTAAACGCGGAATGCGGACACCCTTGCGTTACTCTCCAGTCGCGAGGGGACGTTTATGTCAATCGAGAGTTTGCACCGCCGCGCCGCCGAAATCTGCGTCGAGGTCTTTGCCGGACCCGCCGTCGAAGCGGCGCGCCTGGCATACGAAGAACGAGTCAACCGGGTCGCCCAACTGAAAACAGCCCAAGGCAGGCTAGTCCGCGAGGCCAAGGACCTGTCCGAGGCCAGGCGCACCGCAACCCGCCAGCTTGAAGACACATTGATCGCGGCGCGCGTGGATGGCCGGAAATGGAGCCCGTCCGACGGCCTCGACAAAGTGGGCAAAATCGACGCCCATCACCGGCTGGTGACGGCCTCCAACAGCAGAGTGCTGGAACATCTGCTTCCGGCTGCGGAAATCGAGACGCTCGAACTGGCGGGCGCCCAATACCGTGCGCAGGCAGCCGCCCTCCGGGAAGTTGCGGAGGACCGCCTCCGCAAAACCACGGAATTGATGGCCGACGCCGCCGAGCACGAAGGCAGCATCGTGTTCGATCCCACGCAGACGCTTTCGGGCATCCTGCACCACCAGGCAGCCGAACTCGAAATCCAGGCGGCTAATCATCAGACATGGGC
The DNA here is from genome assembly GCA_038210135.1 of Bryobacterales bacterium. GTDB lineage: Bacteria > Acidobacteriota > Terriglobia > Bryobacterales > Bryobacteraceae > JBBQWZ01. The sequence goes on from JBBQWZ010000001.1 coordinate 191,166, forward strand.
GCTCCAGCGCCGGGAAGAACACGCTCGAATCGTCGGACAAGAAAGGTAAAAAATGGAAATCCGAAACAAATTGCGCGGCTTGATCGAAAGCCTCAGTGCGGAGCAAGTGGCGATTCTCGCCGAAGAAGTCGCAGCCTACCAGGCGGAAGCACCGGCCTTGCAGGCTGCGCGTCCAATCGGTGTGATGCTCGAAGAAATCACCGTCGCGAAAATGCAGGATCCCGCATTCGCGGCCAAAGTGCGCGAAGAGGTGAACGCAGCCCTCCGTGGCGAACGCTAGCGCCCCGTGCTGACCGACTCCAATCGAAGCGTGACACGTCGCGCTTTGGCGCCGCGCGATTGAACCCGGAGCGTAAGCGACGGGACTTCCGGTTCTAATAACCCGCTAGTTGAAGGGACAACATCTGGCAAGGGATTCCGCCTCCGCACGGAACCGCGACCGTAAAGGGAGCGGACGTCTTCTAAAACGGACTCTTAAGGGAGCCGACCAAAACAAAACCCCGCCGGCAATGGCGGGGTTCCACTGCGATCAATCTGTCCTAGGGCCTCGGTCGAGGCGTCGTATCCGTCTCGGTGAGACCCAAAGCCCACTTCGTCGCTTCCGTGTACATCGTACGGACGTCCGGCCTCGCCCAGGCATCCTCGCGATGCCCGAACGTCGAATAGAACACTCTGCCCTTGCCGTAATTCTTCACCCACGCAACCGCGAAATCGTGGTCGGCCCGCTTCACCCTTGGATTCTTCAAATCTAATTTGGACTCGTCCAGCCGCATCAGAACCCGCACGTTCGCGCGCGAGAAAATCGCGCTCGGCTGATAAATCTCATCGTGAATCACAAACGAAGCCGGAAACGCCTTCGTGATCGGACTGCCGCGGTCCTCGACAATCACTGGAGCCTGAAAGGTCCCCCAGGGATGCTCGTCGAAATACGCTCCCGTCATCTCGCCGTATTCCGGCCACTTGTAGAACGTGTCAATCGCGCTGTGCCCGCCAATGAAGCCGTGGCCTTCCTTCACGAACGCGAGCAGCGACGCCTTTTGCTCGTCGTCCATGTCCAACTCGCCGGTCGTGTAGAAGAAAACCGCGTCGAAATAATCCAGATTCTTCGCGTTATCTTTCATCTTCTTGCGCGTGATCAGCTGCGTGTCGGTCTTGATGAACGTATCCCACAGACCGGTATCCTGGCCCATCTTCCAAATGGTCGCCAAGCCATCCGACACGGAGTCGTGCTGAAAACCTTTGACCGCCCCAATAGCAAGCACCCGCTTCTTCCGCGCAGCGGGCTGCGCCTCCACCGTATTCAGCACCAAAGCGGATAGCAGTAAAACCGCAAACGATCGCAGCAACATCCAGTCTCCTTATTGACGAACTTCAAAAGTCAGCGAAGCCCAAAAGCTTTCCCAATCGGCTGGCTTCGTTTTTGCATCTTCGCTAACGTCGCCTGTGGCCTTCGGCTGCGCAGCGCGGCGCATCGCCAGCGTGTGAATCCTCCAACGCCCGGCGCGCGTAATCGGAATCCGAATTCGCCCGGAAGAATCCAGCCGTCCCACAATCCGCGTGTCCGTTTCATTCGAAGCCTCGACCGACAGATTGAACGCCGGCTTCCCGTCGAGCAGGACCTGCACTGGCAGCTCCTCGCCCGAAATCAATGTCGCCGGATTCCGCTCCGGAATGATCTCGATCGTGAAACCAACCAGCTTCTTATACCCCTCGTCCGGCGCCCCGCTGGTCACAATCGACTTGGCGAACTTCGCATACCGCTCGCGCCCCGGCTGATCCGTCTCACGATGTTCCCGCCGGTACCGTTGCACATCGTCCAGCCCTTCTTCGAGAAGGTACTTCTCGAAATCGACACCTTTCAGCTCAATGAAATTCGGGACCGTACGCGTCGTCAGAATCAGCGTCCCTTTTTGAGGAACCACCACCTCGCCGATCCCTTTTTTGGCCGCGTCGTGCAGCCGCTCGACCTTCGCCGTGCCCAGCCGGACATCGCGGAGCCGCGAAATCACCGGCGCGTCCTCGCTCTCCGGAAACGCGTCGCCGTTATGAATCCCGATCGTCAGCCGCTCGCCTGATTTCACCGTGAACTTCCCCGGCATCAGGTACAAGTCGTGTGCGCTCGTCACGCCACATGCCACAAGCAGCAAACTCAGAGCTCGACAATGCCTAAAAATCACGGCTTCCAATCGGCGACAAAGATATTGAATTCGTAGCGGCCTGTCCCGTTAAAGCTCGACGCGAACACCAGCTTCTTGCCGTCGGGCGAGAACTCCGGAAACGACGTAAAGCCCCCGAACGTGGTCACCTGTTCGAGCCCGGACCCATCCACGCCAACCAGGTACAACTCAAAATCCCGCCCGTCGCATTTGTGTTTGTTCGACGCGAACAGGATCTTCTTGCCGTCTGGCGTGAACGTCGGAGCGAAATTCGCGCATCCGTAATCCGTGATCGTCTTCGCGTTCTTCCCGTCGCCATCCGAAACCAGCAGCTCCATTTTCATTGGCGTCGTCAGATTGTCTTTGAGCAGCGCCTTGGATTTCTCAATATCCTCAGCCTTGGTCGGATGATGCGCGCGCCATACGATCTGTTTCCCATCGCGCGAGAACACCGCGCCGCCGTCGTACCCGACCTGCGACGTCAGCTTCTGCTTCTTGCTGCCGTCCGGCTTCATCTTCCAAAGCTCCAAATCACCCGACGCGAGCGACGTGTACACGATTTCGTTGCGCTTCCAATTGATCGTCGCCTCCGCGTCGTAGCCTTCGGCATCCGTCAGCTTCTTCAGAATCTTTCCCGAGTCCGTCGCCAGAAAAATATCGAAACCCGCATACACGGCCCAAACGTAGCCCTTACTGCGATCCGCGCGTGGCGGACAGCCTGGCGCGCGCTCATGCGTGGACGCGTACACGATGTGCTTGTTGTCTTTAGTGAAATATGCGCAGGTCGTCACGCCCTTGCCGGTAGAAACCATGTGCTGGTCGCTGCCGTCCGCGTTCATGATGTAAATCTGATCGCACTCATACGGCGAACGCGTAGACTGGAAAACCAACCGCTTTCCGTCCGGCGACCAGTACGCCTCCGCATTCTGATTTCCACCCGAAGTCAGCTGCTTCAGGTTGAAAATATGTTTGCCGTGATCTTCCCCAAATGCCGAGACTGCCAGCGCGAACAGGATTCCAATGTGCCGCATGATAGTTCTTCATTGTAATATCGGTGTGCGAACGTGCGACTGGGAATCGATTTCGGCACAACTCGAATCGTCGTTGCCGTGGCGGATCGCGGCAACTATCCGGTCGTGTCTTTTGAGACCGAAGAAGGCGCCTTCGACTGGTTTCCGCCGCTCCTCGCCCTCCGCGGCGCGGAACGCCTTTACGGCTGGGATGCCTGGGCCAAACAAACCGAACCCGGCTGGACCTTGATCCGATCCGTCAAGCGCGCCCTCGAAGACGCCGGTCCAGGCACGCGCCTCGAAGTCGGCGATGAATTGGTCTCGGTATCCGAACTCCTCACCGGACTCTGCACCGCCTTACACCACCACATTCGCGAGCATTCGAGCCTCGGCGCTAAGCCCGGCGAGCCTTTGGAAATCATGCTGGGCGTCCCCGCGAACGCCAACAGCAACCAGCGTTTCCTTACCGTCGAAGCCTTTCGCCGCGCCGGATTCTCCGTTCTCGGCCTGCTGAACGAACCGTCCGCCGCCAGCATCGAATACGGCCACAAGAACCGCCCGTCCGCCGCCACCGGCACGCGCATCCTGGTCTACGACCTCGGTGGCGGAACGTTCGACGCCTCACTGGTCGAGGTCGCGGAAAAAGCGCATTCGGTGACCGCCAGCGAAGGCATCGGCACGCTCGGCGGCGACGACTTCGACGAGATTCTGGGGGACCTGGCGCTCGCCGCCGCCGGGGAATCGAACGCCATTCTGACCGCCGCCGAATCCTTCCGCCTGCACGAGGAGTGCCGGCAGCAGAAGGAAACCCTGCATCCGAATTCCCGCAAGCTGGTCATCGATCTCGCCGCGATCCGCCCCGGCTGGACCGAAGTCAGCGTGGCGGCAAGCGACTTCTACGACCTTGCCCGTCCGCTGCTCGACGAAACCATTCGCGCGGTGGACGATCTTTTGAAGGCCAACGGAGGCGACGATCTGGAAGCGGTCTACCTGACAGGCGGCGCGAGCGAACTGCCCCTGGTCGCCCGCGTCCTCAAGGAACGCTTCGGCCGCAAAGTGAAACGCAGCGCCTACACCCGCTCAGCCACTGCGATCGGCTTGGCGATCCAGGCCGACGAGCAGTCCGGCTACGTATTGCGCGAACGATTCACCCGGAATTTCGGAGTCTGGCGCGAAGCGGACGCCGGCGTCGCGGTCTTCTTCGACGTGCTCTTTGCGCGCGGGACCAAACTTCCAGGCGACACCGAAGCGCCTCTCGAAACCACCCGGCAGTATTACCCCGCCCACAATATCGGTCACTTCCGCTATCTCGAAGCTGGCCACCTGACTGCCCTCGGCCAGCCTTCGGGCGACGTCGCGATCTGGGACGAGATCCTCTTTCCCTTCGACCCGGCCCTCGCCATCGCGGACCTGTCCCGCGTGGCTGTCCGCAACTACTCCGGCCCTCCCCAGCGCATTCAAGAAACATTCACCTGCGACGCCACCGGCACTGTCATGGTCGCCATCCGCAACCTGACCGCTGGTTACACACGCGAATACCGGCTCGGCCGCTGGTCCTCGAAAGCGGCCATTCTCTCCCCCGCGAAGTCGAGCCGCAACACAGCTAAAGGAAAGGCCCGCGCCGCCCGATGAATTGGCTCCTGATTTTTGTTCCCGTCGCGATTGCCTTGAAATTTCTTCGGCCGGACGCGCATACCGCGATCTTCATCACCGCCGCCATCGCCATCGTCCCGCTCGCCGGCTGGCTCGGCTCCGCCACCGAACACCTTGCGTCCAAGACCGGAGAAGGCATCGGAGGCCTACTGAATGCCACTTTCGGCAATGCAGCGGAACTCATCATCGCCCTCGTCGCTTTGCATAAGGGCCTGTATTTCGTCGTCAAAGCGTCATTAACCGGCTCCATCATCGGCAACATCCTGCTGGTCACTGGAGCCTCCGTCGTCGCCGGCGGACTCCGTTTCAAGATCCAGCACTTCAACGCGACCGCGGCCCGATCGCAAGCCAGCATGCTGACGCTGGCCGTCATCGGCCTGGTGATCCCCGCCTCGTTTCACTGGCTCGGAGGACCCAACGTGCGCGCCAATGAGCAGGACCTCAGCTTCGAAATCGCGCTGGTGCTGCTCGCGACATACGGCTTGAACCTACTCTTCTCGCTGAAGACCCACAAGTCTCTGTTTCAGGGTTGCGGCTCGGCGGAAATCGAAACCGACGGTGAAGTTTGGACCATGCGGAAATCGCTAATCGTACTCGCAGTCTCGACCGCGATGATCGCCTGGATCAGCGAAATCCTTGTCGGCAGCGTAGAGGCCGCCGCGCACGCCTTCGGTATGTCGCAGATCTTCGTCGGCGTCATCGTCGTCGCCATCGTCGGCAACGCCGCTGAGCATTCGACCGCCGTGATGGTCGCGCGCAAGAATCGCATGGACCTTGCTCTTGGCATCGCCATCGGCTCCAGCCTGCAGATCGCCTTGTTCGTCGCACCCTTGCTAGTCCTGTTAAGCCACTTCATCGGACCCGCGCCGATGAACCTGGTGTTCTCGCCCGCCGAGGTAATGGCCATCGGCCTCTCCGTGTTGATTGTCGGGCAAATTGCCAGCGACGGCGAAACGAACTGGCTCGAAGGCGCACAATTACTGGCCGTCTATCTGATGCTCGCGATGGTCTTCTTCTTTTTGCCGGAGGTGGCACATTGAATCCCCTGGATCTCGCCCAAGGTGCGCGCGTGATCGACCTCGCGCATTCCTACTTCCCAGGGATGCCGCACTTTCCAACGCATCCGCCCTACATCGCAGGACTCGTCAAGCAGCACGGTGAAATCGTGGGCGCGAACGGCGGAAGCTCCGCCTCGGACGCGATCGCGCTCGGCTCTCACGTCGGAACTCACATCGACGCGCTGTCGCATTTTTCCTGCGACGGACGCTGGTTTGGCGACGTGCCCGTCGAGCAGAGCGCGACTGGCGGAATGGGTAAATACGGCATCGATGAAGTAGCGCCGATCCTCCGGCGCGGCGTCCTCTTCGACATCGCCGGGCGTTTAGGAACGATGGCGCTGCCCGCCGGCTTCACCATCACGCCCGAAGACCTCGCCGCCTGCGAAGTGGACCTGCAGCCTGGAGACGTCGCGCTGATCCGCACCGGCTGGGCGCGTTTCTTTGAAGACGCCAAACAGTTCATCACCGGCGGAATCAATCAGTATGTGAACGGACCCGGCGTCACCCTGCCGGGCGCCCAATGGCTGAGCGCCAAAGGAATCTTCGCGGCCGGCTCCGACACGGTCGCCTTCGAACGTGTGCCGTCCAAAGACATGGAAGTTCACGTCCACCTACTGGTCGAAAAAGGCATCCACATCCTCGAGTGCCTGAACCTCGAAGAACTCTCCGCCGCCGGAGTGAAAGAATTCCTCTTCGCCGCCGCGCCGTTGAAACTTCGCGGAGCCACCGGAGCCCCCATCCGCCCCTTCGCGATCCTAAACGCCTGACCCGGTCGCCCACGCCGGCTTGAACCGTGAGCGTGAGCGATGGGACTTCCGCTAATTCCCGCCGCCGCCCGACGTAGCCTGATCTCCGCCCTTCGGACGCACGCCGCTCGACTTCCACTCGCGCAACTGCGAGAAGCCCCTGCCCGTCTCCTGCGGCGTGATCGCGCAATGTCCATCGTGCTTCACATACTGCTGGACGAACAACGACGACGTACCCGCCTGGTCGGAAAGCGATTCGTACATATTCGGAATCCACGTCGGAACAATCGGATCGTAGCTCGTGTGGATCGCCAGCATCGGCTTCTGAATCTTGCCCGTCGGCGTGTAGAACGCGCGCATGTAAGCGGTCGCCTTCGGATCCGCCTCGTACCGCGCCACGCCCGCATTCACCGCGTTGTCGTCCGGCGTCAGGTTGTAAATCACATTCCGGTTGTCGAACGCATTCCCGCCTGTCCGCGCCTGCAACTCGCGCAGAATATCCGTGATGAACGTCACCGTCGCCGCCAGATCCTGATTCGTCTTCACGCCATCCCGGCGCCGCAAAATCTCCGCCTTCGCGGGAGCCGCATCCAAAGCCGCCAGAACCTTCGCCGCCACATTTTTCGTATTCCGGAAATCCTGCGGGACCTTCGCCGGATTCGGCAACACGCCCGGGAAGTAGTAATCGAACAGTACCCGCCCGTCGAACGCCCCCCGCGCCATAAACCACGTCGTCGGAGCCAGCGGTCCGCACAACGGCATCCCCGCGTCGTACACCGTCGGATACGTCTCCATCAACACCATCGTGAGGAAGCCGCCCATCGAATGCCCGGTGACGTACGTCTCCTTCGCAGCGCCGTATTTCTTCACGAAATAACGCCGCAGGCTTTCCGTATCCACCACCGCTTCCTGAATCGCCCAGCCGCCCGCAGCGTAGCCCGATTGCACCAGTGCGTAGCCCTGATCGACGAACACCTGCAGCACCGGATTCAGCTTGCCGTTCGCATCGAACCCCTGCGGCGTCGGACTGTAGCCGTGGCAATACACCACCATTCCGCCATTCCATTTCTCCGGAACGTCGATGCGGAACTTCGCACCGTTGATGTCGCCGACCTCCACTTTGTTATCGGCGAGCGCCAGTAAGGGCAGCAAACAGAGCAATCCCAGTAAACGTTTCATAAGTGTGTGGCAAGTATTGTAGCGCCGACCGCCGTCCGCTCGATCCGCCTATAAAGCGGCAGCACGAGCCAGGCATCAAGGCGCGCACGAAGCGAGACGAAGTCGAGCGCAGTAAGTGCTCTCCCCAAAGCTAATACGCGCCGCGCGCCATCAACACCGCCGAAACCGTACGCGCCAACAAATACAAATCCAGCCACGGCGACCAATTCCGGATGTAGTACGTGTCGAGCGACTCCTGGATCGCCAAGTCGCCATCGCTCCGCGCCGTCACCTGCCACAACCCCGTAATCCCCGGCAGTACCCGCGTCCGCAGCGCCCGGAACTCCGGTGGAAACCGCTCCAGGTGATACTCCGGAAACGGCCGCGGACCCACCAGGCTCATCTCGCCCCGCAGCACGTGCAGTACCTGCGGCAGCTCATCCAAACTGAATCGCCGCAGGAACGCTCCCACAAACGGCAGCACGCGCGGATCCCGCCGCAGCTTGAAATGGCTCTGCCATTCTTCCTGCGCCTCCGGATGCGCCTCCAGCCACGACTCCAGCAGCGCAGCCGCGTCCGGATGCATCGTCCGCAGCTTCCACACATTCAATTCCCGCCCGTCGAACCCGATTCTCCGCTGCCGGTGGAACACCGGACCCCGCGGCGAGACCACCTTCACGCAGATCGCTAACACCGCCAGCACCGGAACGCTCAGTAGAAATACTGGAATCCCGATCAGCCGATCCATCAGGCGTTTCAGGAACAGGTTCCGCGGCAGCAGCAGGTTCTTCTTGATCTCTAAGCCCAGCGCGCCGCCCAGATCCCGCGCCGTCACCCACAGCGTCTGCATCCCGGTGAAATTCGGAATCACCAGCACCCGCGGGAAGTTCAGCTCGTTCAACAGCGCGCCCAACTCTCGCGGACCCAGTTCCGGCAGCGCCACAATCGCCGCCTCCGCCCGCTCCGTAAATTCCGGAGCCAGTCCCAATGGACCCAGCACCGGCACTCCCTCGACCAGCGTGTTCCATCGCGCCGACGCGTCGTCTAAAAATCCGATCGGAACCAGACCCAACTGCTGCTCCGCCGACAGCGTCCGCGCAATCGACGCGCCCGTTTCGCCAGCCCCCAGCAGCAACACCGGAAGCCCCCACCGCTTCGTCCGGATCAGCCACCACCGCATCGCGGACTCCGCCAGCGGAGGTAGAAACAGCGCCAGCACGAACGTGGACAACAGCACTCCGCGCGACCACTCCCCGCGCTGCACGATGTTGTCGAACGCCACCATCGCCCCGAACACCCCCAGCGTCGCCAGGATCCGCCGCCTTAACCGCTCCACCGGACCCAGGCAGTACCCCGGATACAACCCCAACTGGTAATGCACGATCGGCAAAGCCAGAATGCCCAACGCGATTCCGACATATTGGTCCGGCCCGATCGGAACCCGCAACAAAGGCGAAACCAGCCACCGCACCACCAGCCCCAGCGTCAGAGCCAACTCCAAAGCCAGAATCTCCACCCCCGCCAGTCCCCAGGGAACCCATCCCACCGACCGGAATTCCCGCACCGCAACCCGAGCCCGCGCCGCCGTACTCATGGCTGATTGCCCCCGCGCAGCAACTGCCATGCGAAATGCATCACGAATCGCGGATTCTGCTTCAGGTAGCGCTTCCACAAACGCCGCGGTTCCGTGCCCAGCCGGAACAGCCATTCGAGGCCCGCCCGCATCATCCATCGCGGAGCCTGTGTCTTCGTCCCCGTGAAGAAATCGAACGCCGCTCCGACTCCCAACATCACCGCCGGAATCCGCCCCCGATGCGCCGACATCCATAGTTCTTTTTGCGGGCTGCTCAGTCCCACGAACACAATTCCCGCGCCCGACTCCGTGATCCGGCGCGTCACCCGCTCGTCTTCCTCCGCCGTCAACTCCCGGAACGGCGGAGCCCAACCGTACGCGATCCGCAGCTTCGGAAATTGCTTTCGCGCCTCTAGTTCCAACCGGTCGAGAACCTGCTCATCGCCTCCCCCGTAGAATCCCACCGCAATCCCCGACTCCTCCGCCGCCCGCAGCACGCAAGGAAACAGGTCCGGCCCATAAACCCGTGAAGCGTCTTTTACGCCCAGCCGCCGCAGCCCCCAAACCAAAGGCATGCCGTCCGAAGTCACCAGATCCCCGGAATTCACCGCCGCCCGGAATTCCGCGCTGTCCACCGCCTCCATCACGCTATTCACGTTCGCAATGCACACGTACCGCGACTCGCCTCTCTGAGCCCAATCGATGACACTGCGCGTCGCATTCGCATACGTCGTCGCATCCACCCGCATCCCAAGAATTGACCGGTGCTCCATCAAGAAGCCCTCGCCGCAATCGCCTGCTCGTAGATCTCCATGAGGCGTTGATAATGGCGGACCGCGGTAAATCTTCGCGCGTATTCTTCCCGGCACCGCGGGCGCAAGTTATCGAGTCGCGTTCGATCCTGCCAGACCCATTCCACTTGTTTCGCAAGATCCGTCGCATCATCCGGTTTGAAATGATATCCAGTGATACCGTGCTCGATGATCGAAGCGGCGGCGCCATGTGCACTCACCAGCGCTGGCCGCCCGGCCGCCAAAGCTTCGATAACCGAAACCGGCGCAACTTCGTAACAAAGCGAAGGAAACACCACAGCAGCAGCGTCGCGCATCTGCGCGCTCACTTCGATTCTGCTCACCTGTCCGAGAAAACATACGCCTGGCGTTTTCTCGGCCCTCGATCGAACCATATCTTCAAGCGGTCCGCCACCAGCGATTCTCAGCGGAATGGATGTGCCAAGAAGTTCCCAGGCATCCAAAAGCGTCAAGATGCCTTTCTCCTCGGATAACCTTCCCGCGAACAGGAAATATGCGCCTTGACTGTCCGACACCGCCTCGCTCGTAACGAAGTTCTCAACAACGGCGATTCGATCTTCAGCCAGACCACCTTTGACCAGCAACGAAGCGGAAAACGTGCTCGGAGCGATGAATACATCAACCGCGCGACTCCAGGTTCCGAACGCCCGGTGGGTCGCTAACATAATCGCGACCGTTCCGCTCGCCGCCCGGCTATCTCGATAGCACTTGTGCCGGATGCCTGGCCAGACCGACCGACTCGAAACGCACTCCTCACACGGTTTCCCGCTGCGGAATAACAAACCGTTAAGACAGATCAACCGGAAATTGTGAAGAGTCTGTACGACCGCCGCGCCCGCCGCCCTTGCAGCGTAGTGCGCTGACGGAGAAATCAATGGAAACGTGTTATGAAAATGGACGACTTGAGATCCGTGCTTCCGCACGAGTCTGTCCAACCGCCGCCGGGCGTTATCGTTCCACACAGTGGCTGCGGCCGTCACAGCCGGATTCATGTCGCGAATTCGATCGTTGTTCTCTTCCTCACGAACCACCTCATGACCGTTGGCAGTCAAAAGCTCGGCTTCGGCTTCGTAAACCGTATCCTCGCCACCCGGATTCTGATAGCGGTTATGAACCATCAGGATTCTCACCGCGCCGCCTCTAGCGAATTTCCACTTTGAATTCGTCGATCCAGGTAAAGACGCGTGTGAGCGCCCATCGCAGCACCCACGGCGAGGCCGATCGGCCCACAGACAAAGATGTAGACCATTGCATTTTCCATGGTCATTTCGAGGATGTAGGCGACCACCAGCAACAAGGCGAAGAGTTGAAAGGAACCGTCCTCACGCGACTGCCGTTCCATCTGCTTCCAGTTGCGAAAGAGTCTCCACAGGAGGCACAAAATCCCGACCGTCCAAAGAATAAGTCCGACAATTCCAAGATCGTGCGCGATCCGGATGTAGTCGTTGTGGGGATGCCTGATATCGAGAAAATAGGCTTCGATCAGTGCTTCCGTTGACCCAGCACCCTTTCCGAACCACGGGGATTCGAGAAACGACTCGAGCGCCACTTTCCAAAAATTGATGCGACCCGATACGTTGATTCCAATCTCACCTAAATGGAGGCTGATATCGCCCGTCACGAACCGCTCTCGCAGCGCATCGAAGTACGTTAGCGCTCCATAGATCGAGCCGGTGACGACCAGCAATAGAATGAAATTGCGAGCGATTTTCCTAAAGCTCTGAGCAGACCATTGCGAGAGTAGGAACAGAGCGATCGCGATACCCAGCGCCAACCGGGAAAGGCTGGCCGCAACCAATACTGTGAAAATCGTGGCCCATACCAAGCCGCTCGATTTGCCGTAGCGCCATCGCGCCAGATGAAGCGCGATTCCCGGCAACACAAATAGGCCGAACCCGCGCGCGCCAATGATTTCGTTGGAGCCGGAACCATAAAGTACTAACGAGATGGAGTACAACACGCAAGCGAAAATCGTACATCTCTGCACGAGATTCTCCACCGTTCGAACAAAACTAGGATTGGCGCGTGCTTCACTCGCTCCAATCGACATGAAAATCAGCATTGCGCCCGCGACAATCGCGTTTTGGATCCCGTTCAGCAGAGCTGTTGTCCAAAGCAGAGATGCAGCCAAAAAAATTACAAAAGCTCGAAAGGGCCAGATCGAACGCAACCGGCATGGCTGCTTTATAGCCAACAGCAGAGAAAGAGCGAGCCCGGAAAGAAAGAACGACACGGTGATTACAGCCAGCCCGGAAAACTGGCCGAAGTTAAGTTGAATCGGAAAATCCACCAGCGCGCTCAGCGCCATGAACGCGGTGCTCCAAAGGATCACCAGCGCGCTGAGTTCGTAACCCCGAGTTCTCGCGGCGGGAATCGCGAAGCCTTCAGGTTGCACTGTGGTTCACCTGCGGCTCGTCAATCCACTTTGCGGGAAGACGCCTAAGGAGGAATACCCTCACACATTCAATAACCCACTCCCCGTAGCGGGCAAGCCTCAAGAAGTTTCGAGTGAACCAACCCCACCGGTAATAATTCTTCAGCAGGTATTGCTCGCTTTTGACGAAATACAGAAGCCGTCGGTACGCGATCTTCTGAGTCGAGCCGCCGTTAACGTGACTATATCTGGCCTGCTTGCTAAACACCGTTTTCCAGCCTCGGTCCTTCAACCGCTCGGCGCAGATCAACTCCTCTTCATAGAGAAATGTGGCTTCATCAAACCCATCGATTTCAACGAAAGCGATGGTCCGAAACAAAACCATAGCTCCGGAACCCGTGTAGATTTCGTCTCCATCTGCCAAAGAGCCGGGCGGCACAAAATGGGTTGAGGCTCGCTTATAAAGAGTTGGGACATGGTTCAGGGGCCCGTAAAGAATCCATTTCTGAGGTGGTGTCGGCCGCGTTCGGACCGACATCCGCGAGACTCTGCCTTTTGTCAGAGGTAAGCCGAAGCAACACCCAGCTTGACTGGATGCCTCCAAGGTCTTCACGAAGCGCCCGATACAATCCGCCGCGAAACTCACATCCGGATTTACGAATAGCAGGAGGCCGCAGCCATTCTCAATCAGGTAGCGAGCTCCAATGTTGTTGCCCTTCGCGTACCCATAGTTCTCGGCATTGCGAAGAATCACCACGTCGGGAAAACGCTGTACCAAGTCCGCGATGGACCCGTCGGAGGACGCGTTATCCACGATCACGACAGTCGTCGAATTCTTCTCGACGCTGCCCAGAATGCTTTCCACGCACCGGACCAGCATTTCGCCGGCATTCCAGTTGAGTACGCAAACTCCCAGCCGCCGATTGGGATTTGACGCGAGGCTGGCAGCGGGATTCGTCATGCTATATCGAGACCACCGCCGCCACCAGCAACAGCGAAAGCACAGCGGTTGTAAGCACCGCAAACGTGGCCGCGCGCCTGCACTCCGGCATCAACTTACCCGCCATCACGAACTGCAAAACGCAGTCCACCGCCGCCCGCAGACTCCACGCGATCGCCGCCCCCGGCAGTCCGAACGCCCTCGTCAAGATCACCAGCCCGGCGACGTACAACGGAATCTCCGCCATGCTCAACTTGGCCTGAATGTCCGCCCGGCCCGTGCTCTGGATCAGCGTAGACGGAATGTACGCGATGCTGTTCCAGAAAATTCCAATCGCCAGCCACCGCGTAACTTGCCCGCTCTGACGCGCGAACCCCGCGCCCAGCCACCAGTCGATTCCCAAAGACCCCAGCGCCACAGTCGCCGCGGCCAGCAAGAACATCACAACCGTCGTCGCTTTCAAGCTCGACGAAAAAATTCGCACCGCTCCGGACCGGTCGCCCTGCAACGCGCCAGTAAACGTCGGAAACAGCACGCCAACCAGCGCCGCCGGGATCAACAGGAACCGCGAAACGATCTCGAACGGTGTTACATAAAGGCCCACCACCGTAGACGTGAGCAGTGCCGAAATCAGGAATCGATCCCCGTAGACCAACATAGGAACCAGAAAGCTCGAAACCGCGCTCCAGCCCGCAAACCCAAGGACCGATCGATACACTGCGCGCCCGTCCACTTCAAAAGCGGACGCTGACGACAAGCCGGGCATCGCAAGAAACCAGTAAAACCCCGCCGCCGCGATTCGCGCCCCTACCAGAACCGCCGAAAGCGGAAGCAGCGCCTGCGTGAATCCCAGGACCGCTAGCGGCCCCAAATAATTCACCAAATTGAGCGGCAAACGCACCGCCGTAACAGCAGGAAATCGTTGTTGTGCTTCGAGGATGCTACGCAATCCGGCGGAGACGGTAACGAACGGAAGCGCCAGCGCGAGCAACCGGCAGCTGGCGACGGAATCCACCAACAGGCTCGCCGGAATCGCAAACCACTCCATCAACCAGGGCGCGCCCAAGCCCAGCAGCAGCCCCGCCGCGACGCCGATCGCCAACAAACTCCACAGCCCCCGCCGGACGGCAAAGCTCGCTGCCGGATCCTTGGCCGGACGGCGCGCCAGAATGAGCGTGATACCGCGACCGATGCCCAAGTCGAGCAACGCGAAGAAGCCCAACAAAGCCCACACCAGCACCAGGACTCCGTACCGCTCCAATCCCAATCCGGTGATCAGCCGCGGAACCGCGTACAGAGCCGCTGGAATCGGCGCGAGAACCCCCGCTAGATTCCACAGCACGTTGCTCGAAGTCCGTCGCAGCGACACGCCTCGCCCCGGAGCCGCTGGCGCCGGAGTGACAGTCGCCGCTGGGCTTACTGACACGCTCATCGCCCGCTACGACTCCTCTTCCGAAGCCTGCCGATAATATTTGCTGTAGTGCCCGTAGTAGTAGTAATACCCGGAACTCATCTGCCGGTGGACCTCATTCAGCACGATCCCTAGCGTGTTCGCGCGGAGCCGGTTCAATACCTGGATCACCGACGACAGGGCCTTCCGGCTGGTGTCTCCCGCGCGGGCGACGACGATCACTCCATCTACTACCGTCGCCATCTGGAGCGGCTCCGCGAAACCCAATAGCGGCGGTGCGTCCAGCACCACCAGGTCGTATTCCCTGGTCGCTTGATCGATCAATTCCGCCAGGCCCGTGCCCATCAGATCCGACGCCCGCCTGGTGGACGGACCCGCCGGCAGAATGTCCAGCCCGACGTTGCCATTCAGATGCTGTACCGCATCGCGCCACGGCATCTCGCCCATCAATACGCTCGACAGCCCCTTCTCATTCCGCAACTGGAAAAGCCGGTGCACGCTCGGACGCCGCAGATCGCCATCAATCAAAAGCGTCCGCTTGCGCTGGGCCGCGTGGATCGCCGCCAGATGCGCCGCCACGGTGGACTTGCCTTCAGAGGGCGATGCGCTGGTCAACAAAATCGATCGCAAACGCCGGTCGAAATCCGTCAGCAAAATCGAATTCCGCAGCGTCCGGATCGCTTCTTCGTAATTCCCGATCCCCTCTTCGGAGTGCGCGTGCGCCAGCGCCACGTTGGTCTTCTCATCGCCCGATGAAATCGGCACCGGACCCAGATGACGCCGCCAGGTCCGCACCGCCGGCAGGCTCCCGATCACGTTGGTCTTCAAAAGACGCGCCACCTGATCCGGATCGCGGACCGTGTTATCGACCACGTCGATCGCCACCGCCGCGCCCACCGCGAGCCCGGTAGAAACCAGAAACGCGATCAGCAAATTCAGCCAGATCTTAGGAAAAACCGCCTTCAGGCCAGGTCTGGCCGGATCCGCCACGCGGATCGAACTATTTTGGAAACTCGCGTTGATCCCCGCCTCTTTGATCTTGCGGACCAGTTCCTCGTACAGCTTCTTGTCGCCTTCCGCCTCGCGCTTCAAAGCCTGATATTCAAACGAGCGCGCGTTGATGCGATCGAATTCCGACTTGGTTTCCTTGACTGCTTTGTCGAGCATGGCCTCCCGGTTCAAAGCCTCGCGATACTCGATCTCGACGCGCTGCCCGATGCTGTTCGTCGTACTTTCGAGCTGCGATTTCAGCTCCGTCACCCGAGTCTGCGCGCGTTTGTATTCCGGATGGTTGATGCCGAAGTGCCCCTTGACCTCGGCGAATTTCTCCTGCGCGTCGTTGTAATTCTCGGTCAGCTTCTTTAGCGCTTCGCCCTGGCTAGAAACCTGCGCCGCCGCCAGCGTTCCGCTCTTGATCGAGGTGTACGCGGCTTCCTTCTTTACCCGGTCGCCCTGCGCGTTCGTGTATTCCGTATTCAGTTGAAGCAGCCGCGACGAGAGAATATTGGTCTTCTCTTCCGGGTTGATCACGTTCAGCTCGCGCTCGAATTGCACCAGCGCCAGCGACGATTTCTCCATCTTGGCCCGGAGCTCGTCAATCTGCCGTTCCATGAATTCGCTCAACCCCGCCGAAGCCTTGTAGCGGATGTTGTAGGTGTGCGCCAGATACGAAAGTGCAATTGAATTCGCCACGTCCGACGCCAACTGCCGGTTCGGCGAACGATAGCTCAACAGCAGCAAATACGTATTCGGCGGACGCGTCACACGGAGCCGCTTCATGATCACCGGACCATCGTCGCCCTTCAGATTCGAAGCCTGTTCCTCAAGCGCATCCTTCTCCACCTC
Source organism: Bryobacterales bacterium (assembly GCA_038210135.1). Taxonomy (GTDB): domain Bacteria; phylum Acidobacteriota; class Terriglobia; order Bryobacterales; family Bryobacteraceae; genus JBBQWZ01. Next base: position 207,902 of record JBBQWZ010000001.1, read on the forward strand.
ACGCAACTTGAACCGGTCCACCACCGGCCGCAGCACAGAATCCGATTGAATCAGCCGCACCTGCGTGGCCAGAAATTGGTCCGCGTCGTTCAACGTCGACTGCGCCGATTCCTGCCCCAGCACGCCCGTCGGCATTCGCCTGTCGATATCGATCGTGGTCGTCGATTCGTAGATCGGCGTCAGCCGCAGCGACACGAGCAGAGTCCCCAACACGCTGATCGCGATGAACGCAAGAATCTTCCACAAATGACGTCGCAGAATCCAGAAATAGTGGCTCAGGGGAACCGCGCCGTCTACTGGCCCAGCTTCAAAATCGAACTGCGGCGCGGGAGCCGGAACATGAAGCTGAGACGGCAACACCGGAAGGTTGCCGTCCATGTCGGAGCTTTTTGGATTGACAAACTGCATGGATACTTTCGCCTAACGCCGCCACACCAGAACGCCGGACGCCGTCGATGCGCCGAACGTCGTAATGCGATCGATCACCGTCATCGTGTTCCGACGGCTCTTGTTGTCCGGCACGTAGAGAATGTCGTCGATGTGAAGAGCAACGTCTGGAGATTTGCGCTCCATGATCTTCTCGAGCTCGACCACGATTTCCGTCTTCGCGCCAGCCGCATCCTTGCGGTACACGTACGCCTGTTTCGCGGCGTAAGGCAGCATTCCACCGGCCAGCGCCACCATTCGCATCACCGAACTGTCGGCCGAGTCGCGGACCACAAAAGCGCCCGGCTTGGTCACATTGCCCATCACGAAAATCTTCCCCGCCTCCGGAATCCGCACCTCTTCGCCGCCCGTCAGCCGCAGATTCACACTCGCATCCGCCGCGTCGATCAACTGCTTCACCGGAATCCGCGTCAGCAGCCGCTTCTGCCCGTCGCCTTGCGAAACCACGATCTCGGTACCGGCATCCTGCGTCAGCCCTTCCGCCCGCGCCAGCGCGTCGAGCAGCGTCACCACACCGACCGCCTGAAATGTCAGCGGCTTCCTTACCGCGCCCATCACGCTGATCGGACGGCTGTGATACTCGACCACCGTCACCTTGACGAACGGATCCACCAGAATCTGCTCCGTCTTCAACGCCTCCGCAATCGCTCGCTCTAAGTCGGCCGGCATCATGCCCTCCGCTGGAACGCCTTTTTTCAGCAGCGGCAAATGCACCATGCCATCGGCATCCACGCGTACGGTGCGCGTCAGTTCCGGCGCGTCGTACACCGAAACCGCCACCAGGTCGTCAGCCCCCAGCCGCTGCGTCGGCAGATTGGTCTTGCCGATGTCCTCCATCAACGAAGGCCGCGTCTGCACTTGCGCGAATCCGACCCCGGCAAAAATCAACCAAACAACAAAGCGCATCATTCTCTGGTCGCGGCTCCCGCCGCCGCCGCAACCGCCGTCATTGTCTGATTGCGCGATTCCAGCCGCTCTACTACGATCCGCATTTGCGATTGCAAATCGGAAAGCTTTTGCTCGACGCTCGATGCCGCCGGTTCCGCTGCCAGCGAACCCAACAGCCGCGTGCGTGCGAAATCCGAAAGGCTGCGCGCGCCGTCCGTCGAACAGGCCGACTGCAGATGCGAGTACTCGTCCTCAGTCAGGCGGAAAATGAGCACGCGATTTCTAGGCTTGAGGATTGCCATATGGGTGAGAGGAGAAAACACCGGCTTGGGGTTTCCGGCGGAGTGCGCTTTGTATTACGAAAAAGGGAATTCGCCGGAACTGTGTGGAAGTCTGCATCGCCGAGCCGTTCGCATCGAACAAAACTACCGCTAAAGATCCCAGACAGGGACCGGCTCGGGGGAGGAACCTCTACTGTAAACGGTTTGTATACGAAGTCAAGAGTTCCTGACCCCGCGCATTCTACGGACTGGTGGACTTCTTGCCGCCGGCTGCCGCCAGCGCAGCGCCTGCTCCGCCGCCGATCACCGCAACCGCGATTCCCACTTTGGCGCCGGTGGACATGCCGCCCGTCTTCGCGCCGGTGGTGCTGGCCTTGGCTGCTGTCGAACTCGACGACGTCGCGCCCGCATTCGCCGGAGCCGTAGTCTGCGCGCCCAGGTTCGACGCCACCGAAAGGCATCCGCCCGTAGCCACCGGAGTCACCGTCCGCATGTCCAGCGCGATTTTCGCCAGCGGATTCACCGGGGCACTCGTCGCAACAACACCCGAAATGGTCACGCGATTTCCGATGTGCACCGGCAAGCCCGCACCCAGAATCTCGATGACGTCCGTCGAGGCTTCGTCCTGCAGCAGGAAGCGGCCTTCCTTATAAACCAGGCAGCCGGAATACGTCTGCGTGGTTCCCGAAGCCTGCGGATTGAACTTCATCGCCGCGCCCGGCAGCAGCGAGCCCATCAGCATCCCGGAGCGATCCGTCACCCGCACGCTACCCGTTAGCGCCGCCACCTGAATCAGTTTTGCGTCCGAGAACGTAACCCACGACCGCGATTCCGGCGATTCGCCCGCGATCCGCAATCCTCGCGCTTCGATCTCGAAACCCTTCGGACCCGTTCCCTGACCCGTTCCGCGCTCCAGCACGATTTTGTTTTCGAATACCCGCGCTCTTGAGTTCGCGCCTAGTTGAAGTTTCGCGCCATTGTTCAGGACCAATTGCGAAGATGCTTCGCCGGTCTCGACCACAGCGCCCGAAAACAAAGTCGAATTTCCGTAGACACGCGAGCGCTCCACGGTAAAATGGCCGCTGGCCGTTGCGACACCGATTCCGCCCGCGGCGAAAGCCGAAGCGGTTACTGCGATCGAAGCAAGCGCGATCGAACCAAGTAAGAGACGCAAAATAGAACTCGCCCAATTATAGGGCTAGACCCAGGAGGCTGCAATGCGAATCCGCGTATTCCGGCTGTATTACTGGGCTCGCCTCTTTGTTTCCATCACGTGGATCGCAGCCGCCGTCGTAGGAATCTGGTGGTCGCTGCGTTTGGCCCGCGCGGACGCGCTCTTTCGCCGCAAAACTCCCGAATCGGTCGAGCAAGCCGTCCATCTTGCGCCCGGCAATCCGGCTTATCAATCGATGCGCGCACTCCAGATCGAATACGCCGGATCCGATCCCTCCCACGTCTGGCGGGAAATGACGCGCCGCCGTCCGACCGACGCGTCCTATTGGATCTTGCTCGGGCTCCATGCCGAAGCAGCAGGCAAGTTCGATGAAGCCGAGCGCGACCTGCTGCGGGCTGCCATCCTCAGCGCCCAATACGAGCCGCGCTGGACCCTCGCGAATTTCTACTTTCGCCGTGGCCTCAAAGCCCCGTTCAATCAGTGGGCGGAAGCCGCGATGGGCCGGATGTACGACGACCCGCGTCCGCTCTTCGAACTCAGCGCGCGAATCAACGACACACCGCTGAACGTTCCTCCGAATCTCGCCGGAGCCTACGCCGCCTGGCTGATCCAGCACCACAAGCCGGCCGAAGCCGCCGCGATCGCAGCGAAGCTCCGCCCCGTCGAGGACCGTGAATCCATTCTCGGCATCACCGAAGATCTCATCAGCACCGATCCCGCCGTCGCGTTCAACATCTGGAATAAGCTCGCGTTTACGCCCAGCCCGGATTTCCAGCCGCTGCTCGGACGCGGCTTCGATTGGCGCATCGCCACCGTGGACGGCGTCCGCGCCACGCCCACCGAAGAGCCCTCTCTCCGCCTCGTCTTCGACGGAAAACAGCCGGAAATGGCGGAAATCCTATCCCGCGTCTTTCCCATCGAAGCCGGAAAATCGTATCGCTTACGCTGGCAATCCCGCACCACGCCCGATCGCGGACAAACCGGACTCGCTTGGCGCACCGCAGGCACCAGCGCTTCTATCCGCGCATCCGATTCCTGGCAAGACGGCTATACCGACGTACCGGCATCCGCAGCGCCCGCGTTGCGCATCGCCCTAACGTATCAGCGCATCGCCGGATCGCCCAGGCTCGACGGCACGCTGTGGCTGCGGCACGTCGTACTCAAGGAAATGCGCCCGTGAACGCCCGTCCGCCGATATGGCAGGTTTCCTGGTTCGCCGCGACGCTCGCTTTCGGCATCGGCACCCTCTTCGTCACCGAACGCTGGGCGATCACCGCCTTCGACCTCAGCCTGCTCGCCCTGACCATCATTGCGATCGTCCTGCGGCGCGGCGACGTCGTACCGCCTGCGCTGCTCCTGATCCCCGCCGGGGCCTTTCTCCAAATTGCGGCGAACCTAACCGTCGATCGCTGGAAAACCGGTGAGTCGCTGCTCGAATGGCTGACTTTCGCGAGTGCGTTCTGGCTCGCTAGCCAACTCCTCGCCGACCATCAGGTCGCTGAACGCTTCCTCCGCGCCGCGGCCCTCGCCGCCGTCCTGCTCTCGGTCCTCACTATGTTCCAGCAGGCCCTCGGACCCTACGGCTACTTCGGTTCCTTCGTCTACCGGAATCAGTTTGCCGCCTTCATCGAATCGCTCTTGCCCGTCGCGATCCTCGCCGCGATTGAGGAACGCCGTCGCGCTTTATGGTGGATCGCCGCCGCGGCCGCCATGTTCGCCGCCGTCGTCGCGGCCGGATCCCGCGCGGGCACCGTCATCTCTTTCGCGCTGTTGTTTCTAGTCCCTGTTGCGGCGTCTTTGCGAGGCTGGATCAACCGCATGACCCTATTCCGCCTCTCCGCGGGCGTCCTGCTCGCCGCTGGAATTCTGACCTTCGTCGCCGGCTGGGAAACCATCTGGACACGCCTTCAGGAGCCGCATCCCTATTCGCTGCGAGCCGATCTTGTCCAATCGACTTTGAACATGTTCGCTGCGCGCCCGTGGACCGGTTTTGGCTTGGGAACCTGGTCCACCGCCTACCCCGCCTTCGCACGCTTCGACGACGGAACCTTCGTCAATCAGGCGCACAACGATTGGCTGCAGTGGGCCGCTGAAGGCGGGATCCCCATGCTTGTCGTCATGCTCTGGATCTTCGCGCGCGCGGCCGGACCCGCCATCCGCTCGCTGTGGGGAATCGGAATCCTGGCCGTCTTCGTGCACGCCCTCGTGGATTACCCGTTCGGCCAACGGCCAGCCTTGGCCGTCTTCTTCTTCGCCCTGCTCGGAGCCGCGTCCGTCTCCCGCGAAAACCAACGCCCTACGGGTTCATCTTCTCTGTAATCTCCACTGGATCCGTCAGCCGGAACGTCATTCGCGTTTCCGCCGGAACCTCCACCGCTTTGCCGCGCGTTGCCAAAACCACGCCACCGCCAGCCGCTCCGCCCGTCGCCGCGCCAATGCCCGCGCCCTTTCCGCCGCCAATGATGCCGCCCAGCACAGCGCCCGCCGCCGCCCCGATCCCGACTTTCCTGGCCGCGTCCGTCTTGCTCGAACCGCCGCCCTTGCCTTCCTGTTCAAAAGAAGCCGTGCGAATGCCTACCGTCTGGCCATCTGAACTCGTGAATCGGACCAGCTCCAGCTGCAGCCGCGAAACGCCGTTCGTTTTTCCCGACTCCACGATCCGGCCTTCGATCGTAGAACCGCGTTCCGCAATCACCAGACCTTCGACGATCACCGGCTGATCCAGCGTCGCGCGGAACGAATCTCCAGTCTTCTGCTTGCTGCTCGAAAGCGCTTCGGCTAACCGCACGGTGAAAAGCGTTCCGCCCGAAAGCGTCACTTTGCGCGGCTCAGTGGGTGCCGCCGCTGAGGAAGAAGAAGACCCGCTCGAAGGCGGCGTCAACGGAACCGCCTCCCGCCGCGCGGTCTCCACTTTCGGAACTTCAGGCGCCGACACCTCTCGCTTGGAAGTCTCTGGAACCGCCGCCACGACCGAGGCCGAAACCGCCGGCGCGAAAACCGGAGGTGCCCCGGACTCCGGCGCTTGCATTTTCGCAATGGGCTGCGAACGCATAGCCGGAGCCGCAATCGCCGATCCCGCCAATGCCTTCGCCGAACTCGACCATCGATCCCGTTTCGGAGGCGGAGCCGCAGCCTTGACCCGCGCCGGCTCCTGCTTTTCAACTGGCGTCTCAACCGGAGCCTCAACCGCAGGTCCAGGCTCTACCGCCTTCTTTGCCACGATTCGCTCAACGACAGGGGCTGGAACGGGTGCCTGCGGACCCTGCCTGCTTGACGCGAAATAAAAAATGGCTCCGCTCGCGAGCACCCCACCCGCAAACGCACCCAGAACCTTTGGGTTCATGGCTTAAAAACTCCTATAAGCCTACAAACGTGCCCGAACGCCTTCCCGTTTCCATGCAAACCGGCACATCCATGCAATTCATAAGCCAAGCAAGTAAAATAGTAGACAGTAGCCCACCGTGACGCATTCGTTCCCAACCAGCTTCGCCATCGGACCGATTCAGATCGCCCCCGCGACCGTCCTCGCCCCCATGGCCGGAGTCACCGACACCGTGTTCCGCCGCCTGATTCGTAACCAGGGCGGCTGTGGACTCATCATGACCGAGTTCACCAGCTCGCACGGCATCGTTGCCATTCGCAAGAAAACCAAGCCCACCCGGACCTTCAAATACCTCTTCTTTGAGCCCGAGGAGCACCCCATCTCGGCGCAGCTCTTCGGCTCTGATCCGAAAGTGATGGCCGAAGCCGCCAGCGTCTGTCAGGATCTCGGCTTCGACATCGTCGATATCAACTTCGGCTGCCCCGTCAACAAAGTCGTCAAATGCAACGGAGGCTCCGGCCTGCTGCGCGACTTGCCCCTGGTTCAGGAAATCCTGACCAAAGTCCGCGCCGCAATTTCGATTCCGTTGACCATGAAATTCCGCGCCGGCTGGAGCGACAAGGATCTCGTCGCCGTCCGCATGGCGCATCTCGCCGAGGATTGCGGCCTGCAAGCCATCGCCCTCCATCCCCGCACCCGCGAACAAGGCTACTCCGGGAAAGCCGATTGGACCCGCATTGCCGAAGTGAAGGCCGCTGTCAAAATTCCCGTCATCGGCAACGGCGATGTCATCACCCCCGAAGACGCCGTCCGCATTGTCGCCGAGACCTCCTGCGACGCTGTGATGATCGGCCGCGCGGCTTCCTACAATCCGTGGATCTTCAACCAGATTGACGAATACGTGCGCACTGGCTCTTACACCACGCCGCCAGAAACCGCCCGCTACGAGCTGATGCGTGGCTACTACCAGATGCTCGAAAACAAGGAAACGCCGGACGTTGTGGGAAAGATGAAGCAGTTCGCGACCTACTTCACCCATGGCGTCCGCAATGGGTCCAAGCTACGCGCGAAGATCTACACAGCGCACGAAGCGGGCACTATCCTCAACTTTGTGGACGAATTCTTCACCGCCGAACTTGCCGAAGTCCCGGCCTAGTCCGGCTTACCGGCGACCCTCGATCCGCTTCGCTCGATCGTTGTCATCCCGCGCACCGGTTTCGTTGCCTAGCGCGCGACGCGCTCCCGCCCGCGCGTAGTACGGATGCGACGCGTCCGGTAGAAACGCCATCACCGCCGTATAATCCGCCTCCGCCTTCCCCGGTTCCCCCATCTCCATCCACAGCGAACCACGCTGCGTGTACCCGTCGGCGCTTGGCTGGATCTCGATCGCTTTGTCGAAATCCCGCATCGCGGCGGCCAGATTGCCTTGCTGCCGCTCCACCATCCCGCGAAGGTTGTACGCGTCGGTCATCTTCGGATCGCATTCGATCGCCTTCGACGCATCCGCCAACGCCCGATCCAGATTCCGCCGCTCCACCCAGCACAATCCCCGATGCCGGTACGCTCTGGCATCCCTTGGATTCTTCTCAGCCAACGTGGTGAAGTCCGCGATCGCCCGGTCCCACATAAACAAATTCGCGTACGCCTGTCCACGCAGGAAGTACGCTTCGAGAAAACCAGAATCCCGTCCGATCGTCTGCGAAAGCGACACTGCCGCTTCGTTGTAACGCTGCGCCCGGAACAAACGCTCCCCCGCATCGAACGCCTGTCGCGCCGCGACTGGATCGCTCCGCAGCTTCCATCCATAAAACGCCGCCAGAAGAACCACCAACGCCGCCCCGCAAATGAGGAAAACCTTGCGCCGTTTCGCCCGCTCAAAGTCCTCTGCTTGTACCGGGATCATCCCCGGCTGCCGTGTCGGATCGGTACCACTTTCCACAAAATCATTCTACGCCCCTTACAATAAATTCGATGAAGGAAGTGCAGCTAATTACAGACGGCGCCTGCTTGGGAAATCCCGGTCCCGGCGGCTGGGCCTGTATCCTCCGTCACGGCGACAATCACAAGGAATTGTTCGGCTCGGAGCGCGAAACTACCAACAACCGCATGGAGCTCACGGCCGCCGTCGAAGGCCTCCGCGCGCTCCGCGAATCCTGCACCGTCGAGGTCGTCACCGACTCCCAATACGTCAAAAACGGCATCACCACATGGATCCACGGCTGGAAGCGTAATGGCTGGAAGACCTCCGCCAAAAAACCCGTCGTCAATCAGGATCTCTGGGAAGAGCTAGACGACCAGGCCGGCCGCCATAAAACCACCTGGACCTGGACCAAGGGACACGCCAATCACGCCGACAACAATCGCTGCGACGAGCTGGCTACGCGTGCGGCCCGTGAACAACTGTAGCGGCACAGGCACAGCGGACCGCCCGGAAAGCCTGTAAATCCGCGCTTTTGCGCATGGCATCGAGCTTGCATCGTTCTGGCAGCATGCGGAAAGAAAGCATCGTCGTTTCCATCTGCCTGCATAGCCTCGCCGTCATAGGCGGCTTCTGGCTCGGTACCCGCCTCCCAACTAATTCGCTGCGTCCCGAAGTCACGCGGAACGCGATTCCTCTCCACACGCCGCGCGACCTGATCCTTCAAAAGGCTCATGAAGGCGGCGGCGGACAACGCATGCTGCTTCCGGCCAGTCGCGGCATGGCTCCACCCGTCGCCCGCCGTGTCTTCGTTCCGCCTATGATTCCGCAGAATGAAAACGCGAAGCTGGTCATGCAGCCGGCACTGCTCGAAGCCCCGGCCCTCAATATTCAGGCCTCGCAATATGGCGACCCGCTGGGAAAGACCGGAGCCCCCTCGGGAGGTCCCGGCGGCCCCAACGGAATCGGTCCCGGCGGCTGCTGCGGCATCGGACCCGGCGACGGCAGCAAGCTCGGCTGGAAAGGCCCCGCCACACAGCCCGTTCGCTTCAGCCGCCTTCCACAGGTCATCTCGAAAACCGAGCCTGAGTTCACAGAAGAAGCCCGGAAGGCCCGTCATCAAGGCTCCGTGCTCCTGGCCGCCGAAGTCGGAGTCGATGGAAAAGCGCACAACATCCGCGTCATTCGCAGCTTGGGCCTCGGTCTCGACGAGCGCGCTATCGCCGCGCTGGCTCAATGGCGCTTCCGTCCGGCGATTTCCGACGGAAAACCCGCGACGGCTCCGGCGACGATCGAAGTGTTCTTCCACCTCTTGTAACGCGAAGCCTACGGAATCGAGGCGCGCACGAAGCGAGACGAAGTCGAGCGCAGTAAGTGCTTCACCCATCCCAACGGAGCGCCGACGACGTTTAGCGCGACGGCCAGCCGTCACGCAGCCGAGAAAGGCCACCAACACGCAAAACGGAAACGTCAGCCCTCGGAAAACACTCGTACCATAGAGACAATGGCTAAAACATTCCTGACCCTATTCGCTTTTGGTGTTATGGCCGGAACCGCCTCCGCCCAACTCCCCGTCGGCGTCGGCATTAAGGTCGGCACTCCCCTAACCGAAGCCTACAACGTCGCCAATAGCGTTATCTCCGGATCCAGCATCCCAAACGCCTACTCGTCGAACGCCAAGGATTTCCTGATCGGCCCCATGGTCGAATTCCGCCTGCCCTTCAGCATCGCCATCGAGGCGGACGCCTTATACCGCAGCGTTGGTTTCCGCCGCCTGCCAGTGATTACCGGCGTCATTATTAGCCCGACGCCCATAACAGGTCCTGTCTCCACCGCGGCCGCCGTCAACATCGACGCCAACGCCTGGGAATTCCCCATTCTGCTCAAGTACAAATTCAAGGGAATCCCACTCGTGAAGCCCTACCTCGGAGCCGGCATGTCGTTCAAGCGAATTACCGGCATCGACAACATCGTCGAACTCACCCACAAAACCAGCACTGGAGTGGTCCTCGAAGGCGGCCTGGAATTCAAGCTCCTCCTCCTTCGCATCACCCCCGAAATCCGCTACACCGGCTACCCCGTAGCGTCCTTCGAAGCTCCAGGCAACCTACTAAAGGCCAACAAAAACCAATTAGCCTTCCTGGTAGGGTTCTCTTTCTAGTAAGCGGCCGCCTCCAAGCGTCAGCGATCGCCGGTTTGAACCCTGAGCGTCAGCGATGGGACCCGATCCCACCGAGTGGCGACCGCAAGAGTCTGCGTGGAAAGTGCAGGTCCCATCGCTTACGCTCAGGGTTCAAACCCGATACGGCGGTCGCGGCAAATCGCACCGCGCAAACCACAGCCCACCGCCATCCCGACAAACATCCGAGCCGCGCGCAAAGCAGCGCAAAGCGCTGCGTCGGAAGCGGAACTACCAAATCTACAGCCCCTCCAGCACGCTGGCCGCGTGCCCCTCCGGCTTCACTTTCTCGAAAATCTTTTCGATCTTCCCCTCCGCATCGATCAAAAACGTGGACCGCTCCACGCCCATATACTTCTTCCCGTACATGCTCTTCTCTTTCCACACGCCATACGCCTCCGCCACCGCGTGATCCGCGTCCGCCAGCAGCGTGAACGGCAGCTGAAACTTCGCCTTGAATTTCGCCTGCGCCGCCGGAGTATCCGGCGACACGCCCACCACCACCGTGTCTTTCTTCGCGAATTTCGCCATCACGTCGCGAAACTCGCAGCTTTCCTTCGTGCATCCCGGCGTATCCGCCTTCGGGTAGAAATACAGCACCACCCGCTTCCCCTTCATCTTCGCCAGTGTGAACGGCTGATTCTGATCGTCCTGCAACGAAATTGCCGGCGCCTTAGCGCCAATTGTGAGTGCCATATGGATGTCCTCTTCGATGAGTATCGCCCAAGCGAAGATCTTTTAACGCTAAGCCGCGTTCATCTTGAGCAACATCCACCGGCGGCAAAGCATCAACACCACGTAGGAAGAAAAATGACGAGAGCCGAGCATTATTGGCCTGAACCCCGATAGGAAGGACCCTGGGATTTACAGCCCCGCCCGTGAGGGCGGGGATACTCAGCACGTCGCACCGAATCCCGAACGTAAGTAAGGGGACTTCGAAACCAGCTTCTATGTAAACTGGAAAGATAACTTCACGAGGAGCCACACAAAATAAAATGAAAACGAAATTGTTCATCCTGCTCGCCGCCGGAGCCCTTGCCGCCTCCGCCGCGACCGGCGACGCCGCCGCTGGTAAGGAAGTCTTCGCGCAATGCGCCGTCTGCCACAACGCCGATTCCGCCACGCCCAAAGTCGGACCCGGCCTTAAAGGCCTCTTCAAAAAAGCCAAGCTCGCCAACGGCCAGAAGGTCACCGACGCGAACGTCATGAAGATCATCAACGAAGGCGCCGGCGACGGCAAAATGCCTCCCTACGCCGACATGATCTCTGAAAAAGAGCGGACCGACGTCCTGGCCTATTTGAAGACGCTCTAAAACCCAGCTACAATCAAAAAGGTGGAAGCCTAGACCCCTTCCGCCACGCGGATCCATCTGCGCGCAGCGTTCCGTCCCCATCGTCTAGTCGGCCTAGGACACCGCCCTTTCACGGCGATAACAGGGGTTCGAATCCCCTTGGGGACGCCAAGTTCACGGTTTCAAAACCGGTAAAGGCTACTTCCATGAAGTAGCCTTTTGCTTTTTCTTATTCATGTAAGTTGTCAGTCGGCAGCGTATCCTGCTCAAATCCCTTCCGTTTAGCATTAGACAAAAACACAATTTGCGCTACCAATTGCTTACCCCAACCGCCTTGGCGTCGTCGTCACCCTGGCGTACACTAAACGAACAAGGAGTTCCATCCAATGCGTCTTTTGCTTCCCGTTCTTCTCTTGGCCGTCGCAGCATTTGCCGAACCCGCCGCTTCCACCAGCAACTTCGCCGCCGGTCCCGTAAAAGCGAAATCCTACAGCAAACTCGCATTCTCCCCCGACGGAATCCTGTTCGTCGGCGACTCCATCGGCGGCCGGATCTTCGCCCTTGATCTTGGCGACAAGACTCCCTTTACTCCCACCAAAGCCTTCGAGCTGAAAGACGTCGAAGGGAAAGTTGCCGCCCTCGTCGGAGCCGATGTCCGCGATGTCCTCATCCACGATATGGCCGTGAACCCGATTTCGAAGAACACCTACATCACCGTCTCTCGCGGCCGCCGCAGCTTCACCATCCAGTGGCAACTTCCGAACGACGTCGCCAACGCCAGTGTCCTCCTGCGAATCACCCCCGCCGGAGCCATAGAGGAAGTGAAGCTCGAAAACGTGAAGCATTCCTCCGTCGATCTGACCAACCCCGTCGACAACAGCAAGAAAACGGAATGGAAGGATGTCAAAGCCCGCGTAGACGCGATCTCCGACATGGCCTTCGCCGACGGAAAGCTCTACGTAGCCGGCCTCTCGAACGAAGAATTCTCGAGCGCCATGCGAGTCTATCCGTTCCCGTTCGACGGCAAAGGCACCGTCACCACTCTCGAGATCTATCACGGAGCGCATGCCAAATACGAAACCGATTCCCCCATCCGCTCTTTCCTCCCCTACACCATCAACGGGAAGAAATACATCATCGCCTCGTACCTCTGCACGCCCCTGGTCCTCTTTCCGGTAGACGACCTGAAAGATAAAACCCACATCAAAGGCCAAACCATCGCCGAACTCGGCAGTGGAAATTATCCCATCGATATGGTTGCCTTCAAGTCCAACGGCAAAGACGCCATCATGGTCATAAATACCACTCGCGGTCCGATGAAGATCAACGCCGAAGATCTCGCCAAGCCGCTGCCTTCCATCACAGCCCAAGCCGAGCCCTACACCGGCGTCAAAGCCGAAAAGCTTCGTGATGGCGGCCTGATGGCGGCGGAAAATTACGGTGACAAGTACCTCCTCACTCTCTCGCGCAATAAGCTGAGCGGCGAATTGCTCATCTCCACCATGCCATTGGGCCGCTAAATGTCAGCTGCCGGCCTGAACCCTGAGCGTCAGCGATGGGACCCGTACCGAACCGTCGAGGCACGCGCGGCGCGGAACGAAGTGCCGCGAAGTAAGCGCGTAACCGCACCCTTCGCCGCCGCCATAACCACGCCTGTAAGGGCGGGGATCCTTATGACCGGCCTCGCCATCCTGACTCTCGCCCCCCTCCTCGCCGCCGAACCCGAAATCCGCTTCGACGCTCTCAACCAATCCGTCACCGCCACCGGACTCGACCCAACCCTGCTCCGCGCCCTAGTCACCAAGGACCTCCGTCCTTCCTTTGGAGTTTTCTTAGGCGACGCGCAACTCCCCATCCTTGGCGACTACAAAGTCTCGCAAAGCACCCTGCAATTCAAGCCGCGCTTTCCCTTTCTCGCCGGACGCGCCCATCGTGTCCAACTCGACCTCCCCGGACTTTACAAGCTCGCCGGACTCGCCGCGCCCGCAAATGTTGCCATCCTGAGAACTTCGTTCAGCCCTCCCGAAGCCCCCGCGAAAGCACCCAAAACTGCCGTCACCGGAATCTATCCCACCGCCGAATCTTTGCCCGCCAACACCCTCCGCTTCTACATCTACTTCTCCGAACCGATGACCCGCCAGAACATCGCGCGCCATATCCGCCTCGAACAAGCCGACGGAAACCCAGTGAAAGGCGCCTTCCTTGAAATGGAAAACGGACTCTGGGATCCGGAATCGAAACGCCTCACCGTCTTCCTCCACCCCGGTCGCATCAAACGCGGACTCGCCCTCCACGAACGCGAAGGTCCACCTCTCGAACCTGGAATCCGCTATCGCCTCCTCGTCGATCGCGCCGCCGAAGATGAGGACGGCCAGCCCCTGCTCGCGCCCTTCGTGAAAGAATTCACGGTAAAGCCAGCCGTTCGAACGAAGCTGGAGCCGAGCCAATGGAAGTTAGAAGCTCCTGCGAGCGGCACTCGCGATTCGTTCGCTTTAACGGTCGACCGCCCTCTGGACGAAGCCTTGTTCGCCCGCGTGGTTCACATAAGAACTGCGGAAGGCGAGAATATTCGAGGACAGGTAAAACTCGATCAAGGCGAAACACGTTGGCTCTTCACTCCGTATTCCGCCTGGCAGGCGGGCGGGTATTTCCTGATTGCCGAACCCGAGCTCGAAGATCCTGCTGGCAACCGGCTGACTCGGCCTTTCGACCAAGAGATTCACGGTGACTCTCACCGCGACGAAATAACCTTCGTCATGCGGCCTTTCAAAATTCGCTAGCGCCTGCTCTTCGAGGCTGGCGATGGGTAAATACCGTCACCATCCTTTGAACAACCCGGCGGAACAACTCCGCTACGATGTACCGAGGACCCCACGTGAAGCGCATCTTCGGCCACCTCTACGTCCAAGTGCTTACCGCCATCGCTCTAGGCGTCGCACTCGGCTACCTCTATCCCGCCGCCGGAGAATCGATGAAGCCCCTCGGCGATGCCTTCATCAAGCTGATCAAGATGATCATCGCGCCGATCATCTTCTGCACCGTCGTCGCCGGAATCGCCGGCATGGAAGACATGAAGAAGGTCGGCCGCGTCGGCGCGAAGGCCCTCCTCTACTTTGAAGTCGTTACCACTTTCGCCCTCTTCATCGGCATGGTCGTCGTCAACGTCGCGAAACCCGGCGTAGGCATGAACGCCAATGTAGCGACCCTCGACACCAAGGAGCTCTCCAAATACACGACTGCCGCGAAGTCGCAAAACACCACCGACTTCCTGCTCCATGTCATCCCCGACACCATCGTGGACGCCTTCGCGAAAGGCGAAATCCTCCAGGTCCTTCTCGTCGCCCTGCTCTTCGGCTTCGCCCTCTCCCGCATGGGCGAACGCGGACGCCCCGTCACCGAATTGATCGATCGCATCGCGCACGTCTTGTTTGGAATCGTGAACATCGTCATGCGCCTTGCTCCAATCGGCGCCTTCGGAGCCATGGCCTACACCATCGGCAAGTACGGACTCGCCTCGCTCATCCCGCTCGCGAAACTCATGGGTAGCTTCTACGCCACCTGCCTGTTGTTCGTCTTCATCGTCCTCGGAGCCATCGCGAAGTGGACCGGCTTCTCCATCTTCCGCTTCGTCCACTACATCCGCGAAGAGCTTTTGATCGTCCTCGGAACATCGTCCTCCGAATCCGTTCTTCCCCGCATGATGGCCAAGATGGAAAGCCTCGGCTGCTCCAAGCCCGTCGTCGGCCTGGTGATTCCCGCCGGCTACTCCTTCAACCTCGACGGAACCTCGATCTACCTGACGATGGCCGCCATTTTCGTCGCCCAAGCCACCAACACGCCTCTCAACCTCACCCAGCAATTGACCATCCTCGGCGTCCTGCTCCTCACGTCCAAAGGAGCCTCCGGAGTCACCGGCAGCGGCTTCATCACCCTGGCCGCTACCCTCTCCGCCATCCCGACAATCCCGGTAGCCGGCCTCGCCCTGATTCTAGGTGTCGATCGTTTTATGTCCGAAGCAAGAGCCCTGACCAACCTGATCGGCAACGGAGTCGCCACCGTCGTCATGTCCAAATGGGAAGGCGAATTAGATGAGGAAGTTCTCCACGCGAGACTAGGAAGCCACCCGTCCGAAGCGCCACGCAAAGAGTAATTGATAAACCCGTCGAGGGGTCCTCATCGAATCCCACCTAACATGCCCCGACTTCCTCAATGCCTTACGACCTGGTTTCTGGAGATTGCTACGAAGGAGCATGGCGGAAGCGGAAAACTAACAACCAAGCACTTACGCCACAGAAGCGCCCAACAAATCCGCCATAGAATAGAGACAAGTGCTCGTAAGTATTGAACCCACGTTGCCGCGCCCGGCTTGGCTCAAGGCCCCCGCCCCCGCCGGCGACAATTACCGCGATCTCAAAAGCCTCGTCGAACGCCTCCGCCTCCACACCGTCTGCGAAAGCGCCGGATGCCCCAACATCGGCGACTGCTGGAATCGCCGGACCGCCACTTTCATGATCCTTGGCAACATGTGTACCCGCCGTTGCGGGTTCTGTGCCGTTCAAAAAGGACCGCCCCTCGCCGTCGATTACGACGAACCCCGCCGCGTCGCCGAAGCCTGCGAAGCCCTCGGACTCCGGTTCGCCGTCATCACCAGCGTCAATCGCGACGACCGCAAAGACGGTGGCGCCGAACTCTTTGCGCTCACCATTCAAGCCATCCGCGAACGCGTTCCCGGCTGCGGCGTCGAAGTCCTCGTGCCGGATTTTCAAGGCGTCCACGAAGCCATGGACGTGGTCATCGCAGCTGGCCCCGACGTCCTGAATCACAACATGGAAACCGTTCCGCGCCTCTACAAACAGGTCCGTATGGGAGCCCGCTACGAACGCTCCCTCGACATGCTGCGATACGCGAAAACCGCCAATTCCGCCATTCCTACAAAGTCTGGCCTGATGATGGGCCTCGGCGAAACCAACCAGGAAGTCGTCGAAGTCATGCGCGACCTTCGCGCCCACGGCGTCAACGTCTTCACTCTCGGCCAATACCTCCGCCCATCGGCGCAGCATCTGCCGATCCTCCGCTACGTCCCCACCGAAGAATTCGCCGACCTCAAAAGCATCGGCTACGATCTCGGTTTCACCCACGTAGAATCCGGACCGCTCGTCCGCTCCTCTTTCCACGCCTCCGACGCGGTAGCGTCGCCAGTTCAAGCCGCCGAAAAGGCGGCATCTCAAAAATGATGCGGCCCGTTGCCCCCGGCGTCCACGCCATCACTCTGCCCCTGCCCTGGGAACTCCAGGACGTCAACGTCCACGTCGTCCAGCTCGACGACGGCTACATGCTCATCGATTCGGGAATCGGCACCAAAGCCTGTTTCGCCGCCCTCGAAGAAAGTCTCCAACAGGGCGGAATCGCGTGGTCCGATATCAAAACCCTGTGCCTCACGCACATGCACCCCGATCACGTCGGCCTTGCATCCAAAATTCTGGAAATCACTGGCGCCCGACTGATCATGCATCGCAAGGAAGCCGCCTACCTCGCCGAAGTCGCCAACGGCAGTCAGCATGCCCCCTGGCTTGGCCGCGCGTTCTCGAGCGCCGGAACGCCCGACGCCCTGCAGACCAGCGTCCACGAGTCCTTTGAACAGATGCGGCGAAATTTTCGCGAACTCGATCCTGCCCTCATGCTCGAAGGCGGCGAAACCATCGACACCGCCGACGGACCCCTCGAAATCGTCTGGACCCCCGGTCATTCACCCGGCCACATCTGCCTCTATTCGCCAACCCACAAGTTCCTGATCTCGGGCGACCACATGCTCGAAAACATTACCCCGAATATTTCCTGGGTTCCCGAAAAAGACACCCTCGGCGATTATCTGAACTCGCTCGAAATGCTGGTGCCGTTCGATATCGGAGCCGTACTGCCGTCCCATGGCAAACCCTTTGAGGGACACGCCCGCTGGATCCGCGCCACCCAGGATCACCACGAAGAACGCTGCGGAGAAATTCTCACTCTCACTCGCGAATCTCCGCAAACCGCCCACGCGCTCGTCGAAACCATGTGGAAGAAACGCCTCTCGCCGTTCCACTACCACTTCGCCGTTCTCGAAATCCTAGCCCACTTGGAATACCTTCTGAGGGCCGGCCGCATCACCACTCCTTCCTACACCTCGACACCGATGTTATGGGCGCCCTCCATCGCGTAGAATTCTTCTGGCTGCCGCGCTAAAGTCGCTGACGTCAATCTCAAACTCGACTGAACTTTCGCTCCACAACCGGCGTATTCTTATTTCGGAGCCAGTCATGTTGACCTTCCTGATGTGGTGCATTCTCTTCGTAGTTTGCTGGCCGCTCGCGATCATCGCGCTGGTGGCATACCCGATCGTCTGGTTGCTTTTGCTGCCCTTCCGCATCCTCGGGGTCGCCGTGGACGGGGTCCTCAAACTCATCTGGGGAATCCTGACCCTGCCGCTCGCCATCGGACGCCGCCTCAGCCGCGTCTAACTTCGCACCGCGCGTACACTAGAAGACTCGGTACCGAGGAGTCAACTATGTCCA
This sequence comes from Bryobacterales bacterium, assembly GCA_038210135.1. Taxonomy (GTDB): domain Bacteria; phylum Acidobacteriota; class Terriglobia; order Bryobacterales; family Bryobacteraceae; genus JBBQWZ01. Next base: position 225,954 of record JBBQWZ010000001.1, read on the forward strand.
AATCCCGCGGCGGATTCGCCGTGTGCGCTGCTATGCTCACGGTCATGCTTCCAGCCTCCGCTGAAACCGGCGAGCTCAAACACCGTTTCGTCCAGGCCAACGGAATCAAGATGCATATCGCCGAACAGGGCGAAGGGCCGCTCGTCGTCCTGGTCCACGGCTTTCCGGAACTCTGGTACAGCTGGCGGCATATCATCCCCGCCATCGCCGCCGCCGGATACCACGTCGTTGCTCCCGACATGCGTGGCTACGGCCAAACCGACGCTCCGCCGCGCGTCGAAGACTACACTCAATTCCAATTCGTAGGCGACATCGTCGGACTCGTCAAAGCCCTTGGCTACGATCAGGCCGTCATTGCCGGACATGACTGGGGCTCGCCCGTCGCGTCGAACGCCGCCGTCCTCCGACCCGATATATTCCGCGCCGTAGTTCTGCTCAGCGTGCCGTACGGAGCCCGGGCCGAAAGCGGTATCAAGCCGACCGAAGGCATGAAGCGCATGCCGCCCGGTATGCAGTTTTACCAAACGTACTTTCAACAGCCAGGCGTCGCCGAAAAGGAATTGGAAGCCGATCCCAAGCGCACCATGCGCATGCTGCTCTACTCCGGTTCCGGCTCTATTCCCAAAGAACACAAACTACCGTTCATCTTTGGCGTCAATCAGAAAATCCTCGAAGGCACTAAGGATCCAGGCCTCTTGCCGAAATGGCTGAAACCAGAAGAGCTGGACTATTACGCAAAGGAATACGCCCGGACCGGCTTCCGTGGCGGTCTCAACTGGTATCGAAATCAGGATTTCTACTGGGAGAACACGCGCTTCTTAGTCGGCCGTAAAATGCTCCAGCCCACTCTCTTCATGGGCGGAACCGACGATCTTGTCTACGAATTTGCCCGCGCCGGCATCGATAATCTGGAGAAAAGCGTCCCCAATCTCTGGCGCAAAATCCTGCTCCCCGGCGTCGGCCATTGGACTGAGCAGGAAGCCCCCGAAGAAGTTAAAAAGAACTTCCTAGAGTTCCTCCAGCACGTAGAAAAAGTAGCCCCGCGCACCGGCAAATAACCCTCGCCTGATCAAGCCAGGCATCGCTCAGTGTGGTTTGAACCCGGAGCGTAAGCGACGGGACCACGGCTCCTAATAACTACGCCGGTAAGCGAGGGGACCTAAAGCAGCACCGAACCGCGACCGTAAGGGAGCGGACTCCCGCCAATCGCGGGCTTGAACCCCGAGCGTAAGCGAGGGAACCTGCCCCCTATAAATCCCCCGCATCCTCGGGAGCACCCTTCGCCGACTGCAACAAACCCAGATGCGACAACACCCGCCGGACCTTCTTCGGCGACACCTTCAACTTCTCCGCCACCCGCGACACCTTGCGATCTTCCAACTCCCAAACCTTCGGAATCAGAAACTCCGCAAACTCCTCTTCCAACTCCTGGAACGTCTTGTCGCCCGTCACCCCATGCGACCATTCGCGCAGCTTCGCATCGACTGACCCTGCTCCCCACACGCGATTGCGCAAAGCCTGCAAATCGTCCCAGATGTAGTCGTGCCCATCCGGCTTGATCATTTGCGCTGCACGATCGTGATACTGGCGTGCCAGATCCGTCTCGTCGAAAAATTCATTCGAAACCGTCAACCCGAACCAGATTCGCGCGCGCGCCTGCAGCCGGATATTCTCCGTCTGCTCCGCCAGCGCAATCGCTTCCAGCGCGCATTGCCGGGCCTGACGCGCATGCCGCGCCGGATCCTCAGTGTCCTCGATGCCCTCTTCGACGCGCGCATTTTCGATCTGACACCGCAGGATCCGCCCGCGCGCCGTCAGAATCAGATCCTGCTTCGCCTCGCCCAACCGCTGCGCCTCGAGCGCCTCCACTTCGGCCCGGTCTAACTCGCCCGAGTCCAAATAAATTGCGCCGCGAATCGAATGCACATTCCCTTCGCCGCGAAAATAGTGAAACTTGTTGTAGATCGCCTGCGCCTCGGCCAGATGCCGCAGCGCCGCTTCCCGCACCTCGTCGAGGCGCGCGAAATCCGCCGCCTTGCGTCCGCCATTCAACGGCCCGGCGCCCTCGGCAGCAGGCACCTTGCCTCGAGCTCGCCGAGCCGCATCCCGGTCGATCTTGCGGCGCAATTCGAGAGCGCTCAATCTCTCGACGAATGCCATATTCGCCAGCGATCGCGCCAGATTCCGATGCTGAGAGTGATGTTTACCGTACTCCTGAACCGCCCTCGCCCCATGCGCGATTGCCTGATCGTACTTGCCGTCCCGCCGCGCGATTCGCCCATACGCCGAATGAATGTTGCCCAGGCTGATGTAATCGTCCGTCGTCGAAAGCGCCGCTTCCGCTTCTTTCAGAATCCGCACCGCGTCCGACGAGCGGCCCTTCTGAAACAGCAGCCAGCTCTCCATCACCTGCATGATCGCCACCATGCGAGGGAACCCCAGATCGCGCGCAATTTCGATCGCCCGCTGGCACGCTTGCGTCGCTTCGTCGTAGCGTCCGCTCTTGCGGAAACAACGCCCCGTCCAGAAATGCGTAATCGCGATCATCGACTGATCGTCGATATCAGCCGCGACGGAAAGTACAAATTCAAAATGCCGGACCGCCGCCTGCACCCGCTCGTCGTACATCTCGACCAGGCCTTCGGCCATCCGCAGATGCACATAGTCGCGCAGGCCAAGCGCCGAACGTTCGCTGGCCGGAAACTTCTCGAGCAACGCGCTGACTTGCTGATGCGTTCCGAACCCGACGTCCACCCACTGCGCCAGCAATCCCACCAGCGCCGCCGCATTGGCCTGCCGCGGATCTAAACTCTCCACTAGCCCGTGGCATTCTTCGAGCGTGCGAATGCCGTTCGAAATCCGCCTCGAGACCAGGTCGTCCCGCAGGCCCGCAAGGAATTGACTGGTTACGTCCACGTGATTGAAAGGTAACTCATCCGCGTAAAGCGCAGCCGACATCCTACCCGCGCAGCGCCCCCACGCTTTGAACCCGGAGCGTCAGCGGCGGGACTGGTCCACCAACAAGATCAGTCCACGAAATCGTAAGCGCGCAGCGTCAGGAACTCGTTAAACCGATCGTCCATCAACATTTCCTCAAACAATTCCCCCGCCGTAGCAAAGCGCCGAGTGTAATACTTCTCCGGACCCGTCGAGTCCGTAATCTTGCTGAACTCGTCCGCCATCAACTCGTGGATCAGCTCTGCCGTAACCACCCGCCCGTCCGCTAATTTCGCCCCGTGCCTGCGCCATTGCCAGATTTGCGAACGGCAAATCTCCGCGGTCGCCGCGTCTTCCATCAAGTTGTTGATCGGAACGCAGCCGTTGCCCACCAGCCACGATTCCGTATAGCGCAGCCCGACGTTCAGATTCAGCCGCAGACCCGCTTCCGTAATCGTCCCCTGCGTCGGACGTAGTAGATCCGCCTGCGTCACCTGCGCTCCCGGACGCTTCCCAATCTGATTCGCCGCTGGCATGTGCGCGTCGAAAATTCCCTTCGCAATTCCCACCAACCCCGGATGCGCCACCCACGTTCCATCGTGGCCCGCTTTCACTTCACGCAGCTTGTCCTGCCGGACCTTCTCGAGCGCCGCATCATTCGCCGCCGCATCGTTCTTGATCGGAATCTGCGCCGCCATCCCACCCATCGCGTGAATCCCGCGCCGATGGCAGGTCTCGATCAGCAGCGAGACATACGCCGCCAGAAAGTCCTTGTCCATCGTCACCTGCGCCCGATCCGGCAGCACGTACTCCGGCTTGTTTCGGAGCTTTTTGATGTAACTGAAAATATAATCCCACCGCCCGCAGTTCAGTCCCGCCGAGTGATCCCGCAGCTCGAAAAGAATCTCGTCCATCTCGAACGACGCCAGAATCGTTTCGATCAGCACTGTCGCGCGAATCGATCCATGCGCGATTTGCAAATAATCCTGCGCGAAGTGAAAAACATCGTTCCAAAGCCGCGCTTCGAGATGGCTCTCCATCTTCGGCAGATAGAAACACGGCCGTTGACCCGTACCCGCTTTGAACCGCGGCGCGTTATGGAAAAAGTACAGCCCAAAATCGAACAACGATCCCGAGATCGGCTCGTCGTCCACGGTGCAATGCCGCTCCACCAAATGCCATCCGCGCGGCCGCACAAACAGGAACGCCGTCTTCTCGTTCAGTGCATATTTCTTGCCTTCCGGACTCTCGTACGTAATGGTCCGCATCAGCGCATCCCGCAGATTGATCTGGCCCGTGACGTTGTTTTCCCATGTCGGCGAATTCGAATCCTCAAAATCCGCCATGAACACGTTCGCGCCCGAATTCAGCGCGTTGATGATCATTTTCCGCTCCACGGGTCCGGTGATTTCGACGCGCCGGTCCGCTAATTCCGGCGGAATGGAAGCCACCTGCCAGTCGCCGCTCCGGATCCCAGCCGTCTCCGGCAGAAAATCCGGCAGTTTGCCGTTGTCGATTTCGATTTGCCGCGCCGCGCGCCGCGCCAGCATTTCCTTGCGCCGTAGTTCAAAGCGGCGGGCCAATTGGGCCAGAAACCGTAAAGCCTCCGGCGTCAGTATCTCTTCTTGACCCTGGACGTGCGGTCCTGATATTTGAGCGGTTTCGTGCACAGTTCGCAGCATACACCCTTCCGACTGGGGCAAAGCCCGGGTGACCATCTTACGGCGGTTTCACGAATCCGCGATAGGGCCGCTAGGACCAGTGGACCAACCAGGTCAAATCGGATCGATCCTGTGAAACAGCACTTCTATCGAGTGGTGCTCCAGCACCCCCAAATGAATGGCAACACCAAACAGGTTAGCGGCTTACGGATTTCTGACGGGACCAAAAGACCTGACAGACGAATCGGACTAGCTCAGCTCGGGCCGCTCGCCCGTCGGGACAAAGCGGATTTGGAGATCGGCGCGAAATCGGTTTCAATCAACCCAGGAAGAGACCCCAGGAGACCACCATGAAAACCACGCACAACACACTCGAACTTCACCACCAATGGCAGAACGATTCCCGCTGGGACGGGATCGAACGCCCATATACAGCCGAGGACGTCGCCCGCCTGCGTGGTTCGGTCGTCATCGAACACACCCTCGCCCGCCTCGGCGCCGACCGCCTTTGGAAGCAGTTGAGGGAAGAACCGTATGTCGCAGCCCTTGGCGCGCTCACCGGCAACCAAGCCGTCCAGCAAGTCGCCGCCGGCCTCAAAGCGATTTACCTGTCCGGCTGGCAGGTCGCCGCCGACGCCAATCTCGCCGGCCAGATGTATCCCGATCAGAGCCTGTACCCCGCGAATAGCGTTCCGCAGGTGGTTCGCGCCATCAACAACGCTCTTCAGCGCGCGGACCAGATCCACACCGCCGAAGGGAACAACGACCGCAACTGGTACGCGCCGATCGTCGCCGACGCCGAAGCCGGTTTCGGCGGATCCCTCAACGCCTTCGAGCTCATGAAGTCGATGATCGAGGCCGGAGCCGCCGGAGTCCATTTCGAAGACCAGCTCTCTTCCGCCAAGAAATGCGGACACCTCGGTGGCAAAGTGCTCGTCCCCACTTCCGAATTCATTCAGAAACTCGTCGCCGCTCGTCTCGCCGCCGACGTCTGCGGAGTGCCCACTATCCTGGTCGCACGCACCGACGCCGACAGCGCTCAACTTCTTACGAGCGACATCGACGACTACGACAAGCCTTTCTGCACCGGTGAACGAACCGCCGAAGGCTTCTTCCGCATCCGCGGTGGACTCGACATCGCCATCGCCCGTGGACTCGCCTATGCACCCTACGCGGATCTCATCTGGTGCGAAACCTCCGAGCCCAACATTGAGCAAGCCCGCCAATTCGCGGAGGCCATCCACGCGAAATATCCAGGCAAGCTTCTCGCCTACAACTGCTCTCCGTCTTTCCATTGGAGAAAGAAGCTGGACGAAAAAACCATCGCCGAATTCCAGCGCGAAATCGGCGCGATGGGTTACAAATTCCAGTTCGTGACCCTGGCCGGATTCCACGCTCTCAACTTGGCGATGTTCGACCTCGCGCGCGAATACAGCCAGGAAGGAATGGCCGCCTACGCCCGCCTGCAGGATCAGGAATTCGATCGTCAGGCCCGCTTCGGCTACGCCGCCGTCAAGCACCAGCGTTTCGTGGGAACTGGCTATTTTGACGAAGTCGCACAAACCATAGCCAGAGGAAAATCCTCCACGTTAGCTCTGAAAGGCTCCACCGAAGAACAACAGTTCGAAGAACAAGTGGCCTAGGTGGCGTAGGCCTCCGGCCTGCGCATTCTGAGGCGCCATAGAGGCGCGGCCGTCAGGCCGCGCTTACTAACTCTCAGCTTGAACCCTGAGCGCAAGCGATGGGACCCATCAAACTAAAACCCAGCCGGAAATCTACCGCGCCGCCCGGATCGCCGTCAGATTCCGCAACAACCGCGCCGCGGTCTCCGATTGCGGGATCTCCAACTGCAACGCGACGAATTCCCGTTGCGCCTCATCCAGCATCCCTAAATGCTGCGCCATCGCCCCCAGCAGCAAATGCGAACCCGCATATTTCGTCTGCGCGTCGCTCCACTCGCGCGACGCCGATTCCGACAGCACCTCGAACTCGCCCTCGCCGATCAGCAATTCGTTTGCCTCCAGGCGCCAGCGATACACGCCGCCCCGCTCCAGCGACACCGGAACCTGCCATTCGCTTCCTGTTAAATCGCCGCTGCCGACCACCCGCTCGCCCGTGCTCGAGGTAATCACCACCGTCTTCGTGCCTCGCACCGGACCCCACCGCAGCGTCGGCCTCTGATCCGGCACCACCACGCCCAACGGACTACCGAAATTCGTCACCGGGGGAATCGCCAACCGCCCCACCGACACCGGCCGGAAACCCTGCTGTGCTTCCACAATGTGGCTCACGTCGCTTCGCACATCCGGAGGCAGCGATGCCAGTTGCCCTTCGGCCAGCGCGTCCAAGCGCACCTTTCCGGATTTCGGCAAATTCGCCGGAATCAGGATGGCCAGCGTCACCGCCGCCGCCGCCGCGCCTGCTACCGCCCACTGCCGCGGCGTAATCGAAGTCGTAAACCGTTGCCACAACCCCGCCTTACGCGCTTCCTTTTTCGCAGGCTTCGGATCGATCGCAGCATCCATCACCGGAATGAACGCCGCAAACTCGCGCAACTCCCGCGCGCACCGTCCGCACAACGAAACGTGAGCCAGGACAAACTCCCGCGCTCCCTCGTCCAGCGTTCCGTCCGCATATCCTTCCATCTGCTCGTACGACAAATGCTGCAGCTTCGCTGACCCCACTCCACGCAGCAAATCCGCATTCGGCGTATCGGCCGCCACGGAATGCCGGCATTGGTCGCAGATGGCGAGATGGAAATCAGCTGCCACTAACTCACCAGGCGCAAGCTTTCGCCCGCGATAGGCGGCGAGTTGCTCGAAGCTGAGATGGTCGGTCATGCTGGTTCTCCGCAGTCGAACAGCGGGAGGTGGCAAGCCATATTAGCTGGCCCCCATCTTTTTTTGCGGATTCGCGCTCTTATCCTTCGCGCCTGACTCTCGAAAATCAGCTAACTTCTTTGCCAGGTTCGTGATAGCCACCATCCGAAGATTGATAACTTCCTGCGTCGTCTTCCCCATCAGGCGCGCAATCGTCGCGTCTCGCAGCGGCAGGCGGTTCCAAATCGCCGCAAACCGGTGCTCATCATCGGGCAGCGCGTCCAGCCGGATCTCCGCCTCCGCTTCTTCCTGCAACACCTTGAATTGCGCCGCCGACAAAGCGACCAGCCTTCCGATCTTCTGCACGGAGGCGATCCCGTTACTCGGGAACACGTCCAGTTCCCCGCGTTCGTCTTTTCGCGTCCCCGGCGGATTCAACAGATACGGCAACAACCACTCGCGCCGCATCCCTTCGAGTTCGCTCCACAGCCGGCGCAATCCCTGCAACACCGCCGACGCACGATCCGCGCTGACATTGTCCGCGGCTAATGTCGCCGCCAGATCCTGCTCGTCTTCCCGATCGGATTCCAGATTCGCTTCCCGCCGGTTCTTGACCCCGAACAGCGTCCCGGCCAGCGCCGAAAGATCGTCGAGCTCCACGGGACCGCCCAGGTAATCGAAAAAACCGGTCACCATCCGGTCCCAGTCGGTGGCCGTCATCCGCTCCATCAGCTTTTGCGGAATCGCCGCCGGATCGATCTTCCGCGGATTCTGCCGCAGCTCCGAAATCTTCGTTCCGTCCGCGCGCTCCTGCCGCTGGCCCTGCCAACCGGCATAGCCGCAGACCATGTCGCCGTCCGATTCCCAAACCGCGTATCCCGCTTGATGCGTCAGAAAACGGCGCAGCCGGTTCTTCAAACTCGCCCAGTCTGGAAAACGCGAACGCAAATGCTCGCTCCAGGCGTGATACGTGACGACCGCTGCGTATCCCTGAAAATTCGCGAGGTCCTCAAGCTCCCCTGTATTGAGTTTCTGGAGGAGTTCGACCACCACGTCCTGATACAGATCCAGCGCGGCGAGATTTTCAGGCCGGCCATCATTGGGGCTTAAGGACGTGCGGGTTTTGCGCCGAAGTATGCCCTTCACGGTGGGCTCGACTTCACGCAGCAATCGCTCGCGATCGGTGGCCGAAATGCCGCTCATTGGAGCAATGCTCTATTGTATGGCCTGCGTCAACACTCCGCGACTGGTCGGGCCCGCTCCAGGCCTCTGAAACGCCGGCACTCGTCCACTACTCTAAAAATGCGTGCAGAAGATCATCCGCATCATGTGGCTGCCAGTCCTCGTCACGGCGCTCTATACCGGTTACATCTTGTATCAACGCTACGAGGCTAGCCAGCCCCCAGCTCCTCCGCCCGAGCGCGATCCGCTTGCCGCCTACGGATCGCGCGTCAAAATCCTCCAGTTCTACACCGGAAACCCCATCATTGCGCCCGGCGCGAAAGCCCTCCTTTGCTACGGAGTCGTCAACGCCAAGTCCGTCCGCCTCGACCCGCCGGTAGACAACGTGTGGCCGTCCGTTTCTCGCTGCTTCGAAGTCATCCCAACCAAGACCACGCGCTACACCCTGACCGCCGAAGCCGCCGACCACTCGACCGCCGTCGAATCGCTCGAAGTCAAAGTCCGCTAATTCCTAATGCCGCGCCGAATCCAAGCCGCGGCTAGAGCGCTCCGAAGGAGCACGTCAGAAGCGCTCACTAGCCTTACCCTCAAGCCCTGGACCCATAACATAAGCGCGATTTCGGATAACCCAATCCCCGCGGGCCGGGTCTAACAGAATGTTGGCTTCGTTTCGAAAAGCGCAGTTCGCCGCCAACTGGCTTCGTTTCGCACAGCTCCCAAACGCTGATAAACTGCGTTCCGCTGCTATACTTTAGGTTGAAGAGGTTTGCTTTGTCGATTCGTCGCTTTATCAAATTCACCCTGCACGCCCAGTTGCTCCCGATACTCGAATCCGGTGAGGAAACCCTCGTTGGCGGCCAGGCGGTGATGGAAGGCGTCATGATGCGCGCCCCCCACAGCTACTGCACCGCCGTCCGCAAACCCAACGGGGAAATCGTCACCGAGCAAGCCGAAATCGCCAAAGTCTCCGAAAAATATCCGATCTTCAAACTCCCGATCTTTCGCGGTCTCGGGACTCTCGGCCAAGCCATGAACCTCGGTTTCCGCGCCTTGAAGTTCTCCGCCAACGCCGCCCTCGATGATGGCGAAGCGGAAAAGGCCGGCGGCAAGCCGATGGAGTTCTCTGGCTGGATGATGGCCGTCAACCTGATCTTCTCGCTCGGCTTTTTCATCTTCATGTACAAGTTCGTGCCGCTGGTCTTGGCCACTCAAATTGGCAAGTTCGTTCCCCAGCTCTCCGGGCGCTTCGCCTCGAACATGGTGGACGGCGTGCTCCGCATGTTGATCTTCCTCGGTTTCCTCTACGCCATTTCGCTGACCAAAGATATCCGCCGCGTCTTCGAATTCCACGGAGCCGAGCACAAAGTCGTCTTCAACTTCGAATCCGGCCAGCCTGTCAATGTGGAAAACGCCCAGAAGTTCGTTACGTTCCATCCCCGCTGCGGAACCAGTTTCCTGTTCGTCGTGATGGCCATCGCGATGATCTTCTACGCCTTCCTGCCGTTCGATGGATTCCTGGCAAAATTCCTTGGACGCATCGCGCTGTTGCCGCTGATCGCCGGGACCAGCTATGAGCTGATCCGCTTTGCCGCCAAACGCCAGGGCAGCCTGATGGCGCTTCTGACGTTGCCCGGCCTCTGGCTGCAGCGAGTCACCACGAAGCCTCCCTCGGACGAGCAGGCCGGCGTCGCCATCCACGCGCTCGAAGGCGCCATGGCGCTCGAAGCAAAACAAGGTGGCGAACTCGTTATCGCTTAGCGACGCGGAATTTTTCACCCGGCTTGTACCCTGACCAAAAGGAAAGGGCTCAGCCGGGTGATACTGTTTTTGGAGCACAGTTTGTCGCACGGATTGAACCCCGACCGTACGGGAGGGGACCAGCAGCACCGGACTAGCAGTCCGGCCGACCAGCACCGAACCGCGACCGTAAGGGAGCGGACCAAACCCGGGGAGCCTGATCCCGGCCAGAGAAAAGAACATGGAATATCGTCACAAACTCGACGACATCGAGAAAAAATTCGACGCGCTCACCGACCAGATCGCCGACCCTGTCATCATCAACGACATGGCCGCCTATCGCACCGCGGCCAAAGCGCACAGCGAGCTCTCCGAGATCGTCGCGAAATATCGCGAGTGGAAAGAAGCCGAAAAGAATCTGGCCGAAGCCAAGGCTATGCTCACGGAAACCGATCCGGAGATGCGCCAAATGGCGCTCGACGAAGTCGCGCGAGTCGAACCCGAAATCCTGCGCATCGAAGACGAGCTCAAGGTCCTTCTGCTACCCAAGGATCCGCTCGACGAGAAAGACGTGGTCCTTGAAATCCGCGCCGGCACCGGCGGCGACGAAGCCACTCTGTTCGCAGCCGAAGTCTTCCGCATGTACTCGCGCTACGCCGAAACCAAGAAGTGGCGCGTCGAAGTCACCTCCGTCAGCGAGTCGTCGGTCGGCGGCCTCAAGGAAGTCATCGCTCTCATCAGCGGCAAACGTGTCTACAGCCGTCTGAAGTACGAATCCGGCGTGCATCGCGTCCAGCGGGTTCCCGCCACTGAGCAACAAGGCCGCGTTCACACCTCTGCCATCACCGTTGCGGTTCTGCCCGAAGCCGACGACGTCGAAATTCACGTCGAAGCCAAGGACCTCCGCATCGACACTTTCTGCTCTTCAGGACCTGGCGGGCAGAGCGTCAACACCACCTATTCGGCCGTCCGGATCACGCACCTTCCCACCGGCACCGTCGTATCCTGCCAGGACGAAAAATCGCAGATCAAGAACCGCGAGAAGGGAATGCGCGTTCTCCGCTCGCGCCTCTACGAGCTCGAACTCGACAAGCAGCAATCCGCCATCGCCGCCGAGCGCAAAATCATGGTTGGATCCGGCGATCGCAGCGAAAAAGTACGGACCTACAACTTCCCCCAGAATCGCCTCACCGATCATCGCATCGGACTGACGCTCCACCAGCTCGACTTGGTCATGGAAGGGCGCCTCGACCAGATTGTGGATGCCCTCGTCTCGCATTACCAGAGCGAAAAACTCGGCGGCGATCAGGCCGCGTAATGTCATCGACGAACGGCTTTGCACGGAACTCCTGTTGACCAGCCGGAACGTCTACGCGTGGGTCACCGCGGCCCTCAGCCTGGCATTCCTGCTCAGCCTCGGCTGCCTGCAGTGCGAGCGCTTGCTCCGCCGCTCCAGTGATCCTCATCGCACTACTGGGAATTGCCGCCGTCGCTTCGGAGAAGCCTGCTGAATGACGATTCAGACCGCGTTATTGCAAGGCACCAAGCTGCTCGAGGACGCTTCCGTCACCGCACCCCGGCTTACGGCGGAAGTGCTGCTGGGCTTCGCGTCGGGCCACGATCGCAGTTGGCTTTACGCGCACTCCGACGAAGAGCTTCGCGAAGTCTGGTGGATTCACTATGGCCGCTACCTGCACCAGCGTATTCAGGGCAAGCCGACGCAGTACATTACGGGAGTCCAGGAATTCTACGGGCGCGATTTCCGCGTCACTCCAGACGTTTTGATTCCGCGGTCGGAGACTGAGAACGTGGTCGAGGCGTCCCTCGAATTCATCCACGCCGGCGACACCGTCGCCGATGTCGGCTGCGGCTCGGGCGCCATCGCCGTAACCCTCGCGCTCGAACGCCAGACTCGCACCTTCGCGACCGACCTTTCTGAAGCCGCTGTCCGCATCGCCGCCGCCAACGCCAAGCGCCTCGAAGCGCGGGTCCACTTCGCCGTCGGAGACTTGACCGAATGCCTGGGAGCGGGGATGTTCGACGCCATCGTCACCAACCCGCCGTATATTCCGGCCACCGAAGCGCCAACCTTGGCGCCGGAGGTCCGGGATCATGAGCCGCATCTCGCGCTTTTCGGTGGGGAAGACGGCCTCGACGCTTACCGACGACTCGCTGACGATGTGCCGCGCATCTTAAAGCCCGCTGGCTGGCTGATTATGGAGCTCGCCTGGAACGCCGCGGGCTTGGTTCGCGAACTGTTCCGCGCGCATCGGGGGAAGCCCTGGACGGATGTCGAAATCCGCCGCGACATAGCCGGACTACCCCGCATCTTTATAGCCCGCGCGCCTTTATAGGGCGCGCTCCGGTTTTACTCGCGCACCTATCTGAAAAAACCTCGAGCCCTGTACTCTCAAGTCAGGGCAACGCGTGCCACGCCGCGTTCCTGGCTACCGGCATAAAATTGAAGATGCCTTGTCCACCTTTTTTCATCTCGACATGGACGCCTTCTTCGTCTCGGTCGAGGAATTGTTCGACCCTTCGCTGAAGGGGAAAGCCGTCGTAGTCGGTGGACAGGCGCATGAACGCGGCGTCGTTTCCGCCGCCTCTTACGAAGCCAGGAAGTTCGGCGTCCATTCCGCGATGCCCCTTCGTACCGCCGCCCAGCATTGCCCCCACGCCATCTTCCTCAACGGCCACCGCGACAAATACTTCGAGTACTCGAAGAAGGTTCGCGCTGTTCTCGAAAGCTTTACGCCAAGAGTCGCCATGGCTTCGATCGACGAGGCCTACCTCGACTTCACCGGCACCGAGCGGCTGCATGGACCGCCTCTGAAGGCCGCGCATGCACTTCATAACGAAGTGAAGCGCGTGACCAATCTGAATTGCTCGATCGGAGCATCCACCTCGCGCCTGGTCTCAAAAATTGCCTCCGACCAAGCCAAGCCCAACGGAGTGCTCTGGATCGTACCCGGCAACGAGCAGCGGTTTCTCGCGCCGCTGGACGTCCGCAAAGTGCCGGGCGTCGGCAAGGTGTTTGAAAAAAACCTGCACGCCTGCGGAATCTACAAGGTCGGCGACCTGGCGAAACTCGAGGCTTCGTTTCTCGAACAGAAATTCGGCAAGTGGGGTCTTGCTTTAGGCGGCAAGGCTCACGGCCTCGATGCCGGGGGCTGGTTCGACGGCGAAATCGGAGCTCGCGACGACCCGAAATCGATCAGCCACGAACATACCTTCAACGAAGACACCGCCGACGTGGATACGCTCGACGCCACGCTGACCCGGCTTTCGGAAATGGTGGCGCGCCGCCTTCGCGACCACAACCTGTTTGCGAATACGCTCCAAATCAAGCTTCGCTATACCGACTTCTCCACCTTCACGCGCTCGCGCACGCTCGACCACGCGACGCAGATCGACGCCGAAATCGCACTCGCCATCCGCGGCCTGTTTCACAAGGCCTGGATGAAAAAGCCGATCCGCCTGCTCGGCGTCTACGCGCAGTCTCTCGAATCCAACCAAGGCCAGCTGAATCTGCTCGAGTCCGAACAAAGCGAGCGCTGGCGAAAAGCGTTGACCGCTGTAGACAAGATGCGCGAGAAATTCGGCGACCAGAGCGTTTCGCTCGCCACCGCCATGAAAGGCCGCTTCAATCGCCGCGTCCACGAGCAGGATGTGGACGAAACCAAGCGCGAGTCTGACTGACGTCGAGTTAGAAATTGACGATTGCCGCGAAAGAATCCGCCGTCAGGCTGGCGCCGCCGACCAGAACGCCTTCGAGTTCACCCTGTGCCATCAGATTCCTGATGTTGTCCGGCTTCACGCTGCCGCCGTACAGGATACGCACATCGACGCCGAATTTTTGCTTCATCGACGCGCGAATTACGCGGTGCGCGTCGGCGGCGATCTCCGGCGTCGCGGTCTTACCGGTTCCAATCGCCCACACCGGCTCGTAGGCGACCACGATGCGGGAAAACTGGTCCGGAGTAAGCGGGGCAATGCCGCCCGCGAACTGCGCCTCAAGAATCGCAGCCGTATTGCCGGCCTCGCGATCCGCCAGCATTTCGCCGACGCAGACGATCGGATTTAAACCCGCTTCGAGTGCGGCGACCGTGCGCTGATAAACGGTCTGATCTGTTTCGCCGAAGAACTGGCGGCGTTCACTATGGCCGATGATCACCCAATCCGCGCCCGCGGCCTTCAGCATCGGAGCGGAAATTTCCCCAGTGAAAGCGCCTTCTTTGCGCCAATCCACATTCTGGCCGCCGATCGCCACGCGGCTGATCTCGGTCGCGACAACCGCCACGGCAAGATCCACAAACGGAGGGCAGATCACGATGTCGCATTCGCGCGCCGTGGCAACCAACGGCACAAACGCTTCAAAGAACGCCCGGGTTTCAGCGGGCGTCTTGTACATCTTCCAGTTGCCCGCCATCACGGGTTTGTTGGTCAATTCGCTTCTCCTCGCAGGGCGTCAAGGAAGCTGACGCCGTGCTCGATCTTCATCCCAAAATTTTCGGCGACGGTCTGGCCAATATCGGAAAGGCTCTCGCGCGTCCCGAGGTTCTCGCCGGATTTTGCGGAGGGCCCGTATGCCAGCACCGGAACATACTCGCGGCTATGGTCGGTCGAAGGCGTCGTCGGATCGCAGCCATGATCCGCTGTCAGAATCACAAGATCGTCCGGCGCGAGCGCCGCGTCCAGTGTCGGCAGCCACGTATCCACCTCTTCGAGCGCCCGCGCGTAGCCCTCCACGTCATTGCGGTGCCCGTACTGCTGATCGAAATCGACGAGGTTGACGTAGATCAATCCGGTGGGCACTTCACGCATCATCTCGATGGTCTTGGCCATGCCGTCCGCATTGCTTTTTGTTTTAACGTGCGCACCGATGCCGCGGCCCAGAAACACGTCGAAGATCTTGCCCACGCTCGCGACCCCGGTTCCGCCCGCAGCCAGTTTGTCGAGCAGCATCTCCGGCGGCGGAACCGCCACATCGTGCCGGTTCGCCGTCCGCGTGAATGCTCCAGGCTGACCTGTGAAAGGACGCGCGATCACACGGCCCACTTCAAACGGTCCGCGAAGAATATCGCGGGAAATATCGCAGATCCGGTACAGCTCATCGAGCGGAATCACTTCTTCGTGCGCCGCCACTTGGAACACACTATCCGCCGATGTGTAGATGATCGGCTTGCCGGTGCGCATGTGCTCCTCACCGAGCTCTTTGATAATCTCCGTGCCCGAAGCCGCCTTATTCCCCAGCCACCCGTGACCGGTGCGCTTCTCGAATTCCGCGAGAATTTCCTGCGGAAAACCAAGCGGAAACAGCGGAAACGGCTTCGCCAAATGAATCCCGACCATCTCCCAGTGCCCGGTGGTCGTATCCTTACCGGGCGACGCCAGCGTGCACTTGCCGTACGCGGCGGCGGGGCTTGCGGCGGGTGACAGATTGGCCAGCGGCTTGATATTGGCGAGGCCGAGCCGGGTCAAATTCGGAAGGCGCATCGGACGCGCCTTCGCAATGTTGCCCAAAGTATCGGACCCGGCGTCCCCATACGCGGCGGCATCCGGCATCTCGCCGATTCCGACGCTATCAAGGACGATCCAGATCACCCGGCGAAACATATGATAATTCTCCCGTTCCTACGAGCCCTTGAGCGCCTGCTGTATCCGCTCCTTCAAAACTTCTACGAAGCGCTCCGGAATAAAGCCGTTCATCCGGCTGACAACGCGGCCGTCTTTGCCCACCAGAATCGTGGTCGGAATCGACGTCACCTGCAGCAAGCGCGACAGTCCGTCCTCAAAATAATTCGACGCCGTGCTCCACTTCTGCTCTTCGAGGAACGGCGCCACTACGGCGCGATCCTCGTCGGTATTGATCGCCAGGAACACCACGTCGGTCCGCTTCTTAAAGTAGTCCATCACTTCCTGATACAGCGGATGCTGCTTGCGGCAGGGCCCGCACCATGTGGCCCAGAAATCCATGACAACAATCTTGCCTTTCAAGCTCGACATCGCCAGCGTGCCCCCGGTGAGGCGTGGAATCTGAAAGTCCTTAAGCTCGGTAGCGTCCGCGTTCGGATCCAGTTCTTTCTGGTGCTTCCTGCGTTCCGTCATCAAAGCGGCGGAGCGGTCGTACGCCGCCAGAACCACATCGCCGAGCCCCGCATCCGAGCCCTTCGTTTTCCGGTACAACTCGCCCAGTGCCTGACGGCTCTGCTGACGGTCGCCATCGGTCGCCCGTGGATCCGGAATCACGAACGCCTGCGCGTACATGCGAATCGCGTCGTCGAATTTGCCCTGCACCACGTAGACCTTCGCAAGCTCGCGGGAGGTCTCCGCCGAGGGAAAGATCTGGTACGCCTTTTCCGCAAGCCTCGCGGCTTCGTCGGGCTGCTTGAGCAGAACGTTGGCGTTGGCTTCATAGAGCAGGGCGCGTCCCACGTTGCGCTCGATATCCTCGCGCCGCTTGGCCGCATCGCGCCCGTTTTTCTGCTCGAGCATGGGGATCAGCATGGCTTCGAGCGCCTTGGCATACAGCAAGGCACGGCTGGCGGCCACCGGATCGCCGGTCGCGAGCAAGGCTCGTGTGACGCGATCGAGAAACTGCGGATCGCTCGTGTCATCCGCGAGCACGCGTTCGCCGTAAAGGATGATCCGGCGATCGTCGCGGAGGTCCATCGCGGCGCGGAGCAAAGCGCGATCGATTTCCATGCGCCGCTTGGTATTCGGAAATTTCTTAAGATGGCCTTCGAGGGCGTTCAGCAGATCGATGGTACTCGAAGAGCTGTCGGCGAGCGACTTGCGAAGAATTTCTTCTTCGTCTTCCGGCTTGGCTTGAGGCTGCGCGAAGCACAGGCTGGCAAGCATGGCCATCAAAAACAGGATTCGCCTCATTCGCTCGCCTTTTTTTGCCGGAACTCCGTGGCCAACTGCGCCGCGCGCTCGCGCGCCATATGCAGAAAGCTTTCGTTCTTCGCGATCCGGTCGAGCATCGGCAGGAACTGATCGACAGCGACCAGACGCTTCCGGTCCCAAGTGACCGTCAGCTCGTTCAGCGTCTTTGTAATTCCCAGGCGATCGAACTTGATGCTGCGCTCCAGCGCGAAGTAATGCACTTCGGATTCGACGATGCGCTCAAACCAGTCGAGCAAAGCCTTGCCGTTCTCATCGAGCGTGTAATTGAACTTGGTTTCTGACGGCGGCTTCCCGTCTTCTTCCCAACGAAAAATCTTGGTGCCCATGAAGGCGACCTTCAGACCGGATTCCAGGGGGCGCTTGAAGTTGTCGAGCTTCGCGGCCAGCGTGAAAATCGCGCGCGTGTCGTCGCCGGACAGGTGGAATTTGGCAGGCGTATCGTCGTCCACCGCTTCCTTATAAAGGCCATCGCCGGACGCTTCGAGTAGGACCGCGGCGTACGCCGGAGCGCTACCCGGAAACGCCTTGCTGTAGATGATTTTCCCCGTCTCGGCGCGCAACACCGTGCCAGGGAGAAAGCACAACACGAGCGCGATACCAGCAATCCAGTTTTTCATTCACCAAATGTTCATCGGCTCGATTTTATCGAAGAGACACGGATCCTACCACCATGCTGGCGCGACTGCGCGTGATATGGCAAATGGCGACTGCCACCGCGTCCGACGCGTCCTCGCTCTCGAGAATCGCGTCGAGCCCCAACAAGTTGCGCACCATCAACTGAACCTGCTGCTTTTCCGCCCGCCCGTAGCCGACCACGCTGGTCTTGACCGAAAGCGGCGAATACTCGCCTAATGGGATGCCCGCTTCGGCGATGGTGAGCAGAGCCACTCCGCGGACCTGCGCCAGCTTCAACGCGGACTTCACATTGGTCGCAAAAAACACTTCTTCGACCGCCGCAGCCTCCGGAGCATGCTCCGCGATCACCGCCCGCAGCCCCTGCGCGATCACCAGCAAACGACACTCAACGGTTGATTTCGGCGGCGGCTTAATGACTCCGGCGGCAACCATACGGTGCCGCCGACCATCACTTTCGATCACGCCGAATCCGGTACGTTCGCTGCCACAGTCGATCCCTAAAACACGCATGGCTGATGTACCGGCGGCGGCCTGCCGCGAACTTCCTATGGAGAACTACTCCATCTCGCTTTCGTCGATATCGAAGTTGGAGTAAACGTTCTGGACGTCGTCGTGTTCTTCGAGGACATCGCTGAGCTTCAGCATGCCCCTTGCGGCGGAGCCTTCCAGCTTCACCAGATTCTGCGGAACCATCGAAACTTCCGCGGATACGGTCTCGATCTTGGCGGCAGCCAGTGCCGCCACCACCGCCTCGTGGGCCGACGGAGCCGACAAAATTTCCCAGTGCCCGTCTTCGTGCTTGATGTCGTCGCCGCCCGCTTCGAGCACGATATTCATCAGCTGATCTTCCGTCGCCTGATCCTCTTCAATCAGGATCTGGCTCTTGCGGTCGAACATCCACGCCACACTGCCGACGTCACCGAGATTTCCGCCATGCTTCGAGAACGCGTGGCGCACTTCGCTGACTGTCCGGTTGCGGTTGTCAGTGGCCGTCAGAACTAGAACCGCCGCGCCGCCCGGTCCGTAGCCCTCGAACATAATTTCGTCGATCTGGCCGCCTTCGAGTTCGCCGGTTCCGCGCATGATCGCGCGCTTGATGTTGTCAGCCGGCATCGAAACTCCTTTGGCCGCCAGAATGGCGGTACGGAGCCGGGGGTTGCCGTCCGGATCGCCGCCGCCGCGCGCCGCGATCATGATCTCTTTAATGATGCGGGTGAAAATCTTCCCGCGCTTGGCATCGAGGGCGCCCTTTTTGTGCTTGATCGTCGCCCATTTAGAATGTCCTGACATGATTACCCTCTACGTAGATCGGGGAGGCGGGCCATACAGAGGCCATTCTGCCCGTAGCCGGGCTGGCTTTCCCGCTAACTCTCTAAGATACCAGAGCCCGTTTCCGCCGGAAAGACTTTGGCGGAAAATGTTGTCAGATAAAGAGTTTTGATGCCGACCGCCGGGACTTAGACAACAAAACCAACCGTCCTAAGGTGATCGCCGTATGGGTAAGACTCGCGAATCCACCGAAACTTAGATGTGACGTCTCCTTCACGAGGGGCTAGCGAAGCCTCGCCGTCCATTGGTGTGCCGGCGCCGGATCCTACCCGGCTCGATGGCAAGGCTGTCGTAAAGCGAAAGCCCAAGAAATTCCGCTCGCTCGCTTCGAAGTTCTCTCTTTTCACTTCGCTACTGGTCTCCTGGGTCGTGATCGTACTCATGGGGTACGATTTCCGCCGGGAAAATTTCGACCTCAACAAAAGCCTTGTAATGTGCTTGTTAGCGGTGATCGTGGCTGTCGCCATCTCCCGCTTTACCATCCGCCAGCTGGCCCGTCCGCTGCTGCTGCTTCAACGAGGAATCGACGCCGTCCAACAGGGTCGCCTGGTTCCCATGCGGGTCAGCCGGACGCACGATGAAATCGAGCTCCTGGGCGATAGTTACAACCGCATGATCGAGGCGCTCGCCGAATCGAAAGAAGAGATCCGGCAGCACCACGAGAACCTCGAAGAGCGAATCCGCCAGCGCACCGAAGAGCTGGAACACGCCATGCAACGGGCCTTGGCGGCCAGCCAAGCGAAGAGCGAGTTTCTCGCGAACATGTCGCACGAGCTTCGCACGCCGATGAACGGTTTGCTCGGCATGATCGACCTTGTGCTCGACAGCCGCCTCGGCGGCGAGCAACGCGAACAATTGGATACCGCCCGCCGCTGCGCCTACTCCTTACTTGCGCTGTTGAACGATATCCTCGATCTGTCGAAGATCGAAGCCGGCAAAATGGTGCTCGAAAGCGTTCCATTCGAGGTCCGCGGCATCCTGCAGGACTGCGTGAAGACCCAACTTCCTAAAGCCGTTTCAAAGGGCATCTCGCTCGACATCGTCATCGGGCCTTCGGTCCCGGAGCGCGTTCTCGGAGATCCGCTGCGGCTCCGCCAAATTATCGCCAACCTGCTGAACAATGCGGTGAAATTCACTGAAAAAGGACGCGTAACGGTCACCGCTCGGACGATGGGCGAGGGCGCCGATCTCCAGATGGAAATGGAGGTCACCGACACCGGCGCCGGCATTCCGCAGGAGAAACTGCAATCGATCTTCGAGAAGTTCACCCAGGCGGACGGCAGCATCAGCCGCAAATACGGGGGGACCGGACTTGGCCTCGCAATTACACGCCGATTGGTCGATATGCATGGCGGACGGATTAGCGTCGAAAGCAAACTGGGCCGGGGTAGTACATTTACGGTTTCCATTCCGTGCCAAGCGCTGGCTTCGGAACAGCCGCGCGGCACGCAGCACCACGCCGCCCCGTCGCTCCGCAGCACACCTAGCGGCATCACGGGCGCCGTGCGAATCCTGGTCGTCGAAGACAACATCGTCAACCAAAAAGTCGTCTCGGCTATTTTGAAGAAGAAACCCTACCAGATCGAAATCGCCAACAACGGAAAAGAAGCGCTCGAAATTTTGGAGCGCACCGACAATGCCCGCCGCTTTAACCTGGTGTTGATGGACGTGCAAATGCCGGTCATGGACGGCCTCGAAGCGACCCGCGCCATCCGCCGTGAAGAGCGCTGGGCCCACCTGCCGATCGTCGCAATGACCGCCCACGCCATGAATGGCGATCGCGAGCGTTGCCTACAGGCCGGAATGAACGGATACATTTCAAAGCCCGTACAACCCGCCCACCTGCTCGCGACCGTCGAAGGGTTTCTGATGCAATCCGTGAATTCCGAAATCCGGAAGGCGCCGGACCGCAATAGCGCCGTCGATCAGGCTCTCGCGGCCAAACTACTCTCCAACGAAGCCGGCTTCGTCAGCGATATGTTGGAACTGTTCCTGCAACTGGCCCCCGAACGCATTCACAAGTTACAGAATGCCGTCGAATCCATGGACGCTCCCTCGCTTTCGCAGGAAGCCAGAAAGATTCAGATCGCGGCCCAGACGTTCTCGGCCGATTCGCTGATCGGATGTGCAACCGATCTCGACGAGGCCGCCGCGCGCGGCGATTTCGAATCGGCCCGCGCCAGTCTCGAACGCCTACAGCGCGAAGTCAGCGCATTGCAACAACAATCTCCCGCGGGTGTCCCTTAGTCCGTCAGTTTCGCGGCGCAATCCAGAATCGTCCGCCACGCCAAATCGACATCGTCCTTACGCGTCGCCACGTTGCCCAGCACCAGCCGGATCACGAAGCGGCTGCCCAAAACCGTCCCCGAGACAAATAACTTCCCGGTGGCATTCACCGCGTCCATCAGCATCCGATTGCGCTCGTCGCCGCCCTTCATTCGAAAGCAAACCAGCGACAAACGCACCGGAGCAGTAACCTCGAAACGCGGGTCCGCCGATATCTGTTCCGCCAACTCCTTCGCCCAGCGGACGTGATTCCGGATAATCGAGATCACGCCTTCACGGCCAAAGTGCCGCATGACGAACCACAGCTTCAACGACCGGAAGCGCCTGCCCAACGGCACGCCGTAGTCAGAATAATTCAGCGCCCGCTCGTGGCCCGGCGTCTCAAGATAGGCCGCCTTCTTCATCGAAAATGCGTCGCGCAGAATGTCCGGACGCCGGGTGTAAAACGCGCACAGATCGATCGGCGTGAACATCCATTTATGCGGATTCAGCAAAATGGAATCCGCACGCGCAAACGCCGGAAACAATTTCCGCAATTCCGGAACGATGGCCGCGCTGCCACCGTACGCGCCGTCGATGTGATACCAGAGGCCATACTTTTCGGCAAGGTCCGCCACCGCTTCCAACGGATCGATGCTGGTCGCCGAGGTGGTCCCCGCCGTCGCCACGACGCAAAACGGTTTGCGTCCCGCTTCCAGATCCGCGCGGATGGCCGTTTCGAGCAGGTCGGCCCGCATCGCGAAATCGGCGTCCGCCGGAATCAGCCGCACGTTCGCCTGGCCGATTCCCACCGCCAGCGCGCCTTTCTCAACCGATGAGTGCGCGTGCTCGGACGTATAAAGAACCAGGTCGGGCTTGCGGCCTTCCGTGCGCGCCTCCGGGCATGCCTGCTCGCGCGCCGCGATGATCGCGTGCATCACCGCCGTCGAGGCCGTGTCGTGGATGATGCCGAAAAACGAGGGCGGCAATCCCACCCACTCCCGCAGCCAGCCGAGGGTCACCTGCTCCAGTTCCGTCGCCGCAGGCGACGATTTCCAGAGCATCACATTCACGTTGAGAACCGCCGCCAGCATTTCTCCCAGGATCCCGGGTCCGCTCGCAGAAATCGAGAAATAACCAAAAAATCGGGGATGATTCCAGTGCGTAATGCCGGGAACGATCAGTTTGCGGAAGTCCTCAAGAATTTGGTCCATCGACTCCCCGTGTTCCGGCGCCGATTTCGGAAGCGCGTCCACCAACTGGCCTGGTTCGACCGAAGGCAGCACCGGATAGTCGCGGATGTTTTCGAGATAGTCGGCGATCCAATCCACCGCGGCATGCGCCGCGGCTCGGAACTCCTTCGGCGACATATTGGGAGAGGTTTCGCTGAGCGGATCCATGAAGTCTGATTGTAGAGCGAGCGTCGAAAAACCAGGCTACACCTTACAGTCGCGTTCCATCCCCGGCAGCCAATCGCGAAGCCACGCGCGAAATTCATCGAGCTTTACCGCGGTAGCGCCGCCCATCGGAATCGCGTGCGGACCCACTTTAATCTTGCGGAACAGCGCCGCCTCACGCATCGTAACCGGAGTCGGAAACGGTTCGAGCCACGCGACGAACTCTTCGAGGCGCTGTTGCAATCGCTGCGTCTTCGGTTGGTTCTGCGAATCAACGGCGCGGCCCAAAGCGACCATCAGATCGGGCAGGCACGAAGCAATTCCCGAAACCACGCCGGACCAGCCCATGGCGCGGCCCTTCGAGTACAGGCGGTCGCTGCCCGCGAACAGTGCGAACGGAGTCGATTTCTTCAACTCGCTAAATCCGACGAAAGCGTCCCAGTTTCCGCTCGAATCCTTGATTCCTGCAAACTGGCCCGTCGCCAGCAACGCCAGCGACGTTTCCGGCTTTACCTCCGAAACGAAAAGCGGAATGTTGTAAATCAGAAGCTTCGTTTCGCGCGGCATCTGCTTCACGAACTGTAAATAAAATTCCCGAATCAAATCCTGGCTGTACCGGAAATAGTAAGGCGGCAGCAACAGCACCCCAGCGGCTCCGGCCGCGGTCGCCTCTTCAGCCAAACGCAACGCTCCGTCGAACGTCGAATGCGAAACGTTCACCATCACCGGCACACGGCTCCGCTTCACCGCCATCGAAGCCAGACGCGCCCGGTCTTCCGTGTCGAAGTGCATGAACTCACCGGTGGTACCAAGCAGCGTGATTCCATCCACGCCTTGCGCGGTGTAATAATCCACCAGTTCCAGCGTCGCGCCAATATCGATCAACGCCGACTGCGGACGCCGCGGCGTCAACGCAGCGACGTGGACGCCCCCCAATTCACTGGTCATAAACGAAACTCCGGAGTCCGGCGCCGTCCGCATGGCCGGGAGCGATACAATACTCGCTTTGAGGAGAGATCAAGTGAATACTATATCCCGCCCGCCCGTATCGCGACGCGAGTTGTTGAGAAGCGCCGGCGCCGCAGCCACCGCCTTCACGATTATTCAACCGCAACTAGTCCGCGGAGCCGGCCGCGAGAAGTTGAAGGCCGGCCTCATCGGCTGCGGCGGCCGCGGGACCCAGGCGATCGTCGACACGCTCACCGGCGACGACCGGATCGAAGTCGTTGCGATGGGCGACCTGTATGAGGATCGCCTCGAAAAATCCATCCGGGATGTGCGCGGACGAAAAGGCTTCGAGGACTTCGGGGCCCGCTTCAAGGTCGATCCCGAGCACCACTTCGTCGGCGCGGATGCCTACAAAAAAGTCATTGCCTCCGACATCGATATCGTCATGCTGGCCACGCCGCCCGCTTACCGGCCGATGCACTTTGAAGCCGCTGTCGCCGCGAAGAAGCATATTTTCTGTGAAAAACCAGTGGGCACCGACGCAACCGGAGTCCGCCGGTTCATGGCCGCGGCCCGCAAGTCCGAAGAGCTGAAGCTCACCGTCATGTCCGGCGCGCAACGCCGCAATGACCGCAACTACGTCGAAACCGTCAAAAAAATTCAAGACGGCGCGCTCGGCGAAATCGTCGGCACGTACGCCAACTGGATTGACGGTCCTGTGATCCACGTGAAGGCGCGCGACCCCAAGTGGACCGACACCGAATGGCAGCATCGCGCCTGGTACTCGCACGTCTGGATCTGCGGCGATCAGATCGTCGAGCAGCATCTCCACAACATCGACGTCTGCAACTGGGTGATGGGCACGCACCCCATCAAGGTCACCGCTGTCGGCGGAGCCGCCTGGCGTCCGCGCACCGAAGTCTACGGCAACATCTTCGACCACGTCGCCGCGGAGTTCATCTATCCCAATGGCGTCCACCTGACCAGCTGCTGCCGTCAGTATCCGGCGCCGCCCGACGGCAAAATCATGCGTATCGTGAATGAGATGATCGTCGGAACTAAGGGCCGCAGCAACGCCCACGACATGGGTCCGAACGAAGCCACCAAGCCCTACGTCGCCGAGCACACCGCCATGATGAAGAGCATCCGCGGCGACGGCAAATACATCAACGATGCCATGGCCATCGCCGAAAGCACCCTCACGTGCATCATGGGCCGCGAAGCCGCCTATTCCGGCCTAGAAATCACCTGGGACATGATCATGAACTCACAACAGGATCTGTTCCCCAAGCAGTTAGGCGGCGACGTGCAGCTTGAGGTTCCTCCGCTGCCGGTGCCGGGCGTGTACAAGTTCGTCTAGGCCGGGTCTGGCGGCGCTACTAGCTTTCCACTTCTTCGTCGGCTACTGGCTTCGCGGATTTTAGCTGCTTCCAGTTGTAAATTGTTTGGCGGCTGACGCCAAGTTGCTTGGCCGCTTCGTCCACATCTTGGGTGTGTTCCATTGCTGTGTAAGACAGCCACCCGCGCAACTGGGCATGCGCCTCTTCGTAGGTAATTGGCGTACCTGTTGGCAGCACGAAATCAGCCAGCATCTTTTCACCGGCCTCAACAACGTCTTGGGCGAGGTCCTGGATGAAACCGTCCTCAGGGGAGTGGTGCCGCTTGAAAGTTTCCCATTTCTCTTTGTGCTCGTGAAATTTGGCTGAATCCCGAGCGAGCGCGGCGCAGTACGCGAGGTGTAAATCGCACGCTAGCCGGTTCTGCACATTTTTTTTGTCGAGTTTGTGGGCCGCTTCAAACGACTCGCTCGCGCGGCTAAGATAATCTTGCCGCGCAGCTTCGTCGTTGCCGGTTTTCTCTGCTCTCATCCGCAGGGCTTCGCCTTCAGCAATCAGGCCTGCGGCCTTGGCGCCCACTTCATTCTCCCCGGCCTTTTTCACCGCCTCATTCGCGAGCCGGAACGCCTCGTCGAAATCGCCGCGAGCCCGTTCGATTCTGCTGGCCTGCACTTCGGCCTGCAGTCGTTGGTTCTTCGTAAGGCTTTCGATCTTCCGAATCTTGTCGACTCGTACAGCGGCTCCGTCTACGTTTCCTGCCGCGAGCATTACCTTGCTCAGCTCTAGTTGCAGCCGAAATTGAAACCGTGGCTGGTTGTCGAAGACGCCACTCTGATCGACCTCGAGCAACATTTTTTCGGCATCCAGCATCTCCTCTTGGCCCGATCTTCGCCGGGCCGACCGGCGAACGATCTGCGTAAACAAAATCTTCGCGTACGCCTGGTGTACAGTATCATCGGTGGTCTCCATCAAGGTTCGGCCCAATGAAACGGACGCCATGGCTCTTTGCAACTCGCCAGCGTCAATCGAAACCTGTCCGAGTCCAAAAGCAAAGCACTTACCCGCAAAGTAAGTCGCAAAGACCTTTTCAATCGCCGGTTCTTCGTTCAGGCGGAGTTTGCGGTCGAGTCTCGCCTGCTGATTGGTGATGGCTTCCGTGAACCGCTGCCGCGCGTCCGGAAACTGATGTAAAAGCAAATAGTTGCGGCCAAGCGAATAAGCAATCCGGGCGCGCACACCGAAAGTCGTCTCACCATCCGCCATACCGAGTTCCCGTCGAATCGGAAGCCACTGATCCAGCACTTCGAGGCTGCGGAGTAAGATGTCCTCTGACCGGCGGAGTTCTCCCCTTCGATAGCGGGCATTGGCGTAAAAAGATGTCGTCCAACAGCGCTGCCGGAGCAACTTCTTTGCGGTTCGGTTCAACGGACCAGAAATGGTGGCGAATGAATCGTAACAAAGCTCGCCGCTCTGCAGAATCACTTGGTATGCAGGGGAGTACAGACCGAAGTGATCCTGTATCTCACTAAGCAGACATACGCAGAGCAGATATTGGATCTCGGTCTCCATGTATTCAACATCATCCGGCCATGAGCCGATCCGCGACGTCCAGACTCTCTCCATCGTCTCTCTGATCTGCCGGAGTCGGTCGATCTGGCCAAGTTCAAATCGGGCACCACGAACCTCATCAAGGACCACGCGGATTTGCTTTCTCCATAAGAGAGCATTCGCTTCGGGCATGCGCTCATTATAACTCTTGACTGCAAATCCTTGGTTCAGGAATACACCTATGGATAAATTCCTAAATTTCCGCATAGTCCAAATTGTACTGATCTAACAAAATGGATGAATTTGAAAAGGAGGCATTGCTTTCGATGTGGCGTTCGGCTACCATACCTCAAGTTTCCCTTCGGGGAAGAATCAAATTGATAAGGAGAAAACATGATGCTAAGTGAATGGGACCGAGCACTGTTCTATGACCGCACGTCCGAAGATGACGTTCAAACATACGCCCCGCTAGTTGCCCGGGCGATTTCGGCGGGAGAGGAATCGGCCTGCGGCTGGTTCGCAGAAGAAGCGAGCCGTTACGCCCTCGCCTTTGCCCACAAGAGTTTCGCCCAAAAGATTGGAAATGCGAAAGCGGTCGATACCGGCGGCCGGCAGCGCGACCTTAAAAGGAAGGAGGATGGATATGCGAAAAGCACTAGCCCTGATCGCTATTTGCATCGCCGCCACTGCTATGGCGGCGATGCAAATCGCAGGGCTGTACCAGCTCACCCTGGGTTAACAGCTACTTCGGCTGACCGAGCATCACTTCGTAAACAACACTCGGTACTGCCAGAATTGTCGCGCATCTGAAAGAATAGTTCAATCGGTAAGAACAGCCTTCAGCGTGCAGACAACCCGGATGCGGGGGCCATCCGGCGACAGATTAGATCCAAAAAGATACGGCCCCCACTCTTCCTCGAATTACACTTCAACTTCTCCGCCAGCCTGTAGAACCCCACCTAGCTTATCGATACGCTATTGGCTTCCCGCCCCGGCTTCCCCGCCTACCGCCTTCGTCACCGGGAGAATAACCCGCGATGCCGTTTTCCCGCTCAGAAACACCGTATTCGTCGCCTTCACCGATGCGTCGTACCCCTTGATCGCGTCCCAAGTGTTTGTGTGCACGTCGAACCGCGGATTATTGCTGCTCTGCACGTGCACCTGGATCTTGTGGCCTTTGTTGAACACCAGGGCTGTCGACCACAGCGGAATCGTCAGTTTGTAGACCTTGTTTTTCTCAATCAGCGAAGGCCGGTCAAGCCCCATGAAATAGCGCATGCGATAACCCTGATCGAGCACCAGAGCCTCATAGCCGTTCGGATACACATCCACCAGCTTGACGTGGAAATCGGTATCCTCGGCATCGGTCGAAACGAAAATCTCAGCCGTCACCGCACCCGCGATCTCCACCGGACTCGTGAGAACCGCCGTCTCGAACTTCAGAACGTCCGGCCGATTGCTCACCGGACGCTGATCCATCGGACCGCGTTCCATCATCAGATTGCCGCCGCCCGCGGTCGCCACCGGATCCTTCGGATCGAACACATAGCTCTTCTTCGCTGACGCGACCGTGGACGCGGCAGCCGCTAATTTGCCATCTTCATGAAGGTAAAACGACGTTGGCGTGGATGCCGGAGGCCAGCTCGCTGCCGTCCGCCATACATTCCCCGGAGCGCCCGCCGTCATGGTATCGCCCATCACGAAGTACTTCACCGCCGGCTCTTTCATGATTCCGTTATCAACGCCCTTCAGCCAGTAATCGAACCACCGGACCGGGTCGTCCGCGCCGCCGCGAGCCGCGTTCGCCGCATACTTCAAGTCGCCCGACAGCGCCCCGTGACCAAATGCGCCCATTACCAATTTCTGATTCCCGCGCGCCCCCGGACCGCCTTTCGCCTGCAGTTCCACGAAGCCATCAATGTCGCCTTGCAGGAAGATGTCGTACCATCCGCCCACGTTATAAAACGGCACGTTAATGTTCGGCAGATACGTCCGGATATCGTTCGCCCGCGCGTCGTCGTCGTAATGCCGGATCACAGGCCGCATCGTATTCGCCACTTCAACGCCCTGCCGCTTCAGCCATTCCTCGCTCATGTTCTTGAGAAAAATTCCGCCAGGCGCAGTCGAATAGCGCTGGCTGCTGCCGTGCGCGACCGATACGAATGCGGCCTTCAAATACGGAGTGCCGCTCATGGCCGCCAGGTACGCCGTGATTCCGGTCGCCGAAGCGCCAACCATTCCGACCTTCTTGTTCGACCACGCCTGCTTCGCGATCCACTCGATCGTGTCGAACCCGTCCATGCGATCGTCTTCGAACGCGCGATACCTGCCTTCGCTCCTAAATTTTCCACGGCAGTCCTGCACAATCTGGACATAGCCCTTGGCCACGAAAGCCCCGCCCATATTAGCTCCGCGCTGATCTTTGCCGTACGGCGTCCGTGTCAGGATCACCGGCCACGGGCCTTCGCCGTCAGGCTTCTCGATGTTGGTCGCGAGCTTCACGCCGTCGCGCATCGGAACCATAACCTCTAGTTTTTCGGCGAGCAGCGGAAAGGCAACGAGCCCCAGCAGGAAAGCAAGCAGTGCGGTTGTTTGACGCATGGGGAACATCATACTTCGCGCGGCCGCGAGACGGTAGACCCTGTTGACTGCCGCGTATGGTATACCTACCCCATGAGAATTGCCGCCCTGTTTGTCGCCGCGCTCGCGCTGAGTTCCTGTGCGAAGAAGGAAGGCGGACTCGCCGCCGGTCCGGATTTCCAAAAGCAATTGCAGGAAGCCCTGATTACGGCCAAGCCCGGTGCGGTGATTGAAATCCCCGAAGGCAAACACGCGCTCGATCGCCAAATCTCATTGTCGGTGGCGAACGTTACCATCCGCGGCAAAGGCATCAACAAATCGATCCTCTCCTTCGCCACCCAAAAGAGCGGCTCTTCCGGCGTCGCGGTCACAGCGGGCGGATTCACCATCGAAGACCTCGCCATCGAAGACGCGAAGGGCGATGGCCTGAAAATCAATGGCGCCGACGGAGTCACCATTCGCCGCGTGCGCGCGGAATGGACCGGCGGCCCCAAAGAAACCAACGGCGCCTACGGACTGTATCCGGTGAATTGCAAAAATGTGCTCATCGAAGACTCCGTCGTGATCGGCGCGGCCGACGCCGGATTCTACGTCGGTCAATCTGACAATATTATTGTCAGGCGCAATCGCGCGGAATCGAACGTCGCCGGTATCGAGATCGAAAACTCCACCCACGCCGACGTCTACGACAACACCGCCACGAAGAACACCGGCGGAATCCTGGTTTTCAATCTCCCGGACCTCCCCGTGCAAGGCGGCAGCTACACCCGCGTCTACAACAATCAGGTGATTGACAATAATCTTGCCAACTTCGCTCCCAAGGGAAACATGGTCGCGAGCGTCCCGGCCGGAACCGCGGTGATGGTCCTCGCGACGCATCACGTCGAAGTTTTCAAGAACACCATCAAGGATAACGGCAGCTATGGCGTCTCCGTTTTGAGCTACGGCACCACCGGACACGCTCTCAAGGACATGAAGTACAACCCCTACACCGCCTCCATCTACGTCCACGACAACACCATCGCCGGAAACGGCGCCAAACCGGATGGACGCGTGAAGCGCGACCTCGAAGCTCGCCTCGGAACTCCCATTCCTTCGTTGCTCTACGACGGTGTATCGGATCCGAAAGCCGCCAAGCCAACTCCCGACGACGCCAAAATCTGCTTCCAAAATAATGGCGACGTCACTTTCGCGAATTACGACGCCGGAAACGGTTTCAAGAAGGTGAGCCGCGACGTGAAAGCGTACAATTGCGCTCTGCCGGCGCTCTCCGCCATCACGCTACCCAACGTCCCCGCGACCACGTCCGCACTGACTGGCGGAGGCCGCTAGTTGTCATCAGCAGTTTCGCGCTGGACGCTGATCGCGTTCGCGCTCCTGTTCGCATCCTGCAATCGAAGACCCGACGGCGTTCGCACGTTTCTCGCGGAGCCGTTTCCGAAGCATCTCTCCGAATGGGGCCTGTTCACCGGACGCCCGGTCGAAATGAAACCCGCCGCGGGAGTCCTGCCCTACGATCTCAACACGCCGCTCTTCTCCGATTTCGCCACTAAGCAGCGTTTCGTTTGGATGCCCGCTGGAACCTCCGCGAAATACTCCGACACGGATACCTTCGAGTTTCCAACCGGCACCATCATCGCGAAAACCTTTTCGTATCCCAACCGCGTTATTGAAACCCGCATCCTCGTCAATTCGCGCGATGGCTGGGTGGGCCTTCCCTACGTCTGGAACGCCGACGGCACCGAAGCCAATCTCGAAATCGCGGCCGATCCCCAGAAGATCGACTACGTTACTGCTACTGGTGAAAAACTGACGATCGACTACGTCATTCCGAACATGAACCAGTGCAAGGGCTGTCACGAGAACGCCAAGCGTATGACGCCCATCGGGCCCAAAGCCCGCCACCTGAACCGCGACTTAGATTACGCGGACGGGCGCGCGAACCAACTCGTGAAATGGACGAAAGTGGGCTACCTGCAAGGCGCTCCCGCCGAGGCGCCCCGAGCCGCCGTTTGGAACGATCCAGCCAGCGGCACTCTCGATCAGCGAGCCCGCTCGTACCTCGACATCAACTGCGCGCACTGTCACAATCCCAAGGGGCCCGCGGGCACGTCAGGCCTCTATCTGCACACGACGGAGACCGAAGCGGTGCGCCTCGGCGCCTGCAAGGGTCCGGTCGCAACCGGACCGGGATCGGGTGGGTTTAAGTACGGTATCGTCCCCGGCAAAGCGGAAGAATCCATTCTCATTCACCGCATGGAGTCGGGCACGCCGAAAGTGATGATGCCGGAGCTGGGCCGCGCCGTTATCCACCACGAAGGCGTCGCGCTGATCCGCGCCTGGATCGACGCCATGAAAGGTGGCTGCGACGATTCGCGTAGAGTGGAAGTGTTCTAGAAATGCAGCCCCGCCTCATCGGAATCGCCGGAATGTCCGGCGCTGGCAAGAGCGAACTCGCGCGCTACGCATCGCTCCACCTGCCGGAACGCACCCAGCTCATTTGGATGGATGCGTACTATTTCCCGCAAGACGACATCCCGATGGAAGAGCGCGTCAAAGTAAATTACGACCACCCGGATTCGCTCGACTGGGACCTGTTCGAGAGCCACCTTCGCGCCATCGCCTCCGGCAACGCAGTGGATGAGCCCGTGTATTTATTCGATCAACACACGCGCGCGAAGCAGACGCGCCGCATCGAACCCGCCCGCTACGTGATCGTCGAAGGCCTGCTGGCGCTGCACAAGCCCGCAATCCGCGCGCTCTATGAAGTGAAGGTCTATGTGACGACTCCAGACGAGGTCTGCCTCGCACGCCGCATTGAACGCGATATTCACCAGCGCGGACGCACTGAGGAATCGGTGCTCGCGCAATACCACGCGACCGTACTGCCGATGGCGATCCAGTTCGTGAAGCCGACCGAAACATTGGCGGACCTGGTAATCTCCGGCGAACAACCGCTCGCCGAGTCCTACGCGACAGTCTCCCGCGCGCTTAGCCCAGGACAGTCCGAAGAACAGCTGCCGCTTTTTCGCACTCCGCCCGCGTAACGTCGTAGTGCGTCAGCGCGCGAAGCCGCGTTCCGCCCGCGGTGTTGATCACCACGCCAGCCGCGCGCACCTTCGCCAAAACCTGTGCCGGAGTCAAACCGGTGCGCGCCACATCGAACACCGCGATATTCGTCAGCACCTTCAAAGGATCGATATCGATGCCCTTGATCCCGGCGATGCCTTCCGCGAACACGCGCGCGTTCGCGTGATCTTCCGCGAGGCGCTCCGGCATTTGCTCGAGCGCGATCAGGCCCGCCGCCGCGAGGATGCCTGCCTGCCGCATGCCGCCGCCCAGCCTTTTTCGCAAATTGCGCCCCTCGTCGATCGCATCCTTCTCGCCTACCAACATCGATCCGACCGGCGCACCAAGCCCCTTCGACAGGCAAAACATCACAGTGTCCACATTCTTCGTGATGCGATCCACAGCCACGCCCGACGCCACCGACGCATTAAAAATCCGCGCGCCATCCATGTGAACCTTGATTCCGCGCGCGTGTGCTTCGTCGCACAAGTCGTCAATCACAGCCAGCGGATATACAATGCCGCCCGCCATGTTGTGCGTATTCTCGATGCAGATCACCGCCGTAGGACCGAGAAATCCACCGCGCGGCTTCACCGATTTCTCGACGATCTTCCACGTCAGAATTCCGTCATCGGTCGGCACCGCCCTTGTCTGCAACCCGGAAAACCACGCGGTCATTGACAGTTCCCAATCGAGAATGTGCGCCCGTGCGTCGCAAATCACTTCCTCGCCATGATGCGAAAGCAGCTTCAGCGCGATTGTATTCGCCATCGTCCCGGTGGGCACGAACAGCGCGGCCGGTTTCCCGAAAATCTCGGCAGACCGCTCTTCTAAGCGGTTAATCGTGGGATCTTCGCGATACACATCGTCGCCGACTTCGGCTTCCGCCATCGCGCGCCGCATCGCGGCTGTAGGTTTTGTGACCGTGTCACTGCGTAGATCAATCATGAAATGAATTCCGCAAATACGTCGTTGGAGATCAGGATCCCGCGCGGCGTCAGCCGGACCCGGTCCCCCGCCTGTTCAAGTAGTCCGTCGCGCAGGAAGCGTGAAACCGATTCCCTGGGCGTCGCCGTTAACGCTACGCCTTCCGTCAGCCGCAAGCCCAGGAACCAGCGTTCCTCTTCCGCTTTCGCCGTCGATTCCTCCGTCAGCAAGGCCTCGCCCGCGGACGCGCGCCGCACGTATTCCGACGCTGATTCCACATTCTGCCGCCGGACCGCGCCATCGAAGGAGTGCGCGTCCGAACCAAAGCCGATGTACGGTTCCCGGCGCCAATACTTCAAATTGTGGACAGACTCCGCACCGGGACGCGCAAAATTCGAGATCTCGTAGCGAGCGACGCCGATGCGTCCCAGGAACTCGGCGGCGGCTTCATACATGTCCGCGATCGCATCATTCGACGGAACGTCGCGCGCGCCGTAACGCCCGCCCCCATCCAAAATCTCCAAGCCCAGCCGCGAGTCCTCGTCTACCTCCAGCATGTAAACCGAAACGTGCGGAGCCTCCAGGCGCTCCACCCAGTCGAGCGATTCACGCCAGCTAGATGCGGTCTGGCCGGGCAGTCCAGCAATCAGATCCACGTTGAAATTCGAAATGCCTTCCGCTCGCAGCATCGCAATATTCGCCGCGACCATATCCGCATCGTGCCGTCTACCCGTGCGCGAAAGCTCCGGTTTGACGAAACTCTGCACCCCCAGGCTTACCCGGTTGATGCCCGCCGAAACCCATGCGCGGACCTGCTCCACCGTGAACGATCCCGGAGCGGCCTCCATCGTCGCCTCTCGCCACGGCCTTCCGGGCAACGCGGAAAAGAGCCGCTGCACCGCTTCCGGGCCCAATTGCGACGGTGTTCCGCCGCCTGCGAACACCGTGTCCGGCTTCCACCGCCAGTCGTGCGATCCGATTTCGCCGCACAACGTGTTGAGGTATTCCGCTTCCAATTCCTTCGAGAACACGCCCGAAGCGAAGTTGCAGTACGTACATTTCTGTCCGCAAAACGGATACGAGATGTAGACGCCCGCCATGATTGCGTTACAGTTCGACCGGCTTGCCGATCTGCTTCGAGATCGCATCCGCCATCAGGCCGTCAAGCGTCAGCCCGCTTTCCGGATGCACAAATGCCTCGCGTATCGGATCCCAGCCCAATTTGAAGCTTCGCGAGTGGGCTGAAACCCAAACCTGGCGCACCGGCGAATTCGGGCTAACCACGAACTTCGCCTTCGGCCCTTCGAATTCCACCGACAACGCGCCGGAATTCATGTCGGACTCAAAATCGTGCTCGTCCGACGCCGTATTCAGCTTCTTCGAAAGCGACTCGAGCGCAGCCACCGACTCGATCTGGAATTCTTGCTCTGTCATTTGGGATTTCTTTTCCAAGATAGCGCGGACCAGCCCGGAACGCGTCCCCAAAGTACCAACCGGCTTGCGAATTGCACATAGAACTGGCCTCGAGTGCCCTGCAAAACTTACACCAAGACGCAAATGCGACTTTTACGTCCTTAGAGGCATCTGTTAACCTTGGACCACGCCACAAGGCCGGTGGTCGAAGTCTGTCCGCGAGCATATTTAATGGAAGCGTCCTGTATTCGACACACCGACCTGCCCGGTACGTCCCGCCTGTTCGCGGACTTCGCGTACCATTTCGATCGAGTTACTTCGTTCTATCGATACCCGCCCGCTGACCTCGATTCCCTGAAACAAGCCGCCGCTGCGATCCGCTACCCCGACGACCGTCGCGCCGCGATTGTCGCTGCGCTTCGAGCGCAAAACGGCGAATCCGAAACGTTGAACAAACTTGCGCTCCCCGGAACTCTCGTGGTCGTCACCGGGCAACAGGTCGGCCTTTTCTCAGGACCCGCCTACACGATTTACAAGGCGCTCACCGCCGTGCGCATGGCGGCTGAGCTCTCGTCGCAAGGCATCCCCACAGTACCGATCTTCTGGCTCGCCAGCGAGGATCACGACTTCCCCGAAGTGGATCACGTGTGGAGTTTCGGACCCTCTCAGCAGCCGGTGAAGCTTACCGTCAGCGGAAAGCATTCGGAGCTGCAGCCCGTCGGAACCGTCGAGATTGTTACCGCACCGTTAGACGAACTTCGCGCGCTGCTCGCCGGCTTCCCTTTCGCCGACGAAGTGCTCGCGCTGGTGAAGCAAGCCTATGCGCCCGGCCAGACCCTCGGAAGCGCGTTTCATTCCCTCCTCAAACAGATTCTCAGCAAATTTGGAATTCTCTTTCTCGACCCGTTGGAGCCGGCCATCCGCAAAATCGGCGCGCCGTTCATCGTGGACGCCCTCCGCGCCGCACCGGATCTAAAAGCGAAACTCCTCGAACGCAACAAGCAGCTCGCCGCCGCCGGCTACCACTCGCAAGTCCTGTTCCAGCCCAGTTCCTCGCTGTTTTTCCTGCTTGAAAACGGCAAGCGAGTCCCGGTGAAGCGAAAGGATGAAGAGTTCGCCGCCCTCGCCGACAACGCGGACCACGTTTCTCCGAACGCCTTGCTCCGTCCGGTGATGCAGGACTACCTGCTCCCGACGGTCGCCTACGTCGGCGGTCCTGCCGAGCTCGCTTATCTCGCGCAGTCCGAGGTCCTCTACGATTCCCTTCTCGGCCGCATGCCCGTCATGATGCCGCGCGCCGGATTTACTTTGCTCGACCACCGCGCCAACAAGCTGCTGACTCGTTTTCACCTGAGTGTCGCCGACACCTTCGGATTCTCCGACGGTCTCCGCGAGCGGATTGCCGCCACACTGACGCCGCCATCGATCAAGCAGACCTTCGCCGACGTGCAGGCGATCATCGATCAGAATCTGGAGCGCCTCGGCAAGGAACTCGTCCACTTCGATCCGACCCTTGACTCGTCACTCAAAAAGAGCCAGGCGAAAATCGCGCACCAGCTCTCGAAACTGACCGAGAAGACCGCCCGCGAGACCATGCGCCGCGACACCCGCGCCACCGCCGACGCCGCCTTCCTCACCGGACTCCTCTATCCGCAGCGACATCTGCAGGAGCGTTTCTACACGATCCTGCCTTTCCTCGCGAAACACGGACTCGACCTTGTGGACACTGTGTACGACAACATCTCTCTTGACTGCCCGGATCACAAGGTCCTGGTAGTCTAGAATCCATGCGCGTAAATTCGGTGAAGAAGGCGCTTGCCGAGGGCAAGCTGCAGTTGGGCTGTGGATTTGGAACAATTCGCTCCGGTGAGGTTTGCCGAATCCTCGCGGCAGCCGGTTTTCACTGGTCGTTCATCGACACCGAACACGGCGGCTTCGACATCGAAACCGTTCAGGACATTTGCCGTGCCGCCACCACGGCGGGCCTCGCGCCGATCGTCCGCGTCGCCGATCTGCAATATGCGCTGGTAGCTCGCGCTCTCGATTGCGGAGCACAGGGCGTAGTCTTCCCGCGCGTCGAAGATCCCGAATTGCTTGCCAAAGCCATCAGCTGGACCAAGTTTCCGCCGGTTGGCATGCGCGGTTTCGGCCTCACGCCTTCGAGCATCGATTACGAAAAAGCGTCCATCCCGCAGATCATCGAGCACATGAACGCGAACACCATGGTCGTGCTCCAGATCGAAACTAAACTCGCGTTTGACCGCCGCGAGGAACTGCTGTCCGTCCCTGGCATCGACGCCGTCATGATCGGACCCGCCGACCTGTCGATTTCGCTCGGCGTTCCCGGCGAATTCGACCACCCGCTGATGATCGAGACCTGCGAAGCCATCCGCGATTGTTGCCTCAAGAACGGAATCGCCCCCGGAACGCACACCCGCACTCCGGCCCTCGCCAAATTGTGGAAAGCGCGCGGCATGAAGTTCCTCGGCTGCAACAGCGATACGGGAATGCTACTTGCCGGCGCCACCGAAACCGCTAATTCCATTCTCAACAGCTAAGCGGCAGCCGTTAATCTCAATTCATCCAAGCCCCCGGCCTGTACCATCGGACCGCACCGCAACGTCTCTTTGAATGCGCGGCCGTGAATTCCTCCGCGCTGGGATGCTCGTGCAACCCGCTGTAGTATCCTGTCGTTTAGGAGATTTGGAGAACATGCTCGCCCTAGCCAAGTCGCTCGTGAAGCGCAAGTCGCTCATTCTTTTGCCATGCACCTTACTGCTTGCCGGTGCCGCCCTGGCCCAGACAGGTGCCCTCGAAGGGGATATCAAAGACGAAAACGGGAAACCGATCGACGGCGTGAAAGCCAACGCCAAAATCCTCATCGACCGAAAGGACATTAAGGGCCACTGGGAACTGAAGCCCAAGGATATCAAGAAGGGCCATTACTTCCATGCCGGCCTGCCCGCTGGGGCCACCGTTCGCGTCTCCCTCGAAATCGACGGAAAAGAAGTGGACGCGGTTGATAACGTCCGCCTCCGCCTGGGCGATCCGCAACCCATCAATTTCGATCTCAGCCAGAACAAGGCGCGCCAGCAGGAAATGCAGAAGGCCGTCGAAACCGGTACCGTCACCAAAGAAATGGAACGCAGCCTGACGCCCGAACAGAAGGCCGCGATCGAAAAGCAGAACAAAGAGCGCTCCGCCGCGATGCAGAAGAACAAGGCGTTAAACGATGCCTTCAACGCGGGCCAGGAAGCCAAGGCATTGAAGAACTGGGACGCGGCAGTCGCCGCGTTTGAAAAGGCAGCGGAAATGGACGCGACCCAGCACGTGATCTTCGCGAACCTCGCGGAGTCTTACGCCGGAGTCGCCTCCACCAAGACCGGTGCCGACGCGCAAACCGCCACCGACAAGGGTCTCGTCGCCTTCCAGAAGGCCATCGAACTCAAGCCGGATGACGCCGCCTATCACAACAATTACGCCCTCGCCCTTGCCAAGGCCAAGAAGTTCACCGAAGCGCAAGCGGAGCTCACCAAGGCCGCGCAGATCGATCCGCCCCAGGCTGGCAAGTACTACTACAACCTCGGCGCGGTGCTCGTGAACACCGGCCAAGCCGATCCCGCCGGCGAAGCTTTCAAGAAGGCCATCGAGCTCGATCCCAACTACGCCGATGCGCAGTATCAATACGGCATCTACCTGATCGGCAAGGCAACCACCACGCCGGATGGCAAGATCGTTCCGCCGGCCGGCACCAAAGAAGCGTTCGAAAAGTACCTCCAGCTGAAGCCGGACGGTCCATTCGCCGAGCCTTCAAAGGCCATGCTGGCCTCGATGGGCGCCACGGTCGAGACCAACTTCGAGAAGCCCGGCTCGAAGAGACCGACCAAGAAGAAGCAATAGCGAGGGTCCTCCGCTCCTCGGAGGCAAGGTATAACCATTGGTTCGCGCCGTACTGTATTTACTCGCGAGCATTTTTCTGATCACCATCATCCGGGCGATCATGGGAATCATCATGAAGGGCTTCGGCGAATTATTTTCTCCGAAGCCTTCTTCGTCTCCAGCCCGCCCTTCCGTTGCCGCCGAAGACCCGCTAGCGCAATCCCTAAAGAAGGACCCCGTCTGCGGAACCTTCGTCGTTTCCTCCACCCCCCACCGCAAAATGCTGAACGGCACCGCGTACTTTTTCTGCTCCACCGACTGCCGCGACAAATTCCGCGGCTAGACGCTTATCGCCAGTTAAGTAGCCCCGGCTTGAACCCCGACCGTAAGGGAGGGGACTCCGCCCAAGGACCCACCCTCAGCACCGAACCGCGACCGTAACGGAGCTGACTCTGGTCTCAGCACCACCGCACTCGACTCGCCTCCGCCCTGCGATACCATTCCCTACATGATCTTTTCGAACCGGGTGGCCATCGTCACCGGAGCCGGAACCGGCATCGGCAAATCCTGCGCTGAGCAGTTCGCAAAACACGGCGCGAGCGTCGTCGTCAACTACAGCAAATCCAAAGACGCCGCCAACCAGGTCGTCGCCGGAATCACCGCCGCCGGCGGAACCGCCATCGCCCTCCAAGCCGACGTCTCCGACGAAGAGCAGGTCAAGACACTCGTCGCAAAAACCGTCGAGCACTTCGGCGGTATCGACTACCTCATCAATAACGCCGGCTGGAGCACGCGAATTCCGCACCACGAACTCGACCGCCTCACCGACGAAGTCTGGGATAAGACTCTGGACACCAACCTCCGCGGCGCTTTCTATTGCGTGCGCGCCTGCGTACCCCACTTGAAGAAGCGACCCGGCAGCGGCATCGTGAACATCGCCTCCGTCGCGGGCTTCGCGGGAATGGGTAGCTCGATGGTGTACGCCGCGTCGAAAGGCGCCATGCTGACCATGACCAAGTCGCTGGCGCGCGCCCTTGCTCCCGAAATTCGCGTGAACGCCGTCGCCCCCGGCTTCGTCCGGACCGCCTTCGCCGGCTGGACCGAGGACGCGTTCGCCTCCGTCGAAAAAATC
Source organism: Bryobacterales bacterium (assembly GCA_038210135.1). Classification (GTDB taxonomy): domain Bacteria; phylum Acidobacteriota; class Terriglobia; order Bryobacterales; family Bryobacteraceae; genus JBBQWZ01. Next base: position 265,659 of record JBBQWZ010000001.1, read on the forward strand.
ACCCCACTAGGTCATCTGGCGTCAGGCGACGACATCGCCGGTGCCGCCGTCTACCTCGCCGGAGCCATTTCCGTCACCGCTGAAACCATCGTCGTCGATAGCGGTATGCTGGCCGTCGGACCCAGGCAGTAAACATCTCGCACCAAGAACAGGACAAACTCCGTGAGCAGAATGAATGGTCAATGGCGGCTCGCCCGCCGTCCCGTCGGCGGATTTCAGGATGGCGACTTCACCTGGACCGAACAGCCGGTTCCAGATCTCGCCGCCGGCGAAGTGCTGGTCCGCGCTGTCTACCTCTCGCTCGATCCCACCAACCGAGTCTGGGCCTCGCAGGATTCCTACCTTCCCGCCGTCAAGCTCGGCGACGTCATGCGCGGCGGCGGAATCGGTGTGGTCGAGGAATCCAAGAATCCGGCTTTCGCCGCGGGCGAGATCGTCCAGGGCCTCTTCGGCTGGCAGCAGTTCTTTATCTCCACGGGCAAAGATCTTCAGAAGCTGCCGAAACTCCCCGTGCCGCTCGACGCGTGGTCTGGCCTTCTGGGACACATCGGGCTCACCGCCTATTACGGCTTACTCGAAATTGGATTGCCCAAAGCCGGCGAGACGCTCGTCGTCTCCACCGCCGCCGGCGCCGTTGGGTCGCTGGTCGGCCAGATCGGCAAGATCAAAGGCTGCCGGGTCATCGGCCTGACCGGCAGCGATGAGAAGTGCGAGTGGATCGTCAAGGACCTCGGCTACGACGCGGCTATCAATTACAAAAAAGAAAATGTGGCCGAAGCCCTCAAGCGGGAATGTCCCAAGGGAATCGACGTCTACTTCGATAACGTGGGCGGAGAAATTTTGAACGAGGTCCTCGGCCAGATCGCCCTGCGCGGCCGGATCGTCTGCTGCGGAATGATCTCGATGTACAACGCGACAGCCCCGGTCCCCGGGCCGTCGAACATCGTCAACCTAGTTTCCCGGCGTGCCCGCATGGAAGGGTTCATCGTGCTCGATTACCAGGCCCGCGCCGAGGAATGCTTTCGCGACCTGATCGGCTGGTGGGCTTCTGGCAAGTTGAAGTATCGCGTCGATGTCTCCGAAGGAATCGAGAGTGCGCCGCAGGCGATTCGACGGCTGTTCGACGGGTCGAACGCCGGCAAGTTGCTCGTCCGAGTTTCTTCCGAGCCGAAATAAATCCTTGAGGAATTCGAATGAAATTCACATTGCCTGGAAAATCGTACGCGGATATGGCGTCGCTGGTCTACGACGCGAACGACGACATGATCTTTCCCGACGAACTGTACATCGGCCTGTTTTGGGAAGAAAGCATTTTCAACAACAAGAAGCAGGTCGGCGGTACCGCCATCGGCTTCGGCCAGATGGAGCCCAAGGAGTTCTGGCAGGTCAAGAAGTACGGCGTCACGCTGACCAGCGACCGTATGCTGCACGACGACGCCTTTTGCGCCAAGGCAACCGTCCTCTACATGCGTCACCTTTCCAGTGCTCTCGGCGGACCGGAAGCGGCGCTCCGTGCCTATGCCGGCTATAGCTACGACCACGCGGCTTGGCGTTTGGCTAAAATCACTGGCTGGAAAGCCTGCTCGAACGCACTCCAGTCCGGCGACACAACCGACTCGGACGTTGTCAAGAACGCGTTATTCCAATCCCGCTCATTTCCGCGGGACAACTCCGCCTACGACGATGTTTTGTTCGGATAACTTGGCGAAACCGTCGAAATTTGGAATCCGCGTGGTTCACCCCAGCTCACCTGCGGTAAGATAAACGCCAAGTGGCGACCTCTAGAATTGCTCCTGTCCAATCCCTGATCGTCCGCGATTCCGGCGGCAAAAGTACGGTCGTTCCGCTCGACCGCGATCGCGTGACGCTTGGCCGGTCGAGCCATAACGAACTCTGCTATCCGGAAGACGCGGGACTCTCGCGCCAGCATCTTGCCATCGTCCGCGCCGGAGACGGCTGGGCCGTCGAAGACCTCGGCAGCAAGAACGGCACCATGCTCAACGGCACGCGTGTCGAGGGAACGCGCGCTTTCAAATCCGGTGACCGCGTCAGCGCCGGCCACCTGACCCTCGAATTTGCCGACGCCGACGGAGCCGCCTCCAACACCGTCGTCTTCATCGAACGCGGCGAGAACACCGGGGTCATGTCCACCACCGTGGTCGCCAGCCTCGAGGGCGTTCTCGGACCGGAAGAGGTCGGCGACTTCAGTAAGACCTACGTTATGCCGCAGAATCCGCAAATGCGGGCTCTGATTCGCGCCGGCCGCGAACTTGCGAGCCACCGCCCGCTCGCCGAGTTGTTCGAGGTCATCATGGACCTCTCGCTCGAAGCTGTGTGCGCCGGACGCGGCGTTCTTATGACGCTCGAAGGGGACACGCTACAAGTTCGCGCCGTCCGCGGTGACAAGTTCGAAATCAGCTCTACCGTCCGCGACCGCGTGCTGCGTGAGAAAGCCTCCCTGCTGGTCCGTGATGCGCAGTTGGATCAAGCCTTCAAGGCGCAGCAAAGCATCGTCGAGCAAAAAGTCCGCAGCATGCTCGCGGTCCCGCTCCAAACCAACGATCGCGTCATCGGCCTGATCTATCTCGACTCCCCGCACATGATCCGCGAATTCTCGCGCGAGGATCTGAACCTTCTCACCGTCATGGCGAACGTCGCCGCCATCCGCATCGAACACGCCCGCCTGGCCGAAGTCGAAGCCGCCGAGCGCGTCATGGCCAAGGAACTCGACCAGGCGGCCCAGATCCAGCGCCGCCTCCTGCCGTCCGAGGTTCCCATCCGCGAAGGCGTGGACCTTGCCGGCTACAACGTCCCCTGTCACGGCGTCGGCGGCGACTACTACGATTTCGTTCCCTATCCGGACGGCCGCATCGCCATGGTCGTCGGCGACGTCGCCGGAAAGGGCATGCCGGCTTCGCTGATGATGTCGAGTCTCCAGGCGCGCGTTCAGGTTCTGTTCGAGGAACCCACCGGCGTCGCGGGCCACGTCACGCGCTTGAACAAAGCGGTCAGCGTGCGGTGCCCCGAAAACCGCTTCATCACCTTCTTCGCCTGCGTCCTCGATCCCAAAACCGGCGAGCTCAGCTACTGCAACGCCGGCCATAATCCGCCGCTGCTGGTCCGCACCAACGGAGACGTCGAACGCCTCACCGTCGGCGGAGTCTTCCTCGGCCTGTTCCCTATGGCTACCTACAAGGAAGGCCACGCCCAGATGAACGTCGGCGATATCCTGATTCTCTTCAGCGACGGCGCGAGCGAGGCCACGCCCGCCGACCGCGACGAAGACTATGGTGAGGATCGCCTAGCTATCACAGCGGCTCTTCATCGAGAGAAAACCGCGCTGCAGATCCTCGACGAGATCAATAGCGACCTGGCGGTCTTCACCGCCGGCGCTCCCTTTGCCGACGACGTCACTCTCGTGATCGCCCGGCGCACGTAAACTGCGGACCTCAAAATTTGGCCACGCCGCCTGGCCGGACGAAAGGATTTCTATGAAAGTATTCTTCCTCCTGCTCTGCGGATTCGCGTCCGCCTTCGCCCAGCCGGGTGCCGAATTCAAGGGCTTCGACGAATTCGCCAACGCGACATTGAAGGCCTTCGACACGCCCGGCATGGCCATCGCCGTCATCAAGGACGGCAAGATCATCCTATCGAAGGGCTACGGGATGCGCGACGTGAAAAAGAATCTCCCGGTCACGCCGAAAACCATGTTCGCCATCGGCTCTTCGAGCAAATCTTTCACCGTCGTCTCGCTCGGAACCCTCGTCGATGAAGGCAAGCTCAGCTGGGACAAGCCCGTGCGCGAGTACATGCCGGATTTCCGGCTCTACGACAAATTCGCCACCGAGCAGATGACCCCTCGCGATCTCGTCACCCATCGCTCCGGACTGCCGCGTCATGACTTGATGTGGTACGCCTCCGGCTACTCGCGAAAAGAGATTTACGATCGCATGCGATACCTCGAACCGAGCGCCGAATTTCGCACGACGTGGCAGTATCAGAACCTCATGTTCATGACCGCCGGCTATCTTGCCAGCAAGGTCGCCGACATGCCATGGGAAGATCACGTGCGCACCAAGATTTTCCTCCCACTCGGCATGTCCACTTCGAATTTCTCCATCATAGACATGCAGAAAGCGGCGGAGCCCGCCAAGCCCTACATGAAGATCAAGGACAAGTTGGAGGAAGTCCCCTACCGCAACATCGACCAGATCGGACCCGCCGGCTCCATCAACTCGACCGTCGAGGAAATGATCAAGTACGTCCAATTCCACCTCGACAAAGGCAAGGCCGGCGGCAGGCAGGTCCTGTCCGAAAACAATGTGAAGCAGATGCAGACTCCGCAGATGGTGATGCCCGGCGATCCGCAATATAAGGAACTCGGCGCCTCGACGTACGGCATGGGCTTGTTTGTCACCACCTACCAGGGCCACAAACTGGTGGATCACGGCGGCAATATCGACGGCTTTAGCGCGCTCCTTTCCTTCCTGCCCGGCGACAACATGGGCCTGGTGATTTTGACCAACGCGAATGGCAGCCAGGTTCCTACCGTCGTCGCCCGCAACGTGTACGACCGCCTGCTCGGCGTCGAGCAGGTCGAATGGACCAAGCGCCTGAAGGAAGCCGAAGCGAAAGCCAAAGCCTCCGCCGACGAATCCAGCAAGCGGAAGCTAACGTCACAGCGCCTCAACACCAAACCGTCGCACGAGACCGCGGATTACTTTGGCGAATACGAGCACCCCGCCTACGGCGTCGTCAAGGTCGCGAAGGATGGCGATGGCATGAACATCACCTTCTGCAACATGACCGCCCCCATGAAGCACTTTCACTACGACGTCTTTGAGGTAGGCGAAGTCCAGCGGCATGTTCTCAGCAAGGATAAGGTGCAATTCCAGACCAGCTTGCAGGGCGACATTGCCAGCCTATCGATCCCCATCGAGTCGAGTGTCAAGGAAATCGTCTTCGTCCGCCGCGGGGATTCCTCGATGCGCCAGAAGAGCTTCCTCCAGCAGCTGGCCGGAGACTACGAGATGGGGCCGCGGATGATCAAGATCACGATGAAGGGCGAGGACCGTCTGGTCGTCGAGATCGCCGGCCAACCGCCGCTCGAACTGGAACCGATCAAGGACATGCGCTTCAACATCAAAGGCATGACCGGCTATAGCGTCGATTTCAAGAAGGATGGCGGGGCCATCACTGAGTTGATCTTCAACCAGCCGAACGGAATTTTCGCGGCCAAGCGGAAGTAGTGGCATAGGCCTCCGGCCTGTGCACTAAACAAAACGCGTGTGAAGCGGGGCACCTCCAACTTCAGCACCGAACCGCGACCGTTAGGGCGCGGACCTCATACGCAAAAAAGCAGCCGTGCGACGACCATCAGCGCGCTCTCTACGCGGACAGGGCACACGGCTGCAACCATGAGACAAGCTGGAAACGGTGAAAAGTCAAGTAAGGGCGACGGGCACCCCCTCCGAGTTGGTGAGTGCCCGCCTTTCGAACAAATCGGATTACGCCCGGACGGCGTGCCGTTGGAACTTGTAGCGCTCGAGGGTCGCCGCGAACGTGTCGGGCAGATCCACCCGAACCACCTTTCCAACGCACTTCAGCCGGACATCCTGCGGCAGGGTAATCTGATACTCCACCGACTCGCCAAGTCCCACCTCGCGCGGTGTCGTGAATAGTACTCCATTGGAACTAAGGTTCCGGGTTTCTCCTGGAGTGTTGATACTCGTCGCGCCGACACGCAGGAGTTCAAACGGAAACTTCAGGTTGAAGCGTTGTGATTTTCGTTGTTCAGTCATTAGCAATTCCGACTTTATAGCCAGAAGGAACTAAGGTCAATAGCTGAGACTGTAGGAACAACGTCCTATTGTCCTAGTACCCGAGCACTTCTTTGCAAAACCTAGTACGAAGCCTGTTCGAGTACTATTTAAGCCCTGCGGTTTGTTTTGAACGCGCCACCCTCCAACCGTTCGATAGATCGCGCGGACGGGCCCAGTAGAGCTTCAGTTCCAAGCCCCAGCCCGCTACAATAACGATTTCCCATGCGTACGCTGTTTCGTGTTGCGTCGATCGCCCTTCTGGCGTTCCTGTTCGCCGTAAACGTCTACCGTGCCGCCACCCAAGCCATTACCCACGACGAAGCGCTTACCTATTCCTGGTTCCTTTCCCAGCCCTGGGACGCCGTCTTTCACAAATACGACGCGAACCATCACGTCCTCTTCACTCTCTTGGACAGAGTCATCGTCGCCCTCGTCGGAGCCACTCCCTTCACCCTTCGCCTGCCTACCCTCGCAGCCTGCGGACTCGCCTTCTGGACCCTTTTTCAACTCTGCCAACTCCTCTTCGGTACCGGCTGGCTGCTGCTACTTTCGATCGCCGCTGTCTCCTTAAATCCACTGTTGCTCGATTTCCTATCCGCCGCTCGCGGGTATGGGATGGCCCTCGCTTTTTTCCTTACCGCGGTTTATCTACTCTTGAAATTCCTCAGCGAACCCGGGCAAAGCTACGCGCATCGCTGGCGCCTTCTATCGATCGGCCTGCTCTTCGCCGCGTCTCTCTGCTCCAACCTCACCTACCTGGTCCCAATCACCGCCGCCATCCTGATGTCGCTCGGCATGCACTGGCTGAACCTCCGCACGGCGACGCCCGACCCATCGGTGCAGCTTTCGGTCGAGAACGCCGCCCGCATTCTGGTCACGCCGTTCCTGGTAGTCAGTTGGCTTGTCCTTATCTTCCCGCTGTCCGCTGCTTCGGGCGATCGGTTCTACTACGGAGCGCATTCCTGGAGCGAAGCCACGGAATCGCTGGTGGTCTATTCACTGATCAGCTTGCCGAAGTTCGAACTACTGCCGAACACCATCTGGCTGCGGGAATGGAGCGAAGCCGGAATGGCAATCGTCCTCATAGGCGTGGTCCTGCTCGGCTTCCGCTCGCTATTCAGATGGAAGCATGCAACCGCACCGGAGCGCGGACTGATTCTCCTGGCCGGTATTTCCGCGATGTCGCTCGGCGCCATCGCCACCGGCTTCTACTTCGCGGGCGTCGTGCTGCCTGTGGACCGAACCGCCATCTATTGGGTCCTGTTGCTGACGTTCGCTGGCTTGCTCATCATCCGCTTCACACCCGGACCGCGCTGGATTTCGTGGCTCCTCGCGATTCCGATGCTGATGGTGGTTGCGCAGTACACGCTCGAGTTCCGCACTACCTACTACGCGGCGTGGCTGCTTCATCGCCACTTCGATCAGATCGTCGCCTACATCGAGAAGGATCCTGCGCGGCCTTCCAACCGGCCCGTCGTCGTCGCCGGATCCAGGGAAATGGCGGTGCCGCTCAATTTCTATAAGCAATCACGCAAGCTGGCCTGGCTCGCGGAAACGCCTGGTGGCGATATGCCGAAAGTAGCGGACTACTGGACGTTCGGCGTGCTGCAAAGAGACGAGGTGCAAAAACGCGGCCTGCGCATCGTCTGGAGCGATCCGCTTTCAGGCACCGTACTCGCCGTGCCGATGAAGCGTACCGCCGACACGCCTTGGGCGGCGATAGATGATGGGCCTAGATAATGTTGATGCCCGAGATCCGTAGCATCCAAATCACCAGCCAAATCGCAATCGCCGCAACGACAACGTAGCGGATCCACTGTCCGGCAGTCTTGGGCTCGGTGCGATTCGGCTTCGCCTTTTCCCGCACCGACTACTTCTTCGCCTTGGTTGCTTTCGGCTTGACGGCGGGCGCGGCCTTCTTGACAGCGGTCTTCGCGCTCTCCTTCGCCGCCGCGCGATGGCTAGCAGTCTGCGCGGCTTTCTTTTCCTTGCGCGGCAGCCTGCTCTTGTTGGATTTCGGAATGCGCCCGTTCTTGGCTTTCACCTTCGCGTCCGCCGGGGCCGCTGCGCCCACGATGGCGGCTACCTTACCAGCCGTGCGGCCGATGGCCTTCGCGGCGTCCAGTAAGATGCTGCTTTCTTCGGTCTTCGGAGTCGATGCTTTTTTCTTATCCACGATACAAATGATCCCACGAAACAGGAAATAATTCTGTTTCTTCCATTTAGAAGCTTCGCCAGCAACTTCGTCCACATAACGCAGTTCGGCTCGTCCGTGTGCTAGCTTGAACCAAACTTCAATCGATCGGAGAGCAACAGTGCCCGCCAAAAAGGCTGCTGCAAGGCCAGCTAAGAAGATCGCAAAGTCCAAACCGAAACCGGGCGCTTCGCAAACCGACCCGGAAGTCGCGCAATTCATCCAGACCCTGGATCATCCGTGGAAGGCCGACGTCGAAGCGCTCCGGCAGCTGATCCTGAAAGTCAGCCCTACCATCCGCGAAGGCATCAAATGGAAGTCACCCAGCTTTCGCACGACCGAGTACTTCGCCACCATGAATCTCCGCAACGTCGGACTGATGTTGATCCTGCATACCGGAGCCAAGATCAACCAGAACTCGGTTCAGGGCATGGCGATCGAGGATGCGGCCGGCCTGCTGAAGTGGCTTGGGAGGGATCGCGCCTCGGTGACCTTCGCGGGCGGCAAGGACCTCAAATCCAAGCAGGCCGCTCTCATCAAACTGCTAGCCGAATGGATCCGCTACGTCTGAGCTCAAGCGGTCAGAATCGCGTAATACGCAAGTTCCGCCAACTGCTCCTCGATGGCTTGGGCGGAGCAATTCATCGCCGCGGCAAGCTCCCCGCGATTTCGGGTTCCGTCCAGCAGACTGATGAATCGTGGCGGGGGATCGTCGGAGAAATCTAGCGGCTCCTGCCACAGCGTCGTCAACGAATTCATTTCGTTCGCGATCTGCCATCGCACCAGCGGACTTGAACAGGGACGCTCACCAGCTTTCAGCGCCGCGCCCGCAAACGCCTGAACCTGAATCAGGCCGATCCGGAACATCTGCGCGGCCATGTTCGTATCTCTCTCCTCGATCCGCACGCCGCGAGGCCAGGTAGCCGAAACCCGCCGCAGGAATGCAACCGCTTCCGGATGCGAAGTAGCTAAACGGTTCCCGTCAGGCAGAACAAACGCCCCATCGCGCGCCTCACGCGCCAACGTTGTCGCGAAGCAGCCTTCGAGCCGGTCCGTCTGCCACTCCGGCGACGACAGTTCTCCCGCCCGGCCAATCAGCGACTGCCGGAACGTCCGGCTTCTCAGAAAATCGATATGCTGCAGCTCGCGGATCCAGTCCCCGCCGCCCATTCTCTTCGCATTCTCCAAAGCCTTGTCGGAAAGATTCGCCGGATACGCGTCGAAGCTCCCCGCGTCATCGATGTACTGCAAGCCATACCGCTCCGCGTGCGAAACGAATTCGTGCAGAAAGCATGGCTTGTACAGGTCGGTGAGGTCGTCGTGATACAGCGAACTGTCGGTAGACGCAGCCAACTCACCCGCGACATGGGTGAACACGGAATCCAGCGGATCGGGATCCGGCCTTTCAACGAACGAAGCAACAAATTCGCGCGCCGCCCAAAGGCGATCCGCCGGGCTCTCGAGATGCGCCACGTGATACAAAGCCATCTCGCGCATCGCCTGCCGGGGATATGCGCCGGGATAGGTGTTGTAACTGATGAACGCGACGCCGCCCGCGTTCAAATTCACGCTCGCGATCTCAAGCAGCTTGTCGCGAACCACGTCCGGAGTCCAGGCATACAGGCCGTGCGCGATGATGTAGTCGAACTCGCCGAATGACGTGTCGATGTCCAGCACGTTACGCTGTTCGAGGCGGACGTTCTTCAAGCCCAGATCCGCAATCACCTGGTTGCCACGCGTCACCGGAGTCTGCGCGAGATCGATCCCAACAAACTCAGCGCGTGGAAGGGCAACCGCCAATCCAATCAGGTTCGCGCCTTCCGAAGCCCCCAATTCAAGCACGCGGCACGTCTCGACGGGCGGCGGATCGAACCCATGCAGCCGCGCGATCACGTGCATCCGGCTAGGATGCGTCTGGCTCAACGGAGCATTGATGTAGGCGATCTGATCGTAGGAGTTCATGACGCGGCGGAGAGCGCAGCAGCCCGGTCCCGGCCCTTGCGGCTCGTCAGGAAAATCCAGCGGCCCAACCCCAGCAGCAATGCCGAGCCGCCCCAGATTTTTGCTTCAAATAACCACACGTTGGTGATGTCCTCGGTTGGCACCACCGAGAAGATGATCGCGATCAAAGTAACGCTGATGCCGCACAGCGGAGCAATCCGCTGACCCAGTTTCCAGGCACTCGAGAAGATATACAGATACGGAATGAACGCGCCGACCACCATCATCGAAACCAGTTCCTGATACGCCGCGCGCATGGTGTCACCCAACTGCATCAGCAACAAAAGCGCCGTGCCAACCCCTGCCAGCGCGAACATCGACACATGCGGAGTCCGCCAGCGGGGATGCACTCGCGCGAAGATCAAGGGCAGCAGTCCGTCCTTTGCCGCCGCGTAGGATAGCCGCGCCGTGCCGGAGCCCAATCCGCCAAACTGCCCCAGCGCCGTCAACATCGAAAGCCCCGCGAACACCAGCGGAATCCACGCCGCGCCCAGTGTTTCTTTCGACACACGCGCGCCTTGCATGATGCCGTACACGATGCTGATGTCCTGCGGCTTTAGCAGCACCAACAAGGCAAGCGACGCACTGCTATAGAACACCACCGAAACCAGCCCCGCAATCCAGCCCGCGCGGCGGATGGTCTTTTCCGGATCCTTGATTTCGCCGCCCATCATGCCGAGGAGTTCGAGGCCGCTCAGCGCGAACGCGATTTGCGACCAGAAGTTGACCGTCGCCCAGCCCAGTGGAGGCGCAATGTTCAGATCCGTCGCGGATCCGCGCTTCAGGTACACGATCACGCCCGTCGTCAACAGCAAGCCGACGATACCCCACGTCGCGAAGCCGCCGAAATTCTGGATCCAGCGTCCAATGCGAACTCCAATGATGTTCGCGCCCATCCCAACCCAGATCGCGATCACGGAAGCTCCGACAATGAGGGTCCGATTTTCCACCAGCGCCGGGTCGATCGCGTACGCCCCAATGCTCATGTACGCCATCGCCGCGTTCGGGAACCAGGCTGCGATTCCGACCCAATACAGCCAGAACGCGAGGAAACCGTGCCACTCGCCGAAGTCGTCGCGAGCCCAAACGTACTGCCCGCCGGCGTGGGGCTTCCTGCTGGCCAGCAAACCGATAGAAGACGCCATCGGAACAACGAAGAGCAGGCCCGCCAAAAGGAACAGCGTGACCGAGCCCGGTCCGGTGTGCGCGGCAGTGGATAGCCAGCGCGTGCCTACGATGCAGGCGATCCCGAGAAGAGTGACGTCGCGCAGTCCCAGCGAGCGGTGAAGTTCCGCCGGGGCCGCAACAGCTTCAGGCATGCGAGCCGTGCGTGCATCCGTAGGTCGAAGGCACGCGGCCGCCCTTGTTCAATTCCTGATAACCGATCTGCGTGTTGTAGTAGATCCGCGCCGTCCACGATTTCGCCAGCCGGAAAAAGCGATGCCCGGGCGCGATTCCTTCGTCCTTACTGCTATCGAGCGTCATCAAAATCGCGGTCTGCTGCTCTGGAGTGCACTTCACAAAGGGATGCTTGTACTGCCGGATGGCGTACCCGTCGAGCCAGTTGAGCCCGGAGATGAACGCCACCCGATCCTCCTGCGAACCATCGGCAAGCAACAGGTCCACGTGGCGATTGACCAGCGCGGCCTTGGCTCCAGGGGTATCGGTAGCCGGGATGATGAGTTCAGACAGCGCGACGACCGTCGCGTTCTGATGCGCGTCGAACAGCTTCGGCTTCCAGGCAGCGGCGGATTCGATCGCGGACTTAGTGGCCGGAGCTTGCGCGAGCGCCGGAAGAGCAGCGGCCGCCGAGGCGGTGATCTTGAACAGGTCGCGTCGTTTCATTGTGCAAGTCCTCGAAGTTTTCCCAGTATACGCCGCGCCGCTTCCCTTGCTGGACGACGGCGCGCAAAGGCGCTAGTCTCATCGGATGCGATATTTCGGCCGGAGGTTTCCGAAGTGAATGTGCGATTGACTGCAGTGCAGGAACTGGACGCCGAAGCGCGCGGCTACTCGAGACGGCAATTCGGAAGGCTCGCCGCTCTGGTTGGATCCGCCGCGGCACTGCCGTTCTACAACGAACGGGCCATGGCGCAGCACGTCACGCAGCATGCCGTTCCTCCGGACGCCGTGATGATCGATTCGAACGAGAACCCGCTCGGGCCTTGCACCGAAGCGCGCAAGGTGATGTACAAAGCCGTCGATAACGGCGGACGCTACATGGACGAGGAGACTGACCTGTTCTGCGAAACGCTCGCCGCCGACACCGGAGTCCGCCCGGAGAACGTCATGGCGTATCCAGGATCGAGCCTCGCCATCCATCATGCGGTGATGGCGTTCACCTCGCCGCAGCGCAGCCTGGTTGTCGCCGATCCAAGCTATGAAAGTCCGGGCCGCGCGGCGCGCTTCGTCGGAGCAACCGTCGTTTCCGTGCCGTTACGTAAAGATTACTCGCACGATGTTCGCGAGATGGTTGCGAAGGCGGGGCCGAGCGCCGGTTTGTTCTACATCTGCAATCCGAACAATCCGACCGGAACATTGACTCCGCGCGAGGACATCGAATGGCTGGTGGCGAACAAGCCCGCCGGATCCATCGTCCTGGTGGACGAAGCCTACCTGCACATCGCAGGCGCGCCGGCCTCGACCGACATGGTCGCGAAAGAGAAGGACGTTGTGGTTCTCCGAACCTTCTCGAAGCTCTACGGCATGGCTGGACTGCGCGCCGGAGCCGCAATCGCGCGTCCGGACCTGCTTTCGAAGATGAGCAACTTCAACGCCGGCTTTCTCCCCTTGACAGCGATGGTCGGTGCAACCGCCAGCCTGCGCGCCAAGGGTCTGGTGGCGGAGCGGCGCAAGATCATCGGCGGCATTCGCGAAGACACCCTCAGCTTCCTCGAGAAGCACAAGTTCACGTATGTGCCTTCGGTCAGTAACAAGTTCATGGTGGACGTCAAGCGGCCGGGCCGTGAAGTGATCGAGGCGATGCGGCGCGAGAAGGTCTACATTGGCCGCGTGTGGCCGGTATGGCCGACGCACGTGCGCGTCACGGTTGGTTCGCGCGACGATATGGCGAAGTTCAAGACGGCGTTCCTGAAGGTGATGGCGTAGTTATTCGGCGCGCTGGCGGCTGGCTTCGTAGAGGATGACGGCAGTGGCGACGGCCACGTTCAGCGACTCCACTCCAACTGTAGGAATCCGCAGCGAGTGCGACCTGGCGGCGAGGTCCTCGCGGACGCCCCGGCCTTCCGCTCCGACGAGGATCGCGGCGGCACCCTTGAGGTCAGCGTCCGGCAGATCGACTCCATTACGCGGCATCGCCGCGTAGAGCGTCACCTTCTTCTGCTTGAGAGCGGCCATGGCCAGGTCTGATTCCGTTCCCGTGAGCAGCGGCAGGCGAAACGCGGATCCGGCTCCGGCGCGCAGGCACTTCGGGTTGTAGGGACTCACGCAGCCTTTGAGGAAGATCGCCCCAGTCGCCCCGAAAGCCTCGGCGGTGCGGAGGATGGTTCCGGCATTCCCTGGATCCTGCACGCCGTCAAGGACCACGACCAGCGGCTTGCGTCCGCGGAGCACGTGTTCCATGTTCCACGCCGGCGGCTTGACCAGCGCGATGACGCCTTGCGAGGTTTCCGTCGTCGCGATATGCGCGAACAGTTCCGGCGTGAGCGCGAGAATCTCCGTGCTGTGGAGCCCACCGACCAGGTGCGAAACGGTGGCGAGCGCGGACTCCGAAGTGAGGACGAACGGCACGTGGCAGTCGCTGCGAAGAGCCTCTTCTAGTAGATGAATGCCTTCGGCGATGGCCAGTCCGTCGTCGGTGAGTGAGCCGCGCACGATCGCCTTGCGGACGCGCACGACCAGCGGATTCTGCGGACTCGAAAGGCGTTTCACCGCGGCCATTCGTCTACAATAGGCTGGTTGTTTTGCCGATGGCAAGGATTCGAACCATTTCCGTCTGGATCGTGGCCTGCCTGGTGGCGGGTAGCGGAGTCTGGCTCGCCATCACGGCTCGCGCGATCGCGCAACAATCGAACGTGGACGAGGCCAAGCCCGCGGACGTCATCGTGGTCCTGGGCGCAGCCGAATACCGCGGACGTCCGTCGCCGGTTTTAGAGGCCAGACTGAATCACGCGTTGTTCCTCTACCTGAAAGGACTCGCACCGCACATTCTGACAACCGGCGGGGCGGGCGGCGATCCCGATTACACCGAAGGCGAAGTCGGGCGCGCGTACCTTAGCCGCCGCGGAGTGCCTTCGGAGGCGATTCTCGTCGAGCCCGAAGGTTCGACCACCGCCCGCAGCACCGCCGCCGGAGCCGAAATCATGCGCCGCATGAATATGCGCTCCTGCATCGTGGTCAGCGACGGTTATCACATCTACCGTGTAAAGAAGCTGCTCGAAAAGAGAGGCTTCCAAGTCTACGGCTCCCCCCGCCCCACCGAGCCCAAGGGCACTTGGCGCGAGTCCTGGCTGTACATGAGGCAAGCGATCGCCTATGGCCTGTGGTCGCTTGGGATCAAGGTTTGAGTCTGCGGGGGCATTATTCCCTCTGGTTTGCCCTTCCGGTGCTCCTTGTTTCCTTAAGACGATCTCCCCGATGGCTTTATTGTTGGGCGTGATATGGCTGGGCGTGGTTGTAGGGATTAGACGTAGCCTGGGCACTGCGTGGTCCGGTTTATGACGTTTGACGACGGAAAGTAAGTGCGGCTCGCGATCATTTCGCCACTGTGTCTGGCACCGATTGCTCCTCTCAATCTGAGAATCCGGCCGATCTTGTTGTGGCGGCTGCTTGCGTTGTTGGACGCAGAATTGCGTCTTCTCGCACTCTTGCTTTATACGCTCAGGTTGAGGTTAGGTTTGGCTGCCTGGCATCCACCGTTGAATCTTTCTGCGCTTTTCGGCGAGGGCGAGGGATTTCTCCACAGCCTCTACGATCCGTCGATCATTTATCGGCTGGTGGACGAGACGATGGCCTTGCTTTGGCGTCTCAAGGGATCCTGGCCGGCTTGGCGTGCGGCTCGCGGCCGGACACTTGGGCACCCTTTGAGATGGAATTGCGGATGCAGTGGGTATAGCATGATAGCCACAACTTCTCCTACCAGATCCCTTTCGCTTGCAGCGCTTCGTGAACTGCTCCGCGCAGCCGGGCCATGCATCACGATTGTGATGCCGCCGTATCATCCTGGGGAGCACGGGAAGACTCCGGAGGCGCTGCTGGCGGCCAACGTCCGCGAGATAAAACGGGAGCTAGCCGAGCAGGGGTACGCGAAGGCGGAGACAGCCAAACTAATAGAGCCGCTAGAGGCGATGGTGCTCGATCCCGAACTTTCTTTCGGGACACATTCGAGCCGAGTCCTCTACCGGTCACCAATGGAATTTGAACAATTCAAGGTAGAGGAACCAGTCGAGGCGTCCATGAGCGTCGGCGGGTGTTTTGGAGTTCGCAAACTGATCGGCGAGCTAAGACGCATTCCGTTGTTCTACGTGCTCGCGCTTACGAAGACCGGGGTCAGCCTGTTGAGAAGTGAAGATGGGGTGGCGAAAATCGAAGCCTTGCCGGCTGGTGTGCCGAACACGCTCGAAGCGGCGCTGGCGCTCGATATTCCGGATCACGACCTGGAGAATCGCGTCGCGGCGGGAAGCTCATCGGGATCGATGCATCGGATTCGCTTCGGCACGGGGGCGGGGCACGAAGTCGAAAACGCGCATCTCACGGATTACTACAAGCTGGTGGACCGGAGCCTGCTGGGTCTGCTGCAAAAATCGGGCGCTCCGCTGGTACTCGCCGGGGTGGAGAAAGACGCGGCCCTCTACAGGCGGATCAGCACCTGCCGAAATTTAATCGCGAAAGGCGTCACGGGCAGCCTGGACGTTGCGCGCGATCAAGTTGAGTTGCTCAAGCGAGCGCGGGAAATCCTGGTAGCCGATACGATGGAGAGCCAGGAGTCGGCACTCAAGGAGGCTCGGACCCGGGTGTCCGGGGACAGGTTCTCGACTCATCTCAAGACGATTTTGAAGGCGGCCTTCGAAGGGCGAGTGGACCAACTGTACTTGCGCCAGGGCGCTACGAATATGGGCGAGTATGCGTTTGGCACCTACCGCAGTTCTAGGAGCGAAGATCTGTTGAATCTGGCGGCGGTGCAAACCATGCTTCACGACGGCAAAGTGTTCGAGCTGCCGGGCGCGAAGCTGGGGCGAGAGGCCGAGATCATTGGCCTGATGCGGTTTTAGATTGGCGGCCGGGGAAGCGACTGGCAGGCTCCAACTCCACAAGGAGAACTGCTCCTGCGAGACTAAGTGAGCATGCTCCGCGGACTCCATCATGTCACCGCCATCGCGAGCGACCCTAACGCCAACCTGCGGTTTTATCGCGACTTCCTGGGTCTTCGCCTGGTCAAGAAAACCGTGAATTTCGACGAACCCACGGCCTACCACCTGTACTACGGCGACTACGCCGCCACGCCGGGAACACTGATCACGTTCTTCGCGTGGCCGGGCAGTCCTCGGGCGCGCAAGGGCACTAGTCAGCCGGTGGAGATCGCCTTCGTCACCGGGCGCGATTCTCTCCACCACTGGCAGGAGCGGTGCGCCGAACTTGGGGTCGCCGTTGCCGGGCCGTTCCGGCGGTTTGGGGACGATTACCTCTCGATCGAGGATCCCGACGGGATCACGCTCAACCTGATGGCAACGGGGGAGGACGAACCCGCCGCGACAACGGTCCGGCACCTTCACGCGGTCACGCTCTCGGAAGCGGATCCGTTGATTTCCGCGCGGCTGCTCAGCGACATTCTGGGGATGCTGGTGCTGGCGGAAGAAGGTAACCGGACGCGACTGGCGTTGCCCGACGAAACCTGTATCGATCTTCTGCGGTCGGAACCGAACCGTGGGTCGGCCGGTGGCGGCATCATCCATCACGTCGCTCTACGGTGCGCGTTCGCGGACGAACTCGAGACGTGGCGCGCCCGGATCGTGGAATCCAAGATGCGCTCGACGATCGTGATCGACCGGCGCTACTTCCAGTCCATCTATTTCCGCGAGCGCGACGCGAACAATACGGGCGGAGTGCTTTTCGAGATTGCTACTGATGTTCCGGGGTTCGCAATCGACGAAGCGGTGGAGCATTTGGGCGAGTCGCTGATGCTGCCGCCGTGGCTGGAGGCGTCGCGGGAGAGCATTGAGAAGCGGTTGCCGAAGCTGGGATAGGGTGCTGCGCGGCGGTGGTCTGGGTGAGTAGAAGCCCGCTCCTGGCGTCTATTGTCGCTTCCGACGCGCTCCTGCGGAGCGCTCTGGGCGCGGCTCGCTTTCGAGATCTCTATCAAGGTCCCCTCCCTTGCGGTCGGGATTCAAGCCGGATTTGGTGAGAGCGACCTTACGAGTTTGTGTGAGATCGCGCGGAATCCTAGGGTATTAGAACTGGAAGTCCCGTCGCTTACGCTCCGGGTTCAAGCCGGGTGGGGATTTAGTGAGCGACGGCCTTACGGCCGCGCCTCGGGTGGGTACTGCGGTCGCATGCGACACTAACGCTTATATGACGCGCCGATCCCTTGTAGCTTTCGCCGCCTCCGGGCTCGCAGCCCAGGCCCAAACGCGTAAACGGACGCCCGAATGGAAGCCTAAGCTTGGAGCGCTGGGACCGTTCACCGAAGCGAACGTCCGCGCGGCCAAGGACGAGGGTTTCACGAACATGATTCTTGGAGCGACACGCCGCTCCACCATGGATCCGACGACGCTTGACGACGCCAAAATTGAGAACGTGCGGCAGACTCTCAAGAAATACGGGATGAACGTTTCCGCGTTGCAGGCCTCGCAGCAGCACATCAACCCGGACTCCGGGAAGCGCAAAGAAGAGAATGATTACTTTGTGAAACTCATCGAGCTGGCGGGACGATTAGGGATTCCGTATATCGGAACCTCGTCCGGCAAGGACGAAGCGAAGCCTTTTCAAGGGCAGGTTGACGACATCGTCAAGACGTACACCGAGCGCTATTTTCCGGCTTGCGAGAAGCATAATGTGAAAATCCTGTGGGAGCCGTATCCGGGCGGCCAGAATATCGCCATCAGCCCGGTCGGCTTCGAAGCGCTTTTTAAGGGCTTCAACGACAGTCCGTACGTCGGTTTGCAGTACGACCCCTCGCACCTGGTCTGGCAGATGATGGATCCGATCCAGACGGCGCGCGACTTTGTGGACAAGATCTACGACGTGCACTTGAAGGACACGGAAGTCCGCTGGGACATCCTGCGGAAGGGCGGCATCCATCCGGTGAACAAGCAGAGCTGGTGGCTGTACCGGCTGCCCGGGTTAGGATCCATCAACTGGGCTGAGTTTTTTACGGTGCTGCAGCGCGCTGGTTATCAGGGCGCGATGAGCATCGAGCACGAGGATCCGCTGTATGGGTCAGCGAATCAAAACGGACCCGACTGGAGCGAAGACTACAAGGCCGGCTTCAAGATGGCGCACCGTTATTTGCGTCAATACGTGCCGGACTAAGACTCCATCCACTGCGATCGCGATCGGATGGTGCCGCTATTAGCACTTGACGTTGCTTCAAAATGGAGGTTGGGGATCCCGCTTCTGACGTGCGGCTTCGGAGCGCTGTAGTCGCGGCTCGGACTCGGGGCGCTCTTACGTAAACGCGGATACGCGGATTCGCCTGCTCGATAAAGGCGGCAGAATCCTATGAGCTATTTTGAACAGCCAGCTTTCCTGGCGGGTGTTATCGTCAGACTCCATTACCACAGGCAAGATCATTGATAGATGGGCGGAAAAGGCTCAAAACCACATTTGCCAGGCAGCACTTCACCGCTAAAGGGAGTCGGTACGGAGCAGTTTATGATTCCTCGCTTTGACGCCATTGTTGAGCACAGTTCCGACGTAATTTCACTGGTCAATCCAAAGGGGGATTTCCTTTATACGTCCCGTTCGAGCGCGGCTGTACTCGGTTATCAGCCGGGCGAATTGAATGGAACCAACACGTTCGACCTGTTCCATCCGGAAGACCTGGACGGCTCGAGGAAGGCGATGGAGGAACTGCTCCGAAAGCCCCCGGGGCCGAATCACTTCGAGGCGCGCGTGCGGCAGAAGGATGGCTGTTGGGTTTGGGTCGAGAGCACGATCACCAACCTGCTGGACGAGCCGTCGGTGGGAGCGATCGTCGTCAATTACCGCGAAATCCGCGCACGGGAAAAAGCCGATAAACTACGGCTGAAGCGGCGCGAGGAATTGCTTCGATCGAATGCGGCCCTAGAGGACTTCGGCTACGCGGTGGCGCACGATCTGCGGGAATCCCTGCGCACGATTTCGATGTTCACGGAAGTTCTTATCAACGACGAAAACCTGGGGGAAACCGGCCGCAAGCAGGGTCAATTCATCGTCGAAGCGGTGGGCCGGATGTCGGCCCTTTTCGAGGGGCTGCAGACCTTTGCGATGCACGGTTTTGAAGAGGCAGCCGAGGTCTGCGATCTGAATACGATCATCCCCGATTCGGTCGCGAATCTTGGACAAGCGATCGCGGACAGCCATGCCACAATCGTGGTCGATCCTCTGCCCGAAGTGCAGGCATATCCGATTCAGTTGGTCCGAGTATTTCAGAACCTGATTGCGAATGCGATCAAATACCGGAGCGGAAGACCGCCTGAGATTCGAATCTCCGCTGAGCGGCGGGGGACGGAATGGTTACTCAAAGTGAGTGATAATGGAATTGGTATTGAACCCCAGCACCAAGCTCTTATCTTCGGAATCATGAAACGGCTCCATGGTCGCGAAATCCCCGGCGCAGGCTTCGGCTTGGCCATGTGCAGGAAGATCATTGAAGCCGGCGGGGGTACCATTTGGGTCGAGTCCACTCCCGGCGCCGGATCCACATTCTATCTCACGCTTGAAGCGGCCCACGCCAGTCCGGTTCTCGCGATCCCAAAACCCGTTACAAGACTCAGTCATGAGAAGCGAGCGCGCCGCGCATGAACAGGACTGTCAAATCCACCCAACGACCTAAACGCGCCATAGCCACAGCGGTCACCACCAAGGCCAGAAAGAACGTTTTCCACACGGAAAAATTCCTGACCGAAGCCGGGGACGGAAAAATGGTCGTGGAGACGGAGGAAGGGAAAATCCTCTTCGCCCAGGGCGACGCCGCGAGCGCCGTTTTTTATATACAGCAGGGCAAAGTTAAGCTCACGGTTGTTTCCGAGCAAGGGAAAGAGGCCATCATCGCTTTACTCGGACCGGGCGACTTCTTTGGCGAAGGCTGCTTGACTGCGCAAGCCCACAGGATGTCCACCGCCACCGCGATCACCGCGTGCTCCGTGATGCGAATCGAAAAGGCGACGGTGGTGAAAGTGCTGCACGCCGAGCCCGCCTTCTCCGCCATGCTACTGGACTACATGTTGACGCGCACCAAGCGGATCGAAGAGGATCTCGTCGATCAGCTGTTCAACTCCAGCGAGAAACGGCTGGCGCGCGCGCTGCTACTACTGGCGAACTTCGGCAAGGACAGCAAACCCGAAACGGTGATCGCGAAAATCAGCCAGGAAACGCTGGCAGAGATGATTGGCACCACGCGCTCACGCGTCAGCTTTTTCATGAACAAGTTTCGTCGCTTAGGATTCATTAGGTACAACGGCACGCTTGAAGTCCACAGTTCCCTGCTCACCGATGTTCTTCACGATTGAGCAGGCCGACGGCCCTGCCGGGAATGAGCGGATCTACTTCTGCTTTGCCAGAAGCGCGGCGGCTTTTTTCCTAGCTTGCGCGGCCAAATATTCCGCCACGACGGCTTGCAGCGGACCACGCTTGGATCGGTTGAGGGTTTCAAGAGCGGCGATCTTCGCGGACTGTCGACGTATTTTCAAGATTTTCTCCTATGCTCTTGCTTCGGCAGCGGGATCGGCTTTTGAAGGTGCCAACATTCGCGGTGAATCGGACACTCCAACCTGTAGAGCACCTCGTAGGCCTCGCGAGAATGCGGATGACATCCGGCACACACATAGAAGCTGCCAAGTGGCCGCGCAAAGGCGGGAATCGTTTCGGACGGCGTCCACTTAGTCGCTCGACGCAGCCCGGCCCAATGAAACGCACCGCCCATCGACATTCCCCTGCAACGACGCGAGCGCCTCGCCTACCGATGCATGGTAGGCGTCCTCCGAAGCCGCGTTCGTTCGTTCGATGCTCCACTCCCGCTCTGCGTGGCGGACGATGGCAACCTGCTCATCCGCCGGCATGCCGTTGACCCGGTATTTCGTTGGGAATCCGGATTGGTAGCCCCAGCCGTCCAGCTCCCGCTCTAGCAACGTAACCGTGAGTTTGTTCATAAAATTGCGGGCCCGGAACCGGCCGGGCCCGTCAGCCTAACCTCAGCTTAAGAATGAAAGGCAAAAGAACGATCCTCCGATGAGAAGCAAAATGAGCGCGAAATGAAGTTCTCATCGCTTTCCGCCGGAAATCAGTATGCATGAAGCTTCATCGAATATCTGGTCTGTATTGCTCAGCTATTTTGCCACCGCAGAATCGGTTGCCCGGCAAAATTCACAGGCCGGAGGCCTATGCCACTTATAATCTTGCTTGACAGCATGACGACAAAACGTACACCGGACAGCACGGTCGCCTCGAAGAACATCACCAAGCGGATTGAGGAGTTGGGGGATTGGAGAGGCGAGATGCTGTGCCGGGTCCGCGAGATCATTCACGCGGCGGATCCCGGGATCGAGGAGGAGTGGAAGTGGAGAGGGACTCCGGTCTGGTCCCATGACGGCGTCGTGTGCACGGGAGAGACCTACAAGAAGGTCGTGAAGATGACATTCGCCAAGGGAGCGTCCTTACGGGATCCGTCCGGGCTGTTCAATTCCAGCCTCGAAGGCAATGTGAGGCGTGCGATCGACCTTCACGAAGGCGAAAATGTGAATGAAGGCGCGTTAAGAAAGCTGATTCGCGAGGCGGTGGAGCTGAATGTCGAAGTCAAGACGCAGCGGGCGAGTAAGAATCGCGCCGGCTAGTTTTTTGATCAGACTTCCCTGCGGCATCCGTAAACCCAAATCCGAGCCGAGCCCAAAGCGCTCCGAAAGAAGCGCGTCAGCTCCAGGCGAACGGCTCCCTCACTGCGTTGGGGCGCCCATTAGAATTCTGTAGATTGCTCCGGAGACCAGGAAGCCTACGAACCAGGCGTAATCGTAGAGCCAGCGTAATTCGGGAATCAAGAGGCCGATGAGGGCGACTCCGACTCCGGCGATTAGAGCTCCGATCGCTTTGTAATTGAAGCCGTTCGAGTACTCGTAGATTCCACCACGACGGTAGAGGTCGTCGAGATTGAGCTGGCTGCGGCGGACCAGATAGTAGTCGGCGATCATGATTCCGGCGATGGGTCCGAGCAGCGCGGAGTAGCCGATGAGCCAGCCAAAAATGTAGGCGCTGAAATCGGAGAGCAGCCTCCACGGCATCATGGCGACTCCGAGGACGCCGGTGATAAGGCCACCGGTGCGGAACGAGATCCGCGAGGGACTGAGGTTCGAGAAATCGTTCGAGGGCGAGACGACGTTGGCGGCCACGTTGGTGTTGAGCGTAGCGATCAGGATGGCGACCAACGCGATCGCGGCAACGACCGGCTGCTGAAACTTTCCAACCAGAATGACGGGATCCCAGACGGGCTCGCCGAACAGGACAGCGGACGCGGAGGTCGCGGCGACTCCGATGAAGGAGTAGAGGGTCATAGCGGTGGGCAGGCCCATCGCCTGGCCGACGGCTTGCGCCTTCTGCGATTTCGCGTAGCGCGTGAAGTCGGGGATATTCAGCGCGACCGTGGCCCAGAAGCCAACCATTCCGGTGAGGGACGGTATGAAGAAGTGCATGAATTCGGCCGTCGTCTTGAATTTGCTTGGTGAGTTCAAGACGGGGCCGAAGCCGCCGGCTTTCGAGGTGATCCAGAACAGCAGCAGGAGTCCGACGGCGAGCATGAAAGGCGCGCCGATGCCTTCAAGAATGCGGATGGTTTCGATGCCGCGCCAGACGACGAACATGTTGAGCGCCCAGAAGGCGAAGAAGCAGATCCAAATTCCGTCGGGGTGCGACTTCGCGCCGGGCCAGACGATTTGAAGCATCGAGTAGACGGCTTGTCCGCCGATCCAGCATTGGATTCCGAACCAGCCGCACGCAACGATGGCGCGCAGGACAGCGGGCACATTGGCGCCCCGGACCCCGAAGGATGCGCGGACGTAGACGGGAAAAGGGATTCCGTATTTAGTGCCGGCGTGCGCGTTGAGGATCATGGGCGCGAGCACGATCAAGTTGCCGAGGAGGATAGTTCCGATGGCTTGCGACCAACTCATTCCACCGGCGATGAGGCCGGACGCGAGCATGTAAGTCGGGATGCAAACGCTCATGGCGACCCACAGGGACGCGTAGTTGTAGGTGCCCCAGGTCCGCTTGGCGGGCGGGATGGGCGCGAGGTCTTCGTTGTAGAGACTGGGGTCGTGCGTCATTGATTGGTTGGTCCGCTCCCTTACGGTCGCGGTTCTTTGCGGAGGGGACAGTCGTTGATTGGTTGGTCCGCTCCCTTACGGTCGCGGTTCTTTGCTGAGGGGGCCTACTTCCAGGCTCCGCCGCGGGCGGCACGTTTCAGGTAGCTGCCGCGTCCGGGGTTGCCGTGGAAAGCCGGTTTTCCGTCGGTGGTATCGACGACGACGTCGCCGCGGGAGAGGACGGTCCGGACGTTGCCTTTCACGTCCCAGCCTTCGAACATCGAGTAATCGACGCGCATGTGATGGGTGTGTTTGCTGATGCGGTGCTCGGCGAGCGGGTCCCACACTACGATGTCGGCATCGCTGCCTTCGGCGAGGACGCCTTTGCGGGGATAGAGTCCGAAGAGGCGCGCAGGCGTAGTGGAAACGAGTTCGACGAAGCGGTTGATAGTCAGCTTGCCGCTGTTCACGCCGTGATGATGGATGAGCTGCAAACGATTCTCGACGCCGGGTCCGCCATTCGGAATCTTCGTGAAGTCGTCTTTGCCGAGGACCTTTTGATCTTCGAAGCAGAACGGGCAATGGTCGGTGGAGACGACCTGGAGATGATCGTGGACGAGGCCGTCCCACAATTTCGCCAGGTGATGCCTGGGTCGCAACGGGGGCGTGAAGACGTACTTCGCGCCTTCGAAATTGGGGCGCTCGAGCTCTTCGATGGAAAGAAGCAGATACTGCGGGCAGGTTTCGGCAAACGCGGGCAAGCCACGGTCGCGTGCTTCGCGGACCTTATTCAAGGCGTCTTCGGACGAGAGGTGGACGATGTAGACCGGCGCCTGCGCCATCTCCGAAAGAGCGATGGCGCGATTGACGGCTTCGGCCTCGAGAGTCGCGGGCCGCGTGAGCGCGTGATAAATGGGCGCCTTTTTACCTTCGGCCAGCGCGCGCTGCACGATCACGTCGATGACGCCACCGTTTTCGGCGTGCATACAAATGAGCGCGCCGTTCTTTGCGGTTTGCGCCATGGCTTTGAAGATGGTGGCGTCGTCCACCATCAAGACGCCGGGGTAGGCCATAAAGAGCTTGAAGCTGGCGACGCCTTCGTCCACCATGTCGTCCATGTCTTCGAGGCCGGCGTCTCCAAGGTCGGTGACGATCATGTGGAAGCCGTAGTCGATGACGGCGCGGCCCTCGGCCTTCTTCCACCAGGTGTCGAGGGCGTCGCGCATCTTGGTGCCCTTGGCCTGGATAGCGAAGTCGATGATGGTGGTGGTTCCGCCGAACGCGGCGGCGCGGGTACCGGTTTCGAAATCGTCCGAGGACGTGGTGCCGCCGAAGGGCATGTCCATATGCGTGTGCGCGTCGATGCCGCCGGGGAAGAGCAGCATTCCGGTGGCGTCGATGACGCGGTCGCCGGCGTTGTCGGGAATCGAGGGAGCAATTTGGCGAATCTTCTCGCCGTCGGTGAGGAGATCGGCCTTGGTGGTTTTGTCGGCGTTGACCAGGGTCGCGTTTTTGATGAGGATCTTCAACAGGTGCCTCCCGGAGTGATGGATGCGGAGCGCTGCTCCCACGATTGCGGTGTGCGGCCGGTGTCGATTTTCTCCATCGTAATGCAGCCGTCCACAGGGCAGACGAGCCAGCAGAGATTGCAGCCGACACATTCCTGTTCGTCCACACGGGGGATGCGCGCGAGCGGCGTTTTGGTTGGATTAAGAGCTAATTGGGCAGATTTTGTGACGGGCGTGGATACCATCGTGTTGCGGCTGCGGAGTTCCATTTCAGCCGGGATGGCTTGCACGCCGCTGACACGATCCATGTGGATGCACTGGTGCGCACCGTCCCAGCAGGCGACGTAGCAGAGGTCGCAGCCGATGCATTTGTCCTCGTGAATGCGGGCGACGATTTTGTAATTCAGGTCGAGGTGCTTCCACTCCGTGATGCGTGGAACGCTCTTTCCGCGGAAGTCGTCGAGGGTCGCGAAGCCTTTTTCGTCCATCCAATTCGAAAGGCCGTCGATCATGTCTTCGACGATGCGGAAGCCATAGTGCATCGCGGCGGTGCAGACTTGCACAGATCCGGCGCCAAGCAGAATGAATTCCGCGGCGTCGCGCCAGCCGGAGATCCCGCCGATGGCGGAGATGGGGAGGCGCACGTCAGGATCCGAGGCGATCTGCTGAATCATGTGGAGAGCGATGGGCTTGACGGCGGGTCCGCAATAGCCGCCGTGGCTCGAGAGGCCTCCGACGTCGGGACGCGGCGTGAAGGTATCGAGATCCACGCCGGTGATCGAGTTGATGGTGTTGATAGCGGAGAGGCCGTCGGCTCCGCCTTTGCGGGCCGCGCGGGCGGCGGTACGGATGTCGGAAATATTCGGCGTCAGCTTGACGAGAACGGGCGTGCGGGCGGCTTCCTTTACCCATTCAGTGATCATGGTTGCGTATTCGGGAACCTGCC
Organism: Bryobacterales bacterium; assembly: GCA_038210135.1. GTDB lineage: Bacteria > Acidobacteriota > Terriglobia > Bryobacterales > Bryobacteraceae > JBBQWZ01. Next base: position 291,575 of record JBBQWZ010000001.1, read on the forward strand.
CGACGGCGCTGCCCATGCCGCGCTCGCTCATTCCGTGGGGGCAGCCGAAGTTGAGTTCGAGGCCGTCGGCGCCGGCGTCTTCGGCCTGCTTGACGATGGTGTGCCAGGCTTCACGTTTCGATTCGACCATGAGCGAAGCGATGACGGCGTGATGCGGAAAACGTTTCTTGACTTCGGTGATCTCGCGCAGGTTGACGGTGAGAGGACGATCGGTGATGAGCTCGATATTGTTGAGGCCCATCATGCGCTGGCCGGCCCAATCGACGGAGGAATAGCGCGAGCTGACGTTGACGATGGGGTCGCCGAGCGTTTTCCAGACGGCCCCGCCCCAGCCGGCGTCGAAGGCTCGCATCACTTGTTCACCGCAGTTGGCGGGCGGCCCGGATGCGAGCCAGAAGGGATTCGGGCTGCGAATTCCGGCGAGGTTGGTTGTCAGATCAGCCACGCCGCGCCTCCAGCCATTGGGCGATGCCTTGTCCCGCGCGCTTGCCGTCGGCGACCGCGTCCACGACTTCGCCTCCTCCGTTTACGCAATCGCCGGCGGCGAAGTATTTCGGATTCGACGTCTGGCCGGTGGCGCGATCGGTGGCGATGCAACTGGCGCGGAAATCGACTCCGCGTCCGGTTAACAGGCGGCTGAGTTTGGTTTGGCCGAGAGCGACGATCACGGTGTCGGCTTCGATAGCGAATTCGGAACCGGTGATGGATTGGGGAGCGCGACGGCCAGTCGAATCCGGCGGGCCTAATTCCGTCCGAATGAATTCGATCCGATTTACAGTTTCACCGTCTTCAGAGCGAATCGCGGTGGGCAGAGTCTGCCACAGGAAATGGATGCCGCTGTGTTTCGCATGGTCGTACTCGAAATCGAAAGCGGGCATGGAAGCGCGATCGCGCCGGTATGTGAGCGTGACTTGTTCGGCGCCAAGAAGCTGGGCGGCGACAGCGGCGTCGATGGCGGTATTACCTCCGCCGATGACAAGGGCGCGGCGGCCGACGCGAGGGTGCTGGCTGGTTTTGTAGCGCGCGATGAATTGTACGGCGTCGCTGACTCCAGCGAGGTTTTCGCCGGGTATGCCGAGTTGCTCAGTGGGTCCGAGGCCGACGCCGACGAAGATGGCGGCGTAGTCTCTTTCGAGGGTGTCGAGCTCGATTTTCTCACCGATGGCGGCATCGGTTTGGATGTCCACGCCGAGGGAGCGAACGAGCTCGACCTCTTGGAGGGAGACGCGCGGGCGGAGTTTGTACTCGGCGACGCCGTAGGTATTGAGCCCGCCCGGCATGGAGCGGGCTTCGAAGATGGTGGGCTGATAGCCGCGCAGTCGGAGCTCGGCAGCGCAAGCGAGGGAGGCGGGTCCAGCGCCGATGCAGGCGATGCGTTCTGATTTGGTAACGGCTCCGGCTTTGAGGTTAGCGCCGTTGGCGTAGAAGGCGTCCATCGCGTGGCGCTGGAGCTTCCCAATTTCGATGGGCTGCCTGTTGTAGCGATGCATCACGCAGGCGCCTTCGCAGAGGACGTCCACGGGACAGACGCGGGAGCAACTGAGGCCGAGGATATTCGCGTCGAGGATGGTGGAGGCGGAGCCGCGGAGGTTGCCGGTGGTGATTTTCCGGATGAAGCGCGGCACGTCTATATGGGTAGGACAGGCCGCACTGCAAGGCGCGTCGAAGCAGTACAGGCAGCGGTTGGCTTCGACGACGGCTTCCTGCGGCGCGAAGGGCGGATGCAGTTCCGGAAAGGCGACGGCGAGATCGTCGGCGGTCATTAGGCCTTCACCAGGCTGTCGTACGAGTCCGGTCGGCGATCGCGGAAGAACTGCCAGGTCTTGCGAACCTCTTCGATCATGTCGAGGTCGAGGTCGGCGGTGAGGACTTCGTCTTTGTCGCGCGAGGCCTGGGCGATGGTTTGGCCGCGGGGGTCGCAGAAATAGCTGGAGCCATAGAAGTGGCCGATGTTCCATGGCTCTTCAGTTCCGACGCGGTTGATGGCGGCGATGAAGTAGCCGTTGGCGACGGCGTGCGCGGGCTGCTCAAGCTTCCAGAGATATTCGCTGAGTCCGGCGACGGTAGCGGAGGGATTGAAGACGATTTCCGCACCGTTCAGGCCGAGGGCGCGGGCGCCTTCGGGGAAGTGGCGGTCGTAACAAATGTAGACGCCGATGCGCGCGACGCCGAGATCGAAGACGGGGTAGCCGAGGTTGCCGGGGCGGAAATAATATTTCTCCCAGAATCCAGGAGCGGTATGGGGGATGTGGGATTTTCGATATTTGCCCAGATATTCGCCCTGGCTGTTGATGACGGCGGCGGTGTTGTAGAGGACGCCGGCCTGTTCGCGCTCGTAGATGGGGACGATGATGGCGGTGTGATGTTTGCGGGCCAGATCGCGCATCAGGCGGACGGTGGGCCCGTTCGGGATTTCTTCGGCCATGTCGTACCAGCGGGTCTGCTGCTCGGCGCAGAAATACGGCCCGGTGAAGATCTCCTGGGGGCAAATGATCTGTGCGCCGGCTTCGGCGGCCTGACGGATGTATTCGACGTGCTTGTCGATCATGGCTTCGCGGATCTTGTCGAGGGGCAGCGAAGGAGAGGCGGCGTTGGTGGCCTGGATCAACGAGCAGCGGACGATTCGCGACATTTTATCTCCAAAAACGGCGATCCCAAGAAAAAGAACCCGGAGCCGCGCAGGGGCGCGTCCCGGGTCTGCAATGGAGCGATTATACGTGAGGCGCGTCGGCCCCCACAACCGCGGCTGCCTCGCGAGCTGGATTTGGTAGATAGGGGGAGGGGGTATATTATGGAATAGAGGGAAGAGGCTATGAATCCAGAAATTCATTTGAAGATTGAGGGCATGCACTGCGATGGCTGCGTGCGGCGGGTGACGTCGGCACTGTCGAAAACGCCCGGTGTTCATGTCGGAAGCGTAGAAGTCGGATCGGCGACGATTACTATGGAGCCGGGCGTGCCGGCGGAATCGGCGGCCGAGGCGGTTAAGAAGATCGGCTTTGCCGCGTCGATCGCACCGGGGGCGTAGAGTGCCTGCCGTTTCGGGACCCGAACGGGTAACTTTTCCGGTCGGCGGAATGACTTGCGCGGCTTGCCAATCGTTCCTACAGAAGACGCTGGCGGAACAGCCTGGCGTGTTGAGCGCGACGGTCAATCTGTTGCTGAACAACGCGACGGTTTCGTTCGCTCCAGAAACCACGAATCCGGCGGCGTTAGTAGACGCGGTGAACGAGACGGGCTACGAAGCGAAGCTGCCGGAAGCCGACCTGACGGCATTCGCGGAGCAGAAACAAACGGACGAGGACGCGGCCGCGGAGTACGGGGTGCTGCGCGCGAAAGCGATTTTTGCATTCGGTGCGGGAGCATTCGCGATGCTGGCCTCGATGCCGTTGATGCACGGCTCGGCGATGGCGCATGCGCCGTCCGATCCGTTGCTCGGGTGGCAGATGCGGGTGCTCGATCCATTTCTTGAGTCTCTATTTCCGTGGCTGTATCGGATTCCAGTTGAGGCACTCGGATTCGGCCTGCTGGCGCTGACGGCGATCGTAATGTTGTGGAGCGGACGGCGGTTCTACGTGAAGGCGTGGTCGGCGCTGCGTCACCGAACTTCCGATATGAATACGTTGATCGCGCTCGGCACCGGATCCGCCTTCTTGTTTTCGGCGGCGGCGACGCTGTTTCCCGGATATTTTCACGAGCGAGGAATTGCGCTCGATGTTTACTACGAAGCGGTGATCTGGATTCTGGCGATGATCCTGACGGGGAACGCGCTCGAGGCGCGAGCGAAGCAGCGTACGGCGGACGCTCTGCGGACGCTGGTCCGATTGCAGCCGCAGACGGCACGCGTGGAGCGGGCGGGGGTCGAGACAGAGGTTCCGATCGGCGAATTGCGGATCGGCGAAGTGGTGGTGATTCGTCCAGGCGACCGGTTTCCAGCGGATGGCTTGATTCTTTCGGGCTCGACGACAGCGGATGAGTCGATGCTGACGGGTGAGAGCATGCCGGTCGAGAAAACGGCCGGGGATGGCGTGATCGGCGGGACGATGAATCAGAATGGCGCGGTCCGGTACCGGGTTACGGGGCTAGGGACGGACAGCGTATTGGCGGGGATTGTCCGACTGCTGCGCGATGCGCAGGGTTCGCGCGCGCCGATTCAAAATCTGGCGGACCGCATCAGCGCGGTGTTTGTTCCGGTGGTAGTGGCGATCGCGCTGAGCGCGGCGCTGATCTGGTTCGTGGCGGTTCCCGAGAACGGTTTAGCGAGGGCTTTTGCGGCCGCGGTTTCGGTGCTAATCATTGCGTGCCCGTGCGCAATGGGATTGGCGGTTCCGACGGCGGTGATGGTGGCGACCGGCCGTGGGGCGCAGTACGGCTTGCTGTTCAAAGGCGGCGAGGCGTTACAGAGGTTGGAGTCTGTGGATACGGTGGTGTTCGACAAAACTGGAACGATTACGGCAGGCAAACCGATGGTGACCACGGTGAGAGCGGCGAGCGGATTCGACGAGAACGAACTGCTGCGGCTGGCAGCTTCGGTGGAACGAGACAGCGAGCATGCGCTGGGAGCCGCCGTTGTCAGAGAGGCCATGGCGAGAGGCTTTACGTTGGAACCGGCCGAAGCGTTCGTTGCAGTCGCGGGCAAGGGCGTGACTGCCGCGGTTGAGAATCGGCAAGTGCGCGTCGGCAATGCCGCTTACTTGCGAGAGAACTCCGTTGCGGTTGCGAAGGAATTGGAGGATGGGAGTTTGTTGATCGCGGTGGACGGCATATTCGCCGGCGCGGTGGAAGTAGCGGATCCGGTGAAGGCGAGTTCGCGGGAGGCGGTGGCCGAGCTGGTGAAGAGAGGCATCCGCGTGATGCTGCTGACGGGAGACAACGAAAATACCGGACAGCGGGTGGCGGCGGAGGCGGGGATTGCGGAGGTCGTAGCGGGCGTGCTGCCGGAAGGGAAGGTGATGGCGATCCGCGAATTGCAACAGCAGAAACGCGTGGTCCTGATGGTCGGCGATGGCGTGAACGATGCTCCAGCGCTAGCGCAGGCGGATATCGGGGCGGCGATGGCGTCGGGGTCGGACGTCACGCTCGAAGCGGGAGATTTGACTCTGATGCGGAACGATGCACGAGGCGTTTCGCAGGCGATTGCGTTATCGCGCGCGACGATGCGAGTGATCCGGCAGAATCTGTTCTGGGCGTTCGTCTATAACGTGGTCAGCATTCCGATTGCGGCGGGCGCTCTGTATCCGCTATTCGGTATTTTGCTGAGCCCGGTGGTGGCGAGCGCGGCGATGGCTCTGAGTTCAGTGAGTGTGGTGACCAACAGCCTGCGGCTGCGCGGCGTCCGGCTGGAGTGTCGATGAAAACGACGCGGAAAGCAGTGGCCGTTGAACCCGCGATCAGGAAAGCAAATCTGGCCAGGCTACGGCGGATTGAGGGGCAAATTCGTGGATTGCAGCGGATGGTGGAAGAAGATCGCTACTGCCCCGACATCATTGAACAGATCGCGTCGGCGCAGCAGGCGTTACGCGGAGTCGGCAGGAAACTGATGCGGAATCATTTGCAGCATTGCGCGACGCATGCGATCGTACATGGCAGCCACGCGGATGCGGCCGCCACGTACGACGAATTGCTGGAGCTGATCTACAAACATTTGCGCTAGGCTGGCAATTATTTTTCAACCTGCAGATTGTTTGTGACTTTAAAAGCGCCCGCCACACCGTTCGCACGGATGCCGGCCATGTTCTTGTCGCCTTCATTGGCGACGACGCCCTCAAGAGTGATGTTGCCGTTGCGCACGATGATACGGATGGACCGAACGGCGCCCAGGTTGTAGCGCTGCAGGGGTCCGTAGCCGTAGATGTCGCGGAAGGCGGCCTGACGGATGCGGTCGTCGTTTGGCGAGAGTGGAAGGACCTCGATCTGGTTCTCGACCATCGAGACGCCTTCAATGCCCTTGACAGCTTTCTCGGCGTCGCTTTTCAAGGTTGGGCGGACAGTCTGCCCAAAGAGCGTGACTTTCGAGCCGTCCACGCGGTACGTGAGGTTATCGAATACGTCAAGATACGGCAGCATCAGCAGCTCGTGACGCACCTCTTTGATGATTTTCTGGGCACTGCGATCCTGTGCCACGGCGGCCCCGGCCAGCATCAACACAAATAGTAATTTTGTAAACATAAACCTCTTTTCCAGCCGCAGCGTACGTAGGCGGCTCCCAATTTGAAGGAGTCGACACCGGTGGCAAAAGTTTCAGTGAGGGAGGAGAAGCGCGCGGTCGAGGATGGTGACGCAATCCGAACTGCTGACGCCGGAGAGCGAGGATCCGAAGACGGCGGCATGGTCACTCGCGAGCCGGGAATGACAGAAGGCGTCCGAGACGGCGGTGGGGGCGAACCGAACGAGGAGGGCCGCCTGGAGCGCAACGGCAAGCTGCGAGGTCATACGGCGCGCGGATTCTTCCGGGGCGCGTAAATCGATTTGATCGAGGAAGCGCTCGACGCGAGGATCGACGCCGCGAATCTCGGCGATCAGCGCGTCCACGCAATCAGGCTCCTTCGCCATCGCGCGTCGCGCGTCGAGGCAGATCACGTTACCGGAACCTTCCCAGATGGAATTCAGCGGAGCTTCGCGATAGAGGCGGGGCATCATGGAGTCTTCGACGTAGCCGTTGCCTCCCAGGCACTCAAGGGCTTCGGCGGTAAACGGCGCGGCACGCTTCGAGACCCAAAACTTCGAGACAGCGGTAGCGAGGCGGGCGAAGGAACGCTCGCCGGCATCGAAGGCGCGGGCGAGGCGCATCATCAAGACGGTGGCGGCTTCGGACTCGAGGGCGAGGTCGGCGAGAACGCGCTGCATCAGAGGCTGATCGATCAGACGTTTGCCGAAGGCGGAGCGATGGCGGGCGTGGTGAATGGCCTGGACGAGCGACTGGCGCATCATGGCGGCGGCTCCGATGACGCAGTCGAGGCGGGTGTGCGTGACCATCTCGAGAATAGTGGGTACGCCGCGACCCTCGTCGCCGATTCGCTGCGCCCAGGCTCCGTCAAATTCCACTTCGCTGGATGCGTTCGAACGATTGCCGAGCTTGTTCTTGAGGCGCTGTAGACGGAAATTGTTCTTTGAACCATCGGGCGTGAAACGGGGAAGGAAGAAGCAGGTCAGGCCGCCCGGAGCTTGTGCCAGGACTAGGAACGCATCGCACATCGGCGCGGAGCAGAACCATTTGTGTCCGGTGATCCGGTATTCGCCTGCGCCCATCGGTTCGGCGGCCGTAGTGTTGCCGCGCACGTCGGAGCCTCCTTGCTTCTCAGTCATGCCCATACCGATTAGAGCGCCGAGCTTCGCGGATGCGGGGACGAAGCGCGGGTCGTACGTCCGGGTGGTGAGAAGAGGCTCCCACTGCGCGGCCAATGCTGGATTGTTCCGGATAGCGGGCACGGCGGAGTAGGTCATCGAAATCGGGCAGCCATGTCCGGCTTCATTCTCTGACGTCAGGCGCATCAGCGTGGCCCGGGCAACGTGGGCGCCGGCTTTCGGCTGCTCCCAAGGCAGGCTGTGAATTCCGTATTCGACGGCGAGGCCCATCAGCTTGTGCCAGGACGGATGGAACTCCACTTCGTCGCGGCGGTTACCGTAGCGGTCGTGCGTTTTGAGTACCGGCGGATTTTCGTTGGCTTCGAAGCCCCAGCGGATCGCCTCTTCACTGCCGACGCGTTGGCCGAATTCGCAGACTTGGTTACGAGACCATCCGGCGCCTTCGCGTGCGAGTGCTTCGCCGAGCGCGGGGTCGCAGGCAAACAGGTTGTAGGCAAAGAGCGGGGGCGCCTGGTTGAGTACGTCGTGCGTCACAGATACAGCGTAACGCTACACTGGCCGCATGGCGAGAAAAGTCCGGTGGGGCGTCTTGGGAGCGGCGAAGATCGCGCGAGAAAAAGTGATTCCGGCCATGCAGCTTGGCGAGTTTTGCGAGGTCACGGGGTTGGCTTCGCGGGATGCGCGAAAGGCGGGGGAGGCGGCTTCGAAGTTAGGCATCGCGAAGTATTACGGGTCGTATGAGGAACTGCTTGCCGACACCGAGATCGACGCCATTTACAATCCGCTGCCCAACGATTTGCATGTTCCGTGGACGTTGAAGGCGATCGAAGCTGGTAAGCATGTTCTCTGCGAAAAGCCGGTGGCGCTGGATTGGTCGAGCGTGCGGACGCTCATCGCCGCGCGCGACCGGACAGGGGTGAAGGCCGGTGAAGCGTTTATGGCGCGAACGCATCCGCAGTGGCTTCGAGCCAAGGCGATTGCGGATTCGGAAGAGATCGGCGAGGCGCGTTTGATGAGCGGATTCTTCAGCTATTTCAATCGCGATCCGGCGAATGTTCGGAATCATGTCGCGGCCGGCGGTGGAGCACTGATGGATATCGGTTGTTACCCGATTACGCTGTCGAGGATGATTTTTGGCGGCGAGCCGATCCGCGTTGCGGCGGCGATTGACCGTGATCCGGAGTTTGGAGTGGACCGGGTGACATCCGCCATTCTCGAGTTTTCCGGCGGGCGCCAATCGGTCTTCAGTTGCGGAATGCAGATCGCGGCGTATCAGCGGATGCAGATATTCGGCTCACAAGGGCGGATTGAGCTGGAGATTCCATTCAATGCGCCACCGGATCGTCCGGCGCGAATTCTGATTGACGGCGTCCGCGGTATCGGCGGGGCGGGTCCGCGGGTGGAGGAGTTGCCGGTGTGCGACCAGTACACGATTCAGGGCGATTTGTTTTCGCGCGCGATTCTTGACGACGGCGCGGTGCCGGTTTCGCTTGAAGATGCGATGCGGAATATGGCGGCGATCGAGGCGGTGTTCCGCGCCGGGGCGTCCGGTCGGTGGGAAGAAGTTATTGCGCCAGCGTTCCCTTGATACCAAGTTCTTCGGCGCGCGCGCGCATGGCATCGATGCAGAACGCAATGTGCGCGTCGAGGTCCACGCCCATTTCCGAGGCGCCATTCACGATGTCGTCGCGGCTGACGCTGCGGGCGAAGGCTTTGTCCTTCATCTTTTTTCGCACGGAGGCGACGTCCACGTCGAAGATGCTGCGAGTGGGCTTGACATAGGAAATGGCGGTGAGGAATCCGGCTAGCTCGTCGCAGGCGAAGAGTGTTTTTTCGAGCGGAGTTTCGCGCGGAACGCCGCTGTAGTTGGCGTGCGACAGGATGGCTTTGCGAATCTCTTCGCTAACGCCGCGCTCGGCGAGAATGGGCTCGCCTCTCACCGGATGATCGGGCATTCGCGGATGGATTTCCCAATCAAAATCGTGAAGCAGTGCTGTGACAGCCCACTTTTCGGCGTCTTCGTTGTTTTTTGCGGCATAGGCCGACACGCAGGTTTCGACGGCGAGGGCGTGCCGTCGCAGGCTATCGGATTGGATAAACTCACAGACGATTTCCCAGGCTTTGGCGCGATCCATAGGGGCTATGTTAGCAACGGCGTTACTGCCAGAGGCGCTTAACGAAGTCCGCGTCATTCAGCAAGGGCTGCCAGCCGGGGCGGTTCTTCACGCTGTTTTCGAAGTGGAGCTTGAATTCGGGATCCATGGCTTTCGCCTTGGCGAATTCCGCCAGGGCGGCGTCCTGGTCGCCGGCGAAATACGCGTAGACTCCGAGCGTGCCGTGGATGAGGCTGCTTTCCGGCTGGTACTCGGACATCCTGATCGCGGCGGCGCGCGCCTCCTTGAATTTCTGGCTGTTGAAGAGTTTGATCGAGCGGTCCTGGTAGAGGATCGCCAGATTCATGTCGAGCAAACGCCGGAGTTCGAGAAAGGGCGCGGGGTTGTCGTCCACGTTAATGTAAATGAGCCGATCGTTATTTAGATTTCGGCCGCCACCTTTCCGGACGATGAGCATGGAGGCGGACTGGCGTCCGCGGGCATCGCCGCCGGCGCGATCACCGGCTTTGAGGGCGGCGAATAGTTTCTCGGCGAGGTCTCCCTCGGTTGCCTCGAAGGCTCTGCCCATCTCTTCGACGACCCGAGGTCCGGTAAGGATGTTTCCTTGGGCGGACCAGTTTTTACCCTGCTTGTCGCCGGCCCATTTTTGCGCGGCGGGTCCGGTAAAGGCGGCGATGTTTCCTTTTCCATCGATGATTGCGACCTGACGGCCGTCTTTACCGTCGAAGGCGTCTTCGGCCATCAGCTTGTCGAGGACTTGCTTCGCGGTGAGTCCTTGACGCAAGAGTTCCAGGCCGCGGGGTCCGTAGCCCACGTTGACATTCGCCTGTGTGGCAATGGCGCCGGTGCCGGCTTCGGCCCAGGGAACGACGCTGCCGACCGAGAAGTAGCGGGAGGCAACGGTGACTCCCCACTCCTGCGCAATCGGATCGAAAGCGACGATCGAGAAGGTGGCGACCGGGGGGAGCGGAATGGGGGGCGTCGCTGGGTCCTGTGCGACAGCGCAGGTCAGGGAGACGAGAAAGGCGAAGGAGCAGCTGAGCGGTTTTGAAAAGGAATGCATAAGTCCGTTAGAGAAACCAGGCGATCTCAAATGTCCCTATGGTATTCTGAAATTGCCCTCTCACGTGGGCCTGTGGCGCAGTTGGGAGCGCGCTTCCATGGCATGGAAGAGGTCAAGGGTTCGAATCCCTTCAGGTCCACCAAAACTTTTCGGCTCTACGGCTCCGGCTCTACGCCAGCAACCGGGGGGCAAGCCTCCAAACCCGAATCACCTAAGAACATAACACCTTGACTTTAAGGCGGTAGTGTTCAAAGTTACGGAAGTTTCATTCCGCGCTTTGGAAGACGATGCGGACGGCGGTGAATCCTTCCTCTAGCGTGGGCGGCGTGAGGCGTTCGGCGAGTTTGCGGATGACTTCTTCGGGGACGACGCGGGTTCTGGATGTGTTTCGCGCGATACAGGTTTCAACGGGCGTGTCGAAATATAAGCCTTCGGACGTTGCCCCGTGCAGGTTTGCCAGCACGATGTACGGTTTGCGCTCCCAGGGTGAGAGATTGGTCGCGTCGATGTAGGTGACGGGTCGCCTCAGGATGAGGCGGCGGCGAAGGAGATCTCGCAGCGTCGCGAAAACCTCCCGGTGGATGTTCTGGTTATTCACATCGTCCGCGAGGAGGACTCGAATGGTGTCGCTTGAAAGAACCGGACTGTAGAAGCCGGATTCTGTCGCGCCGTGCTTAGCGAGCCAAGTGGATTTTCCGGCTCCGGGCAGGCCGACGCAGACGATAACTTTCATAGACGGAAAGGGCCGAACGAAAAATCGCCCGGCCCTTGAATTGTATCGTCCCTTAACGGCCAGCCTCGCAAGGCCGGCTACACGAAGAATTTCTCCGCCTCGATCAGGCGGGCGGCGATCTTCTTGCGGAGTCCGATGACGTCTACCGCTTCCGCCTTGGTGAAGCGTTTGAGGACGGAGAGGTTCGTGCGGAGGGCGTCGCCTTCCGAGCAGGCGGCGAGGACGGTTTTCGCGGCGCCTTCGACGATGTCGAGGACGTCGCGGCCAAACACCTTCGCCATTTCGTGGGCGTGTTCGGAGCTCTTGCCGGAGGCGTCGATTTTGCGGGCGCGCAGGACGGCGGACTCGAGCGCGTAGGAATTCATCAGGACGTCGGTGATGTTGGCCATCACTTCCTGCTCGGCTTCGACCTTCTCGCCGAACTTCTGATATGCGACGCCGATGAGGAAGAGGCCGATTTTCTTGGTGTTTTCGACGAGTTTGGTCTCTTCGGCGAACTTGCCGGTAACTGCAGTGTCGAGCGACGGCCCGGCGAGGATCTCGGCTTGCAGTTTCTTGACAGCTTCAACGAGCGCCAACTGCCCGCGCTGTGCTTTCTTGAGGAACATGCCGGTGGCGAGCAGCCGGTTGATTTCGTTGGTGCCTTCAAAGATCCGGTTGATGCGCGAATCGCGATAGGCGTGTTCGACGGCGTAATCCTGGTGGAAGCCGTAGCCGCCGTGGATCTGGACGCCTTCATCGGTGACATAATCGAGCGTTTCCGAGGCGAACACTTTGATGAACGAACACTCGGCGGCGAAGTCTTCGACGGTTTTGAGCAGGCGGGCGGCGGCGTCGGACTGGCTCCAGTCCCAACCTTCGAGTTGGCTTTCGATCGATCCGACGACGCGATAGGTCATGCTTTCCGAAGCAAACATGCGGACCGCCATTTCGGCGATCTTATGCTGGATCATGCCGAATTCGGAGATCGACTTGCCGAAGGCTTTGCGTTCTTTTGCGTACTTGATTGAAATTTGGAGGCAGTCGCGGCATCCGCCCTGGGCGAACGGTCCGAGTTTGAGACGGCCGATGTTCAGGATGTTAAACGCGATGATATGGCCGCGTCCGATTTCGCCGAGCACATTCTCGACGGGCACTTTCACGTTGTCCAGGTAGACGGCAGTCGTTGAACTGCCCTGGATGCCCATCTTCTTTTCTTCGTGGCCGGGCGTGACGCCGGGGAAGGCGCGCTCGACGAGGAAGGCCGTGAACTTGTCGCCGCCGACTTGGGCGAAGACGGTATAGAGGTCCGCGTAGCCGCCGTTGGTGATCCACATCTTCTGGCCGTTGAGGATATAGTGCTTGCCGTCTTCAGTAAGATCGGCGCGGGTGCGCGCGGCCAGTGCGTCGGAGCCGGCTTGCGGTTCCGAGAGGCAATAGGCGGCGAGCATTTCGGCGGAGGCGAGCTTGGGCAGGTATTTTTCTTTTTGCGCTTCGGTGCCGAACATCAACAGGGGCAGGGTTCCGATGCCGGTATGGGCACCGTGCCAGGCGGAGTAGGAGCCTTCTCGCGCGACGCCTTCGGCGACGATGAACATCGAGGTGAGATCCATCTCCATGCCGCCGAATTTTTCCGGCAGGACGACAGCGGTGAGCCCGAGCTTCGCCGACTTGCGCAGGATGTCGAGGCAGACCTGATGATCCTTGTGGCGGATTTTGTCGATATTCGGAACGACTTCCTTCTGCCAGAATTCATCAGTGGTCTTCGCGATGGCGCGATGTTCGTCGGTGAAATCTTCGGGCGTAAAGATGTCGGATGGGTTCGCGGTTTCGAGCAGGAACGCGCCACCCTTGGTTTTCGGAATCGCTACAGTCATCGTTGCCATGGTTATTTCCTTTTGCTGCTAATCGTGATGCGTAATCTTTAGTTCAGGCGTTCAAAAATTCCAGCCGCGCCCTGTCCGCCGCCGATGCACATGGTGACCATGCCGTAGCGGACCTGGCGGCGCTCCATTTCGCGAAGGATGGTGGCGGTCAATTTCGCACCGGTACAGCCGAGCGGATGACCGAGCGCCACCGCGCCACCGTTGACGTTCAGCGTGTCCATGTTGATACCGGTGTTGCGTTGTACGGCGAGTGCCTGCACGGCGAAGGCTTCGTTCAATTCGACAAGGCCGATATCGCCTATCTTCAGGCCGGCCATGGCGAGCGCTTTCGGAATGGCGACGACGGGTCCGATGCCCATGAGTTCCGGCGGAACGCCTCCGACCGCAAAGCTAACGAATCGCGCTTTCGGTTTCAAGCCCAGGGATTGGGCGCGTTTGGCGCTCATCACGATCGCAGCGGCGGCGCCGTCGCTGGTCTGCGAACTATTGCCGGCGGTGACGCTGCCTTTCGCGTGAAACACAGGGCGCAGCTTCGCGAGCGCTTCGACGGAGGTATCCGCGCGCGGGCCTTCGTCCTTATTAAAGGTCTTCTTGCGCGTTACGGCTTTGCCGTTTTCGAAAGTCGTCGTTTCGACTTCGAGAGGGACGATCTCGTCGTCGAACTTGCCGGAGGCCTGCGCATTCAAAGCGTTCTGATGACTGCGGTAAGAGAACGCGTCCTGATCTTCGCGCGTGACGCCGTACTTGTTCTGGACGCGCTCCGCGGTGAGGCCCATGCTGATGTAGACCTCGGGATAATTTTCGGCGAGGTAGGGATTGGGCGCGGGCTTGTGGCCGGCCATGGGCAGCAGGCTCATGGATTCGGTGCCGCCGGCGATGATGATGTCGGCGCCGCCCGAGCGGATCCGTTCGGCGGCCATGGCGATCGATTGCAAGCCCGACGAGCAGAAACGATTGATGGTCACGCCGGGTACGACATCCGGCAGGCCGGCGCGGAGTGCGGCGACGCGGGCGACATTGGCGCCGGATTCCGCTTCGGGCGTCGCGCAGCCCATGATGACGTCGTCGATTTCGTCCTTGGGCATTTGCGGATACTTCGCGCAGAGAGCGCGAATGACGTCCGCGGCCATGTCGTCCGGGCGGTAATTCTTGAGGCTGCCGCGGCCGCTTTTGCCCACCGCGGTCCGTAAACAATCGATGATGACTGCGTCTTGCATGAGAGTGAATCCTCGCGTCGTCTTGCGTGTCTAGTTTCTGAGCGGCTTTCCCGTCTTGAGCATGGCCTGCATGCGGGCTTGCGTCTTCGGATTCGAGCACAAGCTGAGGAACGCTTCGCGTTCGAGATCGAGCAGATATTGTTCGCTGACGAGCTGATTTTCACCGGTGAGCTTGCCGCCGCACAAAATGTGGGCGAGCTTTTCCGCGATGGTGAAATCGTATTCGCTGATGAAGCCACCCTGCTGCGCGCTCCAGGCGCCCATGCGGAGCATGGCGTAACCGGGCGCGCCCATGACGGAAATGTCGGTGCGCGGGGTGCCGGGCGTGAAGCTTTTCGCGAGGGAGAGAGCGAGATCCTTGGCGTCGCCGATGAGGCGCTCGTAATTCATCGAGATGGCGTCGGGGCGCCCGAGAAGGCCGAGCTGCTTGGCGTCTTCGGCGCTCGAGGAAACCTTCGCATAGCCGACGAGCTCGAACACCTTGATTGGATTCTTCAAGCGGAGCAGGAGTTCTTTGCAGCCTCCGCCGCCGGGGATGAGGCCGACGCCGACTTCGACGAGGCCCATGTAGGTTTCGGCAGACGCCTGGCAGCGCGTGGCGTGCAGAGAAATCTCGCAGCCGCCCCCGAGGGTCTGATTGAAGGGCGCGGCGACTACGGGTTTGGCGGCGTATTTCAGCGCCATATTCACCTGTTGGAAGCGGTGCACGGCGGCGTTCAGCTCGTCCCACTCGCCTTCCTGGGCGGCCAACAACATCATCATCAAATTGGCGCCGACGCTGAAGTTGGCGCCCTGATTGGCGATAACCATGGCTTCGAAGTTCGTTTCAGTTTCTTCGAGGCCGGCATACAGCATGCCGATGGTATCTTCGCCAATCGAGTTCATTTTGCTGTGGAACTCGACGCAGAGCACGCCGTCGCCGAGATCCACGAGCGAGGCTCCGGGATTGGTTTTCACGACGCCGCGGGCGCGCTTGATATCGGCGAGGACGAGCACGCCGGGACGCGGCTCGATGTCCTTATAGCCGCCCTCGACGAGATCATAATATTGCTTGCCCGGTTCGCCGTTCTTGTCGGCGAACCGGTAGAGAGATGTGGCGCCGGCTTTGCGCATCCGCTGGATATTTTCCGGCAGCTCGCGGCCTTCCGCTTCGAGGCGCTTGCAGACGTCTTCGAATCCTAGAGCGTCCCAGGCTTCGAAGGGGCCGAAGGAATTCGCGTAGCCCCAACGCATGGCGCGATCGATTTCGACGATGCGATCGGAAATCTCGGGGACCATTTCGGCAGAGTAGAGGAACAGATCGCTGTACAGTTTCCAGATAAACTGGCTGCCCCGGTCGTCGTGCTTGAGCAGCGCGCGCATGCGCTCGCCAAGGTCTTCGACGCCTTTTACGGCTTCCACGGAAACAAACTTCGGCTTGGCCGCGGGATGGTATTCGAGACTCTTCAGATCGATGGCGTGGATTTCGCGGGCATCGCCTTTGCCGACGCGCTTGTAGTAGCCTTGGCCGGATTTTTCGCCGAGCCAGCCTTTTTCCATCAATTTTTTGTGGAATTCGGGCATCAGGAAGCGGTCGCGCCACGGATCGTTGGGCACCGCGTGATAGAGGTTGGTGCCGACGAAGGTCCAGACGTCGAGTCCGACGACGTCGAGCAGGCGGAAGCTGGCGCTGTTCGGAAGCCCGATCAGAGAGCCGGTAAGGGCGTCCACTTCTTCGACCGTGTAGCCGCCTTCGACGGTGATCTTCTGGACGGTTCCGCCGAAGAAGCTGCCGATGCGATTGGCGATGAAGTTGGGCGTATCTTTGCAGGGCACGACGCCTTTGCCGAGGCGCCGATCGGCGAATTCGGTGACCCAGGCGATCACCTCAGGATCGGTTTCGGGGCCCGGAATCACTTCCAAAAGATGGAGGTAGCGCGGAGGATTGAAGAAGTGTGTGCCGAGGAAGTGGAGGCGGAATTCGGGCGAGAAGCCCTTGACGATCTGATTCAGCGGAATCCCGGAGGTGTTCGTCGAGACAATGGATCCGGCCTTGCGGAGCATCTCGACTTTCTTCCACAGGGTCCGTTTGACTTCGAGATTTTCGGTAACGGCTTCGATGATCCAGTCGCAATGGGCGACTTTCTGGAGATCGTCTTCGAAGTTGCCCGGCGTCAGCAGACTCATGCCGGCTTTGGTGAAGAAGCCGCCGGGACGTTGCGTGTCGGCGGCGGAGATGCCGCGAATGGCAGCCGCGTTGCGGTTGGTTTCGCCGGGAAGAACGATGTCTAAAAGAAGGACTGGGTATCCGGCGTTTGCAAAGTGGGCGGCGATTCGCGCGCCCATGGTGCCGGCTCCAAGCACGGCCACACTACGGAGTGTTCTCATCGTAAACTCTCAACTGCCTCGCAGGGAGGCGTAGATTTCAACCGGCTTCACACCGCGGCCGCTGATCATCAGGCCGAAGGGCGTAATTCCCTCGCGGGAAGCGCATCGCGGGTTCGTTTTGGACGAGACGCCGCCGCCGTTCAGGATAACACTGTTAAGCCAGGGGGCGACAAGCCCGCCGATGGGTAGCGATTTGCCATTCAAAATAAGCGCGTCGGCATTTTTCCTGGAATGTCCGTATGATGTTACGCAATGCTCGAAGTTCTCGGACTCCGCAAAACTTACGGCGACCTGAAGGCGGTCGACGGGGTTTCGTTTCGCGCGGGCAAAGGCGAAACGATTGGCCTGCTGGGTCCGAACGGCGCGGGGAAAACGACGACGGTATCGATGATCGCGGGGCTGATCCGGCCCGACAGCGGCGAGGTTCGGATCGCGGGCCATACGCTCGAAGGCGACACGGATCCGGCCAAGCGGCATATTGGCCTTGTTCCGCAGGACCTGGGCCTTTATGAAGACCTGCCGGCGCAAGAGAATCTGCATCTCTTTGGAGCGTTGTACGGGCTGACTGGTGCTCCTTTGCAACGCGCGATGGATGAGGCGTTGGACCTGGTGGGGCTGCGCGAGCGTGCGAAGGACAAGGTCCTCGATTTTAGTGGCGGCATGAAGCGGCGTCTGAATCTGGCTGCGGCACTGCTTCACGATCCGCAATTACTGTTACTCGACGAACCCACCGTGGGTGTGGATCCGCAGAGCCGGAATGCGATTTTCGACAACCTGGAAGTTTTGCGGAAGCGCGGCAAAACGCTGCTGTACACCACCCACTATATGGAAGAAGCGGAGCGGCTGTGCGACCGTCTGGTGATCATCGACCACGGAAAAGTGATTGCGGACGACACCTTGCAGGGTCTGCACCGGGCGCTGCCGGTAACCAATTTGCTGATGATCGAATTCGAGGCGGGCGTCGTCGAGCAGATCAACGCCGAGGCGCTGAAGCTGGTTCGAGGGGTCGAGTCCTTGTTGTTTGAAGCGAACTCGGCGCGGATCGGAGTGCGTGATTTATCGGCAAACACTCCGGCCATCCTGGCTTGGCTGGCGGATCACGGGCACGCGTTTCAGCATCTGGCGAGCGAACGCGCCAGTCTCGAAGCGGTGTTCCTGAACATGACCGGAAGGAGCTTGCGCGACTGATGCTGATCCCTTTCCTGGCCCTGATGCGCAAAGATTTGCGGCTGTTTCTTACCGACCGGCGCGCGGTGATCATGAGCGTGGTGGCTCCGATCGCGATCGCGTCGTTTTTCGGGTACATCTTCGGCAGCGGATTCGGTAACGCGGACAGCAGCCGGATCGCAATCCTGATTTCGGATGAAGACAACAGCGCGTTCACCCGCGAAATCATCACGCGTTTGCAGGCCGACGCGGCGCTGGACGCCAAGACCTCGACACCCGGGCCTGCGCGTAACTCGGTACAGAGGGGCAAAGCCACGGTGGCGTTGTTAATCCCGAAGAATTTCAGCACCGACACGGGGAAGGCGTTCTTGATGGGCGGCGTCAAGCCGGAGATCGGCATCCTGTTCGATCCCTCGCATTCGCTCGAGATGCGAATGATTCAGGGAATCCTGACGGCGGCCATCATGGAAACCACCGGCAAGCAACTGCTCGGCGGCGAAGGCGCGGGCGGCGGGATGAAGATCCCGTTTAAGGTGAATGCCGAGAGCATCACGTCCGGCCGCGGAATCCAATACAACGGCTACGCGCATTCGTTCGGCGGCATGGGGATCCAGTTCCTGCTGATGGTCGGCGTCGATGCCGGCGTCGCGATGCTGCTACTCAGAAAACAAGGCGTGTGGAAGCGGATGCGCGCGGCTCCGCTGTCGCGGACGGTTGTGCTGGGAAGCAAGGCGGCGAGTTCCGCAGTGACGTCGATGGCGACGCTGATGATTCTGTTCGCGTTCGCACGAGTGGTATTCGGGGTGAAGATTCAAGGAAGCATGGCGGGATTTCTGGGGATCTGTCTAGCTTTTTCGCTGATGACCGCGGCATTCGGTCTGCTGGTGGCGGCAATCGGAAAGACAGCGGAAGCCACTCGCGGGCTCGCGATTCTGGTGACATTGCTGATGGTGATGCTAGGCGGCGCTTGGGTGCCAACGTTCATTTTTCCGAAATGGCTGCAATCTCTGACGGTCGTCATTCCGACGCGCTGGGCGGTGGACGGCCTGGATGCGGTGACTTGGCGCGGCCTCGATTTTTCGGCCGTCCAGAATTCGATCCTGATGCTGCTGGGCTGCGCGCTGGTGTTCGGAGTGCTGGCGATTGTGCGCTTTCGCTGGGAAGCGGATTGATCGGGCTGCCAAGCGTTACATTACCCATTTGAGAGGTCGATAGCATTTTCTCATTGAAGAATGAGCCTGAAGGCGGGAGCGAAGCGATCCGCCGCTAGGTTTCCTTTCTTGGTTTGGTTTTTGCGGGAAGGAAGAGCATCCGGGGCTGTGGGAATGTGGGAATCGCGGAGCGATTTCCAAGG
>JBBQWZ010000002.1:0-283172 GCA_038210135.1 Bryobacterales bacterium
CCTCACAGAACCCCACCACACCACACCATCATCGAACCGCGACCGAAAGGAAGCTGACCACAACTCCCCAGCACCGAACCGCGACCGTAAGGAAGCGGACCACAACTCCCCAGCACCGAACCGCGACCGTAAGCAAGCGGACCACAACTCCCCAGCACCGAACCGCGACCGTAAGGAAGCGGCAACTCCCCAGCACCGAACCGCGACCGTAAGGAAGCGGACCCGCTTTACGCCGACGCCATCCGCCGCTTCCGGACCTCATCCACAAACACCGCCGCGATAATCACCGCCCCAATAATCGCCTGCTGCAAATATGGACTGATCCCCAAAAGATCCGCACCATTCGACAGCAAACCCATAATGAACGCGCCAATCAACGTGCCCGTCATGCTGCCCTCGCCGCCCCGCAGGCTGCCGCCGCCGATCACTACCGCCGCAATCGCCTGCAATTCATAACCTTGACCCGCCGTCGGCTGACCGCTCATCAGCCGCGACGCCTCAATCATCCCCGCCAGCCCGGTGAGCAACCCGCCGATCGCATACACGGCCGTCGTATGAAACGCTACCGGAACACCTGCGTAATACGCCGCCTCGACATTGCTCCCGATCGCGAACGTGTAGCGCCCCAGCTTCGTGTGCTCGAGAATCACGTGGACCGTGATCGCCGCCGCGATCAGCACCCACAACACGAACGGAACCCCCAGCAGCGAGCCCTCCCCTAACAGCGAAAAGCTCTTCGGCAGCTGATGCACCGGCAGCCCGTTCGACACAATCAACGTCACGCCGCGAAAGATGCCCAACGTCCCCAGCGTCACGATGAACGGAGCGATCTTCAGCCGCGTAATCAGAAATCCATTCAGGAATCCGCAAAGCGCGCCCGTCGCAATCCCGATCCCCACCCCGATCCAAATCGGCTGCCCGTGCTCCATCGCCATCGTGCCGAACAAACCGCCCATCGCGAGAATCGCGCCGACCGACAAATCGATTCCGCCCGTTATGATCACCAGCGTCATCCCCAGCGCCATCACGTTGATCACCGCCGTCTGCCGTACGACCGCTGACAAATTGCGCTCAGTGAGAAACGTTGGACTCGCCATCCACAACGCCACAAACAGCGCCGCCAGCGTCAAAAACGGAAGCAGTTTTTGAAAATTCTTACTCCGCATCAGGCCGCTGGTTCCTTTCGGAACGCCGCCAGATTGATGATCTCTTCCTGCGTCGTCCGTCCTGGCAGCTCTCCCGCCAGCCTTCCATTTCGCATCACTAAGATTCGATCCGGAACCTGCAACAACTCCGGCAACTCGGAACTCACCATCAGCACCGCCGCCCCTTCGCGCGCCAATTCATCCATGATCTGGAACACTTCCCGCTTCGCGCCCACATCGATACCGCGCGTCGGCTCGTCGAACAAAAATACCCGCGCCCCACGCGCCAGCCATTTCGCGATGACCACCTTCTGCTGGTTCCCGCCGCTTAACCGCCCGGCCAACTGCGCCGGCGAATCCAAGCGAATCGCCAACTTCTTTTTATATTTCTCCGTCAGAGCGAATTCTTGCTCGCGCCGTACGAATCCGCCGGAGGAAACCGCGTCCAGATTCGTCAACGCGATGTTCCGCGCGATCGAAAGCTCGCGCGCCAATCCCGCATGCTGCCGGTCCTCTGGGATCAACGCGAGGCCCGCTCGAACGGCATCGCGCGGCGACCGGATATTCATTAACTTTCCGCCGATCCACACCCGCCCCGCACTTAGGCGATCGATGCCGAACAAAGCGCGGCACAATTCCGTCCGCCCCGCGCCCACCAATCCCGCTAGTCCGACGATTTCGCCGGCGCGGATCGAAAACGAAATGTCGCGCAGCAGTGGCGCACGCGACAAGCCCTCAACCCGCAACACTTGCTCGCCAGCGGGAACCGGTTCCCGGGCGTACAACGCACTCACTTCTCGCCCCACCATATGCCGGATCAACTGATTGATCGTCAGATCCCGCAACGCGCCGGTATGCACCGTCTCGCCGTCGCGCAGCACCGTCACCCGGTCGCCGACCTCGCGCAATTCCTCCAGCCGATGGGTGATATAGATCACGCCCATGCCGCGATCGCGCAACGATTTCACTAGCCGGAAAACCTCGCGCGTCTCCGCGTCAGAAAGCGAAGACGTCGGCTCATCGAAGATCAACAAGCTGGACCCTTGCACCAGCGCGCGGCAAATCTCGACCAATTGCCGACCCGCCGGACTCAACCGGTCCACTCGGGCGTCCGCCTGAATCGGGAAATGATGCTCCTCGATCAGCCGCACCGCCCGCTCTCGCATCTGCGCGCGCTTCATCCACCCGAATCGTCCGCATTCCTCGCGGCCCAAAAATAAATTCTCAGCCACCGTCAAATGCGGAGCCAGCAGCGATTCCTGATGCACCATCGCGATTCCGACCGCCGCCGCATCGGATGGACTCCGGAAGCGTTGTGCTTGACCGCGCCACAAAAATTCCCCGCCGTCCGGCTGCGTCAATCCCGCCGTGATTTTCATCAGCGTGGACTTCCCCGCCCCGTTCTCGCCCATCAGCAGGTGGACTTCGCCCGCGGCAACCTCGAGCGAACCGCTGCGCAAGGCCCGGACGCCTCCGTAGCGCTTCTCAATCCCGCGTAATGACAGCAGACTCATAGTCTCCGTGGCCGACCCGCCAGTGTATCGCAAAACAATTTTGAACTCTCTTGGTTCAAGGCGAATCTACTCTGTAGAGGCGTCCGTTCTTGAGTTCTTTTCGTAAGTCCACCTGGTTTCGTACGCCCGTCGAGGTTCTGTTCGAATTTCACGAAGACCCCAAAGCCCTCGAACGACTCACGCCGCCTCATCAGAAAATCGAAGTTCTGGAACGCACCAACGGCATTCAGGAAGGAAGCCGCGTCGTCATCCGCAGCCACGTCGGACCCTTCCCCGTTGAGTGGCATGCTCTCCACACGGTTTACATCAAGGACCGGCTCTTCGTGGACGAGCAGGAAAGCGGGCCCTTCCGCAAATGGGTCCATCGCCACGAATTCGAGTCCGAGAACGGAGGCAGCCGCCTCACCGATTGGATTACCTACGAAATGAAAGGCGGCGCACTCGCCGAGTTCTTCGGAGGCTGGATCGTGCAATGGCAGTTGAAGAAAATGTTCGCCTGGCGTCACGCCGTAACCAAGCTGTTCTGCGAAAAACCCTAGCAGGCGATGGACTTCGCGCTATAGCCCCGCCCGTAAGGGCGGGGATTCCACACGTGATGTGCCACCAAAGAGTCGAGGCGCGCACGAAGCGGCACGAAGTGCCGCGCAGTAAGCGCTCCAAATCAATGCAACGATCCACCCGAATCCGAGCCGCGCCCAAAGCGACCCGCGGGGTCGTGTCGGAAGCGGACACAAACCCTAACCCGGCGGCTCCTCATTCCCAAAATCCGTAGCCAGATTCTCAAATTTCGTGTACTGCTTGAGGAACGCCAGATTTACCCGCCCCGTCGGACCGTTCCTCTGCTTCGCCAGAATCAACTGCGCCGTTCCCTTCAAATCCTCGCGATCCGGCTTGTACACCTCTTCGCGATAAATGAAGCCCACCAAGTCCGCATCCTGCTCGATCGATCCCGAATCGCGCAAATCACTCAACTGCGGAACGTGATCCCCAGGCCGCGTCTCCGACGCGCGGCTCAACTGCGACAGCACTAGAAACGGCACCCGCAGTTCCTTCGCCAGCAGCTTCAACCCGCGCGAAATCGCACTGACTTCCTGATTTCGATTCTCCGAACGCCCGCGTCCATTCATCAATTGCAGGTAATCGATCACCACCAGATCCAGCCCGTGCTCCGCCTTCATCCGCCGGAGCTTAGCGTGGATGTCCATGATGTTCGTGCCCGCCGTATCGTCGATGAACAACGGGGCCTCATACAAATTCGACAACGCCACCTGTAACCGCCTGCGCTCGTCCGCGTTCAAATAACCGGCGCTGAACTTCATCTGATCCACCCGCGCCTCGGCGCAAACCAAACGATTCAGCAAACTCGCCGCCGACATTTCGAGCGAAAACACCGCCACCGGACGCCGTATCTTCGGATGCGAAGCGATATGCTGCGCGATGTTCAACGCCATCGCCGTCTTTCCCATCGAA
The DNA here is from genome assembly GCA_038210135.1 of Bryobacterales bacterium. Classification (GTDB taxonomy): domain Bacteria; phylum Acidobacteriota; class Terriglobia; order Bryobacterales; family Bryobacteraceae; genus JBBQWZ01. Next base: position 4,130 of record JBBQWZ010000002.1, read on the forward strand.
GGCCGCGCCGCCAGGATGAATAACTCGCCTTCGTGCAGCCCGCCCGTCATCTCGTCCAGCTTCAGGAACCCCGTGCTGACACCTTTAATGCGCCGGCTCGGATCGAGAAACGCGTTCATGCCGCCAGGGAAGGATTCGACGACGTCGCCCGTCCGCATCAAACCCTGACGCTGACGGCCGTCGTTCAACTGCAGCAGCGACTCTTCCGCGCCGGCGATAATCTCGTCCGGCTCTTCCTCGCCCAGCATGCAGCGATCGATCAGCTTCTGCGACGTGAAAATCAAGCGCCGCAGGGTCGCCTTGTCTTTGACAATGCGAATGTAGCCTTCGATGTTTGAAATGCGCGGCAGCCCGTCGTCGAGCGAAACCAGGTAGCTCAGCCCATCCACCGACTCCAGCTGATTCTGCTTCATCAGCTCGTTCGCCAGTGTCACGCGATCGATATGCTCGCCCCGCTCGTGGATATCCGCCATCCGCAGGAAGATTCGCCGGTGCTTCTCCAGGCTGAAATCTTCCGCCTCAAGCACGCCCGCGACTTGAATAAAGTTCGAGCTGTCGAGCAGAATCGAGCCGAGCACAAACCGCTCCGCATCCAGATTGGCGGGAAGACCTTTTTCGAAAGCGATATCAGTGGAAGCCATCGGCAAGACAGACTCTACGATAGCGCGGCACCGTTCACGAATTCGCCTCAGCGGATGTCGTTTCGATGACTAGGTTTAGCCTCTTGAAGAACCTGTGGAAATCGATCCAAAAGAAAACAGCCACAAGTCGCTATTTATCAATTACTTGAAAACCGTTTTCCACACTCGTCCACAGGCCGAAGCTATTGTTTATCGAACACGCGGAGTTGCTTTCTTTCCGTTCCATCCGTGCTTTGGATGAGCGTCTCGGCTACCGTTCGCTTGCCCACTTCATCGAGCTTCCAACGCTCAGTCTGAGTGATGCCCTGTTGGGAGGAAACGAAGGTAACCACCAACACCGAGCCCGCCCAAACCGCATTGACTGGGTTTTCCGGATTGGCTTCGCCGATGGTGGTTTTGGCTTCTGTGACGCTCGGACTGCCGTTGTTGTCGCGCACGATCTTCAGGTGCAGAGTGGCACCCTTGTGTTCGACGAAGCGAGTCATCACCGGCGGATTGCCGCTCGGGAATTTGCTCTCGGTCGCGTTCAGCTTCCAAGTGCCGCTGAAGTTCGGCTTCTGTTCGCCGAATGCAGGCAGCGCGAGCATCAGCAAGATGCTAACGAGATAGGCGGTCTTCATGGTTCTCCCCGGGGAATGAGATCGAGCAAACGCTGAAGATACTGGCGCTCGGTGCCGCGGTTACACGATGCCGAGGTGAACAGTCGTCAGGCCGTCAGAGTCATGCCAATTGCTCATAAATCACCCATGCCAATTGGGTCGATGGCCCGGGATTTACTTCACCGAGATCTTATGCTGCTCGAGTGTCGTCCCGACTGCCTGCTCGAATCGCGCGACCGCTTTGTTGTAATCGAGCTGCGCCACCACAGCCCGCCGCCGCGCATCTAAGAATTCATTCTGCCGCGTCAGCACGAAGAAATTCGTGGATTCGCCATTCTGGAACAAACGCGTTTCGCTCTCCAGTTTTTCCCGCGATGCAGCCTCCGACGCCTGCGCCGCCGTGATCCTCTGACGCGCCGTCTGCAGCGCCTGCAGCGCATTCCGGACCTGCGCTTCGATCGCCTGCTCCGCCTGCGACTGCAGAAGCTTTAGTCGCTTTTCCATGATCGCGTTCTGCGCCAGCGACGCCCTCACCGTGCGGTTCCGGAACGTCAGGTCGAAGTTGATGCCCACTTGCGCGCTCTGATAATTGGCGCCGAACAAATTCGAAAGCGTTTGGCCGTAGCCGCCCACCAACGACGGCGGAATCGATCCGAATCCCACGTTCGGCAACGCCGGCAAGCCCGCCAGCGCCGACAGCTGATTGATCCGGTCCGCCGACGCCGCGCTCGACGCTGTCAGCGGATTATCGCCGGGACGCAAGGTACCCGCCAACCCGGTGTTCGTGTAGGAACCCACCACGTCGAAGCGAGGCTTCGCCAAATTTGCGTTCTGCGCTTCCTCAATCTTGTTGGACTCGCGCTGCAACTGGGTCTGCCGTAATTCCGGTCTGCGCTTCAATGCGTCGGTTACGAGCGGCTCTAATTCCAACCCCTCGCGGAACTCCAGTTTCAAATCCACTGGAATGATCTGCTCGGACCACAACGCCGCCGCGCGATTCGGCGACAACAGCGTCTTCAACGTGTTCTCCGCCTCCGTCACCGCACCCGCCGCGCCGTAGTAATCGTCCAATCGCTTTTCCAATTCCGCGCGTGACGCCGCCAATTCCACCGGCGCCAACGTCCCGCTCGAAATCATACGCTCGTTCTGTTCGAACTGCGCCCGCGATAACCCCACCGCGTCGCCGGTTACTTGCAAATTTTGCCGGAACGCCACCAGATCCCAGTACGCCTGCTCTACCCGCGACACGATGTCGATGACCCGCACTTCGAAATCGGCTTCTGAAATTTCCACCTGTTTCCTGCGCACCAACAGCAACGTCCGGTCCGCATCCACCTTCCGGTTGCGCAAAATCGGCTGCGTGAATCCCGCCACCAGCCGGCTCTGCGTGTACGGATTCAAGGATGAGAAAACATTGCTCGACGACGTCCGTGCATTCTCGAAATCCACATGAAACGAAGTACCCTGCCGCGGTAGCTTCTCATTGAAATAGAAATTCTGATTGAAGAAATGCTCGGACAGTTTTCCACCCGCGCCCTGTAGGACACTGGCCGTCGGCGTGTTGCGCGTCTCAAGCGAAGGCTGATACCGGAGCGTCGGATCGTAGGCGCCGAATGCACCGTCGACAGCCGCTTTGTTGAACTCCGTAATCGCGCGCTGGATGTCGATGTCCTGATTGTTCGACATCGCCATTTCGATCGCCTCGGCCAGCGTCAGCTTGTGTTCCGCCGCCGTCACGCCCACCCGCGACACCGCCGGAATCGGACTTCGCGCGGTAGTTCCCGGCTCTTGCGCGGCTATCGGGAGCAGCGCAAACACACTCGTCGCGGCGAATAGAATTGTCCGTCTCATATCGTTATCGAATCCCTCTTACCGGACCAGGCCCAGCATGCCCGTCCACGCGCGCCGCAACGCACTTACCGGTTGCAGCACGCGGCCCGCCCGTCCCCATATCCGCGCATCCGCGATGTCGTCGAACAGCGAGTAAACCACCGGCGTCACCAGCAGTGTCAGCAGCAGGCATAGCGTTTGGCCGCCGATCACCATGATCGCGACGCTGCGGCGCGAGCCCGATCCTGCCCCGGTTCCAAGCGCCAGTGGAATCATGCCCGCGACCAACGCCGCCGTCGTCATAAGAATCGGACGCAAGCGGTCTTCGCAGCCCTTGAGAATCGCGTCCAGCCGCTCCATGCCGTTTTTCCGCAGCGTCTTGATATGGTCGATCTGCAAAATCGAATTCTTCTTGACGATGCCGAACAGCACCAGAATTCCCACCGAGCCGTAAATGATCGAGAAATTCTCGCCCGTCAGCAGCAGCGAAATCAAAGCGAAAGGAACCGACAGCGGCAGGCTCAATAGAATCGTGATCGGATCGATAAAGCTCTCGAACTGCGCCGCCAGCACCATATACATGAAGGTCAGCGAAAGCATGAGCGCGAACACGAACGCCGCGCCCGCGCGTCCCAGCTCCTTACTCCGGCCCGCGAATCCCGCCCGATAATCCGGCGGCAAATCCAGTTGCTTCACCATTCCGTTCATCAGCTCAATCACGTTACTCGCGGATTGCCCGGAGACAATGTTCGCCGTGATCATCACCTGGCGTTGCCGCTGGAAGCGATCGATCTGCGTCGGACCGCTACCCTCCTCAAAGTGCGCCACGTTTGAGACCGCCACGTTGCCGAGCGTCGCCGAAGGCACAAATAATTGCTGCAACGCCGCCGGCGAATCGCGGAATTCCTTGTCCACACGCAGCTGCACGTCGAAGCGATCGTCGCCCTCGCGGTACGTTGTCACCTGTGGATCGCCGCCGACCAACGTGCGCAGCGCGCTCGCAATCGACGACACGCTGACGTTCAGATCCGCCGCCTTATCGCGGTTCACCTCGACGCGTAACTCCGGCTTGCCGGGCTCGTAGGTCGTATCCACGTCCACGACGCCTTGGGTGGCGCGCAGCTTCGCCATGATGACTTGCGAATAGCCGTCCAGCTTTTTCAAATCCGGACCCTGCAGGAAGAACATCACGTCGCGATCCGTCTGGCCGTTCGCGAAGAACGAAGGCAACTGCACGCCCGACACCACTTCGCGATACTTCACCAGCTTCTCGCGCGCCATGTCCATCAGCTTCCACTGATCGAAACCCTTGCGCTGCTCGGGCGGAACCAGCTCGACCACAATCGAGCCGCGGTCCACCTGCTTGCGCGCATCCGCTCCAATCGTCACCAGCATGTTCTGAATGCCAGGCAGCGTCTTGATGTCCGCCTCGATCTGCCGCACAACCGAATCCGTTCCTTCGAGCGACGAACCCGCCGGAAGGCGCATCGTGATTTCGAATTCACTCTGGTCGTCCTTCGGAAGAAAATCCTTGCCGATGATCATGAACAGCGGCACCGTTGCCAGTGTCACCACCAGCGTCAACACCACGATCACCCAGCGATGCGTCATCGACCAGCGCAGCATCGCCTTGTACGGCGTGTCGAGGATGCGGAACAGCCAGGATTCTTTCGTCGCGCTGTCCTTGTTCACCTTCATGTACCGCGCGCACAGCATCGGCGTCAGCGTGAAGCTCACGAGCAAACTGACCATGATGGCGAACGCCGCCGTATAGCCGAAGCTCGACATGAATTTTCCAACCGTCGATCCCATCATCGCCACGGGGATGAAAATGATGGCGAGCGAAAGCGTGGTCGCCAACACCGCGAGGCCGATTTCGCGCGTACCTTCGACCGCCGCCTGGTACGGCGTCATGCCCTTTTCCTCAGCGAATTTGAAGATATTCTCGAGCACAACGATCGCATCGTCGATTACGATTCCGACCATCAGCACCAGCGCCAGCATGGTGATCTGGTTCAGCGTGAAGCCCATGTAGTTGATCAGCGTGAAGGTGGAAATGATCGACGTCGGAATCGCTACCGCCGCAATCAGCGTCGAGCGCCAGTTGCGCATGAAGAGCAGCACGATCGCCGCCGCCAGCAGCGCTCCGAGAATCAGATGCTCTTGTACCGCGTCGAATGCCGCCACGATGAATCCGCTCTGGTCGCGCGTGTAGGCGATGGTGAAATCCGCCGGAAGCTCTCGCTTCAGCTCGTTGACGCGGTCCTTCACCCCCTGGATCACCTTCACCGTATTCGTATCCGCCTGCTTGCGGACCTCGAGCATCACCGCCGATTTGCCATCGAGGCGCGCCAGCGACCTTGGCTCTTCGACGCCGTCCACCACGCGCCCGATATCCGAAATGCGAATCGGAGCGCCGTTCACCGTCGCCACCACGATCTTGTTGAAGTCCGCCGGCTTCTCCATGCGGCCCATCGTGCGCAGCGAAACTTCGCGATTGCCTTGATCCACGCGGCCGCCGGGAATTTCCACGTTCTGCGTCTGCAAAGCATTGCGGACCTGATCGACGTTCAGGTTGAAGCTGTTCAGCTTGCTGCCGTCGATCCAAACCTGAATCTGGCGCGTCCGGTCGCCGACGAAACGAACCTGCCCGACACCGTCGAGCGATTCCAGGTTCTTCTTCAGCTTGTCGTCCACCAGCTTCGTGATCTCGCGCAGATCGCGATTCGACGAAACCACAAGGTTGATCACCGGCGAAGCGTCGGTGGATAACCGCTGCACCACCGGCGGATCCGCGTCTTTCGGAAGCTGCGCGAGCACCGTCGCCACCTTGTCACGAACTTCCTGCGCGGCTACATCCGGATTCTTGTCGTTGATGAACTGGATGCTGACTTGAGAAATACCGTCGAGTGAGGACGACCGCAATTCGTCGATACCACTCACTTGATTGACGGCTTCTTCGATGCGCTTCGAGATTTGCGTTTCCACTTCCTCGGGCGATGCGCCGCGCAGCGTCGTCGAAACCGACACGATCGGAAATTCAACCTTGGGATAAAAATCGACGCTCAGGCTTCGGTAGGACGCGAGTCCCATCACCACCAGCGCCATGATCAACATGGTGGCGAACACCGGCCGCTTGATACAAAGTTCCGCTAGTTTCTGCATGCTCTGCTCCTACCCGTGACAAAGGCCTCGGTGGCATAGGCCTCGGTGGTATAGGCCTCCGGCCTGTGCTCCGAACCAACACTCCGTCCCATCACGACTTCGCTTTCACCGCCGCGCCATCCACCAGCGCGGCAACCTTCTCGATCGCCACCCGATCGCCCGCCTTCACCAGGTCGCCAGGAACCTCTACCCATCCGTTCGTCTCCGGCGCCGGCGGAATTTTGCATTCGACCGCCTTGCCATCGCGGATCACGAAGACCTTCGTCAGCCCCGCCACGGAGTACACCGCCTCGCGCGGAACCATCACCACCCGCGTTTCGCGCGCCGTCACCAGCTTCACTTGCACGAACATTCCCGGCCGCAACCGCGAATCGTTCGTCACCAACCGCGCCTCCGCCGTCAGCGACCGGGCCTTGGCGTCGAGCGATGGATCCAACTGCCGCACCGCCGCCGAAAATTCCACGCCCGGAACCGCGTCGGTCGTGAACGTCAGCAGCGTGCCGATCCGCACCGCACCCGTCGCCGGCTCCGGAACCTCCATGCGCAAGCGGAGCGGATTGGTCTTCACCACGCTCAGCACGGCCGTGTTCTCTTTAATGAACTGTCCGGCGGAAACCATTTTTTCGCCGACGATCCCGTCAAACGGAGCGTAGAGGACCGTGTCGCTCAGCTTCTTCTGCGCCAGATCGACTTCGGATTTAAGCGATTCCATGTTGGCCCACTGCGTCCGCATGTCGTCGCGCGTCTGTTCGGTCGCGGCTTGCCGGGCGCGATACGATTTCTCGAGTTCCGTATAGCGCTCGTTCGAGATATCGCCGCTCTTCACCAGCTTCGCCGCGCTCTCGTATTTTGACTTCGCGTCCTCGAATTGAGCCTGTGCCTGGCGCATCGCCGGCGTCGAATTCGGTGGCGTGTTTTCCTGCCCGGGGCTCAAGCCCAACCGCGCCAGCGCCTGTGCCAACGCCGCCTTCGCGCGCTCCACCTGAATCTGGTATTCGCGCTTCTCCATCTCGACCAGCACTTCGCCCTTCGCCACCGGCTGTCCGAAATCTTTGCGGATCACCAGAACGCGGCCTTGCACTTCCGGGCTGATGTTGACCTTCTCGTCCGCGTTCAACGAACCCGTAACCAGAATCGTGCGATCGACCATCTTCGATTCCGCCGGCTTCACCCGGACTTCCATGGCCTCGGGCGCCCTCGCCGCCTCGACCTTCGCGCCGTCCTTCTTCGAGCATCCGGACAACAACGCCAATGCGATCAGGGGCGCAACCACGTTCCAATTCGATCTCATGCCTGCATCCCTCTTAAGTAAATTCCGACCATCGTCTCGACCACCTCGGCGTCGGGAACTTCCCCGATCCGCATGTGAAATATGTTCCTGTCCATGGCGTAATTGCCGATCATCCCGAAGAAAGCGCGCGCCGCCAGATCCGGATTCATCTTCCGCAAACCGCCTTCGTCCATGCGCCGCGCCAAGTAGCCCGAGATCTTCTCGAGAAACACGCGCGCATGCCGCTCCACGAACATCTCGGTCAACTCGCTGCCTTCGAGCGCGCTGAATAGCAGCAGCCGCATGCAGCCCGGGTCCAGGTTGTGCCAGTTCAACATCTCCCCGCCGAGCGCCGTCAGAAATCCTCGATCGTCGTCCTTGTCGAGGAACGGCTGCAGTTTCTCCTCAAAAGGACCGGAGTCCTTCTGCGATTGGCGGTCGATGATGGCGTTGAACAGGTCCCGCTTGGTCGCGAAATGCTGGTACAACACCGGCTCGGACACCCCGCACGCCGCCGCAATCTCGCGCGTCGTTGTCCCGCGAAAGCCCTTCTCGGCGAACAGCCGGATCGCGGTTTCGACGATCGCCGACTTGCGCTCCGCGCTGGCCAGCCGATGCTTCTCGGCGACCGGCGCGGCGGAATTGGAGGGAACGATAGGAGGTGTGATGGACGCCATAATTGTATTAACCGCTAACCTAGCGAACACTAAGCTAGTGCCCACTAAGTATAGCAGCTACTCAGTTAGCGTCCACTAATATATCGTAAGTTATTGTCGAATATATGGAAACTGGGAGTTGGCTTCGTTTCGCACGAGCCTACGGACGCTGGAAACTGGACTTCCGCAGCCGAACGCCCGCCTTGAGCGGCGACCCAAAGTGGAGCGCCAGCACGCCGCCCGCATCGGAGAAGCCTTCGGACAATTCCTCGTCGTCGATCTCGATGTCGAACGCCGTCTTCGGCTCGAGGCCCATCAGGAACAGCGTTCCCGGCTCTTCCTCGTCCACCTCGAACTGCGCCGGAGCCGTCACTAAAAGGAACGTCGCCGGACCCACTTGCTGCGGCTTCAGCGACGGCTTGAATGCCCGAATCCGCCCGTCTTCGAACCACTGCATCTGCTTCTCGAAGAACCCCACCCAAGTGGCTTCCTCTTCCCAGCTCGAGCGAGCGAACACCCGCCCGGTCACCGGGTCGTGCCAAAGCAGCGGCATGTGGTGGTAGCTCAAACCCGGCTGATACGGATTCGCCCACAGAAATTCGTAGGGACAGCCCAACGGGCCCCGCATTGCGAAGTTGTCCTGCAGTAGCCAGCCTTGTAGAAACTGGCTTTCGAGCGCATTGGTATCGAACGAAACCATGCTCAAGCCCGCCGCCCGCGATTGCGCCGCGCGCGCCAGATCCGGTTGGCCATCGCGCGCCGCCGGAATCCGGAAGTCGTTCTCGCCCGACGGAAACGTCGCCGGATAATCGCTAATCACAAAGTACGTCGGCAGTTCGCGAAACACCTTTGGCGCATCTTCGCGCAAGTCCAGATTCAAGTTGTCCCGCACGACATGCAACAGCTCATACAGAGGAAGAAACTGATCCCGGCGGATGGCATCACGCCCCGCGGACCAGGCCGGCGTAAGCGTGCTTCGCCAGACCTTCGTGATCAATTCCCCGATGACGGCCGCACCGTGATCCGGCAGGCGGTCCGCGATTGCGATCGCGGCCAGAGCGCGGGTCCGCATGCCGACCAAATCCGCCGGACGCGGTCCGCGGACGGCACGCTCCAGCTTGTCGCCCAACGCCTGCTTTTGCCGCGCATCGAGCAGCGGCTGGCACCAGTCGAAAACGAAAGCCACTTGGCGGATGTCGGTCGACGTCATCGCCCACTCGATCGCCTGCGATCCCAGCGCCTTGTTTCCGGACACCTGATAATGCAGCGAATAAGCCAGTCCCGGCTCGGTCATCGCGACCTTCGCAACGATCAGCGCATCGAAATGCTGCCAGCGCATCGATTGCCGTTCGCGTTCGCGCCGCAGTAGTTTCAAACGTTGCGCGCGAAGCAGCAGGCGCGGACCATCGGTAAAGACGCCGAACTCGTCGTCGGCCGCAAGGACGGGCGCAAGCGCTCCCAGCAGACTTCCGCCAACCGCGGTCCTGACGAAGGCGCGCCGTGTTCGCATTCGATTTTCATTTTGTCATACGGCACACTGGCCCTTACCGTAAGGCCTCGCACGTCGGACCGCAACGGGCGAAGATCGATCATGATCCTCGTGGTGTTCCGCTCTCGCCTGACCCCGCAGTCTGGTGACGACTACGCAGAGATGGCCGCCGAGATGGACCACCTGGCCCGATCTTCAGCCGGCTTCGTGGACGTGAAGAGCTTCAAAGCCGAAGACGGCGAGCGCGTTACGTTGGTTTGGTGGCAGGATGAGGAAACCCTCAAAGCCTGGCGCGAAAATCTGCGTCACTTGTTCGCGCAAAAGACCGGCCGCGAGAAGTGGTACGAATACTACAAAATGGACGTCGCCACCGTCACCGGGTCGAGCAACTTCGCACGCCCAACCTCGTAAATACTGCATTCCCCCATTGTCGATAGACAATACTTGCTTAATCCCTGAATTCCGATATACAATGGGGACATCTTGGGAAGCGTACCTACTCCCGTGTCACTGGCTGAACGCCTTAAAGAGGCTAGCCAGCATCTTCGCGGCTCTTTAAATCAGGAGCTTACGACCTCTTCGCCGGAATTTTCGAAGCCCGCCACGACCCTGCTGAAGTTCCACGGAATCTACCAGCAGACCGACCGCGACCTGCGGAAGTCCGGTACAAAAGAGCACAGCTTCATGATCCGGATCGGAATTCCGGGTGGATTCGTCACGCCGGAACAGTATCTTCAGCTCGATACTCTGGCGGACGAAGTCGGCGACGCGACCCTTCGAATTACCTCTCGCCAGGACATCCAATATCACCGTGTCTCGAAACACGAATTGCGCGACTTGCTGCGCGCGATGGACAAGGTCGGCCTCTCCTCCTGGGCAGCTTGCGGCGACGTCGTGCGGAACACCACCGCGCAGGCGTCGCCGCTTCGCGCCTCCGAACAGAAGCAGATTCTGCCGTACCTTCTAGAAATTTCGAAAACGCTGAAGCCGAAATCCGCCGCCTATGCCGAAGTGTGGGTGGACGGCGAACAAGCCGCGACCTTCGAAACGCCTTCGCAGGAGACCGAGCCGCTCTACGGCGAAACGTACCTCCCAAGAAAGTTCAAAATCGGATTCGCGCTCCCCGGCGACAACGCGACCGACGTGTACTCGAACGACGTCGGCATCGTTCCTTGGTTCGACTCCAACGGCACGCTCGACGGATTCACGATCCTGGCCGGTGGCGGCCTTGGAATGTCGAATGGCGTGAAGGCGAGCCACCCGCGCCTGGCCGATCCCATCTGTTTCGTCGCACCCCAAGATCTCATCGCGACCGTCGCCGCCATCGTGACCATCCACCGCGACTTCGGCAATCGCTCGAACCGTAAACTCGCTCGTTTGAAGTATGTACTGGACGCTTGGGGCGTTGAGAAATTCACCGCCGAACTGCGTGATCGCGTTTCGCACGAGCTGCACGCGCCCAAGACGCTGACCTGGCAGACGTCGCACGATCCATTCGGCTGGCATCTACAGGAAGACGGAAAGTGGTTCGTTGGATTGCGGGTGGTCAGCGGACGCATTCAGGACGACGCGCAGGCGAGCCTTCGCAAGGCGCTCCGCCGGATCGTTGAGTTGTTCCGGCCGGAGATCCGGCTCACCGCGCAACAGAATCTTCTCATCGCCGGTGTGTCGGAGGAATACCGCGGCGAGATCGACCTGATTCTCGCCGACCACGGAGTGCGGCACGCCGCGGAACTTCCCCCGGTGCTGCGGCACAGCATGGCGTGTCCCGCGCTGCCGACCTGCGGCCAGGCGCTGACTGAGGCGGAACGCGTTCTGCCCTCGATCGCCGAAGGCATCCAGAGCGAACTCAACCGCGCGGGCCTTTCGCACGAAGCCGTGCAGGTCCGCGTCACGGGCTGCCCCAACGGGTGCGCGCGGCCCTTTACCGCCGAAATCGGGATTGTCGGCCAGAGCGTCGATCTTTACAGCTTGTATCTGGGCGGCTCGCCGGTCGGCACGCGTCTGGCGCGGCTGTTCGCGCACAACATCAAGCGCTCGGAAATTCCGAACGTGCTGAGTCCAATCTTTGCCCGCTTCGCCGAAGCGCGCGCCGCCGCCGAAAGTTTCGGCGACTGGTGGAATCGCTCCGGCGTCCACGAACTGACCCCTGTATTGCTGACCGAAGTCGTTGCCTGAAGAGGAATCCACGTCATGAACTTCACCTTCCCAGCTTTCGTCGATCTCGAAAACAAGCCGGCGCTGGTTATCGGCTCGGACGCGATGTCCGAGCAGCGGACGGCGGTGCTCGAAGCTTCCGGAGCACGCGTGACCGTCGTCGCCGACGAGCCCCAAAGCTTGAGCGGCTACTTCATCGTCATCTCGACGCTGACCGACAAACGTGCGAATCAACGGCTGTTCGAAGAAGCGGAACGGTTGAACATTCTCTTCTCGGCACACGACGATCCGGCCCATTGCCGGTTTGTCTTTCCTTCGCTCCACAAGACCGGCGACCTGACCGTGGCCGTGTCGACGAATGGCAAATGCCCGGCGCTTGCTGTTCGCGTGCGCCAACAAGTGCAGGAGGAATTCGGACCCGGTTATGCCGAGTTCCTGAAGATGGCTGCCGAGATGCGCCCGCATATTGCCGCGCAGATCGGCGAGTTCTCGCAGCGTTCCGCGCTCTGGTACAAGATGGTCGATTCGGCTGCGCTGCCGTTGCTCGCGCAGGGCAAGCGCAAGGAAGCCGAAGTGGTTCTCGGCCGCATTCTGGCGGAGGAGCGCGTCGATTACCCCATCGCCGCGTTCGCGTAAGAGGCAGACGAACGAGATGGTTTCTCGATCGAGACCGGGAACGGTGTATCTAACGGGAGCGGGTCCTGGCGATCCGGAACTTCTCACGTTGGCGGCGGCACGCGTGCTCTCCCGCGCCGGCGCGGTGTTCTACGACCGCTTGGTCAGCCCTGAGATTCTGGCGCTTGCCCATCACGGCGCGGAGATGATCTACGTCGGCAAAGAAGGCGGCCAACAAGACGAGGTCCAACCGCGGATTCTTCGTCAACTGGCGGCCGCCGCCTGGCGGCATGCGGCGGTGGTCCGCTTGAAGGGCGGCGATCCGATGGTGTTCGGGCGCGGCGGAGAAGAGTGGGCGTATCTGGCGGAGCGCGAGGTTCCGGTCGTCTTGATCCCCGGCGTGAGTTCCGCGATTTCGGCCCCTGGCTTGTCGGGCATTCCGCTCACTCTTCGCGGAGTGGCGCGATCGTTTGCCGTCGTGACTGGCCACGAGCAGGATGGACAGCACGAGAACTGGGATGCCTTTCGTTCGATCGATACGCTGGTCATCCTGATGGGAGTGGCTCATCGGAAGCAGATCGCCGGGGCGCTGATCGCTTCGGGCCGGCCAGCGAATCAGCCCGCCGCATTCGTCGAACGCGGATCGACGCCACGTTCGCGCACAGTGACCAGCACGCTTGGAGCGATCGCACGCGGCGAGACCGACGTCGAATCACCAGCGGTGTGGATCGTCGGCGAAGTGGTGCGTCAGCACGAAGTGCTCGCCGCCATGTCGGAAGAGCTGATTGAAGCCGTCGCCTGAGGCAGCCTGTGAGAAGATCAAAACATGGAACGCCTGACGATCGAATATCCTCAGGACTTGCTCTTCGCCCTTGGCACCACCACCGGTCAATTCGAAGAGGAAGCCAAGTTTCTGCTCGCCGCCAAGCTGTTTGATCTTGGTAGACTTTCGTCGGGCGCCGCGGCGCGGCTCGCTGGAATGGAACGAGTCACGTTTTTGTTGAGTTTGCCTCGTGCAGGCGTCGACGCAATTCAGCTAGACGATTCCGACCTCCAAAGCGACCTTCAGTATGCCCGACTCCCGTAGTGGGATCGTCGTCAACACGGGTCCGTTGATCGCGTTAGGCGCTTGTTCTCACATCGAACTATTGCGACACTTCCACGATCGAGTCCTCGTTCCAACTGCTGTAGCGGAGGAGTTAAAGCGTGGATTGGGAACTAACGAATCCTGGCGACGGATGGATTGGCTCGACGTCAAAGAGCCAAGCGGGTTACGGCCGATTGCGGCGGCTTCACTTGATGATGGTGAAGCAGCTGTCATCGAACTGGCATTGGAATTTGGCATCAGCCTAGTGGCAATCGATGAGCGACGTGGACGGCTCGCAGCGAGACTATCCCGCCTCGAAGTGACCGGCAGTCTTGGCTTATTACTTCGTGGTAAGAGAGCGGGTCTTGTGACAAGTGTCACAGCTTCTATCGAATTGATGAAGCAGTATGGAATTTGGATCAAACCGAGCGTCGTTCAGACAGTGCTTCGGGAATCGGGAGAATCGAATGACTGAACGATTCGGAAGGTTCTTCGCGATACAATTTCCCCACGGGGAGATCAACGATGCGACGTGTTGCAATTGGATGGGTGACGTTCGCCTTGATAACAGCGGGGAGCGCGTCTGCTCAGGAGCTGGAGTCGGCTTACAAGAACCTGAAAGACGCCGAAGCCAAGAAGGACGTGGACCTGGTTCGCAAGTACGCGGGCGAGACTTCTAGAGCGGCCCGCGCGGTGATGGCGACGGCGGAGCCGACGAAGGCGGACGAGAAGGAAGCCTGGGCGACGCGGGTCGATTACGCGAAACAAGTGGACACCTACACCGAGTACGCGATGTACTCGTTCGTGCTGCAGCCGATCGACGGAGCCAAGATCGTCGATCTGTGCGAGGCGCTCGAAGCGCAGAACCCGAAGAGCCAATACCTGCAGCAAATCGCTGGACGCTGCTTGTCTGGCTTCAGCCAATCCGCCGGCGCGAAGCTGGTTCCTTTCGCGGAGAGAGCGGCATTGCGGGATCCGGCGAATGAGGAGGTGCTGCTGGTGCTCGCCGACAGCTACCAATCGGCGAAGGAGTTCGACAAGGCACTGGCGGCGGCGACGAAGCTGGTCGAGATCATGAGCACGAAGGCGAAGCCGGATTCGATCGATCCGGACACTTGGCAGAAGCGCAAAGACTTCATGCTCGGCAGCGGATATTGGATCGTTGGCGTGATTCAGGGAGACCGCAACCGGTATGCGGAAGCAGATAAGGCGCTGCGGGCGGCGCTGCCTGTTATCAAGGAAGGGCCACGGCGCGCGCCGATGCTGTTCTATCTGGGCGTGGCGAATTACCAGTTGGGCAAGGCCGCGAAGAACCGGGCGCAGATGACGGAAGGCGCCAAGTTCAGCGAAGAAGCGGCAGCGCTGCCGGGTCCATTCCAAGGGCCGGCGCTGAAGAATGCGAAGTCGATTCGGGCGGAGCTCGCGCAGACTCCGAAGAAGAAGTAGGCGCGCGGATTCCGGGCTTGCTCGGCTACACTTGAGGCTAAGGCTCGATGCATCCTGTGACGGGGAGATAGAGCGCAAGTCGGGCCTCTGTGCCCAAACACTAAGCGAGGATTGGGTATCTGATGCGTTCCAAATTCATCTTTTCGGCGATGCTGCTGGCGCCGTTTGCAGGCTTGATTCCTGCACAGCCGCGGGCGGTTTACGAGCGGCAGGCGGAGATCCGCGGCGGACGGGGCGACGAAGGCAAGTGCACGATCGAGGTGGACGTGGACGACGTCGCCGAGGTCGAGGTGCGGGGAGGGCGGGCGTGGCTGAGGACGCTCGCGGGCCAGCCGGCGACTTGGCGCCGTTTCGTTTGCACGGAACCAATTCCAGCGAATCCGCGCGACTTCCGGTTTCAAGGGATCGATGGACGCGGGCGGGTGAACCTGGTGCAGGATCCGCGGCAGGGTGGGCGCGCGGTGGTCCGCATTGAGGATCCGAAGAGCGGCCGCGAAGGGTACACGTTCGATCTGATCTGGCGCACCGGTGGCGGCGGGTACGACGGCGGGCGACCGGGTTATGAGGGCGGCGGACGGCCGCCGGTGCCTCCTCCTGGTGGCTTCGAGCGTCCCGGTGGCGGACGCTGGCGCGAAGTGGAGTTTCGCGGACGAGGCGAAGGTTTCTATCGCATGGGCCGCGATCGGGATCGCCTGTACAACTGCGAAGTGACGGCGCGCCGCGGAGACGTGACGGTCCGGTTCGAGACGGAGCGGCGGACCGAGGTGGTGCTGCGCGGCAGGATCGCGCGCATGGATGGCGACACCATCTACGCGGACATGTCGGGGAGTGGGATGGATGGCAGCATGCTGATCGAGTTGTTCGGCGATCGCGTGCGCCGGGTCGAGATGTCCGGTGGTCAGGGCCGCCGCGAGTTCGAGCTTCGCTGGCGCCAGGAGTAGTTGGCAGGTCGTTAGTTTAACGAGACCGCGCTACCGGATTGGATCCGGGCGCGGTCTTTTGTTTTTGGCTTTGGCACTCGGTCGAAAATCAACGTGGGTGTTCGCTCCCGACGTGCTTCGGAGCACTCTCGATGAGGCACGCCGGAAGTCCGATCCGTGTCCGTGCGAAGATCCTCTCATGCGCCTTTTTGCGTTCGTGATGATCGCCTGCCTCGCCGGAACCAGCCCCGCACCGGCCCAGTTGCAGGGCAACGTAAGGCGCGCGGTCTTCGATCCCGTCCTCGGCCGCAACGCCTACTACGTGACCGTGCCCGGCAACTGGAACTTCGAGGGCGGAGTGATCCCTGGCTCCGGCTGCGAACAGAATCCGATCACGGTGTTTCGCGCCTCGAGTCCCGACGGTCTGACCGGCGTCTATCTGTTGCCGCGCGTCGATTGGTCGTGGTCTACCGGCCAACAAGTCAAAGACGCCGCGGATTGTATGCCCTGGCATGCGGCCATTCCGGCTCGCGACTACCTCACGTATCTCATCGGCGTTTTGAAGGTCGGTTTCGTCAAGGAACTCGATGCCAGCGAGGAAATCTCGAAGTCGCAGAAAAGTCTGGACGAGATCAACGCCAAGTCGCGCCCCAGCATGATCTTCTCAAGCGACAGCGCGAAATTTCTCGTCCGCTACGATCTCGATGGCCATCCAGTCGAGGAAGTTGTCGCCGCGACCATCGGTTGCAACGACCGCGTGTTCGGCGGCGTGAACATCCACGTTCACCAGTGCAGCGCCTTCGTCACCCGCACTCGCGCTCCGCTCGGCCAGTGGGAATCGCAAAAGCAGCTTTTCATCGCGATCGGCCGCTCCGGTGCCTTCGATCCGGAATGGAACGCGCAGTGGAATGCGGTCATGGCCAAACGGATCGGCGATCGCGTCGCCGCGCTATCGCGTCCTCAAACGCAGATGCTGCTCGAGCGCGGCCGCATGGCGCAGGACCAGCGGATGCAATCGCACCGCGACTTCATGAACAGCATGCAGCGCGGCCGTGACCTGAATCGCTATCGCTTCCAGCAAGGCCAGTACAACAAGCAGCACGCCAACGACGATCGCGTGGATCACATCCTCGATTGCCATCGCCTCCAAAACGGAGTCAGCGTCGGGAATTGTCCGAACCGTCAGACACCTCCATAGACACCGCGTCCGGACAGCTGTCTCGCCGTCGACAGTGCCGGAAGCCGTTGGAATCGATTGCGAAAATCGAGTTCGTCACCGTGTTAGGAATGGGAGCCTACCAACACGTAGAATGCTGTCGACGATTGTGTCTTGTCGCCGAGCCCGTTTCTGTTCACGAAATCACCGCTCCTGACTCGTAATCTGAACGGGACCCCGTCCTGTAGGGTTGAGTCGATCGCTGGCTACTCTTCGAGGCCTAGGCCGGTGCCGGGGATCAGGAAGAGGGAGAAGTGGGCGAGCACTCTTCCTAGCAGACTATCGCGTTCGGCCAGGGTGACCCACTTGACGCTGGCGGCTTCGCCTTCGTCGGCGAAGAAACCGACTCCACCGCGGCGGAGGCGGCGATCGCTCCAGGAACTGATGACCTGGCCATTCAGGTAGGTCACGAAGCGGTCGTCCTGCACACTGAGGCGGACCTTATAGGACCCACCCTTTTCGATGACCAGCGGCAGGGGAATTTGTACGCGGTCGAATTCCTTGCCGTCGAGCATGACGTAGCGGACGAGACCGGCGTTTGGCAGGGGGCCGGGCTTGGTCATGACCAGCTTGGTCGCGTAGAAGTTGCGGTTGTCGCTGGCGCGGAAGGCCCAGGCGAGGCCGCGTTTTTCGATCTGGCCCATGAACTCCATCTGGTAGTTGGCCATTGAGGTGGAGCGCTTCCAAATATGGAGGCTGCCGGGGAGAACGGTGTCCGAGGCGCGGCTGGATTCGCCGAAGACATCGGAGCGTCCGCCGCCGCTTCGCAGTGGCGCGCTGGCCCAGTCCTTGAAGCCGCTATGGAAATCCTCACGCAGGCTGACAGGGGCGCTATTGCGGATTCCCGAGGCGATCGACTCGGCGGCGCGGGCGAGCAGGCCGGCGGGCTTGCCGCGTTCAGGCGATGGGACATCGATGCCGCCGCCTCCGGAGGGGAGGAATAGAACCGCCAGGATCAGGACAGCGATCGAGAGGAAAGCGAAGACCGAAGCGGTCTGGCCGGCGGTCGCGCCGGAGGATTTGCTGGCGGATTTGCCCTTTTTCTTGGCGGCGAGGACGGACCAGGGTTCGTCTTCCTCGGCATCGCGGAGAGCCCGGGCGGAGGCAAAGCGGGACTGATGACGATGTGCGGCCGAGCAATACTGCCGGTCGACAATTCGCCGCGTGAGCCCGATTTTTTTACCGCACAGGAAACACTTCATCCGCTTGAACAAATGATAAGCCCATCTTGTCCCACGTTTCCTTAGATTTGCAGTACTAAGTATCTAATTCGTAGGGAGGATGATCCGGCTCCCGTAATGGTCTAAGGTGTTTCGCGGACAATGGGTCGGTACTGGACAGTCTAATAAACCAAACTGCTGCCCTTACAGTACTAGGGATCGGCGGCTGGGGGATCGAAGTTTATAGGGAGGCGCATCTTTATGGACGGACCTTGGGACGAGAGCGAGCCGGTGCGGATCCCGATCGGCGATGTGTTGGACCTGCACAGCATTCCTCCTAAGGATGTTGGAGCGGTGGTCGAGGAGTATCTTCTTGAAGCCCGGGTTTCGGGCGCTACGGATTATTCACGGACGCGGAATCGGGGCGCAACGGGAGCGGGTGCGGGCGATTTTGGGGCGTACTCCGGGGGTGGCGGCGTTTGGGGATGCTCCGGCGGAGGCGGGAGGTTGGGGGGCTACTGTCGTGACGTTGGATTTGTAGTTGTGCACAGGCCGGAGGCCTATGCCACTTCCTATGCCATTAAGCAGCTTGGGAGAGGGCTTTTGTGGCGGCGTTTGGGGATGCTCCGGCGGAAGCGGGATCGGGGGCTACTGTCGTGACGCTGGATTTATAGGCTTTGTTTAGTTTGCACAGGCCGGAGGCCTATGCCACTTCCTATGCCATTAAGCAGCTTGGGAGAGGGCTTTTGTGGCGGCGTTTGGGGATGCTCCGGGCGGAGGCGGGAGGTTGGGGGGCTACTGTCGTGACGTTGGATTTGTAGTTGTGCACAGGCCGGAGGCCTATGCCACTTCCTATGCCACTTGCTTTGCCACTTGCTTTGCCACTAAGCAGCTTGCGAGAGGGCTTTTGTGGCGGCGTTCATGGTGGCGACCTGATGGGCGTAGCTGGGTGGGGTGGCGTTTTTCAAAACGAAGCCAATTGGATTTCGCGGGTCCGGATTGGCGATTGCCTGGATGTACTTAGAGCGGTCGCATTGGGCGTTGATGAGGTCGAGCATGGCGGCGTTTAGCTGCTTGCGGAGGCGGACTTCGTGGCGCGAGAGGACGTCGAGGCTCCGGATGGTCTTGTGGGGGTCGGTGTCGTTGTCTTCAAAGAGGCGGGCTTCGAGGCTGGGGATGCGCTTCAATCGCCACTCGATGTCGGTGATGGTTTGGGCGAGGTCGCGCTCGTCGGTGGTTTCGGGTGCGAGGCGGATGAGGCGCTCGGCGGCGTAGGTGTTGTAATCCGTTTCCTCGACGGGGAGATAGGGTTTCAGGCTGGTGAGTCCGTGCTTGAGGGCGTTCTGGGAGGTGGTGGCTTTGCCTTCTTCGGTGGCGGGTCCGGTGGAGAGCTGGGCGTTGGCGCGGTTGATGTTGCGGCGTTCGGTGCGGTTCATGAGCTGTGGATCCTTCCTGCTTTCATTATGCGTTGGCGGGTCCAAATTCCTGAGTGGTTGGCTGGCTGTAGGTTGTTGATTTGGCTTGTGTTGTGGGTATTTTGTAGGGCTGTGACTGGTTTCGGGTAGGAGGGGAGATTGGTGTCCGCTTGTGACGTGCTCCTTCGGAGCACTGTAGTCGCGGCTCGGATTGGGGCGCGTGGTTTGGGGCGAGCGCTGGCTGCGCGCCGCTCGGGTGGGGGTCCCGTCGCTTACGCTCCGGGTTCAATGCCGGTGGGCGGCGCGGGAGTCGGGGTCCCGTCGCTTACGCTCCGGGTTCAATGGTCAACGGAGGCGGTAGTCTGTGAAGTTTACGGTTTTGGTGGCGGATTCATAGGCTCTGGTGTGGGAGGACCAGTTTTGGGTGATGCGGCCGTCGGGGCGCTTGTACCAGGAGTGGCAGGCGGGGTCGGCCCAGGTGGTTTTGGCTAGCGCTTGCTGGAGATTTTCGTTGAAGAGGGCCTGGGCTTCAGGGGTGGGATCCATGGCGGCGATTTGTTTTTCCTCCATGCCGGTAAGGGCTTGGACAATGTACTCGGCCTGGCGCTCGAGCATGAAGGTGATGGTGTTGTGGCCGAGGTTGGTGTTGGGTCCGTAGAGCATGAAGAAATTGGGGAAGCCGGAGACGGCAATGCCGAGGTAGGCCTCAGGCGCGTCGTGCCAGGCCGCGGCGAGTGACTGGTGATTACGGCCTTCGATGTTGACGGACCAATGCCAGCCGGTGGTTTCAAAGCCGGTCGCGTAGACCAGGACGTCGCATTCGTGTTTGGCTCCGGCGGCGGTTTCTACGCGGGTGGACGTGATGCGCGAGATGGGTGCGGTTTCGAGAGTGACGTTGGGGCGCTCGAGGGTGGGATAGAAGTCGTCTGAAAACAGAATGCGTTTGCAGCCGATGGGGTAGTTGGGCGTGAGTTTTTCGCGGAGTTTTGGATCGGCGATTTGGTCTTCGAGGTGGATGAGCGCGCGTTTCTGATACGCGGCACGGCCTTCGGGAGTCCACTCGAAGGCCTTCCAGAGAAGGTGCTCGACGGTTTTATAGACGTACTCGCGATCGAGCATGGCCATGTGGATTTCGGTGAGGAGGAGGGCTTTCTCCTCATCCGAAATGGGGCGGTCGAGGCGCGGGAGAAGCCAATTGGGCGAGCGCTGGAAGACGGTGAGGTGGCTGGCGACTTTCGCGACTTCGGGGATCAATTGGACGGCGCTGGCGGCGGAGCCGATGACTCCGACGCGTTTGCCGGCGAGGTCGAGGGAGTGATTCCACTGGGCGGAGTGGAAGGCGGGTCCGGCGAAGGAGTCGCGTCCGGCGATATCGGGAAGAAGGGGCCGGTTGAGTTGGCCGAGCGCGGAGACTAGCACTTCGGCTTCGATGATTTCGCCTTTGGTGGTGGTGATGCGCCAATGGGCCGCGGCTTCGTCCCAGGTGGCTTGGGCGGCGGCTTCGTTGAGGCGAAGGTGGGGGCGGAGTTGGAAATCGTCGGCGAGTTGTTCGGTGTATTTCTGGACTTCGGCGGCGCGAGGGAAGATGTGGCTCCAGAGGAGGGTGGGCGCGAAGGAGAACTGGTAGAGGACGACGGGGGTGTCGCAGGCGCAGCCGGGGTAGGTGTTCTCGCGCCAGGTGCCGCCGACGCGATCGGCGCGCTCGAGGATGACGAAGTCTTCGATGCCGGCTTTCTGGAGGTGGAAGCCCATGCAGAGTCCGCCGAGTCCGGCGCCGATGACTGCGACTTTGGTTTTCATGGGGTGGGTCCGGTGGGGAGTTTATCATGCGGCGGGGGTGGTTTTGTTGCGCTCGTGTTCCGCTTCCTTACGGGCGCGGTTCGGTGCTGGTTCCTTACGCTCGTGTTCCGCTTCCTTACGGGCGCGGTTCGGTGCTGGTTCCTTACGGGCGCGGTTCGGTGCTGGGTAGATGGCGCGACCTTAATTGGTTTGGGAAACCGTGGTCCCATCGCTTACGCTCAGGGTTCAATTGGGATTTTTGTGTGGGAGGATCATGACCACAGGCCGGAGGCCTATGGCACGTTTAGGGAACCTTCGCTCGGAAAGTCGCGTAGTATTCGACTTAAGGAGATCGCATGTTTATTCGGCCTTCGATTCTTTGGAAACTGGCTTTACCGGCGGTCGCGTTTTTGTTGACGGGCTGCGACGAGATCAACTTTGGCGATTCCGACCGGTATAAAGATGACTTCCACTACAGCTATCCGCTGTCGCCGGGCGGGCGAGTTTCGCTTGAGGGCTTCAACGGCACGGTGGAGATCGTGGGTTGGGACAAGGACACGATTGAGATCAATGGGACGAAGTACGCGAGCACGCAGGAGCGACTGGCGGAGATGAAGGTCGAGATCGACGCGCAGCCGAGCTCCGTGCGGATCCATACTTCGCGTCCAACGATGCGGGGAAATATGGGAGTACGGTATTCGATCCGAGTTCCGCGGAAAGCGGTGCTGGATCAGATTGTGACTTCAAATGGCGCGATAAAGATTGAGGACATCGACGGGGTGGCGCGGCTGAAGACTTCGAACGGGCAGCTGAAGGTAACGCGGCTGAACGGGAGCCTGGAGGCGGAGACGTCGAATGGCGGCGTGGACATTATGGATACGAGCGGGCAGGTCCGGGTGCATACATCGAATGGCGGCGTGAAGGCGGAGATCACCAAGGGCAGCTTTGAGGCGACGACGTCGAATGGATCGATCCGGGCGACGCTGCGCGATAGCGATTCGTCGAAGCCGGTGGTGCTGCACAGCTCGAATGGCGGGATCGACGTGACGCTCGACAAGATGCATGAAGTGCGGGCGGATTCGTCGAATTCGTCCATTACGGTGCGGCTGCCGGCGAATGCGAACGCGCGGTTGCGGGCGCATACCAGCAATTCGTCGATTGCAACGGATTTCGGGGTTTCGGCGCAGGGCACGCTGTCGAAGCATCATCTAGAGGGCAATATCGGCAGCGGTGGTCCGTTGCTGGATCTGTCTACGTCGAATGGCGGGATCCGGGTGTTGCGGAATTAGGGTTTGGGTCCGTTACCGTCGTAGGCACGCCGGTCCGCTTCCGACGCAGCGCTTCGCGCTGCTTTGGGCGCGGCTCGGTTTTGAATGGGCGGGCGCTAACGGATTTCCGTGGCGCCCGTTTTGTTTTAGAGCACTTACTGCGCGTGACTTCGTCACGCTTCGTGCGCGCCTCGATGCCTTCTGCTACGTGTCTGGGCCGATCGCTTTGTTCGGATGGCGGGTTTGGGTCCCGTCGCTTACGCTCCGGGTTCAAGGCGGCGGTCAGCTTGTTCCGAAAAAAGAGAAAAGCGCACGTTCCTTTTTGGGGAGCGTGCGCTTTTTGATTTTGCTTACGTTAACCGGCGGACCGGGTTTAGAACGTGAAGCGGACGCTGACCTGGGCGCGGCGGGCTGAGGTTCCATCGGGGTTGGAGGCGGTTGAATTCGGCGCGTTGTAGGACGAGCGGTAGACCAGAGCGGTTCCGACCAGGGTGTACTCGGCGCCGGTGCGGCTGGTGTCGTAGGGCGTGTTGAACAGGTTGAAGGCTTCGAAGTTAAGGAAGCCGGTTACGCGCTCAGTGATCGGGAACTTCTTGCTGAGGCGCGCGTCGACGCGGTAGACCTGATCAACATTCAAGTTGCTGGTGGGTTGGAAGGGCACGCGGCTGAAGCCGCCGCCGAGTCCGTTCAGCGAACCGGTGACGAGAGCGCCGGCAAAGGCGTTGCCGCTGACGCTGGTGGTCGAGTTGATCGGCTGGGCGGACGAGAGCGTAGTGACCTCGCTGAGCTGCCAGCCGTTGACCAGATATTTCGCCAGGGGGCGGGTGCTGTCGGTGAAGGTGGGGCTCCAGATGGCACTGAAGCTGAAGCGATGGCGGACGTCGTTGGCGGCGGTACCTTTTTCAGAGGCGAAGTCCCCGTTCGCGAAGCTGGTGGGGGTGGAGCTGAAGAAGATGTTGTTGTTCGCCGAGCTCTGATTCAGATCGATGGCGTGGGACCAGGTGTAAGCGCCCTGGAACTGGAAGCCCTTTGAGAAGCGCTTGTTGACCTGGAGAGCGAGTCCGTCGTAGTAGCTGAGGCCGGGGTTTTCGATCTGCGACACACGGCGATAGCGGGAATCCGGACGGGTACGGTAGGTGGGTGTGGTGTAGGTGCCAACCGTTGCGCCGGAAGGATCCTGGATGGTGTAGGTAACGGGGCTGCCAGGCGGGTTGACGTTCAGGTCACGGACGCCGTAGAGGCGGACGCCGCGGCTCCAGATGTAGGAGGCGGAGGCGTTGATGGTGGAGGTGAACTGGTGTTCGACACCGATGTTGGCCTGGTGGGTGTAGGGATTCTTCAGGTCTTTGTCGGCGAGAAGGATGTCCAGCGAACCGGCCGGCGGATTGAAGTTGGTGGAAGGCAGGTTCAGGGGATACACCGGTCCGGCGGCCAACTGGGCGGCGGTACCGGAGTTGTAAGTGATGGACTTCTGATAGACGCTGTTCGAGAGGAACAGGTTCTCGATCAGGCCGGTCTGGTAGCGGGAGTAGAAGATGCCGTAGCCGGCGCGGAGAACGGTCTTGTTGTTTTTGCCGAGGCTATAGGAGAGTCCGGCGCGGGGCGCGAAGTTGTCCTTGGCGGAATTGATGCGGGCGGTGGCGGGGTAATCCGGGTTGGTGATAGTCGGTTGGGGCAGGACCGAGTAGTCGTAGCGGACGCCGATGTTGAACAGGAGGCGCGGCGTGATGCGCCAGGAATCCTGGGCATAGAGGCCGATGCTCTTGACGTTGGTATCGACGACCGGGTTGCCGAAGGTCTGGGAATACGTATTCCAGTTCTTCGCGCCGGTGGTGTTGCCGCTGAAATCGAGGGCGAAAGCGTTGAGTGTCGTGTAGCTGTAGGAGCCGTACTGATTGTTCAGCTGGCTGACGTAATCTTCGGTATTCGAGAAATCAAACCCGAACTTCATGGTGTGGGCGCCCTTGATCCAACTGAGGTTGTCGGTAAAAGAGAAGCGGGTTTCGCTGGGGTTGAGGCGGGGATAGCTGGTGGCGACACCGAGGTTCGAGGTGCTGTTGACGGTGAGTCCGGCGCGGCCGAGACCAGGGTATAGGAAGTCGTCGGAGGCGGGATCGAAGAGGCGATCCTTGAACCAGCCGAAGCGGGCTTCATTGACCATGCGCGAGGTGACGATGGTGGTCAACTGGGCGCGGCCGTAGGCGTTGCGGACGGTGGAATCGGCGTTATTGCCGACGAAATTTCCGGTATTGAACACGACGCCGGTGGCCTGGATGCCATGGAGCGAAACCCAGCGGAGCATGCTGAGCGAGACGCTGAGGGTGTTCTTTTCGTTGATGTGGTAATCGAGTTTGCCGAAGCCGAGGTCCTGATTCGCGTTACGCGAGAAGGTGCCGAAGTTACGCGTGGTCAGCAGGCGGATGGCGGCCTGGCACTGGGCGACGGTGGCCTGGACGCCGGTGGCGGCGGGGCAGGCGTTCGAAGCGAGCGTCGAGTTGAAGGTGCCTTGCGCGGTGAACAGGTTTCCATTGGCGCTGGTAATGGAGGCGATGGCGGGGAAGTCGCGGCGGCTGAGCTCGTAGTTAAAGAAGTAGAACAGCTTGTCCTTCTTGATGGCTCCGCCGACGCTGGCTCCGGCCTGATGGCGTACGTCCTGGGGGTTGAAGGACGCATACCGGTCGCGAGCGTTCAAGGTGCGGTTGCGGAAGAACCAGTAGGCGGTTCCGTGGACGGTGTTGGTGCCCGACTTGGTGATGGTGTTGACGACTCCGCCCATGGCATGGCCGTATTCGGCGGCGAAGTTGTCGGTTATGACCTGAAATTCCTGGACGGCTTCCTGCGAGATCGGGCTGGAAATACGGGTACGGCCGGCGTTCTCGTTGTAGAAGGAGTTGGTGGTGTCGTTGCCGTCGGTGAGGAAGGAGTTGTGTCCGGCAACGCCGCGGAAGCTAAGCAGACCGAAAGCTCCGTCGGGGGCGACGCCGGGGCTGCCGAGGACGAAGTTGTCGACGCGGCGGCCGTTGGTGGGCAGGTTGAGGATCTGATTCTGATCGATCAACTGGGAGACGTCGGTTTTGGTGTCATCGACGGTGGCGGCCTGGGCGGAGACTTCGACCTGGGTGGCGGTGGAAGCGATGTTGAGGGCGGCCTTAATCGTGAAGTTCTGGCCGACGGCGACGGTAATGCCGGTGATTTCGTAGACGGCGAAGCCGCTCTTGGTGACGCTGACTTTATAGCCGTCGGCGGGAACCAGGGCGGGCGCGCTGAACAGGCCGTCGGTGGTGGTTTTGAGAGTGCGGCGGATGCCTTTGGATTGGTTGGTGACGACGACGTCGGCGGCCGGAACGGCAGCGCCGGAGGCGTCCATTACGGAACCGGAAATACTACCTTGGCCGGCGCCCGACTGGGCGAAGGCGCTGGCTGCGAAAACGAGTAGAAATGCAGCAAAAACGCGAATAGACATGCAAATGCCCCTTTCTAAGGAACTTCAGACTAACGCCCACGCGCTGGATTGAGCGCCGGCATGCTGGATGGCATTCAGAAAACGAAGAACGCCATTTCGGCAGGCAGCGCGGCAAATTGCAGTTTGTGGCTCCCACAGATCCACCGCCCGAAGCAGGGGCGGATGTTATCTACAGATTAACCTATACCTTCTATCTCCCCACATGGATATTTCAGGCGAATAACAATTACTTGAAACTTGACAGGTTCTTGAAACTTGACGGGCTTGGTGTGCTTTTTTGTACGACAACTGGCGATGCCGACATGGGCAACTCGCGAAAGGCCCAGTCTTCGGGGGAGAAGTCCAGTATTTCCGATTTAGGCCGGGATTGCAACTCGCCAGATACGGGTGGATGCGATTTCCTGGTGGTATTAGCCGCTTTTGTGAAGAACGCGACCTTGGCGGAGGCTGAGACGGACGGCGGCAAAATTCCGGGCATCGGCGGCGGGATCGGCGGAGAGGACGTTGACGTCTGCGAGGAATCCGGGGGCCAGTTGGCCGTGCAGTTTGTCACCGAAGCGGGCGGCGGGGTTAGCGGTGAGTGCGGCTAGGATCTGCGTTGTCGAAAGGCCGGCTTCGGCGAACGCTTGATACTGGGCGGCGGGATCGCGGCCGGTGGTGGAGAACAGGATTTGGCCGCCGGCGGTTGAGAAGGGGCGGAGCTGGTTCCAGCCGGCGGCGGGAGAGGGGATGACGGCGACGCGGCGATCGATGATTTTGCGGAGGAGCGCGGGCGCGGCGTCGGGGGGGTGGACGAGGACGTCGATGCCCGCCTGGAGGCAGTCGGCGAGGCTTTCGGGCGTGATGGGGTGGGCTAAGACGGTTTTCCGCTGGCGATGCGCCTCGGCGGCGGCGGCGCGGAGGGTTTCGGTGTCGAGTTCATGCGGGTTGGGAATCCAAAGCGCGTCGGCGGGTACGGCTTCGGGGGTTTTTGTGGCGGAGTAAGTGGTAGCGCGGCGGATCCAGGGTCCGGCGACCTCGCCGGTTTCGATGCGGCGGAGCCAGGGGGCGGGATCGGATTCGAGGCCCATGGCGAATACGGAGGTGAAGCCCCAGCGAGTGGTTTGGGCTTCGAAGGCAGCGGGCGTAGCGGGGTCGGCGAAGCAGTTGGTAAAGCCGGCGACGACAACGGCTCCGCGGCAATCGACGACGAGGGCTTTGGTGGGGATACGGATTTTTGAAAGCGGTCCGACGGCGGCAATGCGGCCTTCGCGAAGGATGACGACGGCGTCGAGGATCGACGGTAAGGTTGGGGAGGGATAGATTTTTCCGCCGGCGAGGGCAATTTCGGCGTGCGGTTTCGCAGCCCATGCGGGGACGGCAAGGAGGGTGGCAAGGAAGTGGCGACGCGGGAATGGCATCGGGAAGAGTGTTTTGGGAATCCTCTCCGGGCGCGGGCGTCCAATCCGGGAGACGCGGATCGAATGAAATGTGTGACAGAAATTATGAAACCGGGGGTTCCGGTAAATACGAGCAAGAGACGCGGTCGGGTGGGGTGTTGAGGACTACTGGGGGGTCAGGGTTGGAAGATAGAACAGAGGATTGTTTGGAAGGTTCAACTCGCGTCTCTTGTCGCTTTCCCTGCTTTCATACGCGTACTTGAGAAGCAATCGGCTCACCAAATCGGAATTTAGTGAAAACACGAGTGATTGGTGGTGGGATAGAGGGAGCGGTGACGTTGTTACGTCGTTGAGGCGGCAACTTTGGAACGGATCGACCACCAAAGCGGTGTTTTTTTCCGCTTGGTTTCCCAAAGCGGAACGTTTGGCGACGTTTTAGAATGGTGCATCTTGATTAGACACCTTAGATTTTCGCGCTTGCTGGTTTACAGTTCGCTTATGCTGGTGGGTTTTCGGGCCGGCGCGGCGGAGAAGGGTCCGTTTGCGGTGATCGAGACGTCGATGGGCGACATCACGATCAAGTTGTATCAGAAAGAGACGCCGAATACGGTGCGGAACTTCATTGAGTTGGCGACGGGGAAGAAAGAGTGGACCGATCCGCGGACGAAGAAGAAGACGCGGGCACGGCTGTATGACGGAACGAGTTTTCACCGGGTGATTCCGGGGCAACTGATTCAGGGTGGCGATCCGGCGGGGACGGGTTTTGGGAATCCGGGGTACAGGATTGCGGATGAGATTCTGGCGACGATGAAGTTCGACCGGCCGGGACGGGTGGCGATGGCGAATTCGGGGCCGAATACGAGCGGGTGCCAATTCTTTATTACTGAGTTCAATATGCCGTCGCTGAATGAGCAGTACACGATTTTTGGGCAGGTGACGAAGGGGATGGACGTGGTGGAGAAGATCGCGCGGGTGAAGCGGCTGGGAGAGCGTCCGCGGGATCCGGTGATGATTAAGAAGGTGGAGATTTTGGATTAGGGGGCGGGTTAGGATGCGGGGGTCCGCTCCCTTACGGTCGCGGTTCGGTGCTGGGTTTTGGGCGGTTCGGTGCTGGGTTTTGGGCGGTTCGGTGCTGGGTTTTGGGCGGTTCGGTGCTGGGTTTTGGGCGGTTCGGGGGTCTCGTCGCTTACGCTCCGGGTTCAAGGCGGCGGATCCCGTCGCTTACGCTCCGGGTTCAAGACCGTAGGCTGGGGCTTGGCGTTAGTTTTGGGGTGGGGGTTTGTGGCGGAGGATGACGGGGATTTTGTTGGCTTCCTCGATTGTCAGTTCCTGACCATAGGGGTCGCAGGAGTTGCCGCGCCAGAAGTCGCAGGGCGGTTCGTCGAGCCAGGAGAGGAGGCGGTACTTTCCTGGGGCGACGCCGTGGAGGAGGAAGTAGCCGTTCTGGTCCGCGACTCCGTCGCGGTAGTCGGCGAGGCGGGGGTGTTGGGGGATGAGTATCAGGTTGGCCCCGGGTACGATGTCGGAGCCGGATTCGGTGACGACGCGGCCCATCACCTGGCCGCCGTTCTTCTCGATTTCGAGGGTGAGGGGCGCGACGACTTTGCCTTGGGTTCCGCTGACGACGTTGACTTCATTGCCGTTGACCTTGACGGTTCTTAGGTAGTAATCGTCGGGAAGATTGTCCACGGTGACGTCGTAGATTTCGCCGGGCAGAAGCGACACTTCGAGGTCGGGTTTATAGGTTTCGCGGATGATGGCGCCGCGGTCGCTGCGGGGTTCGAACTGGATGCGGACAGTGCGCTCATTTCTTTCGAGATCGGATTTGAGAGCAACCTGCCAAGGGGCGCCTCCGCGCAGGATGACTTGCACGTTGTCGACGTCGGTGTTGCCGACGGTGACTGGGACGCTCGCGACAATGCGCGTTGGTCCGCTCATGCCTTCTGACGTGAGCATATAGGCGCCGGAGGGCACGTTGTGGAGCTCGAAATTTCCCTCCACATCCACCACTAACGGCGCTTGCACGGGGATTCCGCCGAAGTCGGAAGCGTCGATGCGCTCGAGATTGAGCACCGGAGATTTGATGATGGCGTTGGCGACTCCGTCGATCACCTTGCCGCGAATGGAGGCTTTGCGGACGGGGTTCAGGAAGATGTCGATGCCGTTCATTTCGGATCCGTGACCGACTTTAAGAGGGGCGGCTTCGGCGAGCTTGGTGGAGTTCGGGAAGAAGGTGGTGGTGTAGCCTTCCTGCGGAACGGCGATTCCGGATGCGTCAAGGCGAGGCTGTTCTTTGAGGTTGGCGACCTGCACGACGCGGTCGTAGACGGCGGCGAGGATGTAGCTGCCGGGGGCGAGTCCGTAGATGCGATATTCGCCACGGTCGTTGGTGCGGACGGCGGTGGAGACATAGTAGCCGTGACGTCCGCGCCAACTGCGCTCGCGCCAAGCCTGGACCAGGATGGTGCTGGCGGGCTCGGCATCGTCGTATTTGATACGGCCGCCGATGGTGGCCCAACGGTACATGCGAATTTCGATGCCGGAGAGGGGGAAGGCGGATTGCACGGCGAGGATTTCGGGAAGGCGGTAGGCTCCGCGGGTGGCGATGGTGGCGGGAAGGTATCCATCGCGCTCGGCGAGCAGGGCGTAGCGGCCGGGGGGCACATCGCGGAATTCGAAATGGCCGCGCGCGTCGGTTTCGACTCCGATGGCGGAGAGTCCGGCGTCGGCGGGACGGAGGATAACGTGGGTGCGGCGGAGGTTGAGTCCGTTGGCGGCGTCGACGATGGTTCCGTCGACGCGGGCGGTTGGGGGTTGGTCCTGGGCGTATGCGGTAAGGGTCAGGATCGCGGCGGAGAGGAGGAGTCGGGACCGCATCTTTCTTATGCAGACGTTCGGGGGTGGGATTGTGTGCACAGAAATGTCGATTGGTGAGGCGGATTTGCTTCTTGGTTGATCGCGGTTTGGATTTTGGTTGCATGCACAGGCCGGAGGCCTATGCCACCAAGAGGCCTATGCCACCAAGAGGCCTATGCCACCAAGAGGCCTATGCCACCAGGGCGGCGATGGTGGGGTTGGTGACGCGGAGGTAGTCTTCGGGTTTCAGGAGAGCTTGGACGCCTCGCATTCCTACGGAGATCGAGATGATGTCGAAGAGCTCGATGGTTTCATCGACGTAGAGGGGGAAGGCGCGTTTGGCGGCTAGGGCGGTGACGGCTCCGCGCTGGTAGCCGGTGACGGCTAGGACTTCTTTGAGGGGGAGGAGGTCCATTTTGCGGTCGCCGGTGAGCTTGGCCAGGGCTTTCAGGTTGAGGGAGTCGCTGCCGGGGATGACGGCTAGGACTTCGCCGTTGCGGTCGCCTCGGACGCAGAGGGTTTTGAAGACCTGATCGGCGGGGAGTCCTACCTTTTTGGCTACGGTTTCGGCGGAGAGGTCGTCGGGATCGACTTCGTATTCCTTTATTTCGTATAGGACGCCGTGTTGGTCGAGGAGGCGCATGGCGTTGGTTTTGGAGACGGCCATAGTTTTTAGTGTAGGGGTCGGGGGAGGGAAAGGGTCCCGTCGCTTACGCTCCACGAGGTCCCGTCGCTTATGCTCCGGGTTCAATGGGAGTTGCTGGGGGTTGGTCCCGTCGCTTATGCTCCGGGTTCAATGGGAAGTGCTGGGGGGTGGTCCCGTCGCTTATGCTCCGGGTTCAGTGGGGGGCTTCGTTCGGGATTTGGCGTTGAGGCGGGGGCGGATGCACATCTGTGATTCGCTCGCACGCCGGGCTGACCCTAAGTGGTTGGAATTGGTTGGGGTGGGAACGGCCACCCCGTTGCTTGCATCTGACCAACAGCCGTACAATCACTAAAGGTGGAAGTGTTTATGTATCGTACTCTGCCGCGGACTCTCGCTGTTCTCACGACGGCCGCGCTGCTCATCCCTTCCGGGGGACTTCAGGGCGCCGACAAAAAGAAAGACCAAGCCTCGTCTTCCGATCAGCGGGAAACGGTGGCGAAGCCGATTTCGGATAAAGAGAAGAAGAAGCGCGAGGACAGGCTGCGCAAGGAGCTCGAGACTCCGTACAAGAAGTGGCTGTCGGAAGAAGTCGGCTACATCATCACGGATGAAGAGCGGACGGCGTTCAAGCGCCTGTCGACGGACGAAGAACGGCAGAATTTCGTGGAGCAGTTCTGGCTGCGGCGCGATCCGACTCCGGACACGGAAGAGAACGAGTACAAGGAAGAGCACTACCGGCGCATCGCGTATGCGAACGAGCATTACGCGTCAGGCATTCCGGGTTGGAAGGCTGATCGCGGCCGCATTTACATTACATTTGGACCGCCTGACGAAATCGAGTCGCATCCTTCGGGTGGCTCGTATAACCGCCCCTAC
The DNA here is from genome assembly GCA_038210135.1 of Bryobacterales bacterium. Lineage (GTDB taxonomy): Bacteria > Acidobacteriota > Terriglobia > Bryobacterales > Bryobacteraceae > JBBQWZ01. The sequence goes on from JBBQWZ010000002.1 coordinate 36,063, forward strand.
GAAGAAGGCGGCGGCACGACGTCCACGTTCCCATTCGAGAAATGGCGGTATCGCTATCTCGACGGGATCGGCACGGATATCAATATCGAATTCGTGGATCCGTCGATGTCGGGCGAATACCGGATGACGATGGATCCGTCGGAAAAGGACGCGCTGTTGTATGTTCCGAACGCAGGACTGACGCTGAACGAGTCGATGGGCTTGTCGTCGAAAACGGATCGCTTCACGCGCACGGACGGTACGCGTTTGGGTACGGGCAGCCAGCCGCTGCCGGCGAGCATGAACCAGTTCGACCGTTTGCAGCAGTTCGCGATGTTGCAGAAGCCCCCTCCGATCAAATTCAAGGATCTGGAAGCGGCGGTGAATTCGACGATCAAATTCAACCTGCTGCCGATGCGGGTCCGCTATGACGTGATTCCGCTGACGTCGTCGTCGATTCTGACGTCGGTGATGATCCAGTTTGAAGGCAAGGATCTGCAGTTCAAGGAAAAGGACGGCATTTCGAAGTCTACGATCAATATTTATGCGCGCATCACGACGATGGCGCGGCGAACGGCGAACGTGTTCGAAGAAGCGGTGACGACGGAAGTTCCGACGGAACTGCTGCAAGAGGCGGCGAAGGGCCAGAAGGTTTATCAGAAGTCGATTCCGCTGGCGCCGGGCAAATATCGGCTGAACGTAGTGGCGAAGGACGTGGTCGGCGGGACGATGAACAACTACGAAGTGGCGCTGGAAATTCCGCACTTCGATGACGAGAAGCTTTCGTCGAGCTCACTGATTCTGGCGGACATGATCGAGAAGGTTCCGACGAGGAGCATTGGCACGGGTCAGTTCGTCATCGGCAGCTCGAAAGTGCGGCCGAGGATCGACGGCGTGTTCAAGCGCGACGAGAAGCTGGGGATCTATACGCAGCTGTACAATTTTGCGGCGGACGAAAAGACGCGGAAGCCGAACGCCACGATCGATTACGAGATCGTCAAGATCGGTTCGAACGAGAAGGTGTTCGAATATCAGGAAGACGTCGGCGCGACCGGCGGTGCCGCGTCGCAGGTGGTGGTTGAGAAACTGCTGCCGCTGAAGGACATGGTGGCCGGGCAGTATACTCTGAATATGAAGATCGTCGATAAGATCAAGAATCAGACCTTGACGCAGACGGCGAATTTCTCGGTGATCGAACCGCCAGCGACTCCAAAGAAAGTCGCGGCGAAGTAAAACGCATAGACTAATTCGGTCTCTGCGCATGGGCGAAGTTAAGCTTCGCCAAATGAAGACGGCGATGGCGAACGGGCAAAACGTTCGAGGACACGGAATGCGTACTGCCTTGCTCTTGGCTACAAGCGCGATTCTCGCGATGCAGTATGCGCAGTGCGCTCCGACATCGCTAGTCCCAGGCGGCGCCATTGCGGGCAACGTCAAAAACACATTAGGCGTCGCGCAAATGGGCGCGACGGTTATCCTCTATAGCAGGTCCGATTCGGTGGTCCGGCAGGTGCTGACCAATGAACGCGGCGGGTTCGTGTTCGAGGGACTGATTCCTGATTTTTACTCCGTACGCGTGTCGCTGTCGTCGTTTGTTCCGGCGATCCGGCGGAACATCGCGGTGCAGCCGGGGATGGAATCGATCCTGACGATCAACCTGGCGAGCGTGTTCAGCTCGATCGAACTGGTTTATACAGGTCCACCTCGAGGCGGGTTGATGTCGGACGAATGGAAATGGGTATTAAGAGGCTCGGCGGCGACGCGGCCGGTGCTGCGATTCCGCGATCCGGGCACGTCGTCGTCTTCACGGGCAAGCGTGTTTTCGGACACTCGCGGCTTGGTTGCGGTTTCGGCGGGAGATTCGGCGTCCTACGGAACTTCGGGTAGTCAATCGGATTTGGGTACGGCGTTTTCGGTGGCGACTTCGATCAACGGCGCGAACCGGGTACAGTTCTCGGGCAACGTCGGGTATAGCTCGAATTCGGCGGTACCGGCGACTTCGTTCCGCACGACGTATAGCCGGGATGATGCCAGCTCTCTGGCACCGGCGGTAACGCTGACGATGCGGCAGATGTACCTTCCAAATCGGGCGGGCGTGGGATTGGTGGCGGGCGCGACCGGTGGCGCTCCGGCGTTCCGCAGCATGGGCCTGAGCATGATCGACAGATTCCAACTGACGGACGGCCTGAAGCTGGAATATGGCGCTTCGGCGGAGTCGGTGACGTTCGTGGACCGGGTGAACTTCCTCAGTCCATTTGCGCGGATCACGGCGGATCTGGGAACGATAGGCACATTGCAAGTAGCGTTCAGCTCGGGGGCAACGCCGGCGGAACTCACGGTGCCGACGTCGGCGGCGAGCGCGGATCTGGCGGCGGACACGCTACGCAACGACGCGCTGCAACAGGATCTGGCGGCGCTGGCGATGCTGCCGCGGGTATCGCTGATCGACGGCCGGGCGAAGATTCAGCGGGACGAGAATATCGAGCTTGGCTATCGGAAGAGGATTCGCTCGACGACGATTCGCGGAAGCCTTTATCACGAGGTGATCCAGAACACGGCGCTGGCGATTTCGTCTCCGACGGGCTTTCTGCCGGAATCGGATTTGTTGGCGGATCCTTCGTCGCGGACTAATTTCTTCAACGCCGGGCGGTTCCACAGCATGGGCTGTACGGCTTCGGTGGAACAGCGATTGAGTGATCGCCTGGATGTTCTGATCGCGGCGGGACGCGCGGGCGCATTCAGCGGGCGGCAGCCTTTATTAGAAGGCGGCACGCCGGAGGATTTGCGCGCGGCGCTGGAGCATGTGCAGCGGACGTGGGTGACGGCGCGGGTTTCGACGCGACTTGCGGTGACGGGTACGCGAATTTCTTCGAGCTACAGCTGGACGGATTTCCGCACGTTGATGCCGGCTCATGTCTACCTGACGAACACTCCTTCGCGCGATACGGGTTGGAATGTTAGCGTGCGGCAACCGCTGCCTGGGATTTTCGGAATGGGTGGACGCATCGAGGCATCCGCCGAATTGCGGAATGCGTTGGCGCAGGGCTACCTTTCGCTGGCAACGGCGGATGGCGGACGGGTCGTGCTGATCCAGTCGCCACGGGCGCTGCGCGGCGGCCTGGCTTTCATTTTCTAATTCCACATCAAGATGGATGAACTTCGCAGGCCGCCGGTTTGGCTTTGGCCGAATCTGCTGAGTCTGGATGCGCCGATCGTTGCGGTGGTGTGGCAGGATTTCGTGGCGCGTTCGTTTTCGTCGACGCTTTTGCCCGCTGGCCGGGTAGTGTTGGCGCTGACGGTGTGGGCAATCTACCTGGCGGATCGGATCTTCGATGTGCGGCATCCCGCCTCGGAGGACGAGGCTACGCGACATCAGTTATACCGACGCCACAATGCGGCCGCGCGCTGGCTGCTGGCGGGAGTGTTAGCCGCCGACGTTCTGGTTTCCCTATTCTGGCTGCGTCCGGCGGTCTTTTCCGCGGGTGTGGTGATTGGCGTTGTGGTGGTTTGTTACCTGTCGATTTTCGCTTTATGGCGTGTGGGCGGAGCCGCGTGGAAGCAGCCATCGGCGGCGATCGTGTTTACGGCGGGCGTATTTCTGATCGGATGGATGGGATCAGGACAGCGGCAGAGCCTGGTAATTCCGGCGATTGCGTTCGCGTTGTTGTGCTACCGAAACATGCGGTTGATCGAGAGATGGCCGGAACGGGCTGGATCGGCGCTCCGAGGGGTGTGGTGGGCCTTGGCTTTCGCGGGGTTGTGCTCAATTTGGGCGATCGTGTCGGGATCGAACTGGCTGCATGCGGTTGCGCTGAGCGCGGTGGGGTTGGCGGCGATCGATCTGTTCAGCGGGAAGCTTTCGCGTGACGCGCGTGGCGTCCTTGCGGACGCGGTGTTGCTGACGCCGCTGTTGTTCCGATGAAGGCCGGACGGATTGCGAAGTTGTATCGGTGGATCGAGTACGCGGCGTATGGGCGCGCGCTCGAACGGGCGCGGTTTTGGTATTTGGATCGGCTGGCGGGGGCTCGGCGAATTTTGGTTTTGGGTGAGGGGGACGGCCGGGCTTTGGCGCGGCTTGTGGACGCGGCTCCGCATGCGGAGATCGATGTCGTCGAGTTGAGCGCGGAGATGATCGCGCTGGCTCGCTTGCGAGTGGGGGACTGCACGCGCTTGCGGTTCCACCAAGCGGATGCGTTGTCGCTACGGTATGCGGAGCACGATTACGACGGCGTGGTCACGCTGTTCTTCCTGGATTGTTTTTCGGCGGCAGACGCGCGCACGCTGATCGGGCGGCTGGCGGGATGGATGGCTGGTGATGCGATTTGGCTGATGACCGACTTTGCAATTCCAGAGTCGGGGTGGCGGCGGTGGCACGCGCGTGTTTGGATTACGGTGATGTATGCGTTTTTCCGGCTTACGACTGGTTTGCGTGCGCGGGCACTGCCGCCGATTGAGGATTTGATGCGCGAGTCGGGGTTGCGGCGGATTGAGGTCCGCGAGTGGCAGGCGGGGTTGATTCGGTCGGAAGTGTGGCGGCGAGGGTGACGCTTCGCGCACTCCTCGACGGTGTCGTCCGATTGGGGGGAGGAATCCCCGCCCTGACGGGCGGGGCTATAGCGGCACATTTTCATTCAATTGGTAGCGGGCGCCGCAAGAGCACTTACTGCGCGCCTCGATGCTTGGCGGATAGCGCTAGCGGCTTGCGGTGCCAACGCCGGCGGCTTTTATGGCTTGCTGGATTATCTCGCGCTCTTCGGGGGTCATCGATTGGTAGGGTTCGGCCATGACTCCGTTGCCGATGCCGATTAGAGAGACGGCGGTCTTGAGGCCGCGGAGATAGGCGGAGCCGGGGGTTCCGACGCGATAAACGCCTTCGCTGATGATGAGGACGATTTTCTGGAGGAGGTCCACGGTTTCGCGGTCGTTGCGGAGGGCGGCCTCGTAGAGTTGGACGTAGAGGGCGGGATCGAGATTGGAACCTCCGCAGACGCCGCCGTGGGCGCCTTCGGCGACCATTTCCGCGAGGATCTCTTCGACGCCGATGAGCATGGCGAAATCCGGACGATCGCGCACGGCCTGTTGGCAGGCGCGGAAGTAATCCTTGTCGCCGGAGCTATCCTTCAAGCCGTAAATATTCGGGATCGCGGCAGCGGCGCGCACGGTTTCGGGAGCCATGACGAGCTTGGTGTAGTTCGGCATGTTGTAGAGATAGAGCGGCAGTGGAAGCAGGGGCGCGAGGCGTTCGAGGTAGCCGAGGAAGGCGGCCTGATCGAGGGTGTAATAGAAGGGCGGCGAAAGCACGAGGGCGGAGGCTCCGGCCTGGGCGGCGTACTCGGCGGTATTCAGGGTTTCGACGAAGGACGTGTCGGTGATTCCGACGAGAATGGGCAAGCGCGTTCCGACGGTGGAGGAGGCGCGGTCCATCACCTCACGACGGAGGCGATAGCTGAGGCTGGGTGCTTCGCCGGTGCTGCCGAGGATGAAGAGTCCGTGGACTCCGCCGGCGATGAGGTGTTCGAGCAGGCGATCGAAGGCGGTGGCGTCCAAGGTGTCGCGATCGAGCAACGGCGTGAGGACCGGGGGTATGATGCCGCGGAGCGGCTTGGGCAGTGTCATTGCGATTGGGTTAGGCTTCTTCGAGTTGGCGGCGAAGCTTTTCGACATCTTTCTTAACGGTGAATAGAATGGCGATCAGGAGCAGAGCGGAGGCTCCGACGAGCGCGATGGAGGCGATGGAGATGGCGTAGCCGAGGCTGGCTTTCTTGGCGATGTAGCCGATGACGACGGGGGCGGTGCCGGCTCCGACGAGCCAGCCAATCATGTTCATGAAGCCGACGGCGGTTCCGCGGGCCTCGGGGCGCACGACGTCGAGGACGGAGGCGAAGATGTTCGCGTCGTACATACCTTTGAAGAAGCCCCAGCAGGTGAGGGCGACCATCAGCCAGAAGACGGACAGGGTTTGGCCGCACCAGACGGTGAAGGGCGCGCTGAGGAGGAGGCCGATCATTTGGACGGCGATGCGTCCGCCGGGGAAGCGGATCTTCAGCGTGTCCGCGAGCCAGCCGCCGAAGGGCGATCCGACCATGCTGGCGAGTTGGATGAAGATGGTCGCGGTGAGACCCGCCATGGCGAGACTCAAGTGAAATTTATCGTAGAGGAATTTCGGCATCCACGAGAGGATGACCATGCCGACGAAATTGTCGAGCATGAACGCGCCCATGCAAAGCAGGACGGTGGGCGTGGTCCAAATGACTTTGAGGAATGCGCTGATGGGCATCGCGGCGGGCTGCGTGCGTTCGACGCCGAAGTCTTCCATGTCGGCCTGGCCGCGCTTGGGTTCGACGAGCAGCTTACTGAGGATGAAGCCGAGGACGACGCCGAGTCCGCCGAACAGAACGAACGACCAGCGCCAGCCATAGTATTGGCCGATGAGGCCGCCGAAGAATCCGCCGGCGATGGTGCCGATATAGACAGCGGTCTGGTGCGTGCCCATCGCGCGGGAGCGTGTTTTCTTACCGTGGTAATCGGCGATCAGGGACATCGAGGCGGGAAAGTAGAAGGTCTCGCCGAGGCCTTCGGCGGCACGGAAGAAGAGGAGCGTCCCAAAGTTGCGCGAGATCGCGGTGAGCATGCAGATGACGCTCCAGACGATGAGGCCACCGAGGACGGCGGTTTTGCGTTTGATGCGATCGACGATGTTGCCGGCGAAGGGCGCGCAGATTCCGTAGACGAGGGCGAAGGAGGATCCGAGCAGGCCGAGCTGGATTTCATCGAGGCCCAATTCTTTCTCGAGCAGCGGAAAGATGGAGAAGATGGCCTGGCGGTCGGCGTAGTTGAAGAAGCCGCAGAACCACAGCATTCCGACGACTTGCCACTTATAGTTCGGGCTCAGGGCACTTTTGAATTGGGATGGAATTGTCATTGATGAGTGGCCATTCGTCCGGCGGATTTGGTTGTGCGGAGCGCGCGAACAGCTTGGTGCATTGTCGCGCGATCGACGGCATGGACGTTTTGAACGATCCACGCGCGGACTGCTTTCCCTTCGGGTGATTCCTGGGGAGCGGAGAGGAAATCGAGCTGGACGCCGAGGCGATCGGCGACGCGGGCAGCGAGAATGGGCCACGCGACGCCGATGTCGGCGGTGACGGGCAGGCTGGATTCGAGGCGCGCGAAGCCGGACATTTCCATGCGGAACGGGATGCCGGTGAGCTTGGTTTTGGGGAGGCCGCGATTGACGGCGTCCTGCACTTGCGCCGATTCGCGCTCGTGACGCCAAGCCTTTTCGAGATTCGGATCGAGATCGAAGCGGACGAGTGTTTTGTTTTCGAGGCTGTAGGAGAAGTCCTTTTGCCAGCCGGACCAGATGCCGTGTCCGGTGTAGGTTTCAAACGGGCCGTCGTGAATTTCCTGGGAGAGGGCGATGGCGGATTCGATGATGACGCTGGCGCTGGCGAGTGTTTCCGCGACGAGGCGGGCGCGGCGGGTGATGGAGATGGCGTCGCCGATGGCGAGTCCGACGGCGCCTCCGCCGACGAGTTGGGGAATCGACACGAGGACGGGAAGGTTCAAATGGGCTCCGGCGCCGAGCATCGTATAGGGATCGGCGCCGAGTCCGGCGATGTGTTCGAAGGGCAGTCCGGATTCCTTGGCGAGCGTTTCGACTTCGCGCGCCAGGCGTTCGGTGCGCGGTCCCATGGGCCAGGCCATGTTGCCGGCGGCTTTGATAATGACGTCGCCGGGTAGATGGGCGATGCGGTCATACAGGTCCCAGCGGGCGTCCACTTCGGCGCGGATGGCGGTGCGTTCCGCGTCGGTCATTTCAGTGATTTCGAAGACGCCTCCGCGGGGAAGAAGATCGCGGGGAAGGTCGAGGTCCGGATGGTCGGCGGCGCGAATCCGCTTGATACGGTCGAGGGTGCCGGCCATTTCGTGGGCGACGACGGCGGAACTGGTGAGGACGCCGTCGATGATGCCTTTGTGCATCAGCTCAGCGATGAGGGTGGTGACGCCTTCATGAATATTCGGTCCACTGCCGGTAACGGTGACGACGCGGCCACCGCTTTGTTTAGCGGCGACGATGCGGTCGGCGGCGAGTTGCAGGTGATGGCGGGTCGAAGCGGGGAGGGAGGCTTCCCATTCCGCGAGACGGGCGGTGGTGGGTTTCGTCATGCGGACGGCATTTCCTTTTGGAGAGCGATGCGGACGCGTTCGAGGTCGATCTGCGTGTCGACGGAGATGGTTTCGAGCGCACTTTTGGTTTCGATGACGAGGATGGGGATTCCGTTTTCGAGCGCGCGAAGTTGTTCGAGGCCTTCGACGTCCTCGAGTGGCGAGACGGGCAGCTGGGAGAGCTGTAGAAGGCAGTGGCGCGAGTAGGCGTACACGCCGATGTGCTCATACACGTGGAAATGCGGAGTCTTATTTTGCGGATACGGAATCAGAGAGCGGGAGAAATAGAAAGCGAATCCTTGGGAATCGGTGACCACTTTGACGACGCCAGGATCGCGAAATTCGGAGTCGTGGAAGACTTCCTTCTTGAGCGTGACGAGTTGCAGGCCCATGCGTTCGCGGAAGGGCGCGATGACCTCTTCGAGCATCAGAGGATCGAGCATCGGTTCGTCGCCCTGGATGTTCACGATGACGTCGGCGGGGTCGGCGGCGACCACTTCGGCGACGCGGTCGGTGCCGGAGCGATGGTCGACGGAGGTCATGACGACTTTGGCTCCGAAGTGGACGGCGGCATCGGCGATCCGGCGATCGTCGGTGGCAATGAGAACGTCATCGAGATTCTTCGCCCGCCTGGCGCGCTCGTAGACGTGCTGCAGCATGGTCTTGCCGTGGATGTCGGCGAGCGGCTTGCCTTCGAGGCGGGACGATTTGTAGCGCGCGGGAATTACGCCAATCACTCGCATGGCGATTAGTCGGGCCTTTCATAGCGGTAGAGCCAGTCTTCGTTGAAGACGACGTGTTTGATGGAGTAACGGCGATAGGTGTAGATCACGTGGATGAGGCCGTCGGAGGTTTGGACGACGGAAGGATAAGAGTATTCGCCGGGATTCGATTCAAGAGCGATGGGCGTGCTCCAGGTATTTCCGCCGTCGGTCGAGCGGGCGATGTGGAGCGGCGAGCGTCCGTGCTCCTGATTGTTCCAGGCGAGGATGAGGCTGCCGTTTTTTAGGGAGCAGAGCGAAATGGCGGCGTCGGGATTCTTGAGCTCGGTGAGTTTCGCGGGCGTCCAGGTGATGCCTTTGTCGAAAGATTCGGTCTGGAGGAGGCGCGGACCGGTACGTAGGTAAGCGAGCAAAGAGCCGTCCATGCGCTGCGCGACGGTGGGTTGTTCGCCCTGCGATTGCGCATTCGGAATGATGTTGGAGCGGGTCCATGTGGCGCCGCTGTCCTTGGTGATGACGAAGAAAGACAGGTCGGTGTTGTTACGTTCGTCGCTGAGGGGGACGACGAGCTCGCCGGTCGTGAGCTTGATGGCGAGGTTGCGGGGAAGCCAGCCGGTGGTGTCCATCGGAAAGAGCTTGTCGGCGGACCAGTGATAGCCGTTGTCGTCGGAGATGCGGTAGAGCAGGCGGGTGCGTTCCCAGCCGGTGTGGGCGAGTAGAGGTTGCTTGGCTTCCATGCGGCCCCAAATAATCCAGACGCGGTTGCGCTGATCGGTGAAGATGACGGCGTTGCCGACGGGCTGTTTCAGATCGCGCCAGAGCATGACCGGAGCGTCCCAGGTCCGCTGGCCTTTCTTGCGGCGGGCCATAAAAAGAGCTTCGTCGTCGGAGGATTCGTAACTGCCGCCGTACCAGGTGACGAGCAGATCGCCGTTGGGCGCTTCGATGATGCTTGAGGCATGGTGATTCGGCGCGCCGGGGATTTTCTCGAAGATGAGTTCGGAGGAATGGATGAGGGTGCCGTGCGGATCTTCGATGGGAAGCGGTGCGCCGGGGTTCGCGATGGGCGTTCCTTCGGGTGGCGTGGAGGCGACGGTGATTGACTTTTGCGCGGCGAGATCGGCGAGGGCTTGTTCCATGCCGGCGACTCCGCCTTTATAGAGCGTTTTCTGTTCGGCATCGAGGAGGAAGATTTCGGGCGTGACGGTGGCTCCGAAATGTTTCGCGGCGGCGCGCGAGGGATCGCGATAGCAGGGGAAAGTAAAGCCGGACGCTTGGCAGAATTTCAGAATTTCGGCGGCATTTTCGTTGCGATTCGAGAAGACGCCGATGAACATGAACTTGCGGCGGCGGTAGCGATCGTTGGCCTGGCGAATGGCAGGGGTGGCGGTCCGCGTTTCGGGGCTGCGGGTAGAGAGGAAGACAAAGATGTTAGCGCGATGCTCGGCGTAGTTGTCGATAGCGAGGCGGGATCCATCGAGGCGCTCGACTTCGACGGGTTGGGCGTTCGCGGCGGCCGCTAGCAGGAGGGCGAGCAGGATCGGGTTTCGCAAGGTGGTCATTGAGATTTTTCCAGGGCTTCAATTCTGAGAGCGCGAAATTCCGTGCGAAAGCCATTACCTTGGGGGCTGCAGTCGTAGACTCCGCATTGGGCGTTTGCAAGCTGCTCGTCGTCAAACGCTTCGAATAGAAATGGTGTGGGCATCGGCGGATTCAGTGAACGAAAGGCTGAAAAAATCCTTTGTATCCGAAGAGGCTCAACCTATTATGGTGGCTGACTGATGGCAAGTCCGCGTCCGCGCGGGCGCGAGAATTTCTGGAAGGATTGGACCAGCGAGTGACCCTCTCTCTTGAACAGCTCGACGAGCTGCGAAAAATTAATACGCCGACTCTTGCGAATGCGATTGAGACGTTCGACGTGCGGCCGCGCCTCGAAGGCATAACGGGTCCGGGAGTCGAATGCCTGTTCCGACAGCATGGGGCGATGATCGGTTACGCCAGCACGCTGGCGATCCATTCGCATCAGCCGTCGGCGAAAAAGCGGCGCGTGAACCGGCGGGAGTACTGGGAGGGCATGCGCGGCAAGGCGGGTCCGTTGATCGCGGTGGCGCAGGAGTTGAGCGAAACGCCAGGGGGCGCGTACTGGGGCGACGTCAATTCGCATATCCATCAGAAGCTGGGCTGCGTGGGCGTGTTGACGAATGGCACGGTCCGCGATCTGGATGAAGTGGGCCAGATGGCGAAGCCGTTTCATTTTTTCGCGGCGGGAGTGAGTGTTTCGCATGGATGGGCGCATCTTGAAGATTTCGATTGTGTGGTGAGGGTGTTTGGGATGCTGGTGCGTCCGGGAGATTTGATCGTTTGCGACCAGCATGGCGCGGTGATCATTCCGCCGGAGATTGCCGCGGAGGTGGCGGTGGCGGCTCGCAAGGTGGAATCCGGCGAGAAGCCGATGCTGGATTTGTGCCGTGCGGCGGAGTTGGATTTGGATGCGCTGGATGGGCTGATTTCGGCCGGGTATTGAAGTCCGCTCCCTTACGGTCGCGGTTCGGTGCTGAGGGGGGTTTGAGGTCCGCTTCCTTACGGTCGCGGTTCGGTGCTGAGGGGGGATTGAGGTCCGCTTCCTTACGGTCGCGGTTCGGTGCTGAGGGGGGAGAGCACGGCGATGGCGGTTACACTTCGCGCTGGCGCGGGCACTTACTACGCGGCACTTCGTGCCGCTTCGTGCGCGCCTCGATGCCTTGTTGAAGCGCGATGGAATCACTTCGCGGCCTTTCCTGGATCCCAAATGGTGGCTTCGATGGTTCGCTCTTTTTGCGGCTCGGTGGCCCAGTAGTAGACGGTGACGATTTTGCCATCGGCGCGCTGGACGGTGCGCGGGTAGCCGATGTCCCAGGCTCCGGCGGGTCCGCGGAGAACGATTTCGGGGCCCCATGTTTTGCCGCCGTCGGAACTTAGGCGCGCGCGCATTTCAAAGGGCGGCGAGCGGTGTCCGTAGGTAATGGCGAGGCGGCCGTCCTTCAGTTTGATCATGCTGGGCGGGTTGCCGCTCTTGTCGCCGGTGTCGGGCGCGGGGCGGCTTAAGTAGCTCCAGGTTTTGCCGTTGTCCTTCGATGCGTAGGCGTCGATCCAGTTCGGACCTTTGCGCGCGGTCTCTTCGTGACGCACCGTCGTGACGAGATCTGTTTTCGAGAGGCGCACGGTGGAGGGCATGATGGTGAAACCGGGTCCGGGATCGGGCGCGGTCCAGGCTACGAATTGCCATTTGAGTCCACCGTCGGTGGTGTGGGCGACGAAGGTGCGACCTTCGCCTCCGGCGGCTTTCGTCGCGGTGAGGAAGACCATGGCGTCGTGTTTTCCGTTCACGATGTAGTCGGTGCGGGCCATGACGGCCTTCTGCCCGAGCATCGGGAAATTGAACGGGCCTTTCCAGGTCTTGCCGCGATCGTAGGAATAGAAAAACCAGGACAGACCCTTTTGCGCGTCGGTCATGCGGAAGGTCATCGAGAAGCCGGGGTTGGTGAAGTCGATGGCTTCGGCGAGGTCGCTGGCTTTGCCGCCGGGGCCCGAGGCGGTATACATTCCTTCGGGCGGAACGAGCGCGGGCGTGGGCTCGATGGACCAGGATTCGCCGCCGTTGGCGCTGCGCGCGAGGAAGGGCTCTTCCGGCTTTTCGCGTTCGTAGGGATGACGGTCGGGGCCCATCCACTTGTAATAGGCGGCGCTGAAGCCGACTACGATTTCGTTATTCCAAACCCAGATTCCATGATTGGCGGGCCAACCGCCATAGCGTCCGGCGACGGAATAGACGGTGACGTGCTTGATGACTTTGGGCTCGTCGGCGGCGAAGAGCGCGGAGGCGGCGAGGCTGAGAGCGAGTGCGATTCGGGTCGTCATTCGTTAACCTTTTCGGATGAGCCAGACTTCAGCGAGGCGCGATTTCTGACGCCAGTTCAGGTTGCCTTCGTCTTTCGGGCGATCCCAGGTGAGGACCAGCTTGCCACCTTTCAGATATTTCGCTTCGACCGGGAATTGCTTGCGCTGGCCGGCTTCGCGGGCGTCGTTGGTGGGCGTGATGAGGTCGCCGTTGATGCGCATCAGGGCTTGGCCGTAGCCGCAGGATTGGACGACGTAGGTTCCGTTTTCGGCGAGGCCGTCGTAGAGCATGGCGGCGGGAAAGGTGGTGACTTGCCAGGGCAGACGGGCGCGGCTCTTGCCTTGATCCCACCACCAGTAGGTCATGCCGGGCTGGCGAATTTTGCCGGGATCGGTGGCGCTCGATTCGGCGCGGACGACGTGCGGTGATTTCGCGATGTTGCCGACGGCATCGTAGAAGCTGCCGGGGCCGGGGTTCTCCCAGGTTCCGAGTTCGACGAGGCGGGCGGATCGTTGCGGTAAAGTTGGCAGCGCGGCGACCTTCTTGAATTCGTCTTCGAGCCACCAGCGGTTGTTCAGCGGGTAGTCGATGAAATCGAGGACGGCTCCGCGTTCGGCGCCGATGGCGTGGTATTTCGGGACGCTGGTTTGTAGTCCGATGGAGCGGTAGAGTTGCTCGCAGAGGTCCGCGATGCGGGCGCGCAGGTCGGGGCTGACAGGCTGATCGACGGCGCGGTTGAGGATCTTCATCGCGTCGGCCATCAGTTCGGCGGGGTTGACAGGTGTCTTGATGAGGATCTGGTTGGCTTCGAGCTCCAGCTTGGTTTCGTTAATGAGGCGGCGGCGGACGAAGGCGTCGTAGTTGGCGCGCAGCAGATTCATCTGCCAGCGCCAGTTGGTTTTCAATTGCGGCGCTTTACGTTCAAGATCGCGCCAGAGAAGCAGTGTGCCTTCGACAGAGCCGTTGTCGGCGAGGGGCCCGTGCCAGTTGCGTTCGAGGGCGAGGATGCCGTCGGCGGCTTCATTCGCGGTCTTGGGTTCGAAGTAGGCGCGGGCGTAGTGGATGACGATGTCGCGCGGATCGGACTTCGGATCCCAGCTCATCGCGCTGTAGACGACCTTGTTGACGTCGTCGTGGATGCCGTCGGAATAGGAAATGAAGCCGATGCTGAAGGGCGCGTAGCGATTGTGGATGGCGGCGAATTCGGCGGGCCTGGGGTTGGTGGCTTCGCGGCCGAGCGTGAGGGCGTAGGCCTGATCCCATTCGGGAACTTCGTACTGGCAGAGCTTGTTGTGAGTGAGGTCGGGGTAGAGGCGTAGCTTGTACTGCTTCGGCAGACGGAGGCGCGTGGGAGCTGGGTCGGGACTGGAGGGTCCGCAGATCAGGCCGCCTAGCCAGTTGGGCTTTTCGCGCTCGATGTATTGATACGAGTACTCGATTTGTTCCTTGTTGAAGAGCTGGAGCGAGAGCCACAGGCGCGCATTGGGATGTACGGGCAGCATGCGCTTCGCGAGGTCTTCGAGGAACGGGAGAACGAGTTCGGGAGGATTGTTGCCAGGATCGCCGCCGGGGAAAAAGATGCCGGTGATGATGGGGCAGTCGTGAAACAGCTGGTCGCATTGGCCGAGGAGTTTATTGCGCTCGGCGGTATTGCTGAGGTCGAATTCGGCGGGGAGCCAATGCCAGTAGTCGAGTCCATACCGATGGCAGATGTCGCCCATCGCTTTGTTCATTTCGCGGCGGGGGAACTTGAGGACCGGGGTCTTGCGCTCGTCCTGAAAGGGAATGGCTTCGATAGCGTTGGTACCGAAATAAGTCAATTCGCGGATGTACTGCTCGAATTGTTTAGCGTTCCAAGCGTCGTAGGAATTGGCTTGGGCGCGGTAGCCGAGTTGGTGGCCGCGAATGGCGTAGGCGGGGGAGGTTCCGATGTTGACGGGTCCGGTGAGGGAGAGCTCGCCTTGGGCCCAATCGAGTTCGCGAAGCAGGCGTCCGACGCCGAACAGGATTCCGCGGGAGTCGGTCGCACGGATCCAGACGTCGCCGAGGTGGGTGTAGAGGCGGAAGCCTTCGGGTTTGGTTTCGGGGCCGTTATCGTACGTCCAGGCGGCGTGGTTCGCCATGATGAGTTGCGGCGACAGGACGATGGAGGGCCGGCCTTTGGGCCAGGACGCTGGAAAGGTGGTCGAGGTCTGGAGCTTGATTCCGGTGCGTTTGAAAACTTCTTCGGTGAGGACAGCGACAGCGGTGCGTTCGACAAGGGGGCGTTCGCCCGGGGCGATGACGATGACGGCGTTGCGAAGATCGATTTTCGCGGGCGCGGTCGATGGCGCGGGGGTCTGCTGGGCACTGGCCTGTGCGGCGAGCAAGCTAGTAGAGCCGACGGCGGCGGCGGCCCTGAGGAAGCGACGCCTGTTCAACATAGAACGCTCTGTATCCAAAGGGAAGCCTCTTTGCGTGTCACAACGAGTACCGGCAGCGATGCGATCGCTTTAGGGATCTGAAATACTATTTCACTTTTTTGCGAACTGTGCAACTGGTGAAACACCGGCGGCCATTTCGTTCGAAATAGCTTGGGCAATTCGCTGGACGGCGGCGATCAGCTTGGACTCGCCGGTGGCGCGATCTTTGGGGACAGAGATACTGAGGGCGGCTCCGACGTGAGCGGGGGCGGTCCATATGGGCGCGCCGAAGCAGATTCCACCGGGTGCGCTCTCTTCGCGATCCACTGCGAAACCCTGTTGGCGGACACGTCGGAATTCTTCGTCGAGGGCTGCGGCGTCGATGACGGTCAGAGGGGTGAACTGGTGCAGACCGTAGGCGGCGAGGAGAAATTCGCGAAGCTTTTCAGGTTGGTGGGCGACGATACATTTGCCGACGGAACTTGCATGCGGGGGAATGATGCCGCCTTCGACGTTGAAGACGCGGATGCGTTGGGGGCTGTCGATCACGGTAACGGCTTCGATGTGATTTTCGAGCAAATAGGCCAAGCTGATGGTTTCGCGAAACTCGCGATTCAGATCGCGCATGAAGGGCTGGGCGACTTGATTGAGGCGCATGAGCGCGTTGTTGGAGCGGAAGGAGGATCCGGATGGGGAGAGAGAAAATAAGTCGCCGGGCTGGCGTTCGAGCAGGCCTTTTTGTTCGAGGGTGCAGAGGATGCGGAAGACGGAGCTTTTGGATTGGCCGACGCGCTCGGTGATTTCGGCGAGAGAGAACGGGCGGGCTCCGGCGCTGACGAGTTCGAGGATGTCGATCGCGTTTCCGACGGCGCGGATGAAGTATTCGGAGGTAGAAGTTTTGGTGAGTCTGAGCCCGGCGTCGGGATCGGCTGCGTTCACGGCAGCGGGGAGATCGATGTCCGGCATGTCGTTTCACTCTACTCCAGAACCGTTGTAGTTGGGAGTGGAAGTCGGAGGTTGTAGGTGGACTGCGGCGAATTTGGCGTTTCACAAATGGCTTTTCTGTGGTAATTATTGAAACCATGGTTCACTCGATATCTGGCCGCGTGCTGCCAGCGTTGTTACTTTTGGCCGGAATGGCGCAAGCGCTCGATCTCAA
The DNA here is from genome assembly GCA_038210135.1 of Bryobacterales bacterium. Taxonomy (GTDB): domain Bacteria; phylum Acidobacteriota; class Terriglobia; order Bryobacterales; family Bryobacteraceae; genus JBBQWZ01. Next base: position 52,371 of record JBBQWZ010000002.1, read on the forward strand.
GAATGCGGTGGTTGTTGCGCCGGCCGGAGCGGCGATGCCGGTGCAAAAAGCGGCGCAGATGTTGCGCGAGGAAGTGGAGAAGCGGACGCAGGTTCGGATGGCGTTGGCCTCCGCATTGCCGTCTGGGGCTCCGGCGATTGTGGTCGGAACGACAGCACAGTTGCAGTCGCTGGCGGGGAATTTATTGGGTCAGCTTCCGGCGGCACCGCAAGGCTTGGAAGGGTTTCGGATTGGCGTGGTGGGCAAGACGGTTGTCGTGGCGGGAAACAGCGATCGGGCGGTGGTGTTCGGCGCGGGCTATTTGCTGCGGCACATGGATATGCGGCGCGGCAAGGTGTTCGAGGTGGCGGATTCGTTGAAAGTGGCCACGGCTCCGCAAGTAATGGTGCGCGGGCATCAGTTGGGTTTCCGGCCGAAGGTGAATGCGTATGACGGCTTCACCGTGGCGATGTTCGAGCAGTACATTCGCGACCTGGCGGTGTTTGGAACGAATTCGATCGAGCTGATTCCCCCGCGTTCCGACGATGCCGATGACAGCCCGCATTTTCCGCTTCCGAAAATCGAAATGATGGTCGAGATGTCGCGCATCTGCGCGGAGTACGGGCTGGACGTATGGATCTGGTTCCCGGCGATGGACAAGGATTACTCGGACGCGAAGACGGTCGAATTTTCTTTGAAGGAATGGGAAGACGTTTTCAAGCGGCTGCCGCGCATCGATCACATCTTTGTGCCGGGCGGCGATCCGGGCCACACGCAACCGAAGTATTTGCTGGGGCTGCTCGAGAAGCAGACGGCGAGCCTGCACAAATACCATCCGAAGGCGGACATGTGGGTTTCGCCGCAGGGATTTTCGAAAGAATGGACGGAAGAATTTTACGAATTGCTAAAGGCGGAGCCGAAGTGGCTGACCGGGATCGTGCATGGTCCGCAGGTGCGAGACAGCATTCCGAATTTGCGAAAGGCGGTTCCGCAGCGCTATGGGATCCGGCGCTATCCGGACATCACACATAGCATCAACGCGCAGTATTTCGTGCCGGATTGGGATTTGGCGTACATGGTGACGGAAGCGCGCGAAGTCGCGAATCCGCGGCCGCTCGATCAGCGCGCGATATTCAACGCGTACAACAAGTACACGATCGGGTTCAGCACGTATTCGGAAGGCGTCAACGACGACGTCAACAAGTTTGTCTGGAGCGCGCTGGGCTGGGATCCGAACGTGGACCTGATGGCGGCGCTGGCGGAATTCGGGCGTTACTTTATCGGCGAGGAAGTGGGGCACGATTTCGCCGCGGGCCTGTTTGCTTTGGAACGTAACTGGCGCGGTCCGCTGCTGACGAATCAGGGCGTGGAAACGACGTTCGCGGTGTTCCGCGATCTGGAGAAGAAAGCTTCTCCGCAGCTGAAATTGAATTGGCGCTTCCAGCAGGCGCTGTATCGCGCCTATTATGACGCCTACGTGCGGCATCGCTTAATCAACGAGACGTCGCTTGAGCAGCAGGCGATGGGGCATCTTCGCGAGGCGTCGCAGATGGGCTCGATTCTGGCGATGCAGTTGGCGCGCCAGACGCTGGATCGGGCAGTAACGGAACCTGTCGCGACCGACTTGCGCGGGCGATTGATGGAATTGAGCGAGGCGCTGTATCAGAGCATCCACGCGCAGTTGAGCGTCGAGAAGTATCAGGCGATTGCGGTGGGACGGGGAGCGAGTTCGGATACGGCGGACATGCCGCTGAACAATCGCTGGTATCTCGAGGAACGATTTTCGGCGATCGCAGCGATGGCGGACGAGAAGGCGCGGCTGATGGCGATTGACGAGATTGTGAACTGGACGAATCCGGGTCCGGGCGGATTTTATGACGATTTAGGCGATCTTTCGCGGCAGCCGCATCTCGTTCGGGGACCAGGCTATCCGACGGATCCGGCGCATCTGGAGTCTTCCTATGTGGGTATCGGACGCGGCGGCGTGGGGCGGGTTAATTACGTGACGGGATATGCGACGAATTATCCGCGGTCGTGGTTATCGGTGAGCGGGGCGATGAACGATACTCCGCTGAAGATGCATTACGACGGGCTGGATCCGCAGGCGCAATACCAGATTCGGGTGGTGTATTCGGGTGGTGACACGGAAGCGAAAGTCAGGTTGCTATCCGGTGGCGGCGTCGAGATTCATCCGTGGCTGGCGCGTCCGGCTCCGGTGAAGCCGTTGGTGTTTGATATTCCGAAGTCGGCTACGGCGGGTGGGATCTTGGATCTTACGTTTTCCAAGGAGCCGGGTCTGCGCGGGAATGGGCGCGGCATGGATGTGGGCGAAGTTTGGGTGATGCGGAAGAAATAAGATGCGGATACTTAGTGGGTTGTTGTGGTTGGTCCGCTCCCGACGCGCCGCTTCGCGTCGCGGCTCGGATTCGGCTGGGGGGCTGGGTCCCCTCCCTTACGGTCGGGGTTCAGTGCTGGGTGGGGATACGCTACTTTGCGTTTTGGATTCGGCCGGGCCGCGGGAACCCCGCCCTTACGGGCGGGGTTCAGTGCTGGGTGGGGATACGGTACTTTGTGTTTTGGATTCGGCCGGGCTGCGGGATCCCCGCCCTTACGGGCGGGGCTGTATGAACGGGCTTGGGGCGATGATTTGCGCTTTGGCGATTTGCTCGCCTTTGTTGGCCTTGGATTTGAAGAAGGCGGTGGTGGTTGCCGCGGCGAATTTGACATCGCAGGAGAAGACGGCGGTCGCAGTACTCGTTGAAGAAGTCGAGAAGCGGACGCAGATGCGGCTCCCGGTGCAAGCGGTGATGCCGGCGGCGGGAATTCCCGCGATCGTTGTCGGAACCTCGGCGAAGCTGGCTGGCGGAATGGCGAGCCGGCTGATGGCGGCTCCGGTGGGCGCGGAAGGATTCCGCGTACAGACGTTGGGCGGAAACGTGGTGGTCGCGGGAAACGATTCGCGCGGCATGCTGTTCGGAATCGGGTACCTGCTGCGGCAGATGCGGATGGAGCGCGGGCATGTTCTGGCAGTAGACGACCAGTTGGCGGTTGCGACGGCTCCGCGATTTCCGCTGCGCGGGCATCAGCTAGGGTATCGGCCGAAGGTGAACGCTTATGACGCGTTCACGGTCGAGATGTTCGATCAATACATTCGCGATCTGGCGATTTTCGGAACGAATGCGATTGAGTTTATTCCTCCCCGATCGGACGATGCCGACGACAGTCCACATTTTCCGCTGCCGAAGATCGAGATGCTGGAGGAGACGTCCAAGATCTGTGCGAAGTACGGTTTGGATTACTGGCTGTGGTATCCGGCGATGGACGAGGATTACTCGAAGCCGGCGACGGTCGAATTCGCGCTGAAGGAGTGGGAAGAGATTTACCGGCGGCTTCCGCGAATCGATTTTATTTTTGTGCCGGGCGGAGATCCGGGGCATACGCAGCCGAAATATTTGTTCGCGCTGCTTGAAAAGCAGACGGCGCTGCTGCGCAAATATCATCCGAAGGCGCAGATGTGGATGTCGCCGCAGAGCTTCAACAAAGAATGGATGGAGGAGTTTTACGGGCTAATGAAGGCCGAGCCTGCCTGGCTCAGCGGAATCGTTTTCGGTCCGCAGTCGCGGGATGATGCGCCGACGATCGAGTCGCGGATTCCGAAGAAGTATCCGATTCGGCACTATCCGGACATCACGCACAGCACGCAGGCGCAATTCGCGCCGCCGGATCTGGATGTGGCGTACGCGGTGACGGAAGGCCGCGAGGGTCCGAATCCGCGGCCGACGCAGGAGCGGGATATTTTCCGCAAGTACATGCACATCGGGATTGGCTTTCTGACGTATTCAGAAGGCGTGAACGATGACGTGAACAAGTTCATGTGGAGCGGTCTCGGATGGAATCCGGATCAGCCGGTGATCGAGATCGCGCGGGAATTCAGCCGCTACTTTATCGGCGAGCAGTATCGCGACACGTTCGCGCAAGGGCTGATGGCGCTTGAACGGAACTGGGTGGGTCCGCTGCTGGGGAATTCGGGAGTCGACACGACGTTCCAGATGTTCCGCGAGATGGAGAAGCAGGCTTCGCCGCAGGTGAAGTTGAACTGGCGGTTCCAGCAGTCGTTGTATCGCGCGTATTACGACTCCTACGTGCGGGACCGGCTGGTGTATGAAACCAGCCTCGAACAACTGGCGATGGAGAAGTTGAGCAACGCGGGCCGGACGGGTTCGCTGCTGGCGATTCAAGGCGCGCGGGAAACCATCGAGAAGACGCTGACGACCCCAGTGTCGCGGGACAAGCGCCAGCGCATTTTCGAATTGGCGGAAGCGATGTATCAGAGCATCCACGCGCAGCTGAGCATTGAGAAGTATCAGGCGCTGGCGCTGGGGCGGGGCGCGAATCTCGATACCGTGGACGCGCCGGTGAACAATCGCGTGTGGCTCGAGGACCGCTTTGATGAGATCCGGAAGCTGACGGACGAAGCGGCGCGGCGGAAGGAAATCGACGCGATTGTGAATTGGGCGGATCCGGGTCCGGGTGGTTTCTACGATGATTTGGGGAATCCGGCGCGGCAACCGCATCTGGTTCCGGGCGAGACGTACGCGAACGATCCGATGTTCCTGCGTTCGCCGATGACGGGTTTCAGCATTCGGGGCATGGGCAGCGTAACGGGCCAGGATCAGAGCTACATGCACTATCCGATGTCGTGGATCACGGTGACGGAAGGTTTGTACGATTCGCCGGTAAAGCTGCATTACGAGAGCCTGGATCCGAAGGCGAAGTACAAAGTGCGGGTGGTGTATGCGGGTGACAATCCGCGTCCGAAGCTGCGGATGGTGGCGAATGACCGGATCGAAGTGCATGGCTGGCTGAACCGGCCGGTGCCGTTCCAGCCGCTCGAATTCGAGATTCCGGTGGAGGCAACTGCTGGCGGCGTGCTGAATCTGAGCGTTTTTCGCGAGCCTGCCACGGGTGGCGCGGGTCGGGGGAACGCGGTGGCTGAAGTCTGGTTGATGAAACGGTAATGCGAGGCTACGGCAGGTCGACAGAATACAGCTCGTGGTGGGGTTGCCCCATCGCGACTTCGTGTTCGAGCTCGTCATATTCTTTCAGGCGTTCGAGTTTGCTGACCTGGATATGCTCGACCAGAAGTTCGCGCGCTTTCTTCGATTCCCGGGCGAGCATCGCGGTGAGGATTTCGTGGTGATAGCGGTGAATTTCCTGGAGTTGTCGGGCGTCGTGGCCTTTGCGGCGAATGCCGAAGATATTCAAAAGCACGCGGGTGTCGGCGAAGACTTTAAGGATCCGCGAATTGGCGGCGGCTCTTACGATCAAGTTGTGAAATTGAAAATCGAGGCGGATGAAGCGGCGCATGCCGTCCTGGTGGAGACATTCTTCGCCGGAGGCAACCAATTCATCGCGAAGCAGCAGGACTTCGTCCACGGCATATTCAAAGGCTTCGACTTCCGCGGGCCGAAGCTTGTGCTCGGCGGCTTTCCCAACGGAGTAACCTTCGAGGGCTTCTCGCAATTCATAGAGTTCGGCGACGTCGCGGCGGGTAAATTCGACGACGACGCTTCCGCCTTTGGGTGTGGGCCGAAGAAAGCCTTCGGCAGTCAGCTGGCGAACGGCTTCCCTGAGAGGGCCACGGCTATTGCCGAGTTCGCGGGCGATAGAGGCTTCCGAAAGCGCCGAACCAGGAGGCAAATCGCCTGACAAAATTTTACCTCGGAGGTAGTTATACGCCTTTTCCTGTATAGATTTAACTGCAATGATTTTTTGCATGACGGACCTGTTGACAGGCTGCCGACATGAGCATACAATAACGGCCAAGTTCACTGCAACAAAGAATAGTTTCAGGTGGGTTACGGACCGTGTACGTACCGTTCTCGCAAAGAGAGCCAGCTTGCCCGGTTTCGCAAGAAGGGAGTTCCATGCGTCTTTCCAAATATATTTGCCTCGTGGCATTGCTGTTGAGCCTGATCGTTTCGCTTAACGGGCAAGAAACCACGGGTACCATCAGCGGCACGGTTACCGACGCCTCAGGCGGCGCGGTGGCAAATGCCGAAGTCACAGTTATGAGCCTCGCGACCAACGCGATATTCAAACTCACAACCAGTTCGTCCGGGAGTTATGTGTTCCGGACGTTGCCGGTGGGCCTGTACAAAGTTTCCGTATCGGCGCCGGGTTTCAAGCGTTACGAAGCGAACAATGTACAGACGCAGGTGAACGACCTGACGCGACTGGACGTCGCGATGCAGGTGGGCGCGGTGTCGGAATCGATCGAGGTCAGCGCTCCGGTGATAAACGTGAACACTGAAGACGCCTCGCTGCGCAGCGTTGTCGATCAGCGGCGCGTTGAGGATCTGCCGCTGAACGGCCGCGATCCGGTGCAGTTGATGCGCCTGGTGGCCGGCGTCGCCTTATACAATGGCAGCGGTCTGACGTCGGGCACGACGTATCCGGGTGTTGTTTCGGTATCGGTCAATGGAAATCGCGGGAACTCGACGAACTACATTCTCGATGGCGGCCAAAATAACGATCACTACAGCAACGCGCCGAATCCGATGCCGAATCCGGATGCGCTGCAGGAATTCAGCGTGCTGACCAACAATTTCAGCGCGGAGTTCGGACGCAACTCAGGTGGCATTGTGAACGCGGTGACGAAATCCGGCACCAATAGCTATCACGGCGCGGTGTTCTGGTACCTCCGCAACAGCGCGCTGAACGCGGCGAACTTCTTCGCGCCCAAGAAGCCCGGCACCACGGACACGAAACTCGACGACGGTCTGAAGCGCAATCAGGCCGGCCTGACCCTTGGCGGTCCGGTGTGGATTCCGAAGCTTTACAACGGCAAGGACAAGACGTTCTTCTTCTTCTCGTATCAAGGGACGCGGCTGAAGCAGCGTCCGACTTCGGTCGCGGTGAACGTGCTGACTCCAGCGGAACGGGAAGGCGATTTCTCCGCGCTACTGCGGCAGGCGAATCCGGTTCAGCTGAAGGATCCGCTGGGCGGAATCTTCTCAGGCAACCTCATTCCGAAGGCGCGGTTTTTCCCGGGCAACAAGTACATCGTCGATAACTATATTCCGCTGCCGACTAGCGGCCGAAGCATCACGACGACCAACGTCGCGGATTATAACGACGATCAGTACCTGGCGAAAGTCGATCAGCAGATCGGCTCGAAGCTGCGGATTTCCGGTCACGCTTTCTTCAGCCGCGCACACCAGCCCGGCAACCTGACGGCAAACAACTATTACGAAGAAACCGACATTCGCGATTGGAGCAACACCAGCTACGTCGGGAACGCGACTTACATCATCCGGCCGAACATTCTGAACCAGACGATCATCGGCTGGAACAAGACGGACGGTCCGGCGAGCCACGTGTATCCGCCGAAAAACTGGAACGACCTTGGGGTACCGATCACGCAGGATCCGTATAACCAGTTCTATATCGCGTTCCAGTCGATTAGCGGCATCAATACGGGCGACACGAACAACTTTATCCGCAAGGAAACGCAGTTCAGCAACACCACCCGCTGGACCGCCGGGCGGCACAATCTGACGTTCGGCGGCGAGTATCACCGCGCGGCCGGCGACATCGTGAACAACTTTCGCGCGCAGGGGCGGTTCATGTTCACGAATGCAGCCGGTTACACCGGCAGTGACGTCGCCGACTTTCTGATCGGACGTTGGGGCGAGTTCGTGCAGGCCGCGGGCGAGTTCAAGAACACGCGCTTCAACCTGGTGAACTTCTTCTTCAACGATTCGTTCAAGGTTTCGAAGCGCCTCACGTTGAACCTCGGCGTTCGCTGGGAGCCTTTCCTGCCGAACACGGATGAGCAGGGCAAGGTGGTTGTATGGGGCGGTCTGAACGCGCAGTCACAGCGGTACGTGAATGCGCCGAAGGGCATCCTTTATGCCGGCGATCCTGGAATTTCGGCCGGCGGCGTGCCGATCGACTGGGCGAACTTCGGACCTCGGCTGGGTCTCGCTTATGACGTTTTCGGCGACGGCAGGACTTCTTTCCGGGCCGGTTACGGACTGTTCTTCGATCGCATTAACACGCTGCAGACCAACGCGGCGGCGGACGAAGCTCCGTTTGGCACCGCGGTGGACATCTTTGGTGGACCGACGGATGATATGTCGAATCCGTATCGCAACGTGGTGGGCGGAAATCCGTTCCCGAAGATCGGCTTCGCGGCGCTCGGCACGGAAGTTCTGAACCCCGGCAAGGACGGCAGGTTTGTATATCCGATGCCTGCCTTCGTGTACGCTCCTGACCTGCGGAATCCGCGAGTAAGCAGCTGGAACGCGACGCTCGAGCGTCAGCTTGGCAAGAGCTGGATCGCTCGTATTTCTTATGCCGGATCGAAGGGCACGGCGCTTACGAGCGGGCGCGACCTGAACGCTCCGCTCGCCAACGCCACGGCAGCAACGTCCACAACCAATCAGCGGCGGCCGCTGTTTTCGACTGGCCTTGGCCAGGTGATCATCATGGAGCCGGCCGGCAACTCGAGCTACAACTCGGCGCAGTTCACGGCGGAGAAACGCTTCAGCCGCGGCTTCACGCTTCTCGCCAATTACACGTACGCCAAGACGATCGACAACAACGTGGGATCGGCGAACAAAGGCAACGGCACCAACGTTACAAACCCCTTGAATCAGCGTTACGATCGGGGTCCGGCGGACTACGATCTGAAGCATGTGTTCAACGCTTCGGGCGTGTGGCAACTGCCCGGCCATGTCTCGAACAAGTTCGCCAACTTCTTCGTCGGCGGATGGAACATGACGTCGATCGTCGCCTGGCGCAGTGGCTTCCCGTTCACTGTGTTCAGCGGACAGGATAACGCTCGCACCGGTCAAGGTAGCCAGCGCGGCGATCTCACCGGCGTATCTCCGTACCTCAGCAATGACGGTCACGGAGCCATCGCCGCGCAGTATCTGAACAAGGCCGCGTTCGTTGTAAACGCACTCGGCACTTACGGACAGTTGGGGCGCAACACGTTCCGCGGACCGGGTTCTTTCAACACCGATCTCGGACTGCACAAGGATTTTGTGGTCCGCGAGGGCATGAAGTTCCAGTTCCGTTTCGAATCGTTCAACCTCTTCAACAACGTGAATTTTGCTAATCCCACGACGACCGTGACGAATAGCAATTTCATGAAGATCACGAGCGCGAGCGATCCGCGGATTTTGCAATTGGCGCTTCGGTTCAACTTCTAACTTTGGGGGGGCAGCCGCTAGGCTGCTCGTTCCTTTCGCAAGGGCCGCATGAGTGTAACGCTCATGCGGCTTTTGCTTTTTAGAGCGGCGGAACTGTTGCTCCGTACTTTGTGGAGGGTCTCGCTCGCGCTCACCGCAGGGCGTATGTTCGGCGCCGCCCCGATTCTCCCAGCCTGCTTCGTCAGGCATAGTGTGTCCGCGCAACCATGCCACTTCCCGCGATTGGAATCGATTTCGGAACCACCAACAGCTCCATCGCGCGCGCCTTGAATGGGACCGACGTGGAGCTTGCGCAGTTTCCATTTGCGGGCTCGATGACGGATTCCTACCGATCGCTGCTTTATCTGGAAAAGCCGCACAAGGTTCTCGAATCCTGGACGGGTCCGGACGGAATCGAGCACTACCTGGCGGCCGATCCGAAGGGGCGGTTGATCCAATCGCTGAAGTCATTTCTGACGAGCCGCAGTTTAACGAGTACGGATGTGTTTGGCCGGCGGCGTACGTTTGAAGACCTGATTTCACGGGTGCTTCGCGATCTTCGGATCAAGGCAGAGAACCAGTTTGGCGTCGAGATTAAATCTGCGGTAGTGGGCCGGCCGGTGCGATTTGTTGGGGCGGAGGCGGACGCGGATAACGAGTACGCGGAGGGACGCCTCACGCAGGCGTTCGTGACGGCGGGTTTCGAATCTGTTGAATTTGAACTCGAACCGGTAGCGGCCGCGCATTACTACGAATCGACGCTGGATCATGACGAGCTGATTCTGATTGGCGATTTCGGGGGAGGCACGAGCGACTTTTCGCTGATTCACGTTGGGCCGACGATACGGAAGCGCGGACGCACTGCGGCGGATCTTCTAGGGAACGCGGGCGTGGGACTCGCGGGCGACGCGTTCGACGCAAAGATCATCCGGCACCTGGTGTCTCCGGCTCTTGGGGCGGGAACGCAGATCCAATCCGTCGATAAGATTCTGCCGGTTCCGACGTGGATTTACTCGAAGCTCGAGCGATGGCATCATCTGTCGTTCCTGCGGGCGAACGACGTGATGAGCATGCTGCACAGCGTGCGCGCGCAGGCTTTCGAACCGAAGAGAATCGACGCGCTGATCCATCTGATTAATGAGGACCTGGGGTATTCGCTGCATCGCGCGGTGCAGCAGGTGAAGTACGCGCTGTCGAACGAAGAGACGGCGCGCTTTCATTTTTCCGATGGATTCATTGAATTGAATGCGACGGTGAAACGGGCTTCGTTCGAGCGGTGGATAGCGGACGAACTGCAGCAGATTTCCACCTGCGTCGATTCGCTGATCATAGCGGCGGGCGTGGATGCGAAGGATGTCGATCGCGTGTTCTTGACAGGCGGTTCGTCATTCGTTCCGGCGGTACGGCGGATCTTCGAAAGCAGGTTCGGAGCGGAGCGTATCCGTGCGGGTAACGAATTTACATCGGTTGCACGCGGGCTGGCGCTGAAGGCGAATTTCTGATTCCGCTGGTCCTACAGTGGAGAAATGACGGCTGCCGGAACGCGAACAATAGACGAGCTGGGGAAGGTAGTCCTGCGACGAGCTTTCTTCAGCGACGACCGGCGCGAGCGGATTTCAAAAATAGCTTAGGAACGCAGCAGGGCGGCGACGCGCGCGGCGCTTTGTAAGAACGGATGGGCGGAGGCATAGCTGCGCGCGGCGGCGGCGCAAGCCTTTCTGCGAGGCTCGTCGTTCACCATATCCGCCAGCGCGGCACGCAAACCATCGGGCTTCGTCATCTCGCCAAACTCCGGCTTCATGACCGCTCGCGCTCCGGCGTGATCGAGGCAGACGACGGGCAAGCCGGCCTGCATGGCTTCAAGCAGAGTCAGACCGTAACTCTCGTGACGCGACGGAAAGACGTAGAGGTCCGCGAGTTCGAAGAAGCTCTGCTTGCGAGCTCCCGTGACATGACCGGGAAAGATGACGCGGGTGCGCTTCAATCGCGCGGCAAGTTTCCGCAGCTTTTCAAGATGACGGTGACCGTGCATATAGGCGGCGCCACCGCAGAGGAACAGCCACAGCGGTCGTTCGGGAAAATCGCTGCGCGTCTCCCAGTCGAGCAGCGCTTCGAGCAGGATGTCCTGGCCTTTTTCGGGTGAAATGCGACTGAGCGTCAGAAGCACGAACGCGTCGTCAGGCACGTCGAATTCGCGTCGAAGGGCAGCGGGATCTCCTTTCTCGTTCGCGGGAGACGCACCCCAAGGAATCACGTGGATCTTGTCCGGCGCGGTGCCGGGGTAACAAGCGAGAATCGTTTCTTTCATCGCGGGCGAGGGAACGATGAGGCCGGCCGAGTAGGCGACGCTGTCCGCCTGCTTGTCGAACACGAGTTTCAGGATGCCCGGAAATAAACTGTGCAGCGGGGCGAGAGTCCGCCATAATTTGGCGAGTGTAGCGGGGTGGATCCAGCCTCGGCAGTAGATCGCGGCGATATAGGCGACTACGTCCACGTGATAGATGGTGAAGATACGGAAGCCGCGCGCATGGAGCGCCCGGAAGTCGGGCGCTTCGGAGATGTCGTTGACCAGGATGGCGATGTTCGCAGGATCGCGTTGCAGAAGTTCCGCGGTGGCGGCTTGGTCGAAGGCGCGGCAGAACGCGGCGTACTGGCGCTCGTTGAAGGTGATGAGGTCCTTGCCGGTCGGCGCCTGCGATCCGAGGATCGACGGCGTGATGACGTGTAGGTCGAGTGTGGGGGATTCGCGCCAGGCGGCGGTTAGCATCTCGAATACGGCTCCGCCGCCGCCGAGAGGCACGCGCTCGGACGCGAAGCCTCCATGGGCGGCACAATAAACGACCGACGAGATCGGCGGGATCCTTTCTGGCATTGCGGGGGAATTACGCGGCTAACGGCAGAGATCGTCGAGGCCGAAGTTGCCGCCGCAGATGACGAGTACGACGTGGCTAGCGGGAGTGAATCGATCTTTGACACGCTCCGCGGCCGCGTAGTTGCAGCCCGCCGCAGGCTCGACGAGTATCTTGGCGCGCTCGAGAATCAGACGGACGGCGGCCATGGCTTCGGAGTCCGGCACGACGATCAGTTCCTCCGCGTACTTCTTCGCCAGCGCGTAAGTTGAATCCGATGCGGAGGGCGCGCCGAGCGTTTTCGCGATCGAAGTGATGGCGGGAATGGTTACCGGATGTCCAGCCTGAAAGGCCAGTTGCATGGCGTTTGCGCCAATGGTCTCGACGGCGTACATATGTACTTCGGGCTTGAGCGATTTAATGGCGGTAGCGACGCCGCCGAACATTCCGCCTCCACCGATGGAGGCGAAGACGTCGGTGACCTCCGGCAAGTCCTCCAGGATTTCCAGGCCGAGAGTTCCCTGCCCGGCCATGACTTTCGCATCGTCGAAGGGATGCAGGAACGTCCAGCCAGCCTGCTGGTAGTCGGCGACTTTGGCGAACGCTTCGTGGACGGTTTCCATGATCATGACTTCGGCGCCGTAGCCGCGAGTCGCATCGACCGAAGTGCTGGGGGCGTTTTTTGGCATCAGAATGACGGCGGGGATTCCCATTTCACGCGCGACGTAGGCAACGGCTTGCGCGTGATTTCCGCCGCTGACGGCGACGAGGCCGACGGATCGCTCGGCGGCGGTCAGGGTCAGAGCTTTGTTGAAGGCTCCGCGAACTTTGAAGGATCCGGTCTTTTGAAAGATCTCGGTTTTGAGATAGACGTTGGTGCCGAGGCGCTGGCTTAAGGTTGCATTGCGCGTGACGGGCGTGCGGCGTACTTTGTCCTTGATGCGCTCGCGCGCGGCGCGAATATCGCCCAGATCGAAGGTTTCCATGAGATTTCTAGGATCGCATGCGGGTAATCTTTCGCGGGGTCGAAGGCTTCGCGGGGATAGGTTGCAGGCGACGCCTTGCGACGGGTGTCGAGAGAACGATGGACGTCGTGGTGGTGCCAAAAGGCGTAAGCCGGTCGATCAAGGCTTCAAGGTGGGCTACGTTCGACACGGCGACCTTGATCGTGAAGGAATCGGCTCCGGTGCCGCGATGGCATTCGAGGACTTCGGGCATTTCCTGAATGAGGGCAGTGATGCGCGTGAACACATCGCCGACGACGCTCATGCGGATGAAGGCTGTAATGGGCAGACCGATGCGGGCAGGATCGATTTCCGCGCGATAGCCGAGGATGACACCGGCATCTTCGAGCTTACGGACGCGCTCGACGGTGGCGGGCGTTGAGAGGCCGATACCGCGGCCGAGCTCGGCGAAGGAGATTCGCGCATTTTGCTGGAGGGCATCGACGATCTTCCAATCGGTGAGATCGAGGTTCACCTGCGATCGTGAGGAGAAAGCGGCCTGCGGCTTCATAATTGACGGTGCAGAGGCAATTGTATCCTGCAAACCGGCCTTCCACGACCAGCACTTTCGCTTTAGGATGAGAGTATGGCGACCACCCTTCAACCCGTTGAGACAGCCGCGAAATCGTCGAATCCTTTGCGGCTTAAGCGCATTCATCATGTGGAATTCTGGGTGGGCAACGCGAAGCAGGCGGCGTTCTATTACCGCAAGGCTTTTGGCTTTTCGCAGACCGCTTATCGCGGCCTCGAGACGGGTGCACGCGATGTAGCGTCGTATGTACTCGAGCAGAACAAAGTCCGATTCCTGCTGACAACGCCGCTGACAAGTGCAAATCCGATCGTTTCGCACTTAAACAAACATGGCGACGGCGTCCGCGACATTGCGTTCGAAGTGGACGACGCGGACGCGGCTTTTCACGAAGCGGTGAAGCGCGGCGCGATCGCGGCGGTCGAGCCGCATACGATGGAGGACGCGAACGGCAAGGTCCGGCATGCGGCGATCCGCACCTACGGTGACACGCTGCATTCGTTCCTGTCGGTGAAGGATTACAACGGTCCGTTTCTGCCCGGGTACGCCAAGACCGATGTTCCAGGCGAATCCGTGGGCATTCTGCGCGTCGATCATTGCGTAGGCAATGTCGAATTGGGCGCGATGAATCAGTGGGCGGAATTCTACTCGAAGGTCTTAGGCTTCGCGCGTTACATCAGCTTCGACGACAAGGACATTTCGACCGAGTACAGCGCGTTGATGAGCATTGTGATGTCGGACGATTCGCATTCGATCAAGTTTCCGTTGAACGAGCCGGCGGCTGGAAAAAAGAAGAGCCAGATCGAAGAATACCTGGATTTCTACGAGGGGCCGGGCGTGCAACATATCGCGCTGCAGACCACGGACATCATCGGGACGGTGACCAAGCTGCGGGATAACGGCGTGGAGTTTTTACGCGTTCCGGAGAGCTATTACAAGAATCTCGGCGATCGCGTGGGCACGATCGACGAACCGATGGCGGCGATCATAGAGCTGGGCATTCTGGTAGATCGGGATGAAGAAGGCTACCTGCTGCAGATTTTCTCGAAGCCGGTGGAAGACCGGCCGACGGTATTTTTCGAAATTATCCAGCGTCACGGGAGCCGCGGATTCGGCAAGGGAAATTTCCGCGCGTTGTTTGAAGCCATCGAGCAGGAGCAGGCCAAGCGCGGCAACCTGTAAGCTAAGGCTTTCGGCAAGAAGAGGACGCCCGTGCCCATTTATCATTCCGCCGGAGAGATTCCGCGCAAGCGCCACCAGGTTTTCCGCCAGCCTTCGGGCGAACTGTTCGCTGAAGAATTGATGGGCAACAAGGGGTTCGTCGGGATTTCGTCCCTGGTGTACCACCTGCGTCCGCCGACTCGTATTTCAGCGATCGAAGTGGTGTCGGAGTTTCACTGGAAGGCGGCGGGCGAGCATGAACTGAAGCCGCGGCATTTCAAGACGGCATCGATTGTGAACGGCGGATTCGCCACGATTGACCGCACGCCGATTCTGTATAACCACGACGTGGCGATGCTGCTTTCGCAGCCGGATCGCGACGAGGATTTCTTTTATCGCAACGGCCAGGCGGATGAGGTTGTGTACGTCAGCGACGGCGAAGGTGTTTTCGAATCGTCGCTCGGAAAGCTGAAGCTAAAGGGCGGCGACTATGTCGTGATTCCACGCGGAATTCTGCATCGGTATCGATGGTTAAAGAAGCCACGCCTGCTGATTTTTGAGAGTAAAGGATACGTGCGTACGCCGAAGCGGTATCGCAACGAGCACGGGCAGTTGCTCGAATCGGCTCCGTATTCGGAACGGGATATCCGGCGTCCGGAATTTGAAGCTCCGGTCAACGAAGAGGGCGCGTTCCATTTGATGGTGAAGCAGCACAACGCGCTGACGAAGGTGACGCTAACGCATCATCCATTCGATGTCGCGGGCTGGGATGGATTTTATTATCCGTGGGCTTTCAGCATTCACGATTTTGAGCCGCGGGTGGGGCGGTTCCACTTGCCGCCTCCGGTGCACCAGACGTTTGAAGGCGATGGCTGGGTGATTTGCTCGTTCTGCCCGCGCCCTTACGACTTCGATGCGGAGGCAATGCCGGCGCCGTATCATCACTCGAACGTGATGTCGGATGAAGTGATTTATTACGCGAGCGCGGAGTTCATGTCGCGGAAGGGCGTGGAGTATGGATCGGTGACGCTGCATCCGGACGGGGTTCCGCATGGTCCGCATCCGGGGCGGGCAGAGGCGTCGATCGGCGCGACGGCGACCGCCGAACTCGCCGTGATGCTCGATACGTTTCTTCCGCTGCACACCAGTCGCGACGCGGAGTCGGTGGAAGACAAAAAGTACTACTTGTCCTGGATCGAAAGCTGAGTATTTCGCGCTACGGGTACTGGGCGATTGCGTTTCAGTAACGACCCTAGTAGCCCATTCCGCCATGCGACCTAGCCACTCACTCTGTCAGCGTGGCAGCCGAAGACAGGACGGAAGACTTACGCGGATTTTCCGGCCAGGGTCTCAGAAAAGACATGTGGCTGATCGTGCGATTTACGCGGCACTGGGTCCACTACGGCTGGATTGCGTTCACCGTGGGCGCGACGTTGATTGCAGCGGTCGAAGGATTGTTCGCGAGATAGCGGCGCTACCAGATCTCCACTTCGATCGGCGCGCCGACGCCGCATCCGAGTAGCTTGCTGGCGGCGGCCTGATTGACGCAAACCTCGATATATCCGCCGGAGCCCTCGATGACGAAGACTTCGCCGATAGGCGCCTCCGCGTAGGTGTTGACGAATAGATGGACCCTCCGCATCCCGATGCGAACTTCGAAAGTGCGGCGATTGGGCAAGTCGAATTCGGTCATCTTTAGATTTGAGATCAAGTTACCGAAGCGGTCTTCTTTAAGAATCGTGCCGGTCCACACACGGCGGGAAGTTCGCTGGGGCTCGAACCAATCGTTGCGAAGCAGGTCGGCGATTTTGGGACCGAATTTGGCCGGCGTCACGCCTTTAGCAAGGTGGCCTGCCACGGGAGCGAAGATGTCGCGGCCGTGGAAGGTGCGGCTGACGGCCTGCTGGAAATAGTGGGCGTTGGTCAGGTGACGCGCGGAATATTTTTCCGCAACGCAGATCATCGAGAACACTCCGTTGTCCGGACCGACGAAGTACTGGCCGGCGGCTTCGATCAACACGGGGCGACGAGCGCTGCCGACTCCAGGATCGACGACGACGACGTGAACTGTGCGCTTGGGAAACGAGCGGTATGTTTCGGCGATGGTAAATGCGGCTTCCTGAATGGCGAAGGGCTTGATTTCGTGAGTGATGTCGACGATGGTCGCGAGGGGCGCGAGGCCCAGAATGACGCCCTTCATCGATCCGGTGAAGTGATCGGATGTTCCGAAATCGGTGGTGAGCGTGACGATGGAGCGGGGCATACGTTTACACTGGAGAAAAGGCCGTAAATGCAGCAGTTCTATTTCGATCACAACGCCACGACGCCTATGGCGCCGGAGGTGCAGGCGGCGTTCACGAGAGCGCTTGGCGATGTGTTTGGAAACGCCTCCAGTATCCATCATTTCGGGCAGGCGGCGAAGCAGCGTCTGGAAAATGCGCGCCGCCAGGTGGCTTCGCTGCTGGGCTGTGCGAACGGCGAGGTGGTGTTCACGGCGGGCGGCACGGAAGCGAACAACCTGGCGATTCTCGGTGTGGCGCGACGGATTGCGGGCGGTCACATTATTACTAGCCAGATCGAGCATCCGGCGGTGCTGAATCCGTGTGCGCAACTCGAACGCGAGGGGTACGGCGTCACGTACGTGCCAGTGGGCGCGAGCGGAATTGTCGATCCAGACGATATCCGGCGCGCGATCCTGCCGAACACGACGTTGATTTCGGTGATGCACGCCAACAACGAACTGGGGACGATTCAGCCGATTCGGGAAATTGCTTTGATCGGGCGCGAGGCTGGAATTCCGGTGCATTCGGATGGCGTGCAGGCGGCGGGTAAAGTTCGCTTCGATGTACGTTCGCTGGGCGTCGATTTCTATACGGTCAGCGCGCACAAACTTTATGGGCCCAAGGGGATCGGCGCTCTGTACGTCCGGAAGGGCGCGGAAGTCGATCCGGTGCTGTTTGGCGGACGCCACGAAAGGGGTCGGCGGCCGGGCACCGAGAATGTGCCGGCGGCGATCGCGTTTGGAGTGGCGGCGGAGTACGCAGCGAACGCCCGGGAGGAAGAAGTCGGGGCGCTGCGCGATCGCTTGGAACAGGGAATTTTGCAGCTGGTTCCGGATACGTCGGTCAACTGCGGCGCGCATCGGCTTCCGAATACGGCGAATATTCGCTTCGAGGGAATCGAAGGCGAGGCTATGCTGATTGCGCTCGACCTTCGCGGCTTCGCGGTCTCGAGCGGGGCGGCTTGCTCGAGCGGAGCGGTGGAGCCATCGCACGTGCTGATTGCGATCGGTTTGAGTAAGGAGCAGGCGCGATCTTCGTTGCGCTTCTCGCTTGGGGAGTCGAATACGGCGGAACAGGTTGACGCGTTGATCGAAGCCGTTGCCGCGTCCGCCAGCCATCTTAGAAAGTTGTCTCCCGCGTATGTCTGATCCGATAACGGCCGTGGCGATGTCTGGCGGCGTCGATAGTTCCGTAGTGGCCGGTTTGTTGAAGCGCGAAGGCCGCCATGTCGTCGGCATGACGATGCAGTTGTGGAATCAGCGGCGTCTTCCGGAGCTCGCGGGCGGCGAGTCAACGGGCCGCTGCTGCTCCATCGACGACGTCTATGACGCGCGATGGGTGGCGCAGCAGATCGGCATTCCGTATTACGTCGTCAACTTCGAGGACCGTTTTGAGCAGCAGGTGGTGAAGCCGTTCGTCGATGAGTATTTGGCGGGCCGCACGCCGATTCCGTGCACGCTTTGCAACAACTTCATCAAGTTCGATCAATTTCTTGATATGGCCGCGGGCGTAGGCGCGGAGCAGGTCGCAACGGGTCATTACGCGCGGATTGCGCAGAACGCGGAGACGCTTCGCTGGGAGCTTCGGCGCGGCGTGGATCATTCGAAGGACCAGACATATTTTCTGTTCGGGCTGACGCAGGATCAACTCTCGCGCTCGCTGTTTCCGCTGGGCGGGATGCAAAAGATAGCGGTTCGCGAATTGGCGCGCGAGCTTGGCATTCCGACGGCGGATAAGCCGGACAGCCAGGAGATTTGCTTCGTCCCGAATGGCGACTACGCTTCGTTTATCGAGGCGTACTTCAAAGAACAAGGGGTCGCTCCGGCGCGCACGCGGGGAGAGATTGTTTCGGAGAGTGGCGAGGTGTTAGGTGAGCACGCGGGCGTTCATCATTACACGGTCGGTCAGCGAAAAGGCCTTGGTATCGCGGCGCGAGAGCCGCTCTACGTGATCGCTACCGAGCCTGCGACGCAGCGCGTCATTGTCGGGGGGAACGGCGATTTGCTGCGTTCGCGCCTGACGGCGCGCGAGATCAACTGGATCTCGATCGCGGCGCCGACCGAGCCGATCCGGGCGGAAGTGAAGATCAGGAATCGGCACGCCGCGGCGGCAGCGACACTCGAACCGACTGGCGATCCGACCCGCTTCGTGGCGATCTTCGACGAAGCGCAGCGCGCAGTTACGCCGGGCCAGGGCGCGGTGTTCTACTCTGGTGATCTGGTTCTCGGCGGTGGTTGGATCGAGTAGGACCGCGGCAATCTGATCGCTTCGTCCACACTTCGCGTGAAACATTTTCTCGAATATGCCGGTTTACGGTTCGTGCTCGCGACCGTTGCATGGACGCCGCTGCCGGTGGCGTTGTGGCTAAGCCGCCTCTACTTTCGCCTGTTGGATGTGGCGGTACCAAAGCTACGCAAGGTGGCGCTGCGGAATCTCGAGTTGGCAAGGATTACCAATCCCGCGAAAATCGTGGATGGCGTGTTCCTTTCGCTCGCGCGCCTGCTGGTGATGTTCGCGCGTTTGCCGCGAATTCGCAAGAACACTGTCGGGCGATACATTCGCTATGAAGGAATCCGCAATTACCAGGAAGCGAAGCGGCGCGGCAGGGGCGTCCTGATCGCGACGGGGCATTTTGGCAATTGGGAATTGAGCGCGCACGCGCACGCTCTGTTGACGGAGCCGATGCATGTGGTGGTCCGGCCGCTCGACAACCCCCGCATCGACGCGCTGGTCGAGCGCTACCGGGCGGCCAGCAATAACCGCGTGATTACGAAGAAGGATGCGGCTCGCGGGATTCTGCGCGCGCTCAAGGACAACGAAGCAGTGGGGATTCTGATCGATCAGAATTCGCTCCCCGAAGAAGGGGTGTTCGTCGATTTCTTCGGAACGCCGGCCTGCGCGAATTCGGTGTTTGCGAAGTTGGCCGCGCACAGCGGGGCGGCGGTAAT
Source organism: Bryobacterales bacterium (assembly GCA_038210135.1). Lineage (GTDB taxonomy): Bacteria > Acidobacteriota > Terriglobia > Bryobacterales > Bryobacteraceae > JBBQWZ01. Next base: position 72,323 of record JBBQWZ010000002.1, read on the forward strand.
CCTCGGCTATGCGGTTTGGAGCACCGAGGAACGACGTTACGTTTTACACTTCTCCCCGCCACTCGATTTGTCGGGCGATCCGGCGACGGACACGCAACACATTCAGTCGGCGCTTGAAGATGCGATCCGCGAATATCCTGACCAATGGCTGTGGCTGCACAGGCGTTGGAAGACGCGTCCGCAGGGCGAGCCGAACATTTACGACTAGGGCGACGCTCCTATACTGGATCGATGCAATGGGAAGAAGTAGCCGCTCAAGTGCGCGCGTTTGTGACGCCGGACGACGGAGCGGCGATGAAAAGCCGGGAGCTCATTCTCGGGATGTTGGAACACACGCTGAAACCGTTCGAGCGCGGTCAGTTCGCTCCGGGGCATCTGACGGCGACGGCGATGGTGCGTTCGGCGGAGGGGGCGCGGGTGCTGTTGGTGCATCATCGGCGGCTGAATCGATGGCTGCTGCCGGGAGGTCACGTGGAGCAGCAGGATTCGACGGCGGGCGCGTCGGCACGCCGCGAGGCGATTGAGGAGACTGGCGTCGCGCTGTCAGAGGATGCGCCGGTATTGATCGGAATGGATGTCCACGGAATTCCGCCGGGGAAGGGCGAGCCATTCCACCTGCATCACGATTTGCTTTTCGCATTTCGCGCGACGGGGGAAGAGCTGGTTGTCTCGGAAGAATCGCGAGCCGTGTTGTGGGCATGGCCCGAGGAATTCGACAAGTACGAAATTCCGGCGAACGTGCGTTTAGCGTGGAGCAGGCTGCCGTGGTTCGGTTAATTTCCGACCGCTATGTAGAGAGTCTGCGTACCCTGCAATCCGGCCAGGCTGAACGTAATGGGCAGCGCCGGGTTAGCGGCAACGTTCGGAACGACAACGTTGAACTGATACAGTCCGACATTGCCTTTGGACAGGCCGGCGAAGGAGACCGCAGCCGTCGTTTGTCCGAATTGGATTTGGAATGGCAGGGTGAGCGGCGCGGCGAATTGCGCGATGTCACCGGCAAGGACGGCCGGAGACGTTGGGCCGAAGCCAATTCCGTAGAAGGTCAGGGTGTCGCCGGGCTTCGCGGGACGGGACGGAACGCCGGCGATGGCTCCCGTTGGAAGGGCGTAGGTCACGCCATCGGGAAATAGCGCGCCGGCATATTGCTTGCCGCCGATCAGGAAGGCAGTCGGGGCAAAGAGGCCGGGCTGGGTCGGGTTGACGGTGATGGCGTAATTCGCACTGGTTCCGGCGCCGGTCATCACGCTCAGTTGCTGCGGTCCTGTACCGACCGTCGAAGGAATCTGCGCGTTGACTTGTCCGGGGCTCACGTAGCGAACGAACGCCAATTGCGAGCCGATCATGACGGTGGTGCGGTCGAGCGTCACGGGCGCGATGGTGCCGCGGAAGTCGGCGAGAGTCCATTCCCGCGTGCTGCCGGCGAGGTTCGAGCCATAGATCTCGATCCACGAACCGGGTCCGACGGTAGAGGATGCGCCGAAGTTGCTGGCCGTGACGACGCCGCCCGCGTTCACGGCGGGAACACTGCCAGAGACGGGAGCCGAAGAAGGGGTCAGCAGGCGGATGACGTTGTTCTGAACGTCGGCGACGTACACCTTGCCGTTCGCATCGACCGCGACGCCGGACGGAAAATGGAGAGCGGCGCTGGTGGCGATTCCACCGTCACCCGAATAGCCGAGCTGGCCGTTGCCGGCTACGGTGCGGATGATGCCGTCCAGTCCGATTTTGCGAATGCGGCTGTTGAAATAGTCGGCGAAATAGACGTTGCCGGCTTTGTCCACGGCGATTCCGAGGGGGCGGTTCAATTTTGCCGCTACGGCAGGGCCACCGTCGCCCGAAAAGGCAGCGGTCCCAGTTCCGGCGATCGTGGTGACGATTCCGCTTTTCGACATCATTCGGATGCGATGATTTTCGGTGTCGGCAACATAGATGTTTCCGTTGCCATCGACCGCGACTCCGCGCGGGCCGTTCAGGTTGACGTATTGGGCCTGTCCGCCATCGCCCAGGAAGCCAGTGAAGCCGCTGCCAACGATGCGATTGATGTTGCCATCGCTACCTACCTTGCGGATGACGTTGTTCGCACTATCGGCGATATACAGATTCCCGGCGGAATCGAGCGCGAGGCCGGTCGGCTGAGAAAGTGTCGCGTTGGTTGCGGCTGCCCCGTCGCCAGAAAGCCCGGTGTTGCCGTTGCCCGCGAAGGTGGAGATGATGCCGGCCGAAGTAATCTTGCGGATGCGGTTGTTTCCGGTGTCGGAAATATAGAAATTGCCCGCGGCGTCGGCCACGATGCCGACGACGGCCGAAATTTGTCCCGCGGTCGCTTTCGCCGCATCGCCCGCGAACCCGGTGGCGCCCGTTCCGGCGACCGTCGTAATGATTCCGCTCGACGACACTTGCCGGATGCGGAAATTAAACTGATCGGTGATATAGAGGTTTCCATTTCCGTCCATAGAGACGGCGTACGGGCCGGCGAGCTGGGCGGCAGTTGCGGCGCCGGAGTCACCCGAGAATCCTTGGGTATTGTTGCCGGCTACGGTCGAAATCGTATAGGTAACGGGAGCCTGTGCGGGTAAGAGCGCCGCGCCGGCGAGCCCCAACAGAAAGCTCAGAGCGGCAGCGCGGTTCTGGTAAAACTTGTTCATTCTTTTCAGCTTCATCGAATAGCGAATCCTTGCGATTCCGTTTCTCGGAGAACTTTGCCTCCGGACGCACGTTGCACGTCCAGAGCCATCCGTCCAAAACCCGTATAGACACCGCCTAATGAGCCGCGGAGTACAGGGTATCTTGCGGAAGGGATCTAAGCGAATCTCCAGTATAGCGGCAGTGTTCGTGGTTCAGCCTTGAATCGGCGGCGTCCGTTTCAGGCGCCGCCGATTTGGCTATCGGGACACGGCTGTGCTTCCGGTTCACACTGCTTTGGGTGGCGGCGATGGTTTTTCCGCAAGGACCTCGCGAACCAGCTGTTTCAGGTCGTCGCGGGAGTAGGGCGGAGTGGAAAATTGCACGTCGGTGACCGGCCGCGGACGCTGGATGCCGTCGGCCTCGAAGCGTGCGAGGACGCGGCGGTTTAATTCGCGGCCGATGGGCCATTGCTTGCCGGGCCGGGTTTTGATGCGGCCTTTGATGATGCTGCCGCTGTCGGTCATGCGATCGACGCCGTAGACTTCGACGGGAGCGGCGACGCCGCTGGCGAAGGCATCCTCGGCGAGCAGCGTTTCGGCAGTTTCACGGATAGCGGCGATGGCAGGCTCGGGCGCCTGGCGGGAATCGATGGAGTACTCGAAGACGACGAAAGCGAATTCGCGGCTGCTGTTGGTCAGCTTATTGATGTTGCCATTCGAGAAGATATGGAGCGCGCCATTTTCTCCGCGGATCAACGTGGTGCGGAGGTTGATTTCTTCGACCAGTCCGCTGGTGTCGTTGATGATGACGGCATCGCCTACGCGGATCTGGTTGTCGAGCAGCAGGAAAACGCCGCCGATGATGTCCTTGATGAAATTTTGCGCGCCAAGGCTGAGGGCGATTCCGGCGACGCCGGCTCCGGCGAGCAGGGGCGTGATGTCGAAGCCAAGCTCGCGCAGGATCATGATGAACGCGAAGACCCAGATGATGGCGCTGAGCGTACGGCTGGCGACACCGGTGAGGGTGGCGGTACGTTTTTCTATCTCGAGGTGGTGCTGATCAAAATTGGTGGGATCGATGCGCTTGGTCATCATGCGCAGCGAATAGGTTTGGAGGGCAGTCATCAGGCGCCGAACCAGCCGGGACGCGATCCAAGCTAAGCCGGCGATCAGCAGGACACGAAGCGTGTCCGTGACGACGGCATGAAGAAACTCAGGCCGGGTGAGATCGGAAACCAGTTCGCGCAGCAGTGCGCCCGAAAAGAACATGCCCTTTATCTTGTCACCAGCCGGATGCCGGCGAGTAGCGGCCTAGGTTCGCGACCGACATTCACACGGTTGACTGAAAAAGAATCCCCGCCCTGACGGGCGGGGTTATGACGTAGAGAGTCGCGCCCTAAAGGGATCACACGGACAAGCCCACTAGGTTCGCGTTTTTAGAAATAGGAGGAACTCTTCGGGCTTCTTGGTGAGGCCGGGGAACGAGGCAACGACTTTTTCATCGGCGTCGAGGACGGCGTAAAACGGGATGGCAACGGTACCGAACTTCTTCTCTTCGAGATCCTGATTCTGTTTCGAAGTTTCGTCGGTGCCGTCGGTGTAGAGCTCGACGACGACGAAGTTTTTCAGTTCCGCTTGTACGTCCGCGCGCGGGAACATGTTGGCTTTCATCCAGTGGCAGTTGGTGCAGGCGTATCCGGTAAAGCTGACGAAGACGAGCTTGTTCTCCGCCTTGGCTTTTGCGAGCGCGCCCTTGAGGTCGTTTTTCATCCACGAGGATTCGGGGGAGGCGGCGGCACCGCCGGTGATGAAGCCGCCGGACGGCGGGGGCACATAGGCGTCGAGTTCTCCGAGTTTCCCGCCGAACATTCCGGGGAGCAGACTGATGGAGAAAATCAGGAGCAGCGATGCGACGAGCAGGCGGCCGACGCCCAGTTCCTCATCTTTCATGATGCCTTCGAGACGTAGGAAGCCCAATAAATACAGGCCTGCGAGAGCGAACAGTATGAACCAGGCCGCGAGGAATATTTCTCGCGTGATGTAGTTCAGCTGCAGCGCCTGATCCACTTTCGCCAGGTAGTTGACGATCAGCGCCATGACGATGAAGCCGAGGACAATCTTTACGCGCGACATCCAGCCGCCGGATCTTGGCAGCTTTTTCAAGTAGCTGGGAAACAGTGCGAGGAAGAAGAAGGGCATCGAGAGACCGGCGGCAAAGGAGCCCATGCCGAGCACTGGAGTCAGTTTCGAGCCTTGGACGCTTGACGCGAGCAGGGTGCCCATAAACGGTCCCACGCAGGCGAACGAAGTCAGGGTGAAGGTGAGTCCCATCAAGAGCGTTCCGACTAAGCCGCCCTGGCGCGAGGCGCTATCGAGTTTGGTCAACAGGCTCGACGGCAGCGTGATTTCGAAGGCCCCCAGTAAGCTGAGTCCGAAGACGAAGAAGATTGCTGCGATGAAGCCATTCACCCAGGGATTCGATCCGAGCTGCACGACTCCGAAAGGACCGAGCGCGGCGGTAACGCCTAATCCGATGGCGCAGAAGAACACAATAATTCCGACACAGAACACGATCGCCTGGATAAATCCGCCCTTCTGCTGGACGAAGAACGAGACCGTAATCGGAATCATGGGGAACACGCAGGGCGTGAAAATCGCGGCGAGACCCAGGCCAAAAGCGACGAGCAGGAAGCCGCCGAGGTCGTCTTGCGGTTTCGGAGTGGCAGGCTTCGAGACGGCTCCTGGAGCGGCGGGAGGCGCTGCTGCTTTTGGCGTGATCTTAGTAAATCCGGCGGGTACGGCGAAGGCGCTTGCGGGCGCACCGGGGGTTACGTTGACGCTGGTTTCGAGGGTCTTGGTGCGCGGCGGCAGGCACAGAGTATCTTTGCAGGACTGATAGCGCGCCTTGACGGACAGGGGCAGGTCGCCCGGTGCGGCGTCCTTTTGCACGGTGACGGCCAGCCAGTAGGTGGTTTCTTTTTCGAACGTTTCAGTTTCGATGGAGAAGCCGGGATCCATCTTTCGCTCGGGCTTCGCCTGATGCAATTCGGATTGCGCGATGGCGGGATTTGCGGTGAGCGAAATGGTAGTGGGATTCGGACCGCCGGGTGGCGTGGTCACCGAATAGAGGTGCCAGCCTTCGTCGATTTTCACTTCGAGCTTCAGCCAAATCGTTCCGCCGGGTGCGACTTTGGCCAGGCTGCCGCCCGACGGAGGCGGTTCCGCCGCGAGGGTCCAATGGACCGGGTCGAGCTTTTGGGCGGCCGCGGGCAGTCCCGCGAACAATACGGACGTGGCAATCACGAAGGCCAAGACGGGCTGGCGCATAGTTAACCTGATGAATAGATCCTAGCTGAGGAAGCAGTTATTCCGCGCGGCCTGTGACGCGGATGACGAGAGCGGTCATGTCGTCGTGTTGGGGAGCTCCGTCGGCGAAGACGTCGCAGGCTTCAAGAATTTTCTCGATCACTTCCTTGGGGGGCAGGTCGGGATGGGCGAGGACGGTCGCGATGAGGCGATCCTCACCGAACTCTTCGTCTTCGTTATTCATCGCCTCGCTGACGCCGTCGGTGAACAGGATGATGGTGTCGCCGGCCGCGAGGGTGATCTCCGACTGCTCGTATTTCGCGGGACCGAATAGCCCGACCACGGGTCCGCCGATTTCGAGGCGCTCGACATCGCCGGATTTGTGGATGACGATCGGCGGATTGTGGCCGCCGTTTACGAAAGACAGTTTGCAGGTCACGGGATCGTATTGGCTGTAGAAGAAGGTGGCGTAGCGGTTGCTCGGCGAGGTGTCGAAGACCAGTTTGTTCAGGTTCTCCATCAACGAGGCAAGAAGGCTTGGAACGCCGATGGTCAAGCCGCGGAGTGAAGCCTGGAGACTGGCCATCAGGAGCGCCGCCGGAATCCCTTTGCCGGAGATGTCCCCGATGGCGATCCCAAGGTGTTTAGCGGGTTTTCCAGCTTCGCCCTGGGTCTCGAAGAAGTCGTAGTAGTCCCCGCCGATGCTGGCGGCGGGCCGGCACTTTCCGGCGTAGTCGAGGCCTGGCGTCTTCGGGCCGGATTGCGGAAAGAGGCGTTCCTGAACCTCGCGGGCGATTTCGAGTTCGCGATTCAAGCGCTCTCGCTGGGCAACTTCCGAAGCCACGGCGGCCGTCAAACGCGTGTTTTCCAGGGCGAGGCTGGTTTGTAGGGCGACGGTTTCGAGGAGTTTGACATCCGTACTCGTGTACGGCTCCTCGCTACGTTTCGGACCGAGGCTCAGGATGCCGAGCATCTTTCCGCCGGCACGCAGAGGCAGCAGCAACTGGGTATCGAGTGCATCGAGCTTGGGGCGCTCGGATTCCATGGCGGGGTCCGTTTTCGCCCAAGACTCCGGGTCGTCGGCGTAATAGCGGAGCGCCTCCCGGGCCTTCTGCAAATGAGTCGAGGTGGGTCCGTCGCTCAAGAAGGATACGGCGGGCAGATCTCCGCCATATCCGAGCGCATAGGCCGGCTGGAGCGAACCGCCCTGCTGCAGTAAGGCGGTGACGTGGGAGACGTGCATAGCGGACGCGATCGTCTCGGACACCTTTTGCAGCAATGGTTTGGTTTCGACAATGGTACGAACCTGTTCGCCGAGTTCTCCGAGGATCCGTTCGGCATCGACGGCTTCGCGGAAGAATTTCTTATCCACCCAGGTCTTCAGCTTCCCGGCGATTCGTCCGCTGAGAACGACGAAGATGACGCCGTAGGCGACCCACTGGACGCGCTGCGGGCGGCGCGCCGAGGGATCGTTGATGGCGTACAAAACGCCGAAGAACACGGCGGCGACGGCGATTCCACGGATGACCAGGATGGCGCGGGTCGCGAGGGCATACTGCAAACCCTGGCGGATCACCATGCGAACGTCCATGGCGCGCTGGACGACGATGACGTAGGCAAGCGTCAGCGGAAAAATCAGCAGCAGGAGCAGGGCGCTGATCCAGATCCACGAGGGTAGGGTGTTGAAGGATTTACCTCGGGTGACAGTCGCGAGGACCACCAGGAAAATAGGGGTGAGCGAAATCGTCGACCCGATGTAGAGCAGGCGCAGACGGCGCTTGATGTCGGGAGCTTTCGCCTGGCCCGCTTTCGTCGCGATATTTGCGAAGAACGATCCGGTCGCCGGGAACGAAATGATCCAGAAGTAGCGTTGTAGCTTGTCGAGAACGGCGGCGAGCCAAGGGAGTGCGTTTACGTCGTATGCCTGCGCCACGCTGATCGTGGCGACAGCGCACGCGAGCAGCAGCACGGGGATTCCTATGAACCGCAGGAGCGGCTTATGCCAGCGCTGCGACTCGACTCGATCCGGAAAATAGATTCCGAACAGCATCATGAAGAGTGGCCATAACCCGATGGACAACTGGTTGAACCCGATGCTGAGGCTTCGCGATTCGGAGTCGAATCTAGCGACCCAGGAGACGACCGCATCTCCGACGGCAAGCTGGCTGAAGGAAAGCAGCAGGCCAAGCAGCATCCAGGCGAGGCGATCCCGCGGCCGCAAAAAGACCACGAAGAATCCGAGCAGGATACAGAGCCAAGGCGTGACCAGCTGTACGATCAGGGTGAACGCCCAAGTGGACCAGCTGGTAGGGGCGGTTTGAAACGGCGGGATCGTGACGGCAGTTTCGATCGTCTGGCCGCTGCGTTCGACACGCACTTGGACGCGATCGCCGACCCGATGGCCGGCCACGGCGTGCATCGTGCTGGCGGAGCCGGGGACAGGTCCACCGTCGAACTGAATGAGGCGGTCGCCTTCGGCAAGGCCCGCGGCTTTGGCTTCGGGAGTTAGCTGTTTGAGTAGGCCGTCTTCCCGTCCGAACGGCAGCCAGGAGGTTTCCGAAGGATGGAGGTACGAGTCAATTTGGACGAAGTTGAACCGGCCCTGGATATATACGACCACCAGGAACAGCAGCAACAAGATCCGGTAAACGCGTCCCCCCGCCTTCACTCGGTTCCTTCTCGCCTTACTTCTTCAAGTGAATGACGGTGACCTTGTTGGCTTCGAGGTTGACGACCTGCGTCAAGTCTCCGAAGATCGGCGAATTGCATTTTACTTCGTACTTACCGGGAGGCAGCAGGAGGCCGCCGCCGACGTTGTTCAGCTCATCGAGCATGCCGTAGAACTTGCCGTTGATGTACACGGCACTGGTGTCGCCGGTCGCCACCGACATGAACGATTCCTGTTCCCCGCCGCCAAAGCGCAGGCGACCAAACGGGCCCGGGGGGACGGGAAGCTTCTTCGAGTGGAAACTGATGTGACTGGTTTTGTGCGCCTTGACGACGACCTTCACGGTGAAGTCTTCGTAGCGCGGATCTTTCAAAACCACTTCGTGCTCACCGGCGGCGACTGGATACTTTTCCGGCACGGTGAACCGCTCGGACGGACCCAGGTACTTGCCGTCCACGAAGACTCCGGCGGCGCCCGGGTTGCCTCGCGCTTTGATAAAACCGTCGTCGGCCGCGGCAGAGCTGACAGCTGCCAGCAGGCACACCAAGCCTGTCATCCATCGAACTACGAACTTGTTCTTTTGCATTATCTTCAACCCTATCAGATTCCGGTTCCGCGGCTACCTGTCCGCCCCCCCGGCCGGTTTCGGATAGGCGGGATCGGCCATCACTTCCGCGATCTGCTTCATGTGACGCTCGTTGTGGGCGGGAATCATCAGCAGCCACTGATAGAGATCCAGGTCGCCGAGTGCGAAATGTTTGATGAAATGGACGCGCAGATCGTCCTTGCTGGTATTCGCGAACTTCAGCGTTTGTTCGCGGGATTCAGTATAGTGCGCCAGCAATTCCTTGGGAGTCGCGTAGCGGCCAGTCGGTTTCACTTCCTCGGGAGAAGAGACCTTACTCTTGCGGTCGGGAACCATTTTCGAAACGACCATGTCCATCTGCGCGCGGCGGGCAGCCATAGTGGCGGCCTTCGCGTCGTCTGGTGGAGTCCGGACCAACTGCTGAATGCCGGAGAAGATCTGATCCTCGACGTTGGCGATGTGTTCAGCGCACTCAAAAATGCTCCAGCGGTCGGGCGCGGATTTGAAGTTCCACTGCGCTTCCGTCAGTCCCTTCAGCGCCTCAAAGTACATCGCCCGCGTCTTCACCAGGTAATCGACTACCACTTTGCGTTCGGCGTCGGTCATCCCTTCCGCTTTGAGCGAGGCTGGCGCCAGGGCGGCCAGCGCGACACACACAATACCGGTCAAGAAATTTTTCAGAGGATCCCCCAGATTCGCGACTTTGCGAGTCATCCTATTCTAGCGGCTCCCACTTGCGGACACGGAGTTTGCGAAGCTAGAACGGCGAGGGTATCATTTTTCTCCGTTACTTCAATATCATTTGTTCGTTCGCGGCGGGGGGCTTGGCGTCTTGCGCGCTGTCGATGTTCTGGTATTACCGTTTTGGCGATACGGTCGCAGGGGCCACGGGCGTATCCATTTTGCTGTTCTATCCAGGTCTAGTCCTGAGCGCCGTGATCACGCGCGCGCTGGGTTGGTTGCCCCTTGAAACCACTCCGTTGCGCGCTACCGTGGCGGGCCTGCCAGTTTTCTTCGCGCTTCCGAGTGCGCTGCCGCTGCTCGGTTGGCTGGCGCGGTCGAAGCCGCCCTTCCTGCAGGATCCGCTTCACCTGCTGGCGTTGTGCGGTGTGTTGGCGGCTCCGGCGCTTTTACTCGCGCTCGCGGTCTTCGTGTTTTCGGGGCGGTGGCGCACGCCGACCCTGCACGCGCTGTTTGCGGCTGGAGCCGCGACACTGGTCGCCACGATGGTGTTACAAATCGGAGCGCCGGTGCGGGACCTGCAGAATTTCTCTTTGACTTTGCTTCCGATTTCTTGCGCGCTACTCAGCGGCGCTACGGGATACGGCTTGCTGCGGGCGCAAAAAGAACCGCCAGGTTGATGGGATTTTACTTCTGCTTGTCTTCGAGCTCCGCCCAGCGGGCGTAGAGCGCGTCCACGACAGCCTGCGCGTCGTCGAGCGCCTTCATCGCATCCTGTACCTTCCGGCCATCGGATACGACGGCCGGATCCTCGAGTGCGACGCGCTTCGAATCCAGCACGATTTCCGCGGCAGCTACGCGTTCCTCGATGGACTCGTAGTCGCGGGCGTCAAGATACGATAGGCGTTTTTTCTTTTCCCGGATTTCGCCGGGCGATTCCGGAGCGGAGCCGTTGGTCGTAGGCTTGGACGCGCGCACTTTTGCGCGTTCCGTTTGCCAGAATTCCCACTGCGAATAATCCGCGAACTGCTCAACACCGCTTTGTCCGTCGAGGCCAAGGACAACGGTGGACACGCGATCAAGCATGTAGCGGTCGTGCGTCACCAGGACGAAAGCGCCCTTGAATTCGAGCAGGCTTTCTTCGAGCGTTTCGAGCGTGGGGATGTCGAGGTCGTTGGTCGGCTCGTCCAACAGAAGCAAGTCGGCAGGCTCGAGCATCAGCTTAGCGATCAGAACGCGGGCGCGCTCTCCGCCGGATAGCCGGCCCACCGGCTGCTGGAGTTGTTCGCTGGTGAAGGCGAACTTCGAGGCCCACGACGCAACGTGAATGACACGGTCCTGATAGACGACGGAGTCGCCGTCGGGCGCGAGAGCGCGCCGGAGTGTTACGTCCGGATCCAATTGGCGGTTTTGATCGAAGTACACGACGCGCAAATTATTCGCCTGGCGGATCGATCCCGCGTCGGGCGGATTCTCATTTCGCAGGAGGCGCAGCAAAGTGGTCTTGCCGCTTCCATTCGCGCCGACGAGGCCGACGCGCATTCCCGCGGTGATGACGAAATTCAGATTTTCGAACAGGGTCCGGCCGCCTAGAGCATGGGTGACGCCTTCGAGTTCGACCAGGCGCTTGGTTTTCCGGTCGCTGGCCTGGAAATCGATGTCGGTCGAAGCGACGCGGGTCCGCTGCCTCATGCTCGACAGCTCGCCGATGAGTTCGTTGGCGTTGTCGATGCGCGCTTTCGATTTGGTGGTGCGGGCTTTGGGACCCCGGCGCAGCCAGTCGATTTCCGTCTTGACGCGATTCTCCAGCGCTTCCTGATGTTTAGCCTGGGCGTGCAGGAACTCGCCTTTTTTCTCAAGGAAAGTGCTGTAGTTTCCGGCGGCGCGGAAGATTCCGTCGGGATAGACTTTGTCGAGTTCCGCCATTTCCGTGGCGACGTTCTCGAGGAAATAGCGGTCGTGGCTGACGACGACGACGGCGTACGGCGCGTTCGCAAGTAATTTCTCAAGCCAGGCGATTCCGGCCAAATCCAGGTGGTTGGTGGGCTCGTCGAGGAGAAGAATATCGGGATTCTGCACCAGCGCTTCGGCTATCGCGAGGCGCTTGCGCCAGCCGCCGGAAAGCTTAGCGGCCTCCGCCTCGACGTCCTCTAAGTTCGCGCGGCCCAGTGTTTCGACTATGCGCTGCTCGCGCGCAGGGGCCTCTTCGTGAGCGGCGTCGGAGGCTCGCGACGCGGCGCGATCGATGACGGAGCGGACGCTTTCACCGGCTTCAAACTCAGATTCCTGGGCGACGTAGCTGAGCTTGGCCCGCTTGCGTGCGGCGACTTCTCCGCTATCCGGTTCCTTGCGGCCGCCCAAAATTTCGAGCAAGGTGGACTTGCCCGAACCGTTGGGGCCGATCAGCCCGATGCGGTCGCCGTCGGAGACGGTGAACGACAAATCGCGGAACAGCGGATCGGCGCCGTAGCGCTTCATGAGATTCTTTGCGTTGAGTAAAAGCGCCACAGGCAAGGTCTTAAAAAGGGATTCCCGGCTGGATACACACGTTGCGCGAAGCGCATTCGAGGCCGGAAACTCAAGTATAGCGAAGTGCGAGGAAACCCCGGGCGGAAACGGCAGGTATGGCCATAATGCGGCCTCGTGCACATCTCTTGGCAGCGGGTAGAATTACGTGGAGGTGTACGTGCGAATCCTAGTTGTGTTCAGTTTTTTCGCGATCCTGACTGGTTGCGGTGACCTGTTAACACTGCATCCGATCTACACGGCTCAGGATCACGTTGTCGATCCGGCGGTAGAAGGCAGGTGGGAATCCGGCGATGATGTCCTGGTGGTCAGGCGTGACAAGGACGTCTACGAGTTTACGTTGGGCGGGAAGAAGAGCCCCAAAAAAGCTGACTTGGAGTACGAAGCGCATCTCGTCGACATCAACGGGGTTCGTTTCGTGGACCTGATTCCGAAGAATGCGCTGGGACACATGTTCGCTAAGGTGCGAGTCGCCGACGGAAAGCTCATCGTGAACTTCATGGATTCCAAATGGCTGATTGGGAAAGTTCCGCACACAATGTCCGAGGTGGCGGGTATGGAGACGATGCCGGTGGTTACACTCTCCACCGCCGAGCTCCGCACATTGGTCGCGCAATATTCGCGCGAAGCGAAAGCGTATGACAAGGACATGGTGTTCGAAAAGACCAAAAAATAAGGGCGGACCTTGCGGCCCGCCCTTGAGAGATCCGGTGGCTAAACCCCGCCGTCATCCGGATGCTTGTGACGCCATTCCCAGTATTCCTTTTGTTTCCTGGAATTGAGTTTGTAGAACTTGCGGTTCGCTTTTGAGTTGAGTTAGGGCTTCTTTTCGACCGTGGTTGTCTTCTTCGTCGTTGTTTCCGTCATGGGAGGCGCGGACGGGTCGGGGTTCGGTGTCGTAGTCTTCTTTTCTTCCGTCGTGGTGGAGCGCTCCGTTGTCGAGGGCGGCGCGGATGGCGTGCTCGAAGACGGGGGCGGGTTCACGACGGTCGTTGGCGGTGTCTGTTGGCAGCCGACCAGTAGGAAGCTCAACAACGCTCCTCCAAGAATCGCGGTGTTACGGAGTTTAAATGTTTTCACAGGAATGAGCCCCTTTTTGCTCGGAAACAGTGTTGCAATCCGGCTGCCACGCTCCGTTTGCCTAACGGGCGCAGGGCGGAAGTGAACAATGAAACACTACTTATCCCGCCTGACCGCAGCGACAAGCCACGCGTACGGATCGATGGGCTTACCTTTCCACCAAGACTTTTCAGGCCCGAGTTCAAAGATGGCAAAGTGCAAATGAGGCGCAGCGGCGTTGGCATTTCCGGTAAATCCTACGAACCCAATCACGTCTCCCCGTTCCACACGCATACCCTCTTTGAGGCCGTCGGCGTAATGGTCCAGATGCGCGTAGTAGTAGCAGAATTCGGTCTGCTCATCGAATTGGTAAATGGTATTCCCGCCAGGTTTGCTCAGAAAAAGCCTGCGGATCGTTCCGGCAACGACTGCACGGACGGGCGTTCCGCGCGGCTCCATGATGTCGATCGCCTCGTGCACATGCCCGTTGTGCGATTCGTTGAACATGTCGCGTAAATCGGCAAGCGAGAGACCGCGGATGGGCGGAGCCATCTCCTGAATCGATGAGGATGCGCTCCACGCAATGCAGCAGGCAACCAGGCCGGCGATGAGGACGCTGGATTTCACTTCTATTCCTCGAGGATGACCGGCGTTCCGTGCCGTACCATGTGCGAAAGATCGACGGCATCCCAATTTGTCATGCGAATGCAGCCGGCGGATTCGCCGTGCCGGATGCTACCTGGTTCGGGGGTTCCATGAATTCCATAGTGCTCTTTCGTGAGGCCGATCCACACTGCGCCGGATGGATTGTTGGGCCCGGGAGGCAGAACGGCCTTGGCGTTTTTCGGATCGGGATTCCAGAACAGTTCGGGATCGTAGTTGAACCACGGATTTAGAACGACATTGGTGACTGCCCACTTCCCTAGCGGCAATGGATCGTGAATGCTTCCTATGGTCGCGGGATACTGGGCAAGAATTCGATCCTGCGCTCCGTACGCAATCACAGTGCGGTTTGTTTTCGAGACGACGACACGTTGGGCAACCCCAGCAACCGCGATCCGCCGGATGCTCGGCACCAGCAAGTGTTCGCCGGCCAGTTCCAGCTTCTTTCTCGGATTTAGTTCCAAGATGAGTTTCGGCGAAGAGTGAAAACGCTCGCCGAAAGCCTCCTCCGGAGTTTCGAAAGAGAGGGCTTTTAACTTTGCCTTTTCGGCGGTCTCGGTGGGCATCTTCTGATACGGATATTTCGAATCTGCCAGCGTGACCGTGTACGGAATCAGTAGCCGGCCCATATCGCGGTTGAGGAGCTTCCAGGTAGCGGCGTCCACGACCCCGGACGGCTCCAGACTATGGGTACGCTGAAAGACTCGAATCGCCGTTTGCATGTCTTCGCCGAAGACGCCGTCGATTTCACCAGGAGAAAATCTTGCACGGTCGAGCAGAATCTGCGCTCGTACCACTCGCGGACCGGTCGATCCGGGGCCAACCGAGGTCACCTTAGAAGTATCTTCAATGGCCTGGGCGAACGGGTTGGTGGGCGGACTGGTAGGCGCCCGCTTGTTTGCGGGGGTTTCCGCGTGGGACACGGCAACCAGCAAAATGGCCGACGCGAAGAACCGGGAGAACAACATAGGTATGCATGAAGCAGGTGGTGGGCCGTTGCCTATGCATCTTTTTCGCAGCAGACACAGCGGGAACCGGATACCCATTTGTAATTCGCCTTTCCAAGCCACGGTACTACACTCCCGAATTATGATTCCGGTTGGCGTCCGAAGACAACGGGGCATTGACACCGACGGAACCCGTTGGTACCTTAATCCGACCGTCGGAAGCCCGACCTTCCGAACGATTCGCTCCAAGGAGAGTACGATGGCGAAACACACGATCCTTTTGCTCGCGGCCACGCTGGCGATTCCCGCGTTCGGCGGAGAATCCACCTCCGACAAGGCTTCGCAGAATCCGGCTGCGGTGGTCTTCGACGCCAAGTCCGCCTTTGCGTACCTGAAGACGCTGGCGGGGGATTGGGAGCGATCAAGCGGCGACCACGAACACGGATCGAGTGCACGCGTGGTGACCTTCCGCGTATCGGCGGCGGGCAGCGCGGTCATCGAAACCTACAATGCGGGTCAGCCGAATGAAATGGTGTCGGTGTATCACATGGACGGCAAAGAATTGCTGATGACGCACTACTGCGCGCTGCAGAATGCGCCGGTGATGAAGTTTGAAAAGAGCAACACGCCGGGCGAAATCAAGCTGGGGTTTTTCGGCGGCACGAACTTCGATCCGAAGGTGGACGCGCACGCACACCAAGGGTTGCTCCGCGTGAAGGACGTGAATACGTTTGAAGCGGTCGCGACGGGCATGGCCGGGGGCAAACTGGGCCAGCCGGCTCCGGCGCTGATGAAGCGTAAGCAATAGCTCGGCACGCGCGTTACGGTAAGGCAAACCGGCGGTTCTCCGTGACCGGCACGCTAAACTGGGAGCTCATGCGTGAATTGCTGCAGTCGGTCGCCGAGCGTGCGTCGCGTTATCTCGAAGAAATTCAGGATCGCCGAGTGGGTCCGTCCGCTGAAGCCGTACGGGCGCTGGACGTGTTTCTCGAACCTTTCCCGGAAACTGCTACGGCACCCGCGGAAGTCATCCGCATGCTCGATGAGTTCGGTTCGCCGGCGACGATGGGCATCGCCGGACCGCGCTTTTTCGGCTTCGTGATCGGCGGGTCGCTCCCTGCCGCACTGGGCGCAAACTGGCTTGCGACCGCGTGGGATCAGAACGTCGGACTATTTGGCGCGACGCCGATTGCGGCGCTTCTCGAAGAAGTTTCGTTGGAATGGCTGCTCTCGGCATTGGCGCTTCCGGCTGGATGCGGAGCGGCGTTCGTCACCGGCGCGACGGTCGCCAACTTTACGGCACTGGCGGCCGCTCGTCACGCGGTGCTGAAGCGTGCGGGCTGGGACGTCGAAGCCCAGGGACTGTTCGGAGCGCCGGAAATTCAAGTCGTGGTGAGCGAGGAAGCACATCCGTCGGTTTTCAAATCGCTCGGCATGCTGGGGCTGGGACGTGAACGGGTCGTGCGAGTGCCTGTCGATTCGCAGGGCCGTATGCGGGCGGACAAGTTCCCCTCCCTCCACAATGCGAGCATCGTGTGCGTCCAGGCGGGCAACGTAAACACAGGTTCGTTCGATCCGATCGCGGAGATCTGCCGGCGCGCGCGGGCGACGAATTCCTGGGTCCATGTGGATGGCGCATTCGGATTATGGGCCGCCGCGGCTCCGGCGTACGCTCATTTGGCCGACGGCTGCGCGGAGGCGGATTCGTGGGCAACGGACGGGCACAAATGGCTGAACGTCCCCTACGACAGCGGCTTGGCATTTGTCCGCGATCCGGAGCATTTACGCGGGGCCATGAGCCTGACGGCCGCTTACCTTCCGCAGGGCGATCATCGCGAGCCGTCGCAGTACGTGCCGGAGCTTTCGCGCCGCGCGCGTGGAGTGGACGTGTGGGCCGCGCTCAAATCACTGGGACGCACGGGCTTGGCGGAAATGATCGAAGGAAATTGCCGATGCGCCAAGCGCTTCGCGGCGGGGCTTTCCGCGGCGGGTTACGAAATTCTGAATGAGGTGGCGCTCAACCAAGTGCTGGTGACGTTCGGTTCTCCGGAGGAAAACCAGCAAGTGATCGCCGGCATCCAAGAGGACGGAACCTGCTGGGCGGGTCCGACGCTGTGGCAAGGGCGCTCCGCCATGCGGATCAGTGTGTCGTCGTGGGCGACGACCGAAGCGGATGTGGATAAGAGCGTCGCGGCGATGGTGCGCGTGGCTAAAGAAGTCACGCACCGGCAACTCGCGTAAGCGTCCGCTACCGGAAATCCGATCTTCTCGTCTAAGCCTCGTGGCAATCAGCAGACGATCTTTCACGTTTCTTAGCGGCGGCTTTCTCGGCAGCTTTCTCGGTAGCTGCGCGGCAGCGGAATCGAGCGGCGGAGTTCGACTTCGCGCGAGACCTGCAAAACCTGGTGCATTTAAGGAGGCTGGGACGCACTCGCTCCAGATCCGCGGGGAACGCGATTCGCTGCTCTACATACCGAAAGAGCTCGATCCGGAGAAGCCCGCGCCCCTTCTGGTGTACCTGCACGGAGCGACGGGAAACGAGCAGCAGGGGATTCGACGAATTAGCGCGTTCGCCGATGAATACGGATTTCTGCTTTTGTCGCCGGCGTCGATCGGTAGCAGTTGGGATGCGATCCGAGATGGATATGGCGCGGATGTAACGGCGATCGACCAGGCACTGACGAGGACTTTCGCCGCGCGCCTCGTCGATCCGAAACGGATCGCGCTTTGCGGATTCTCGGATGGCGCCTCGTATGCGCTGGGCCTGGGTCTTTCGAACGGAGAGCTGTTCCATTCGGTGATGGCATTCTCGCCCGGTTTCATTCCTTCCGGGAGCAAACAGAACGGCAAGCCGCGCATCTTCATTTCACACGGCACGGAGGACAACGTGCTGCCGATCGACAACTGCAGCCGGCGGATCGTTCCGCAACTGAAGGATGCGGGTTACAAAGTGACGTACCGCGAGTTCACCGGTCCGCACACGGTGCCGCGTGAGACGCTGGTCGAAGCGATCCGTTTCTTCATTGGCTAACTTCCTTGGTGGTAATCAATACACCGCCGTCACGGCCCACTCGCCCACTACGGACGCGGCCACTTCAGGCCGCGATTGCGGCTTCGTTACTATGAAGAGAGTCCCGCAAGCGCATTCCCCCCGTACGGGAACGCGCACGGCTACCTATTTATTTCATGAGACCCACGCAAACGCCTATTAATCCCTGCTTCTCTTCCGGTCCGTGCGCGAAGCGCCCGGGCTGGAGCCTATCGGCTCTTGAAGGAGCTTCGCTTGGCCGGTCGCATCGCGCGAAGACCGGTAAATCGAAACTCGGCGAAGTGATCGAGCGCAGCAAGAAAGTACTTGGCATGCCCGCCGACTATGTGCTCGGCATCGTACCCGCGTCGGATACGGGCGCGATCGAAATGGCGATGTGGTCGATGCTCGGCGCGCGCGGCGTCGACGTATTCGAGTGGGAGAGCTTTTCGGGAGCCTGGGCCAGCGACTGCAAAGGCCAGCTGAAGCTCAAGGATATGCGCCACTTCAAGGCGCCGTACGGCGAAATCGCCGATCTCAGTCAGGCGGATTGGAGCCGTGACGTAGTCTTCGCGTGGAACGGAACCACGTCCGGCGTTCGTGTTCCGGACGGCGAATGGATCGCGGCGGATCGCACGGGCCTGGCAATCTGTGACGCGACCTCGGCAGTGTTTGCGATGGACATTCCGTGGGACAAACTCGACGTCGTCACGTGGTCCTGGCAGAAAGTGCTTGGCGGAGAAGGCGCGCACGGCATGATCGCGCTGAGTCCGCGCGCGGTGAAGCGCCTTGAAACATACACGCCGGATCGGCCGCTGCCGAAAATTTTCCAGATGAGCAAAGGCGGGAAGCTCACCGCCGGAATCTTCGCCGGTGAAACCATCAATACGCCATCGATGCTGTGCGTCGAGGACGCGCTCGATGGCCTGAAGTGGGCGGAGGCGTCGGGCGGACTCGCCGGCTTGGTCGCGCGTTCGCAAGCGAATCTGAGAGTGATCGAAGATTGGGTCGCGGCTTCATCTTGGGCAGGTTTTTTGGCGAGCAGCAAGCCGATCCGGTCGAGCACATCGATCTGTTTGAAGATCACCGATCCCGCCTATACCGCTTTGTCGCCTGAAGATCAGGAAAAGCACGCAAAAGCGATCGTATCGATGCTGGAAAAAGAAAAAGCCGGCTACGACATCGGCGCGTATCGCGATGCGCCCGTCGGACTGCGGATCTGGGGCGGAGCCACTGTCGAGGCGTCCGATTTGAAGATTCTTACCGGCTGGCTGGATTGGGCGTACGCCGAAGTGAAGAAGAGCTTTTAGCGTTCTTCGTCGACGTCGAAGCTGGATTGCTATCCTGGGGTCAGCACCATGTCTCAAACACAGTCCGTGTACGCGCCGGTTTCGGAAGCTGTCACCCACGACATCCGTGTCGAGGTGATCGCGCGGTATTCTCCCGAGAATTCACGCCCGCTTGAAGACACCTGGGTGTTTCAATACACGGTTCGGATTACGAATCAGGGTTCGGATACCGTGCAACTGCTGACGCGGCACTGGATTATCACCGACGCCCTTGATCGCACCCGCGAAGTGAAGGGGCCGGGAGTGATCGGCGAGCAGCCGACGCTGGCGCCGGGTGAGTCGTTCAAGTATTCCTCCTGGTGCCCCCTCGAAACGGCGACTGGCATGATGCGCGGAACCTACCAGATGGGACGGCCGGGCGGCGCGAGCTTCGATATCGAAATCGCACCATTTGCATTGAAGGCGCCGTACACGGTCAACTAGTCCACCCGGATCGGCGGGCCGCGAAAAAGCGTTTGAGTGAGCAGGTAGTTCTCGATGTCATGGCCGACCTCAGGAACAAAATTGCTTTGGTGACCGGAGCGTTCCGCGGTATCGAAGCGGGCATCGCAAAACGTCTCGCCGTGGATGGAGTCACCGGTCGGGATTGCTTACAGCTTGTCGCCCGTTCGCGTGATAGGGTGGGCTCACGTGTTTGAAGACGCTTAGCCCAACACGAACGACCGACGAGCGGAGGTTGATCCAGTGAGTTTTTCCCCAGTCGTTAGCAATACTGGCCACTTTACAATTACTCCCTTTCCAGCGACGTTGTTCGAGACGCCGCCGCCATTCGGCGCTGGAGCGCTGCTGGTGCTCAACAAGTACGATAACGATTCGTTCTCGATGCGTTCCGAGCATGCATTGGGAATTTCGATTGCAGCCGCGCAGGCGGCCAATTCCGTGCGCGCTTTGGAGATTTACGGAATCACCGACCGGGCCGGGTCCGAATCGCACAATCTGACGTTGTCGCGGCGGCGAGCGGAAACCGCCCGCACCGCGTTAATGACGGCGCTGGGCCTAGGCCCGAATTCCATTACCTTCGCCAACGGCCTTGGCGAACGCTTTGCGGCGGAATTTTTCGATCTGAAGGGCGAGAACGACCGCGATCCGACGATGCGCGGCGTCGCTTGTTATTTGTGGGATTCCTTCGCTGTGGCCACGGATCCTTTTCTACAGGTCAGCGTGGCATTCGCGACCCCGCCGACCGGCGGCGGCCGTTTCCGCTCGTTCCTGGCGGCGCTCCACATGGGCCGGCTTCGCGCCCAGCCCCGATCGATTTTTAGCTCCAGTGGTGGCGGGGCGTCACTCTAGCGTTCGCGTGAGAAGTCCGCTCCCGTATGGTCGCGGTTCGGTGCTTGGCAGTGATCTCGGCCTTCTAGTCCAGGTCCAGCTGGTACACGCTGTCGAGCGGAGTGTCGGGTGTAAGTTGCGCGAGGTCCTTGATGTAGCCGGTTTTCAGATCGTAGACCCAGCCATGCAGAATCGGGCTCTTGCGATCCTTCCAGGCTTGCTGAATCGTGGACGCATGTGACAAATGCCGGAGCTGCTCAATGACGTTGAGCTCGACCAGCCGGTCGGTGCGGCGCTCCAGATCCGGAATCGCATCGAGCTCGGATGCATGAGCGTGGTAGACGTCCTTAATTTCGTGGAGCCAGCGATTGATGACACCGAGATCGCGATGCGACATCGCATTCTTCACGCCACCGCAACCATAGTGGCCGCACACGATGACGTGCTTGACCTCTAGAACCTCGACCGCATACTGAACCACGGCCAGCACATTAAAGTCGGTATGCAGGCAGAGATTGGCGATGTTGCGGTGGACGAATAACTCGCCGGGCTCGGTACCGGTGATGTCTTCGGCGGGAACGCGGGAATCCGAGCATCCAATCCACAGGAATTCCGGAGTCTGGTCCTCAGCCATGCGCTCGAAATAATCGGCGCGGACGCTGAGCTTGTCCTGTACCCAGGCTCGATTGGCAAGCAGTAGCTTTTTGTGCGAGTCCATGTTCGAAGCTTCGTTCCCGGCGGACACTACTCCGCCACGAGCCGGTAGAGATCCAGCGCTTGCTTCCTTAAAGGACTCATGAAGGGGAGCCCAGAAAGCTGAACAAGCTTTACCAGAATCCCGAGGCTCTTGTCGAGAAGCGCCGCCGTACGTTGCTGTTCTCCGGACCGGTCGTGAATCCAGTAAAGGATGATGCCCATCTGGTACATCCATAACATGCGCGGGAGGGCGGACATCAGATCGTGCGGAACCGTGGTCTTACTCCCTGCGATGGCGCGCTCGAAGAACCGGATGTCCTGCTCGCGGATGGCCCGGGTCCTTTCGCTAAAAGGCGAGAGTGCGTGCTCCGGATCGACGTGAGCGGCAAGGGTGCGAAGCAGTCCGCGGCTGGCTTCGAAGTACTTGAGTTTCACGCCGAGCAAAGCGGCGATGCGCTTTCGAAGATCGGTTCCCGACGACAAGGCGCGGTCGAGAAGTGGCTCCATTTCAGCGATGGACTTCTCGTAGAAGGCCAGCACCAGGGCGTCTTTCGAGGCGAAATAGTAATACGCGGCTCCGGTGGCGACGCCCGCCTTGGCGGCGATATCCCGCATGGTAGTTGCGTCGAAGCTTCCGTCGTGGAACAGGGACAGCGCGGCGTCGTAGATCCTGGCGCGGGTTTCCTCGCTTTTGGCGGACGACTTCACGGCCGTTAGGTTTCGCATCGTGGAACCATTATCTGTTGGAGATCCCATTGGATTTCCCGTTCGCTGCGATGGCCCAGCATTTTCGAGAACGTGGCCCGATTACGGGACAAGGCGGAAAACGCCTGGCGCGCCATTGGAAGCAGCAGCGGGCTCGATAAGCGAATCGACCAATCGCGGTAATCGCGCAGGGCCCAGAGGCAAATGATCCAGGCGCGATTTCCGAGCCAGACGTCGCCGGTGTTGCCGATTACAGCCAATTCGCCATAGGGCAACTGCGGGAACCGCCGTACGGCTTCCTCCGAGCCCGCCGCGACCATGTGTATGTGGAGCAGAGCCGCCTGGTCGAGGATCCAGGCTTTGACCATGGAGCACAGGCCGCAGTTCGGATCGTAGACGATCCACACCGTGTTGAGTGTCGGAGGCATTTTTTAGTACCTCGGGAATTCAGGCGGCAGGATCCTGGCGTCGGGCATCAACGGCGGCTGGACTTCGGCGCGGCCGCGGCGGCGGAGTTGATTGAAGATGTAGAGATTGATGAAGTGCATCGCGCCGAGCACGACCAGCACGAAGCCAAATTTGTCCGCCACCAGTTCGATCGCCTGGCGCGCGCTTTCGACCTGCGCGGTGGTATGGAGGGCGAGTGTAACGTAGCCGATGTTGATCAGGTAGAAGCCGACGACCAATAAGCGGTTGACGGAATCGGCGAGGTCCTGATCGCCGTGAAACGCGTCCACGAGGAACCTCCGGCCGTTTTTCTGGAGCGTGTTGGCGACCCAGATGGTGACTCCCAAGCTCAAGCAAATATAGAGGGAATAGCAAATCTCAATCATTTCGGTAACTGCTGGAGGCGGGGGCTTCGACCCTCGGCTCGCCTTTCTGAACAAGTTCAATTTGAACGGGTTCAAGAACAGAGTAATCGCATTCCGGCGAGGTGTCAACAGAAAACTGAACATGTTCAATATAATTGGGAGTAATGACGAAAAGCCTCGAAACGGCTTCTGAGAGAAAGAACCAGCGTGGCAGCGTCACGTTCTGCGACGCGGGCATGATACCTATCCTTGCGCTGAAATTACCTGCCTTGCGGTGAAATTAGGCGACCATCAGGTTGCCGCGGTCATCTTCATCTGTAGAAGCAGAGCAGCGGGGAGAAACGGCTTTAAAAGGCGGTTGTCTCACGTAGGTGCCAGTCGTTTTACTGTCGAGCGGCCCTCCGCTTTGAGATGGAGTTTTCCGGTTGCGTTGTACACTAGAGAAGGAGTCCCACCTTAGAAGTATGTCCAACGTCTGGTTGCACCGTTATTCCGTGCTGCTCGCGGTGTGTACCTTGTTCCTGGTTGTCGCCGGAGGTCTCGTCACGAGCAATGAAGCTGGGCTTTCGGTGCCCGACTGGCCGCTTTCCTACGGGCGTATCATGCCGGAGATGGTCGGCGGCGTGTTCTATGAACATGGCCACCGCATGGTCGCGACCGTCATCGGGATGATGACCATTGGACTCGTGGTCTTCCTTCAAATTGTCGAAAAACGCCGGTGGTTAAAGGGGCTCGGCTGGGCCGCTCTCGGAACCGTGATTGCGCAGGGCGTTCTGGGCGGACTCACAGTCTTATTCATGCTGCCGAAAGGCGTCAGCATGGGTCACGCGTGCCTTGCGGAAATCTTCTTTTCGATCACTGTTGCGGTGGCTTTATTCACGTCGCCCGCATGGAATCAAGGACCGGAGTACGTCAAAGACGGCGGCTGGCCGTCGCTGCGGACGATGGCGTTTAGCGCTCCGGTAATGGTGATGATGCAGGTCGCGATGGGAGCCGGATTCCGGCATCGTGCGATCGGCATTTTGCCCCACCTGGTTGGCGCGTTCGTGCTCGGCGGAGGAATCTTTCTGGCCGGCATCTTTGCGATCACCCAGTTTCCGAATCACAAATCGCTGCGTCCGGCCGGGCTCGCACTGATTGGGATTACGTTCGTGCAGGTGATGTTGGGCGTCGCCGCCTTCATCACCCGGCTGCAGCCCGCGGACACGGCCTCGGCGAAGGCCGCCATGATCGGCTTTACTGTGGCGCATGTCGCAACCGGCGCGCTGACCATGGCGTTCGCGATTCTGCTGGCGATCGTGGTTGGACGGAATGTCCGGCCTGCCGCGGAATTTGTCGAAGCGCAGGGAACGCTACCGGCCTCGCTTTCTTCCGGTCAGATGGCTTCCCGATGAGCGACTATTATCAGCTCACGAAGCCGAGAATCACCTGGCTTATCCTGATGAGCACGGCGATTGGATTTTTCTTTGGCGTTCGCCATTTCAGCGCGACGAATACTTCGGCTTTCCAGTGGATGGTGCTGTTCCACACCATTCTCGGCACCGGTTTGATCGCCTCCGGCACCGCGGCCCTGAATCAATGGTGGGAGCGAGAAGCGGACGCAAAGATGCGCCGCACCCAGAATCGGCCGATCCCTTCGGGCAAGATCACAGCGGGCCACGCGCTCGCTTTCGGCATCGTGTTGGCAGCCGCGGGCTTCGTCGAATTGTGGCTTGGCGCAAACCTGCTGACCGCGATGCTCGGACTGTTCACACTGGCGAGCTATCTGTTCGTGTACACGCCGATGAAGCAGCGGACCCACCATGCAACCACGGTGGGCGCGATCCCGGGCGCCATGCCTCCGCTGATTGGATACGCGGCGGCGGCGGGCACGCTGAACATCGAAGCGTGGGCGCTCTACCTGATTTTGTTCCTCTGGCAGTTTCCGCATTTCTACGCGATCGCGTGGATGTATCGCGAAGATTACGCGCGGGCCGGGATGCGCATGCTGCCGGTAGTGGCGCCGGATGGCGAGTCGACGTCGCGGCAAATCCTGCTGTACGCGCTGGCTCTGGTGCCGATCAGCCTGCTGCCAAAGCTAGTGGCAATGGCGGGCAATGTGTACGCATTCGGTGCACTCGCGCTCGGCGCGGTGTTTCTCTATGCGGCCTGGCAGGTGGGACGCAACCGGACTATTCCGCAGGCGCGCAAAGTTTTGTTGACGTCGGTCGTCTACCTGCCGCTTCTCTACGGCTTGCTGGTAATAGGATAGCGGCGGCGCTCGCGTTGAAACCGGGTATCTTATTGGCTCGAATCCTCGGCGGCGTTGTTGTCGCGGTGCTGGCTGGTTGCAGTTCCGCCAGCAAGCTTCCCTCCTACGGCGTGGTTGACGATTTCCAGCTCATCGACCAAACCGGAGCTGCGTTCGATAGCAAGACGCTTGCGGATCGCGTCTGGATCGCCGACTTCATCTTCACGAATTGCGCCGGTCCTTGCCCGCGCATGACGGCCGAGATGCGAAAGGCGCAAAGCGAGTTGGCGTCGGTTAAAAACGCCAGGCTGGTTTCCTTCACGGTCGATCCCGATCGTGACCAGCCCGCGGTGCTCGCTGAATATGCGAAGCGCTATCATGCGGAACCTGACCGGTGGATTTTTTTGACCGGACCGAAGGCCACGCTGCATCATATTACTCGCGACCTGTTCAAGCTCGGCGATGTGAACGGAGTGTTCGATCACAGCACGCGGTTTGCGTTGGTGGACAAGCGGGGCCGGATCCGTGGATTCTACGGGAGCACCGACGCGGAACAAATGGCCAGGCTCATCGCGGACGCCAGGGCGCTGGCCGCCGACTGAAAATCGGAATCGAAACCAATTCATGATTGACGTACACATCCTGCCGACGGTCAATGCGACGCTGAACGCCACGTCCGGCGTTTTGCTGGTGTGGGGCTATTCGCTGATCCGGAACGGACGCACGGACGCGCAAAAGCGCGATGCGCACAAGAAGGTAATGCTGTCGGCTTTAGGCGTCTCGACCGCGTTCCTGATCTCGTACCTTTTTTATCACTACGAGACGGGCTCGAAGAAATTCGAACACGAAGGTTTGCTGCGGACCGCTTATCTAACGATTCTTTTCACGCACACAGTGCTGGCGGCATCGGTCCCGGTGCTTGCGATCATCGCCGTGCGACGGGCATGGAAAGGGCAATTCGCCCGGCATGTGGCGATCGCGAAGTGGCTGTTCCCGATCTGGCTGTACGTGTCGGTCACCGGCGTCGTAGTGTACTTCCTGCTCTATCACCTGTAACGAGACGCGCACTTGAACGTAATTTTGTCACCAGCGCTGTCGGCCTTCCCATGGGTCGAGCACGGATTCGCTACCCGTCACGCGGTGGATTGGTTCGATGAGTCGCGGTTGGCGAATCTCAAGCAGATCCACTCGGATGTGGTCGCGGTCGCGGCCGGACCCGGCCCCTTGGGCGAAGGCGATGCGGTGATCACCAATGTGCCCGGAGTGCTCGCTGGGATTCGTACGGCGGATTGTCTTCCCCTGCTGCTTGCGGATCCGGTTCATCGCGCGGTGGCGGCGGTCCACGCGGGCTGGCGGGGTTCGGCGGCGAATATTTCCGCCGCGACGCTACGCGCTATGGCCCGGGAATTCGGCACCCGGGCGGAAGACGTCGTGGCCGCAATCGGACCGGGGATTGGCGTGTGCTGCTACGAAGTCAGCGAGGAGGTCGCGTCGCGGTTCGTGGAATGGCTTCCAGGTTTGACCGCGGGAAAGAACCACCTCGATCTGGTGGAGACGAACCGCCGTCAATTGACAGCAGCGGGAGTGCGAACTATTCACACCGGTGCTGCTTGCACCCGATGTGACGCGGATTATCATTCGTACCGGCGCGATGGGGAAGCTTCGGGAAGGATGTATTCAGTGATCGGGATCCGCATTTAAAACGGTCCGGCGTCTCTTCGGACCCGCTTCTGTTCCGAGCCGCTCGACTTGGAAGCAGGGCGTGACGGTAACGTCACGCGGAAGAGACGCCGTCTCCCGTGAAATGGGCAACTTGTCGCACTCCAAGTTCGGAGCGCGCAAATCACCCGTTTTCCCGCGCGCAGCCGCACACGGGAAAAGAACAATGTCTGGGGGAAGCCGCGGATGATGCGGGCGAACTCCGTCTTTGCCTAGTGAAGACGCGCAGCGGGCTTCCACATTACCCGCGAGCGAAAAATATCGATACGCAACAGATGTTATTCAGATGCGAGCAGAAACACCAAGGGCGCGACTTCCGCGTAGAACCGCGAGGCCGCGCCCTTTACTTACGGTTAGTCGGCGATTAGGCCGCGCTGAGCATTTCGTCGAATGCTTCTTCGCCGGCTTCCTGATTGCGATCGGCCATTTCCTGGCACTGGATGCAATACGGAGTCCATGGCACCGCGTTCAGGCGCTTCGGGCTGATATCTTCCTCGCAGTGCAGGCAGGTTCCGAACGAGCCGTCTTCGATGCGGCGGAGCGCGCCGCGTACATTGCGCAGGAGGTTGGAATCGCGATCGAGGTTACGGATCGCAAGCTCACGCTCTGCGGCGTGTTGCACTTCGTCGAGGGCATCCGGACTTTTCTCGATGGCAATTCCATCGCGATTACGAACCATCGTCTCGAGGTCGGCCTGCTTGGCTAGCAGGATCTTTTGATATTTGTTCACTTCGGTCTTCGTCATGGTCTTCTCTCTTTCTTATTTTTATCTTTTCTTCGCTTCTTCGATATCGTCTTAGACGCTACGATTCTCAAAAAGGTTCAGGCGATCGATGCAGGGATCTGCCAACTTTTCGCCTTTCTCGAGAAGCGCATCATCATGCGCCCGTCTATCGTTTGCGATGGCCCGTTCATCTTCCGATGCGACCCGTCGATCTCCGCGTCCACAAAATTGCCCGGCCCAAGCCCACACTCTCTTACGCGCAAACTGGCGGAAACGGATGCACACAGGACAGTCGATTTCGGCTGCGAGTCTTCCGCCGCATTCGAGTTCCAACCGGCCAGATCCACTGCCGGAATGACTTTCGAACTTTTCGGTAACGCGAAAAGCTGAACACGCGCAACGGCGCGATGATGCGGTAGCAAACTCTTTATGGGAGTCGGACGAGGAGCGACACCGTTTTCATCCCAGTGCTGGACGCACGCCGGGAGGGGCCAACAAACGGCGCTCCTAAAAACTACTCCCGGTATCATAGCACAGCCGTCAAGCATTCGGGTTGCCAATCTCCATCGGAACCACAAATCGTCTGGTACCCGAATCCTCCGAGTCCCTATATCGAATTCCTATCGGCTTCAATCCTCGATTCCAATAGGTAAAAGCGCTCGAAAGCGAAATTCTCTCGCACTTGGATGCTCCCGCCCCGACTCGCGTTCCATGCAATACGCTTCTCGTATACTGTAGGTCTCGAACGGAAAAACTCTCACGCGGATCCGTTCCACTATCCCTTACCGGTGAAAAATCGTACCACAGCTGTCGACCTTGTTCTTGCTGGCAGCGCCTGCATGCTATTCATACTGCTCGGATTCATTCTTATTCCGTACGCGGGAATCCAGAATGACGAGGCTCTCTTCGCGGTACCTATCTATGGGTCGGCACCCGCGGAAATGAGCATCAGCGTTTTCAAGCGGCATGTTCCGACGATGGTGATGAGCTACGTTGGCGCTTTGAAAACCTGGGTTTACGGGCCCATCTTTGCTTTCTGGAAGCCGTCGGTGTGGAGCATTCGTCTGCCGATGATCCTGGCCGGCGGCCTGACGATCTGGCTCTTTTTCCTTCTACTCAACCGGATAGCGGGACGGCGGGCGGCCATCGCGGGAGCTTTTCTCCTGGCAACGGAGCCGACCTATTTGATCACCACGACCTACGACTGGGGCCCGACCGCGCTGCAGATCCTGCTCTTGACAGCGGCCTTACTGTCCGCCGCGCAACGCCGATTTGTCCTCTCCGCGTTCCTTCTCGGCCTGGCGGCCTGGAATAAAGCCATCTTCTTTTGGTCATTGGGAGGCTTGGGCGTCGCTTTGCTCGCCATCTACCCGCGAGAAATCTGGCGCGGAATGCGCCGCTGGCCGATCGTCGCCGGAGCCGTCGCCGCGTTTGCGCTTGGGGCCTTCCTATTGATCAGCTACAACGTTCGCAAGCCGATGAATACGTTTAAGGGAAACGCCCGGCTCTCATTCGCCAACATCCCCGGCAAGCCCCAGCACATCGCGCTGGCAGCCAACGGAAGTGGCCTTTTCGGCTACATTTCCGGCGAAGAATGGATGGACCGGCCGAAAGAAGCCACCGGTCTCGCGAAGTGGGGCGGAGCGCTGCGCGATCGGATTGGCGAACATCGGAAGACTCTCGGCCTGTACGCTTTCGGATTTTCGCTATTGCTCGCGCCGTTGTGGTGGCGCAAACGTAGAGACGAAGGCGCCGAAGAATTTGAGCGTCCCCGAAGCGCCATTCTGTTTTCGGTGGTAGCACTCGGGGTGTCCTGGTTGATGATGGCGATGACCCAGGACGCCGGCGGTGCCGTGCATCACACCGTTCTGTTGTGGCCATTTCCGGTCCTGGTCGTTGCGGTTGGGCTCGCCTGGGGACTGCGCCCGGCCTGGGTGTTTTGGCCCATTGTCTCCATCCTGTTGGGTGCGAATCTGCTGGTTTTGAACCAATACAATGTCCAGTTTTCGCGAAATGGAACATCGGGCGTCTGGTCGGATGCGATCTTCGGCTTATCGGAACAGCTTCCGCGCATCGGCGCTCATCATATATATGCGATCGACTGGGGAATCGTGAACAGCCTCGGGTTGCTCAATCAGGGGAGACTACCGCTGGTGGTTGCGAATGACCCGCTGATGAGCGACACGCCGTCGGCGGTGGAGCGTGAAGCGGTAGAAAAGATGCTGGCAGACAGCCAGGGCGTCTTTGTGTCACATACCGAACCAAACGAGGAATTCAAAGGCGTCGGCAAGCGCCTCGCCAAGCTATCCGCGGACTTAGGCTATACCCGAGAACTGGTCCAGACCATTCCGGACGCCAATGGCCGGCCGGTCTTTGAAATCTCGCGCTTCCATAAATAAAAACCCCGGGCCGAAGCCCGGGGCATACCCACCAGCAGCGAGATTTCGATTACTGGAAGAAGCGGCGATCTTTACGGAGAAACGCCGGAGTATCGAGATCGTGGATCGGCGGACCGTCCGGCATCGCCGGCGCTCCGTTCGCGTGTCCGTTCGAATAGCCGTTCGAAGCGGCGGCCATGGCCAACTGCGGCTGCTCCTCGTGGACTTCAATTTCGGGCTCGGTCTCGATTTCCATGAAGGACTGCTGCTCGATCACCGGCTCCGGCACGGCCGCGACCGGCGGTGGAGGAGGAGTGGCGATTTTCGGCGGATGCGCGGGGATCGTCTGCATAATAGCGGCCGTTGCTTTGCGCGGAATGGTCGGCAGGTTTTCCCGTTGAAAGCCGGTGGCTATTACGGTGATCTTCACTTCTTCGCCCATACTCTCGTTGAGGACCACGCCGAAATTCAGCATGGCGTCGTCAAAATCACAAGCCTCGCGGATCAGCGAGCAGGCTTCGTTGACGTCGTGCAGGCTCAGTTGGCTCGACGCCGTAATGTTGATCAGGATTCCGCGCGCGCCGCGAACGCCGCCCGCCTCCATCAAGGAACAAGAGATGGCTTTCTTCGCGGCTTCGATCGCGGCATTCTCACCGGTAGCCGAAGCGGTGCCCATCATGGCGTAGCCCATGCCGAGCATGATGTTGCGGATGTCGGAGAAGTCGCGGTTGATGATCCCAGGTGTCGTGATGATGTCGCTGATTCCCTGGACGGCCTGGCGCAGCACGTCGTCGGCGACGCAGAAGGCCTTGAAGAAACTGGTGCCCTTAGGCACGAGCTGCATTAACTGGTCGTTCGGAATGGTGATCACGGTGTCCACCACGCTGGCTAGTTCGGCGAGGCCGTACTCGGCCTGCTTCTTGCGATGCGGCCCCTCAAAGGTGAAGGGCTTGGTGACGACCGCGACGGTGAGCGCGTTCAGTTCCTTGGCGAGCGAAGCGACCACCGGCGCGGCGCCGGAGCCGGTTCCACCGCCCAGACCCGCGGTGACGAAGACCATGTCCGCGCCTTCGAGGACTTCAATGATCTTTTCGGTGTCTTCGAGCGCGGCCTGGCGTCCAACGGCGGGATCCGAGCCGGCACCGAGTCCATTGGTAACCTTCATACCGATCTGCAGCTTGTTCGGCACGGGCGAAGCCTGCAGGGCTTGCGCGTCGGTGTTCATGACATAGAACTCGACGCCGGTGAGACCTTCGTTCAACATGCGCGCCACCGCATTGCTGCCGCCGCCGCCCACACCGACGACTTTGATCTTCGTACCCATCGCCAGTTCTTCCTGGATGACAAATTTCAATGCATCGAGAGCCATCGTAATTCTCCTTTTCCGAACCCGCTTATCGCATCACCAAACTCATCAGCCCGCGGCGTCCGCCAGATCGTCCTTTGGAAGGCTGCCGCGTTTTCAGCCGGCCGGAATACATGGCCAGGCCAGCCACCGTTGTCCATTGCGGATCCGCCAGTTGATCGGGCCATTTGTAAATGCCCTCCGGCAGTCCATTGCGCGCCTGGCAATTCAAGACGCGTTCGGCCATGTCGCACATCCCGTTCAGCAGCGTCCCGCCGCCGGTGATGACGAGGCCTTCAAGCAAATGCTGTTCCATGCCGACGCGTTGCAGTTCGGCTTTGAGGTAGAGGAACAACTCCTCGGCGCGCGCTTCGAGAATCTCGTTCAACTCGCGGCGGCGCGCTTCTCGCGACGGACGTCCTTCGGCCGAAGGTACCTCGATCAGACTGTTGTCCGCGGTCAGGCCGAGCATCGCGCAACCGTATTCGGTCTTCAGCGATTCCGAATCGTCATAGGAGACCTTCAACACCCAAGCCACGTCGCGCGTGAGATGATCCGCCCACACCGGAAGACTGGTGGCGAGCAGCATGGAATCGCCATCGTAGATCACAAGGTCCGCCGAGTGCAGGCCGATGTCGAGAATGGCGACGCCCTTCTTGCGATCTTCCGGGCTGACGCAGGCGTACGCGGCGGCGACCGGTTCGTAGACCGTTTCTTCGACGGCCAGGTGAGCCTGGTGGATGGCGGCGACCAGGCACTGGTGATCCTGGTAGGAACCGGTGATGACATGGACGTTGGCTTCGAGACGCGAGCCGACGGCGTTCCGCGGCTTTTGATATCCGGAGCGGCCGTCGATGGTGAAATCCTGCGGCCAGACGTGAAGCAGCAACCGGTCGTCTTCGAGCCGGACCTTCGACGCCAATTGGACGGCGTACGCGAGATCTTCATGATCGATGGTGCGAGGGCGGCCGAACTCGTACACGCCGCGGCTGTTCGCTCCGTGAATGGATGGACCGCCCACACCGGCTGTCACCCATTCCGCCTGCACGCCGGCGCGGTCTTCGGCTTGCTTCACCGCTTCATGAATACTTTCGGCCAGCGCGGAGGGATCGGCCAGCCGGCCCTTCGCCCATCCGGCCGCCGTGGCTTGGCCGTGGCCAAGGTAGCGAACGGCGTCGCCATCGATCGCGCAGATGACGCAGCGAGTCCACCGGCTTCCGGTGTCGAGCCCGATCGCGAGCTGTTGTTTCTCAGCCAACTTCTACTCCTGGCTTCGTGTTGAGCCCCGGACCGCTAGCGGTCCAAAATTCGCTTCTCGAATCTCAGTCAAGGACCGTAATACGATCCTCGATCCGCAAATCAACGGTCTTTGCGTTAGGAACTTTCTTTCGGATCTCACCGGAGTGATCCAGATAATTCTGCATGCGCTGGGCGAAGTTCTGGTCGCCCAGATAGAGCGTCACCATGCGGCTTCCGGCGGGCATGGTGACTTTTAAATTGTTGGTCTCCGACACATCGACCTCGGAGATTTTGTCGGCGCGTGAACCGAGATCGGTCACCAGTTGGCGCAACCGGCGTACGCGATCCTTGCGGACGGAAAGCAGATCCGTAGACTGCACTCCGACGAGGACGGGCAGAGTGAATTGCGCTTGCAGCGGCTGCTCGAGCACAACTCCTTCGCCGTCGATGAGCCCGAAGCGTGTAGATTTCGGCGACGGCAAGGGAAGAAACGCGATGGGCTGCCTCTCCGCGATCCGAACGACAATCTGATTGGGCCATAAGCGCGCCACGGAAACATCGCGAACCCAGTCGATATCGAGCAAGCTCTTCCGCCGTTGCGCCAGCGGCATGCCGTAGACCGTGTGACCCAGGTCGGCTGCGAATACTTTCGCAATCTTTTCCATCGAGGCGTAGCGGACGCCTTCGACGATCGGCGCGCCGGCTTCGGAAAGCTGAAAGCGCTCGCCGTTGGTCAGAAAGCGATCGATCCTGTGATGCGTGTACCAGACTGCAAGCAGGACCATGACGACCAACCCGGCGCGGAAAGCAAGCCTGAACCCGGACGTTTTCGGACGGAGGGGCGTCCCTGGACGCTGGCGCACGCGCGGCGCGTCGGTGCGCCCGGATTCACGAAGTCGCGGTCGTTCGTCCAGGCGGTCTTCTTCGCGGCGGCGAGGCGGCATCTAGTTGCGCCCTCCGAGTGCGACGAGGATCTTTTCTCCGGCCTGCGAGACGGTGCCGGCTCCAAGAGTCAGGATCGCGTCGCCATCCTGCGCGTCGCTGGTGACGGCGGCGATTCCGTTTTCCATCGAACCGACATATTGCGCGCCGCGATGGCCGAAGTCGCGCATCCGAAGCGCTAGAGCTTCGCCGGTGACTCCTTCGATCGGCGCTTCCGAGGCAGCATAAATGTCCATCACATCCACCGAATCGGCGTCGGCGAACGACCGGGCGAAATCATCCATCAAGTGGAGCGTCCGCGTGTAGCGATGCGGCTGAAACAGCACGTGAACCTTGGCATACCGGCATGCCCGCGCCGCCGCAAGGGTCGCGCGAATCTCGGTCGGATGGTGACCATAATCGTCGATCACCGTCACGCCCGCTTGCTGACCTTTGATCTGGAAGCGGCGCTGCACGCCGCTGAAGGTGTGCAACGCTTCCGCGATGACGGCCGGTTTCAAGTCCATTTCGAGGCCAATCGCGACGGCCGCGCTGGCGTTCAGAACGTTGTGAAAGCCGGGCACGTTCAAGTGGAAGAGCCCCAAGTCCTCGCCGCGAAGTTGGAGGCGGAAATCGCTACCAAACGCGCTCGCCGCGACATCGCTGATGCGGAGGTCCGCCTGGGTGCTGGTTCCGTAGGTGATCACGCGGCGCTGGATGTCCGGCAGAATCTGCTGAATGTTTTCGTCGTCCAGACACAGCACAGCCGCGCCGTAGAATGGCACTTTGTTGACGAAGTCGCGGAAGGCGGAGCGAATCTCGGCGATGTCGGTGTAATGATCGAGATGCTCGCGATCGATGTTGGTGACGACGGCGAGAATCGGCGCGAGTTTCAGGAACGAGCCGTCGCTCTCGTCGGATTCGACAACAAGGTATTCGCTCTGGCCGACGCGGGCGTTGGAGCCGCCCATCTGGTTCACGCGGCCTCCGACGACTACGGTCGGATCCATGCCGGCGTGGCTCATGATTGCGGCAACCATGGAGGTGGTGGTCGTTTTGCCGTGGCTTCCGGCGATGGCGATTCCGAATTTGAGGCGCATCAATTCGGACAGCAGTTCGCCGCGCGGGATCACTGGGATCTGCCGCCGCCGCGCTTCCGCGACTTCCGGATTCCGCTCGTCCACAGCCGAAGTCACTACCACCGCCTTTGCATCCCCGACGTTCTCTTTCGCATGCCCTTCAAAAACCTGCGCGCCCATGCCCGCCAGGCGCTCCGTAATCGGGCTCAACTTTACGTCCGAGCCGGAAATCGGATAGCCCAGATTCAGCAATACTTCCGCGATCCCGCTCATGCCGATTCCGCCGATTCCGACGAAATGGATGTGCTGGGGACGAAAGAACATTTTAACCTCGTATTGTTTCGGCTTTCTGCTCTAAAGTCAATAGCTTCCGAAACATTTCCCTTCTATTTTGTAGAGTCGCCCGGCGCCGCTTTCGGCGGCAAGATTTACACCCCATTCCGAAGCATGGTTGGCGAACTGAATTCCGGCCTTCTCGTCCTTGTGTAGGAGCAACCAGGTGACGCCAGCGTTGCGGAATTCCGCTGCCGCAGCCGGCATGCCGGAGGCGAGCGCTTCCGCCAGACGGTTGTTCAAGGCGGCCGTATAATCGAGCAAAATTTCGCGGCCCGTGAACGCTTCGGGCAGCGGCCACGCCGTGTAGACGCGGCATCCAACCGGAACTGTGCGTTCAATCAGGCGCGCCAGATCGTAAGTTGCGCCGAGCTTCTTGCGGAGGTAGCTGTCTTCCGCTTCGATGCCGAGGGCCGCGCGCCAGGGCACATCCGGAATGTGCCAGACGTAAGCGGCGGCGTATCGATCAATGGCCGTGGGCGCCGCGGCAAGCATCTGGACAGCGGCGACGCCCGCCATAAGGATCCGACCATGCCGAAAGGTCACGAGCGAAGCGGCGATCGCCAACGCGAAGAAAGCCAGCGAAGGAATCAGAAAGCGAGTACCAAGATTCGCGAACCACGGCAGGCCAAAGACGACGCCCGCAGCCAGAAGTCGGCGGATCGCCGGATCGCGCCAGGCAAGAAAGGCCACCGGCAGCAGCAGGAATGCGGGTCCCGCGATACCCTGCAAAATTCCGCCGCGCACGGTGACTTCAAGCGGTGTGTCGAACCCGATGCTTCCGCCGTTGTAATGGCGCATGGCCTCGCGGTACTTGTCTTCGGTCGAGACACGCATAAAGTCGTTCGGAAAAATACGGTTGAAAAACGGCGCGACCGGATTCTCTACGAACACCCAGTTCTTCGCCATCCACGGAGCCATCGTGAGCAGCGCGCCCGCCAACACCGCCGGTTTCCGGCAACGAAACAACGCATAGGGCAAAGCGACGATTCCCGTGTACTTGATGCCGAACGCAAAGCCGGCGAGCAATCCGATGAGCCACGGATTCGCGTCTTCGCGCTCGAGCAGAACGAAAAGCGCAAAGACGACAGACGCCAACGCGACATCGTTGTACGCCGACGCGGCATCGATGGCGACCACGGGACTCGCCACCAGCAGCATCGCCGCAGCCCAACCGGATCGCTTGTCGAAGCCGATGAGCGACGCTGCCAGCGCGCCCAGAAACGCAAGATGCACGACCGCCGCTGCCGGACCCCGCCCAAAGGTGTATGCCATCAGGAACAACATCTCGACGCTTTGCGTGAGGCTCGCGTACATTGATGTCGTGATGCGGACCAGACCGTCGTGCTCGAAATACCGGCGAACCAATCCGAGGTGATATCCGCTTCCATCCGGGCTCGCCTCTGGTGCCAAAGCATAGATGAGGTACCAGATGAAGAACGGCACGAAGATCGCGATCATCCACAGGGGCGGGCGTTTTGTGGCCGCTGAATTTGGGTGGATCCGCAGCTTGCAGCCTAAGACCAGCGCCGCGATCCCGAGTGCGCTCAATGTCCATGTGTTCGTCAAATGGACCATCGCGAGAACGAACACGGCCAGGCTCATCACGGCGGCGCCCAACACGAAACGGATCGCCACGCTGGATTCGCGGCGCGCGACAACGCAGCCCGCGCCCCAACAGGACGCCATCGTAAATACACTGCCGAACAATGCCAAGAGCAACTACTTCCTCTTCCCTGCGACTTCTTCCAAAACTTGAGCGGCCCGCTCGGCTGCGCCCGGACGCGCCAGAGCCTTGGCTGCCTTCGCCATCGTTTCGAGCGTATCCGGCGACTTCGTGAGCGCCAGAATCTCTTTCACCAAACGGTCGCCCGTCAGGTCCTTGTCGAGCACCAACCGCGCCGCGCCCACTCGTTCGAACGCCTGCGCATTTCGAAGCTGGTGATCGTCCGCGGCAAACGGAAACGGCACCAGAATGGACGGCTTTCCGGCTGCCGCGAGTTCGGCAACCGTTCCGCCGGAGCGGGCAACCACGAGGTCCGCCTCGCGAAACGCTTCCACCATGTCGTCGAGGAACGGGACCACCCGCCCTTCGACGCCGGAAGTAGCGAATGCTTCCGCGATTTCGGCAGCGGGTTTCGCTCCCGCCTGATGGATCACCCGAATGTTCGCGGCCTTTAATTTTGGCCAGGCGTCCTGCGCAGCCTGGTTCAGCGTGCGCGATCCCTGACTGCCGCCGGTAATGAGAACTGTGATCTGTTCGCCGCGCGGCTTGAACGGCACCTCAAAAAACTCTTTGCGAACCGGCCGGCCTGTCACCTCCGTCGTACCCCGGCGGAAGAAGGGTTCGGCCTCCGGAAAACTGAGCAAAGCCTTCGCTACCCAGCGGCCCATTTTCCGGCTGGTGAGTCCTGGCATCGCGTTCGGTTCCATGACGACGACCGGAACCCGGCGAAGAATGGCCGCCATCATCACCGGACCCGCCACGTATCCGCCCATGCTGAACACGATATCCGCGGCCAATTGCTTCAAATAACCGATCGACGCGAGGACGCTGCCGGGAAGCTGGAACACCGTTTTCGATTGCTTCTTCCAACCCGACCCCTGAAATCCACTGATCTCGATAAAGCGAATTTCAAACCCTTCCGCTGGCACGAGCTTGGCTTCCATGCCGGAACGCGTTCCGAGGAAGATCGCCCGATGTCCCCGAGCTCGCACTTCGCGCGCTACCGCTAGCGCGGGAATGATATGGCCACCGGTTCCGCCGCCCGCAAAAATGACTGTCATCGTTCAAACATCTCTACTGCGTTCCTCGCTCGTACAATCTCACGGTCAGGCGGCGTGCTCGCTGACACTGAGCAGCAAACCCATCGAAGTCAGCGTGGCAAGCAGCGAACTGCCGCCGGCGCTGATCATGGGCAGCGGAATCCCTTTTGTCGGACCCATATCGAGCACGACGCTGATGTTCACGAACGCCTGGATGACGACCACAATCGTCACGCCGAGCGCGAGATACTTTCCGAATTCATCGGGCGCGAGCCAATACAGTCGGAGGCCTCGCCATAGAATGAGGAGAAATCCGCCCAGCACTAGTGTGCAGCCCCACATGCCCAACTCCTCGCCGACGATCGCGTAGATGAAGTCGGTGTGCGCTTCCGGAAGATAGAGAAGCTTCTGCCGGCTTCGCATCAGGCCTTCACCCAACACGCCGCCGGTTCCGGTCGCAATCACCGATTGCCTGCCTTGATAACTAGGGTCGCGATTGCTCGACGAGCGCGCGATGTATTTCCGCACAACGCCGTTCTTGTCTACCTTGTCGAGCAGCCGGTAGTCCTTGTCGAAATACGCGATCACGCGACCGAGGCGGTAGCCGCGCGCGGCGACGGCACCCGCCAGGAACAGACAACCGACCGCGGCCACCAGCGCGACGTATTTCCATTCGAGTCCGGCGACGAACAATACGATTACCGCCGTCAGCACCAATACGAGAGCAGTTCCGAGATCCGCTACAACGACCAGAAAAGCGAGCACGGCCACCGCGAGCGCCGCTTGTAGAAGGGTTTGGCGATTGTTGATGAAATCCTTGCGCGCGGTTACGAAGTAAGCCAGAAACACGGCGAGCGCGGGTTTCGCAAACTCCGACGGCTGGAGCGATCCGACCGAAGGGATACGGAACCAGCGATGCGCCCGAGCATCGACGAAGTACACCAAGACCAACATGGAGACGACGATGCCGAGGGCGGCAAACGCGATCGTCGGCGTCCGCATCATGCGGTAGTCGGCCTTCTTCAGATACATCAGGACGCCGAAAGAAGCGATCGCCCACAGAACCTGGCGAACGAAGAAGTGCCACGGTGACTGAAATTTGATTTCACCAATCACCGAGGACGCGCTGTAGACCATGATCAAGCCGAAGCCGACCAAGCCCAGGATGGCGAAGAAGAGGATCCAATCTGTCTTAAGTCGGGCCATCGTTTACAACTCCCCAACCAGCTTCTTGAATACGCGTCCGCGATGTTCGTAGTTATCGAACTGATCATAGCTGGCGCACGCAGGCGCAAGCAGTACGATGTCGCCGACGGTCGAGTGGAGGCGGGCGTGCGCCACAGCGTTCGCGATCGTGCCCGCGTGAATCAGCGGAAGCTTGTGCGCCGCGCGTTTCCATTGTTCTTCGATGATCGACGCGGCCGCGCCAATCAGCAAAACGCCCTTGGCCTTTTGCGCGAGCGCATCCACCAGCGGCATATAGTCGCTCTCTTTGTCTTTTCCGCCCAGGAGGATCCAAAGGCTGCCAGGAAACGCGTCGATCGCTTTCATCGTGGCGTCGACGTTGGTCGCTTTCGAATCGTTATAGTACTTCACGCCGTCTAACTCGCGTACAAATTCGAGGCGATGTTCAACACCGGGGAACGTACGAACACCTTCGCGGATGCCGTTGAGGGGAGCACCGGCCAAGCGCGCCGCCGCGGCCGCCGCCAGTGTGTTCTCGATGTTGTGGCGTCCCGGCAAGGGAATCTCGTCCGCCTGCATGAAGGCGACTCCGTCGCTGAACAACTTGCCTTGAGAGAGGCAGGTGCCGCGCGCAACTTCGCGGCTCGCGCTGAACCAAACCGGTTGTGCAACCGTCTTCAACGCGTACCCGGCGCAGACGGAGTCATCCGAATTCAACACGGCGTAGGAGCCCGGCCGTTGCGTCTCGAAGAGCTTTGCCTTGGCCGCGGCGTATTCCGCAAACGTGTGGTGCCGATCCAGATGGTCGGGGGTTACGTTGAGCGCCACGGCGATGTGCGCTTGAAATTCAGCGATGGTTTCTAACTGGAAACTGGACAGCTCAAGAACGTTCCACTGGCCGGCGCGGGATTCTGACACCATGGCCGTCGGCGGCGTACCGATATTCCCACCAACGCGATTCGCAATTCCGCAGGTGGATAGGATGTGGCCTGTCATCGCGGTGGTAGTCGTCTTTCCATTCGAACCTGTAATACCAATGGTCGAGCCTTGCAAATAATACCCAGCGAGCTCCAGTTCGCCGATCACCGGCACGCCACGCTCGCGTGCTTCTTGAATCACCGGCAGATCCGCCGGTACGCCCGGGGCTAGCACGATGCCCTGCGCCTGTGCGAACGATGCCGCGGTCTGCGGCAGCAGCTTCAGCCCTTTAGCCGCCAGCGCGGTGCGAACTTCCGGCAAGTCTTTTTCATCCACAGCGGACACACGCGCGCCTTTTTCGAGAAGCAGATCGACAGCCGCCAATCCCGATTTCGCCATTCCCGCAACTACTATGCGCGCACCTTGAATCCGCACATTACCTCAGCTTCAACGTCGTCAATGCAAACAATGCCATCACTAACCCGGCGATCCAGAATCGCGTGATGATCTTTGGTTCATCCCAGCCGATGGCTTCGAAATGATGATGGATCGGAGCCATTTTGAAGATGCGCTTTCCTCGGAGTTTGAAACTGGCGACTTGCAAAATGACGCTCAGCGTTTCGATTACGAAGACGCCGCCGATAAACAACAGCAGGATTTCCTGCTTCAACAGAACCGCGACGGTACCAAGTCCGCCGCCCAGGCCGAGCGCTCCGACGTCGCCCATGAAGATTTCCGCCGGGTGCGCGTTGTACCAGAGAAAAGCAAGCGAGGCTCCGGTCATGGCTCCACAAAAAATCGTGAGTTCGCCCGCGCCGGGCGTCTGCGCGAGATCGAGGTATCGGGCGAGAACCGCGTTTCCCGAGAGATACGACAGCATCGTCATTGCTCCGGCCGCGATGATCATGAGACCGATGCACAATCCGTCCAGGCCGTCCGCAAGGTTGACACCGTTGCTCGAACCGACCAGCACCAGGGCGACGAAGCCGAAGAAGAACACGAAGCCCAAGGGATAGGTCCAGGGGTTGTGCAGAAACGTGTCGATCAATAGATCGGGCTTGAATCCCTTAAAAAACGGCACATTCATCGTTGTCGAATAAATTCCGAGCGCCTGCATCCAGAGCAGGATGACGCCGACGATCAAGGACGCAAGCACTTGCAGCCAGAACTTTGCCCGGGCGGTCAGACCAAGATTGCGCATTTTGCGAACCTTCGTATAGTCGTCGTAAAAACCGATTGCGCCGAAGCTGACCAACCCAAAAATGGCGACCCAGATATTCGGATTCCGCAGATTCGCCCACAGCAATGTCGGTACGACGATCGAAACGATAATCAACAAGCCGCCCATCGTCGGTGTGCCCGCTTTCTTCTGGTGCGACTTCGGACCCTCTTCCCGGATATGTTGCCCGATCTGGAATTCCCGCAGTTTTCGGATCATCCACGGACCCAGCACGATGCCCAGAAACAGCGCGGTAAGGCTGGCCCCAGAGGTCCGAAAGGTCTGGTATTGGAAAATACGAAATGGCGAAAAGTGTGGAAAGAGCACTTCGTAGAAAAGCCAGTAGAGCATTAGTGCGCGGTCTCCTTTGCGCCCAGTTCCGCGCGATTTCCCTGGAATCGTTCGAGCGCGCGCTCTACTTGCACGCCCCGCGAACCCTTAAACAAAATGACGTCGCCGGCTTGCGCCTGGCCGCGGACAAAGTCGCCCGCTTCTTCGGGTGTCTCGAAAAAAAACGCGGCGCGCGCGCCGAACTGCATGGCTGCGTCCACCATATGGCTGGCAGCGCCGCGTATCCCTACGAGCACATCAATTCCATTGCGCGCGACCATTTGACCGATGTCGCGATGCAACAGCTCGGCCCAGCGGCCAAGTTCAAGCATCTCCCCCAATACGGCGATGCGGCGCCGTGCAGGCGTGTCCCGAAGCACGTCGAGCATCGCTTTGACCGCGTCGGGATTGGAGTTGTAGCAATCGTTGTAAATCAAGATTCCGTCGTGAACGATGCGCTCCCCGCGCATCTTCGCCGGTTCGAGTGCGGCGACGGACTCACGCAGGTCGACCGTCTTGGCGCCGTACTGTTTCGCGGTCGCGACGCCGGCGAGGATGTTGAGCAAGCTGTGGCGACCCGCGAGCTTCGATGTGAACGGCACGCCTTCGATATCGAACGTAGTAGACTCTACCGCGAATTCGACGTTTTCCGCGCGCAAATGCGCGCCTTCCTCAAGGCCGTACGTCACTATCCGCGCCGCCGTGGCGGAGCGGAATTCGCGGACCCGCTCGTCGTCGTAGTTCAAGATTGCGGTGCCGTTGAATGGCAAGGCTTCGATCAGTTCCCGCTTCGCGGCGGCGACTCCTTCGATGTTTTCGAAATTCTCGATGTGGGCGTAACTGACGTTGGTGACGACGCCGATTTTCGGACG
This sequence comes from Bryobacterales bacterium, assembly GCA_038210135.1. Classification (GTDB taxonomy): domain Bacteria; phylum Acidobacteriota; class Terriglobia; order Bryobacterales; family Bryobacteraceae; genus JBBQWZ01. The sequence goes on from JBBQWZ010000002.1 coordinate 114,503, forward strand.
CGCGATCGCTGCGAGTTCACGGATTTCGCCGGCATGATTCATTCCCAGCTCGATCACACCGACGCGCGCCGCGTCCGGCAAGCGCAATAGCGATAGGGGCAGCCCGACATTGTTGTTGAAATTGCCGACCGTCTTCCCGACAGGAAACAAGGTGGAAAGAAGCGCAGCTACCACGTCTTTCGTGGTGGTCTTTCCGGCGCTGCCGGTAATACCGACCACATCACCGCCCCAGTGCGTGCGAGCCCACGCGGCCATGGTCTGCAATGCGTTGAGCGTGTTGCTGACGACGAAGAGAGGACCAGCCGCGTCCACGGCATGATCCACAATCGCGCCGGACGCCCCGGAAGCGAACGCTTTCGCCACATGATCGTGCCCGTCGTGATTCGGACCGCGTAGGGCGATGAAGAAATCGCCAGGTGCGAGCGTGCGCGAGTCAATGCTCCAGCCCGTAGCGGTGCCGGCGAATCGTGCCTCGACGCCCAATGCTGATGCGATCTGCTCCAACGTCAACCTCACTGCCCGAATCCAAGTTCCTGCAAAACGGCGCGCGCCACTTCGCGGTCGTCGAAGTGGATGGTTCGATCCTTCAAGACCTGATAATTCTCGTGGCCCTTGCCGGCCAATAAAACGACGTCGCCCACTTTGGCTTGTTCAATCGCCAGCCGGATCGCTGAGGCCCGGTCCGGCTCAATCGCCGTCGGAGTATCAAAGCGCCGAAGACCGACGGTCGCGTCGTTGATGATCGCCAGGGGATCCTCGCTGCGCGGATTGTCCGACGTCAGCACAACGAAATCGCTCGCCTCGGCCGCCGCCATGCCCATCAAGGGACGCTTCGTGCGATCGCGGTCGCCGCCGCATCCAAACAGCGTGATCACGCGCCCGGAACTCAATCCGCGCGCGACGCGAATCACGTTGCGCAGCGCGTCGTCGGTGTGGGCGTAATCGACAACTACCAGAAAGGGCTGCCCTTCATCGATGCGTTCAAAGCGGCCAGGGACCGCGCTGCAATTCCAGATTCCCTCCGCGACCGCTTGAGCCGGTACACCACTCGCCAGCATCGCCGTCGATGCCGCCAGCGCGTTATACACGTTGATCGTTCCGGTCATCTTTGAGCGCAACGTGATGTCGTGACCGCGGAACTCCAGATCAAACCGCAGGCCTTCGAACGTGGAAGAAATGTTTACCGCCTTGGCTTCGGCGTCGCCGGACAAACCATAGGTAACGACATCCGCGGTGGTGCCATCGACCACGTCGAGCCCGTGGGGATCGTCAATGTTGGTAATCGCGACTTCGGGATGCGCGACTCCGTCTGGCACGAACAACTTTCGTTTCGCGGCCAGATACTCGTTCATCGTGCCGTGAAAATCCAGGTGGTCGCGCGTTAAATTCGAAAATATCGCTGTCGCGTACTGAATGCCGTAGACGCGCCCCAGTGCTTCCGCGTGTGACGAAACTTCCATGGTGAAATGTGTTCCGCCCGCCGCGGACAGTTCGTCGAGAAACCGAAACGTATCGAGCGACTCGGGCGTCGTATTGGGAGCCGGCAATACGCGCTCCCCCAACCGGTACTCGATCGTGCCGATGAGCCCAGTGATGTTTCCGGCGGAGCGCAAAATTGCGTCCACGAGAAAGCAGGTTGTGGTCTTGCCGTTCGTTCCCGTAATCCCCGTCAGTCTCAACCTCTCGTCCACGCGGTCGTAATAGGCTTTCGCGGCCGTCGCGAGCGCACGCCTGCCGTGAGCCACTTCGATCCACGGACCTTCAAATCCCGCCGGCGGCGGCAGTTCACTGACAATCGCCAGCGCACCTTTCGCCGCCGCCTCGATGGCATACTGCCGTCCATCCACCTTCGCGCCCGGAAACGCAAAGAACAAAAAATCGGGCCGCACCAGCCGCGAATCATACGCGAGGCCCGCGACTCCGCGAGTCGCGATCGCGCGATCCAATGCGCCGCGTACGGCGGCGTTTTTCAAAAGCTCTTCGGCCGTCTTCGTTTCCATATCAGGAAAAGAGAGCGTCCTACTCAACGGGAAAACTGCACGCGTACACGCTCGCCCACGGGTAGCGGACTGCCAGGCGGCGGAATCTGTGCGCGCGCCAAACCAGACCCCACCACTTCGACCGGCGTACCCGCCGCGATCGATTCTTCGAGCACCGCTCGAAGCGTCATTCCCCTGAAATTCGGCACTTTCGCTCCGGAAAAAACCCGCCGGTCCCGTGTAGCATCCGGCGAACCGGGTGCGGACAGAACCGGCGGAAGAGTGACGGAGGATACATCTCTGTCGCCAGAATCCACTGCGTCCAGTTCTGGACCCTGGCTAAGTTCGGCACTGCTCAAATCGTTGATGTCGCCTTTGTCGGCGGCCGCGATCAGCGTCATCGGACGCTCGGGCAAATCCTTCGGGACGTCGAGAATACGGAGCGCTTCTTGCGTCACTTCTCGAAATACCGGACCCGCTACAACGCCGCCAAAGCCGCCGGATCCGGTGGGCGTATGGTGGATCGTTACGACCACCACGATCGCCGGGTTTGTCACCGGCGCGAACCCCATGAACGATGCGTTGTAGCGATGGGTGTATTGCTTCAAATCGAAATCGTAAATCTGCGCGCTACCCGTCTTTCCGGCGCTGCTGTAGCCGCGCAGGACCGCCGTGTGACGTCCGGTTCCACGCAGGACGACGCCTTCCATCATCTGGCGCAGCTTGAACGCGGTCTCTGGCTTCAGGATGCGCTTCGGTGTCTCGCGCGGCAGGCGCTCGAGTTCGCCCCCGGGTTGTTGGCGGCCAAGAACCAGCCGCGGCTTCACTAACAATCCGCCGTTGGCAACTACGCCCACGGCTTGCAACAGCTGCACGCTGGTCGTCGAAATTTCATGGCCGATCGCCACCGATCCGATCGAGCTCTTAATCCAGTTCTTGCGGACCTTACCGGTGGACTCGCCCTTCAAGCCGATCTCGGTGCGGTGACCGAAACCGAAGCGATCGATGTACTCACGCAGATTCTTTTCGCCGACTTGCAAAGCCGCCTGAATCGTACAAATGTTGCTCGACTTCGCGAGCGCATCCGCCATCGTCAAATACGCGTAGTTGTCATGATCGTGAATGACGCGGCCGAAGAGGTTGATTTTTCCGTTGCCGCCACTCAATACCGAATCCGGAGTCAAGTTCGTCGTCTCGAGCGCGGCCGCCATGGTGATCACTTTGAACACGGACCCCGGCTCAAACGGCGTTCCGACCGCGAGGTCGCGCCGTCCGACGAAATCTTCCTTACGCGTCGGCGCTTTGCTTGGATCGTAGGTCGGGTAATTGGCCAGGGCCAGGATCTCGCCCGTTTCGGGCCGAGCCACCATCACGGTGCCGGAATAGCTATTGCTCGCCTTCACCGCCTTCGCCAGTTCACGTTCCGCCACGTGTTGAATTCGGCTATCGATCGTGAGGATGACGTTCGCGCCGGCGGTTGGCTTTTCGATGATTTCCGTGTTGTAGACGTGCTGCTTGACGTCGGAGAAGACGCGCATCTTGCCGTCTTTGCCGCGCAAATCGGCTTCGTAGGCTTCTTCGATCCCGGCCACGCCGCGCTCGTCTTTGTCCATCGTCTCGCGGACCATACCCATGCCGCCGAGAACGTGAGAAGCCAGTTCGCCGTGCGGATAAAAGCGCTGGCTCTCGGTGCGGAACTCGATCCAATCGAGCTTCATGCTGCGCAGCCGTTCCGCTTCTTCGCGCGTTACGCGCCTCTTCACCCAGAGAAAACCGCTGCCGTCTTCGCCTTCATCCTGCAGATTCTTGAGAAGGGTTTCACGCTTGATGTTGAGAACACCGGAAAGAATTCCGGCCGCGACGTCGAAGTCGGGGACCCGCTGCGGATTGAGGCAAACGGATTCGACGGGCAGGCTCATCGCGAGCGCCTTCCCTTCGCGATCCTTCACGGCTCCGCGTTCCGGTTTGACTTTGCGCAGGCGCGATTGCTGGCGCATGCCGGCCTGCTTCAAGACGTCGTGCTGGACGATTTGCAGGTACGCCAAACGGCTGAAGATCGCCAGCGACCAGATCAGCAGGGCGCCGATGAGAAAGCGAAGGCGATTGGTGGATTGCGCGTCGATCATTCTGACTCCAGCCGGGGGAGGCTGCACCGGATCGGCCGGTTTTCAGGTGTTTGGTTTCGTTTCATGCGATCCGCAAGCCCACACTTGCTACGCAAATTCGCGGATCACGGGCCGACGCCCGCAGTCCTTACGCCGCCGCCACGGCCGTGGCCGTTGAGTGCAATTCGCCCATCGACCACAACCGGAATAAGCCCAAAGCCAGCGTCCACGATCCGGTCAAGCGCGGCCTTCCTGGCAGCACGCCTTTCAGTTGCTCGGGACCTTTCGCCGGACCCGCGAAGAACATTGCTTTTCCCGCGACCGGGGCATGATCCGGACCCTCAAGTGAAACTAGAAACGTCATCGTCGGCCCGTTTTCGCTGACGCGCCGGAATACAACATCCCGATGCGATAGCGTGCCTGCCGGAACGTCCAGATGCAGACTGTGCATCACCAGGCGCTCGACTAACGGAAGCAGCGCGGGGCGCAACTCCGGGGCCAGTTCGCCGCCGAAGTACACCGTATGGCCCAGCTCCGTCAGCATCGCGGCAACGCGGAACGCGCGCGAATCGACACCGAGCGCTATGACAGTAGGCCGCAGTACCGCGAACCTCTCCCGCAGCGCTTCCATGGTGCGGGCACAGGATTCCTCGACCAGTTCGCCGCGTTCGGTGAGCACTGTAAACTGCCAGCCGTTTTTCACGAGTTCGAGGCCGACCATATTCATCACCTACTGATTTTTCGCTGACAGCGAACCGTCGGTTCGAGCGGTTTCGAGATAGACGATGCGGTTGGCGTCCGGCGCGCGGAACCCTCGCTCCGCCGCCATGACTTCCACCTTGCCGGGCGACGTGGCATCGGAAAATTGCAGTTCGAGAGCGGCGTGTTCAATCGCCAACCGCTGCTTTTCCTGTACCAGCGACTGGTATTGAAAACCGGCGAATAGATTCGAGACACTCGGCAGCAGCACGACGGTCAATGCCATGACCATCAGTCCGGCGCCGCCCAGCAGGCGCCAGCAGATGCCCCGCGCGGAAGGGTCCGCCGCGCGCATCACTTGGCTGTTGTTGACGCGCTTTACGAACCAGTAGACGTCCTCGAACGGAACCGCGGGCAGACGATAGTCCGCCACGGCCTGGTCCCGCAGAATTTCCGCGCGGTCGCGATCTTCGCTCCGCGTCGTCACAAACCGGTTATAAAGTGTCGCTAGTGTTGCCATTTTGTTTTTTCCCGCGCGTCCCCAATTACTTCCAAAACCCTTAACTTCGCCGACCGCGAAGCCGCGTTTACCCGGACTTCTTCGTCACCGGGCCGCACGACGTGCTTGGTTAATATCCGCGCCTGCCCGTCGCGAGCCAGCGCTTGAAATTTCTGTTTGACCTTGCGATCCTCGAGCGACATAAACGAGATCACGACGATTCGCCCGCCCGGTTTCACCAAGCCTGGAGCCGCCTCGAGAAGCGCGTCCAGCTCTTCCTGCTCTTCGTTCACCGCTATCCGCAACGCCATGAATGTGAGCGTCGCCGGATGTAATTTGCCCGTCCGTGGCGCGGCCGCCTCGACCACCTTGGCCAAGTGTCGAGTACTCAATATCGGCCGCGCCCGAACGATTGCTCTGGCTATTTGGCGGCTCCTCCTCTCTTCGCCCAACTGATAGATCAAATCGGCGAGTGCCTTCTCGGCTTCGTAGTTGACAATCTCGGACGCCGTCCGCCGTTGCGAACGATCCATCCTCATATCCAAAGGCCCGTCGGAGTTGAGCGAAAATCCACGCTCGCCCTCCGTCAGCTGATAGCGGCTCACTCCCAGGTCCGCCAACAGCCCGTCCACTTTCTCCACGTTCGCGGCGGCCAACGCCTTCCGCAATTGAGAAAACGGTCCGTGATGAAACTTCACGCGAGACAGCGTTTCCACGCCGTGCACCGCTTCGATATTCGCCTTCGCCTTCTCGATCGAATCCGCGTCCCGATCGTTCGCGATCACCAATCCCGAGGTCGCGCGCGCCGCCATCGCTCCCGAGTGGTTTCCAAGCCCACAAGTAGCGTCGAGCAGTATCGACGACGACTGGATTCCCATCCAATCCAAACTTTCGGCGAGAAGAACCGGGTAATGTTCCATACATGGCCGCTACCTGATCCCCAGACTCGCAAGCGACTCCATGTTCGCCTCCGCATTCGCTTCCGCCGCGTGAATGTCCTGATCCAGCAACTTTTGGCTGTAAATCGTGACGTATCCTTTAGAGCAGTCGTAGAACACGCTGGCTCCGTCGCCCGTCAGATCCATCTTTTTCCGAAGCACGGTCGGAATCAGGAACCGGTTCGACGAATCCACAGTCGTCGCTCCACCGTATGTCTTGGCCAGCAATAACGTTTGTTTGGCGGCTTTCGCTTTCTCCCGTTCGTCTTCAAGCAACTTTTCTATTTCGCGCCAGACCGTTATCGGATACAATTTAATCGTGCGGCCATCCAAACTTGTTACAAACAAAGCCGGATCCGGTTCCCCAGGAATTTGGGGGCCCACCGCGTACCGCCGAACTTCGCCAGGCAATTTCCCGCGGCCCTTGTCGTCGACCTTCCCGTCGAAGAAGCCCAGCGGAGCTTCTGCCGCGTTCGGTTTGGAGTCGATAGCCACGTAGATAGAATTCTCGGCCAGTAAAAACCACCTCCGGCCACTGAACTAATGTGCCACAAGTACTGTGGCAGTGCAAACTATTTTCTTAGCAAGATCTCTAGGTTGAGCGACTTACGCCACATCTTCGCCTTTCGTACTCCGGGTATGGATTTGTAATCCGAATGTTATACAGTAAGATCTCGTCTAAGCAGCAGGAAAGTCCTCTACCGTCAGCAGTACACTCAACCTTAAAGACGACAAGCTGTCGAGGCTTTCACCCGCTTCATGTGATCCGGAGGTCGAAGCTGGCCTTACGTCGCCGTCACGGGGATCAGCAAACGCACGAATCCCCGGGAACAAGCCCGGGGATGCCAATCGAAAATAAGTTCCTATGTTCCGAGCGTCAGCGCCGGAATGTACGCCTTCCGGGTCGACATGCTGGATAGAAACGGTTCCAGTAAAGTGATTTCGGCGGGTGTGCTTTAGAGTAGGATGTATGCCACCGGTGAAGAGAGAGCGGCTTTACCGGTGGGCCATTGGCGCGGCGATTCTCTGGTATTGCGTGTTCGCGATTCTGTTCATCGCGGCAAAACCTGGCTTCCATTATGACGAAGCGCTGGACGTAATGGCGTCGGTGAGCATGCTCCATTCGCGCGCGGAGATGACGCTCCCCCACGACCCCGACACCTGGACTTGCCTTGGCTCGCGCTGTTTCCCTCTGATGAACGTCCGCTATATCGGACCGATCAAAGCCTATCTCTGTTTGCCTCTCTTCAAACTCTTCGGCCCCCAAGCGGAAATATTTCGCGGAGTTTCGGCGGCGATGGGCGCACTCGGTTTGATTGGACTGGCATTCCTACTGGCGCGGCAAGTGAACTTCGCGGCCGCAGCCGCCGTAACGTGGATCCTGGCCATCAGCCCGACCTACCTCGATCAGACGACGTTTGATAATGCGACGCTCGCCGGGTGGATGGGCGCAATGGGACTGCTGTGCTTTGCCGGATCCGCCTATCTCGACCGGCGCACTCCATGGACCGCGTTCCTACTCGGCTTGACTCTCGGCTTCGGAATTTGGATGCGCGCGAACTATCTCTGGCTTCTCGTGCCGCTGGCCTTCGCGGTCCTGGTTGCCTTCGGTCGCAAAGCGATCTTGCCGATCCGCGACTGGTTGGCGCTAATCGCTGGAGGCATCGTGGGCGGACTGCCCTTTCTCGTTTATCAAATTCTCTCTCGTGGCGGAACGTGGGCCGCGGTCGGCATGTTCCCCAATGCCGAGCCGATGGCAGCGCAATTAAAGAATCGGCTGATCATGACCGCGACGATGCTAATCAGCGACGCCGAGCGGCGCATCCAATGGAACGGTCCCTCCATTCCGGACTGGCAGTTGTGGCTATTTCCTACCGTTGTCGCGCTCAGCAGCTTGATTTGTTTCGCGGCGAATTTTCTTGTTCGCGAGCAGCGAATTCGGAACGCCTGCCGAATCGCGGCGATCAGCTTTCTCGGACTCGCTTCGTTTTTATTCCTGACTCGGCTCCAAATTTCCGAGCATCACCTTACGGCCCTGCTGCCACTCGCCGCCGTAGTCGCGGTCTTGGCAGGCTATGTCCTGTTATGCGGACGCCGCTGGGCTCTACCGATCGTGTCGGCGGTCGCTCTCCTGTATCTGAGCGCGGGGCTATACTGGCAAATCTCCGCTCTGCAAGGCTTGCGAACGTCGGGCGGCATCGGACCCTGGTCCGATGGCTTATACGAATTGACGAATCGGCTAACCGCCGATCATACCGGACAAGAGGTGAAGATCCTTGATTGGGGATTGCAGAGCAGCGTCTACGTTCTCTCGAACGCACGCGTGAAAACGCGCGAAATGTATTCCGACGCGACCGTCGAAACAACTTCGACCGGACGCCTGTGGAAGGACGAAATTCGGGACGGCGGAATCTATGTTCTGTTTAGCCCGAAGTTCCGCCAGATCCCCGCCGCATCCAACGGCTTCAGACAAGCCGTGAAGGAAACGCGCCCCGAGATGCAGGTCCGGATCATCCCGCAGCGGAACGGCGAGCCTCTCGCCGAAATCATCGAGATCAAGCCCAATTCATTTGGGTCAGCGCCTCCATCGACCTCGGCCTGCAATCCGATCGTCGCGTCGGACCTGAAGTGCGTGGGGCAACTTCAAGGCATGCACCAGATCGAGCAAGGCGGCTGGCGTTGGACCAAGCAAGTATTCTCCCTGACCTTTGCCGTGGACGCGCCCAATGAATCGACTCTGGTGCTGCGAATCAATGTGCCGGAAGCGCTGATCCAATCCGCGGGCTCCGTGCAGATGACCATCCGCCTGGGAGAACACGTCTTAAAGGCGGAAGCGTTCTCGAAGCCCGGCGACTACACGATTACCCGTCCGATCGAAACATCTTGGATCCAGCGCGGCGTCAACCAATTCGACGTATCGCTCGATAAACACATTACGACGCCTTCAGACACGAGAGAACTCGGCATCATCTTTGTCAGTGCGGAACTCCGCCCTGCCGCGCGCTAGTTCCGGGACACGATCTGGATCCACTGCGAGCCGTACTTCTCGGCGAGCTTCGGCCCGATGCCGGCAATCTCGAGAAGTTCTTCTTCGTTTGACGGCCGATCAGCCGCAATCGCGAGCAACACTCTATCGGTAAGTATGCGGAACGCCGGAACGCGCTTTCGCTTGGCTTCCGCAACCCGCCAGGTTCGCAACGCCTGCTCGACTTTAGTCTGTTCCGGATTCGCCATCTGTGGGCGACTGGTTTTCGTTCGCGGAGCTGCCCTGACAGCGGTTTTCTTCTTGCCGCCCTTGGTTTTCTTCTGAGGATTCTGCTTGATCATCAATTCTGGAAGCGGATTCTCGATCGCTTCCATTCCGTCGTCGGTGATCGAAGCCTTCCGGAAATGAATCTCCCGGCCTTCGGCGGTAAACGTCGCTTCCCGCAGATCGATGACCCCAACGGTCGCCATCGCGCTCAACAATTGCTCGAACGTATCGCGATCGAGTTCATTCTTCTTGCAAACCTCCGTATGGAGTTTGCCCGTCGATCGATCGTCGGTCCCGCTCAACAACAGCAGGATCTTAAGAGCGATCTCGCGCTCCTTCGCGGTGGCCGCGCGGAACAGTTGCGCCTCACATGTTGCCGGAGAACAGAAATCGCAGATTCCACAAGGCTCGCGCGCCCCGGCCAAATCGCCGAAGTGATGGACCAGCGCGCGCATCCGGCATTGGCTGACTTCCGCGAACCGGAGCATCTGCTCGATCTGTTCTTTCTTCCGCGCCCTGCTTTCCTGATAGGGCTCCTGCCAGCGCGAATGACCTCGGGCGGCGTTCTCCGCGAAATCAACGATCGCTCCGCCATGAATCCAGAGCTTGTCGATGGCCTTTTCAAAGTCGTCGGGATCGACACCTAGCCGCCGCTGGATGCGCTCCATCGATTGCATCTCCGAAGTCAGCGCGTTGTAGATCTGCGACAGCAGACTGGTGTCGGGGTAGTCTCGGCCGAGGAAGAAATCGTGCGTATGCCGGTCCGCGTACGAATGCATCAGGACAGCGCGCGAAGGCAATCCGTCGCGGCCAGCGCGTCCGATTTCCTGGTAGTAGCTTTCAATGCTTCCGGGCAGCGCCGTATGCACCACGGTGCGCACATCCGCCTTGTCGATACCCATCCCGAACGCAATGGTCGCCACCGTCACCTGCAGCTTCCCCGAAAGAAAATCGGACTGCACCCGCTGGCGGACACCGCTCGTCAACCCCGCGTGATAAGCGGCGGATGGAAACAGGCCATTCAATTCCGCAGCCAGTTGCTCGGCGGCCTTACGCGTCGGCGCGTACACAATCGCCGGACGGCGATCCTCGTCTTCAAGAAGATCCGCGACACGCTGGAAGCGCTCGTTCGGAAACGCCTCGACGACTTCGATCGCGATATTGTCTCGACGGAATCCATGAATGAAGCGGCCCTGCTTGCCCAGCCCCAATTGATCCGCGATATCGTTCTGCACGATCGGCGTCGCCGTCGCCGTCAACGCAATGATCGGCGCTGGCCGCAGCGAAGGCAGATGCTGCCCGAGCGTCCGGTAATCCGGCCTGAAATCATGACCCCATTGCGAAATGCAATGCGCCTCGTCGATCGCGATCAGCGAAGGCTTACGTTTCGCCAGCATCTCTGGAAATCCCGGAACCCGCAATCGCTCCGGCGCGATAAAAAGAAACTGCAGATTGCCTTGCAAATAATCGATACAGGCCTGGCGAGAGGCCGCGCGGTCACGCCCGGAGTGAATCCGCTCCACCGCGATGCCCCGTAGCTTTAGTTTCGCGACCTGATCTTCCATCAGCGCAATCAGCGGACTGATCACCAGCGTCGTACCGCCTAACGCAAGCCCGGGCAACTGGTAGCACAACGACTTCCCCGCTCCCGTGGGCATCACCAGCAGGACGTCTTTGCGATCGACGACCGCGCGGCAAACTGCCTCTTGGTTGGTGCGGAATTCCTTGAAGCCGAAGCCTTCCTCGAGCAGCGCGTGCAAGTCGCCGTTGAACTTCGGTGTCGGCGGCGGCGGCGCAAGCGCCTGCTGAAATTGCGAAGGCCGGATCTCGAGCGGAGTCCGAAGCGCCGGTGCGCGCACTGTGGCGGGAGCCGCCAGCGCCGGCTCGTTCGACCACATCGGACGCGGACCCTCTGCGTCCATCGCGGAATCCTTGTTGATTCGGGCCGGAGCCGCGGCCGAGGCGGAACCCGCGCTGCTGGCCGAAGACGCTATCACCGGACGCGGGCCATTCACGAATCCATTGGCCTGCTGGCGCGCCGGAACGGGACTCTGCTCTCCGACCTTACCGACCACTTCGGTGACGTACTGCTCGATCCCTCGCAGGAACGGCGAAAGTTCAGACTTCCCGCGCTCAATGCGCTTCAATTGCGATTCCCACTGCCCCGTCATCACCGGACTCTTCACTTCCGGGTGAACCACATCGATCAGCCGGATTCCCTTGTCCGTTGCTTCGAGCGACTTGCCATTGCGTTGAATGTAGCCGCGCTTCAAAAGCACTTCGATGATCGACGCGCGCGTCGCCGGAGTTCCGAGTCCGGAATCCCGCATCGCATCGGATAATTCTTTTTCGTCGAGAGTTTTGCCCGCGGTTTCCATCGCCGTCAGCAAGGTCGCGTCGGTCAGACGCTTGGGGGGACGCGTCTTCTTCAGAATCGATTCGGCGTCGAGAACATCCTGGGCCTGATCGGCGCGCAGGCTCGACGGCAAAGCCTGTGCAGTGGCATCGCCCATTTCCTCCGCACCCGCATCTTTTCCGCGTGACTTGCGCGGCTTCTTGGCTTCCCCACCGCCGATATCGAGAACTTTCCAACCCAGCTGCCGTACAACGGTTCCGGTGGATTGGTAGTTGTCCACGAGTTCGCCGTTCACGATCACCGTGATCACCGTCGTCACGTCGGAAATGTAGTCGTCGTGCCAGGCGGACAGCAGGCGGCGGCAAACCAGGTCGTACAACTTGCGCTCGTCGTCAGAAAGCGAAGCGGACCCGGGCCGGGTGGTCGTCGGAATGATCGCGTGGTGATCCGTAATCTTCGAATCGTCGACGAAGCGTGAGCCCAGACGCCGGTCGCCTGTTCCGGGCGCAATCAAGCCCGCGTATTGGCCCGAGATGGCTTGAATCACTTGCGGCAGGCCTTGCGCAACCGTATGCGACAAATGTCGGCAATCCGTTCGCGGATAGCTCAGCAATTTATGCCGCTCATACAACGCCTGCGCCACGTCGAGAGTTTTCTGCGCGCTGAATCCGTACAGCCGGTTCGCGTGCCGCTGCAATTCTGTCAAGTCGTACAGCGGCGGAGGAGACATCCGCTTTGCTTCGGAGGCAAGCGACGCGATTCGCGCGTTCCCGGAATGCGCTCGCGCGATGATCTGCTTCGCCTCCGCCGGATCCGCGGGCAGCCGGGTGTTCGAAGCGTCCTTGTCTGCTTTCTCGCCGGTTGGTTCTTTCGCGCCCCCCGGCCGGAACCACGTCCCTTGATACGAGGGACGCGTGCTCGCACCCGTCGATTCTTTGGGCGAGAACGTCGCCACCACTTCGCGATATTCTTCCGGCACAAACGACCGCACGGCTAGTTCGCGTTCGACGATCATCGCGAGCGTCGGAGTCTGGACGCGCCCCACCGATAACTCGTCGCCGAACGCCAGGGTGTAGGCGCGCGACAAGTTCATGCCCACCAGCCAATCGGCGCGACTGCGGCCGCGCGCGGCGTCCGCGAGTCCATCGTAATCGTGGGAGCTTTTCAGATTATCGAACCCACGGCGGATGGCGTCGGACGTCAGCGAAGAAATCCACAGCCGCTGCACTGGTTTGCTGGATTCCGCCGCGTCGTAGATGTAGCGGAAAATCAACTCGCCTTCGCGTCCCGCGTCCGTAGCGCAAACCACTTGCGCGACCTTCGGCGAAGCCAGGATCTTGCGAATCACTTCGAACTGATCTTTGGTTTTGTCGTAGACGACCAGCGGCCAGCGCTCCGGTAGCATCGGCAGGCGTTCGCGCCGCCACTGCTTCCACTCCGCGTGAATCTCGTGCGGCTGCGCGAGTGCGACCAGATGGCCGATTGCCCACGTGACAATATAGCCACCGCCATGCAAGTAACCATCGCCTTTTTGATTGGCGCCAAGTACCTTCGCGATGTCGCGTGCCACGGACGGTTTTTCGGCGACGACAGCGATCGTCCCGGTCGAAGTTGAAATCGGCTGCTTAGACAAAGAGCGTGCTTCGGCTGAAGACCTATTGTAGCCGTGAGACAAAATGAGCCGCGACGCAAAATTCGCCGGGGCGACGCCCATCCCCCGAAAGCAATTTCGCGGGCTTGTCAAAATACCAATCCGAACGCGCGCACCGCGTCAAGGACGAAGGGCCCGTGCGGTGCTACTTCTTCGACCAGTCGAATTGCAGCGATTGATTTCCCGCCAGAATCGGCTCCCACCAAGACCGGTTGTCCACATACCAACGGACGGTTTCGCGCAGGCCTTGCTCGAACGAAATCGAAGGCTTGAAGCCAAGATCCGTTTCGGCCTTCAACGGGTTAATCAGATACCGGCGATCGTGGTTGGGCCGATCCGCCACATACTCCACGTGGTCTTCGAACTTGAGACCCAGCTCATCGACCACGATCCCGAGAATCTCCCGGTTGCTGACTTCGTGCCGTGCCGAGAAATCGAAAATCGGCAGCAGCGCGGGATTCGTCGCCGCTTCCTCCGTGATCTGAACGCGCGCAGAATGCAGGACCGCATCGATTCCCGCACAGTGATCGTAGACATGCAACCAATCGCGACGGTGCAGCCCGTCGCCATAGAGCGCGGCTTTCTTGCCGGTCAACATATTGGTAATCGAGAGCGGAATCAACTTTTCCGGAAATTGATAGGGTCCGTAATTGTTCGCGCAATGCGTCATGCAAATGTCCATGCCCGGATACGTCTGCATGTACGAGCGAACGATCGAATCGCCCGCCGCCTTCGACGCGGAGTACGGTGTCTTCGCGTTCAGCGGACTGGCTTCGGTGAAGAACGGGACGTCCGAAGCCTGCTCGCCGTACACCTCGATCGTCGAAATGTGGACGTGACGGCGGATCTTTAAGATCCGCGACAAATCCAGCAGCGTTTGCGCACCCAGAACATTGGATCGTACGAACGTGGTCGGATCCGCAATCGCGCGGTCATTGTGGCTTTCCGCGGCGAAGTTTACGACATACTCGGGCTGGTGCTCGCGATAGATTTTCTCCATAGCCTCCCGGTCGCAGATGTCCGCCTTGTGAAACTTCAGGCGTCCACCGCTTTCGAGCGCCGCGACGTTTTCGCGCCGCGAAAAGTCCGACAGCTTGTCCACTCCGGCGATGTGATAATCCGGATATTTTGCCGCTACATAATGCGCGTAATTACTGCCGATAAAACCGGCGACGCCAGTGATAAAAATCGAAGTCATGGAATTTTGTTGTGTGTCCGACTGAGCTCCAAAGACGGCCAGATGCCGCGAAAAGCCTCGTCGAACCCTTAGTATACCCGCCGCTTAGGCGGACGTCGCGCGTTCCGATCCTAGCCCGGTATTCGCGCGAACCTCGAGTTCGGTGAACCTGGCTTCTGAATCCGCATCCACACGGCTGAACAAGGTCCCCAGAAAGGCACCGGCGAAACCGATAGGAATGCTCAAAATCCCCGGATTCTCCAGCGGAAAAATCGGCGCCGCCTGAATCAGGTGCTTTCCATCCGTGCCCATGATGCTGGGGCTGATCAAAATCAGCACAATCGAACTCAGCAGGCCGGCCGCCAAGCCGCACACGGCGCCCTCGGTGGTGAAGCGCTTCCAGAAAATTGACAACACAATCACCGGCAGATTCGCCGAAGCCGCCACCGCGAACGCGAGCGCAACCAGAAACGCCACGTTGAACGTCGGACCCAGCAGAATGGCCACCGCGATCGACACCGCGCCGACCACAAACGCCGTGATCCTTGCGACCCGGACTTCCCGCCGCGGATCCGCCAATTCGCCATGATGAATCACGTTTGTATACAGATCATGCGCAAACGAAGTCGAAGCGCTGATGGTCAGGCCGGCGACCACCGCCAGAATGGTCGCGAACGCGATGGCCGAGATAAAAGCAAAAAACACATCGCCCGCCAACGCCTGCGCCAGCAGCGGAGCGCTCATGTTTGTGCCGCCGTTCTTCGCAATGAATGCCTTGCCCACGATCGTCGCCGCTCCGAATCCCAGGAACGTCGTCATGATGTAGAAGCTGCCGATAATCGCCATCGCCCACACCACGCTGATCCGCGCCGTCTTCGCGTCCGGGACCGTATAGAACCGCACCAGAATATGCGGCAGTCCGGCGGTACCGAAAATCAACGCCATGCCTAGCGAGATCAGGTCCAGCGGGCCATACGGCGCCTTGTAGCGTAATCCTGGCTGGAGGAAGTTCACCACCTTATCGCCGTCCTTCACATGCGTAATGGCGTCGAAGAACTCGGTAAAGCTGAAGTGAAAATGCGCCATCACCAGGAAGCTCAGCAGAATCGTCCCGCCCATCAGCAGGATCGCCTTCACGATCTGCACCCAGGTGGTCGCCAGCATCCCGCCGAAGACGACATAAGCCACCATCAGCACGCCGACGATGGTCACCGCCCAATTGAAGCTGATGCCCGAATCTTTCAATAGCAGCGCGACCAGTGTTCCCGCCCCGACCATCTGCGCAATCATGTAAAACGTGCTGACCGTCAGCGTGCTGAGCGACGCCATCGCGCGCACGGGCTTTGGCCGCAGCCGGTACGCGAGCACGTCGGCCATTGTGTATTTGCCGGCATTTCGTAAAGGCTCCGCCACGATCAGCAGCACGGTCAAGTACGCCACCAGCCAGCCGACCGAGTAGAGGAATCCGTCGTAGCCTTGAAACGCAATGATTCCGGCAATTCCTAAAAACGACGCCGCGCTCATATAGTCGCCGGCCACCGCGATACCGTTCTGCCACGCCGTGATATTCCGTCCGGCCGCGAAGTAGGCGCTGGCGCCGGATGACTTGCGTGCCGCCCAATAGGTGATCACCAAAGTGATGGCGATGAACCCGAGGAACATGGCCAGTGGTGTGGACATCAAAGCGTTCCCTTCGCCGCGGCTTGACGGGCCTTCGCGCGATCCAGGTCTTCGAGAATCTCTTTTCCCATCTGGTCAAAACGGTTCGCAGCCCGCACGTAGAGGTACGCAATCAGCCAGGCGACCAGGAATTGAGAAAGCGCGAACAGGTACGCAAGATTCAGTGGGCCCCAAACAGGCGCCGACATCACTTCAGGCCAGTATCCGACCGACACCGGAAGCAGGAAGTAATACACGATGAACAAAATCGTCGCCGGCACGATGAATCGCTTCTTCGCCGCTAATAATTTCCGGAAGGCGGGATTCTCCGCCACCAGATCCCAATCCGTCTTCGCGTTCGTATTCATCGTTTCGATTTTCCTCGTTGCGGCGCGTCGCGGAACGCGGAGTCTATGTATAACACTGTTCCGCGGTCCCGCATCTAGTTCTGTGACCGCGTGATTCGGATCGAATCGAACCCTGCCGTAACCGGCGGGGCTAAAATGCCGGGCGTCAGCCCGGGGACAGTTATTGCCGGTCCCGCATCTAGAACGTGAACAGCAGTCCGAACTCCGACCGTACATCATGCCATTCCCGCGCCGGAATTCCACGCAACAGGAACATGCCGCCCATCGTATTGGTGGAGGAATTGGCCGCGAACGTACGGTACAGCGACTGCTCCGCCTGCCAGGTGATCAGCGAGTTCATCTTGTAATTCAGCGTGATCACTGACATATCCGACTTCGACCGGACTCCGCTCATGCGCCGCGCATCCCGTGCCGGAACCGTGTCAATCGAATAATGCAGATTCGCGGACCAGCCTCCGGCCCGGCTCGCCGGATTGGCGCCGAACCAGCGGGATACCGGCAGGCCCAAATCCGTCATCAACCCGCGGGTCCGCACCGGACGCTGTGGCGCAAGCACGGGAACTCCGTTCCGCAGGCCGAAGAACACGGTAGACGCTCCGTCAATCGAGGCCGCGGACGTCACTCCCGTCAACCCCGCCGTGTCGTTGAAGCTCGAATACAATCCGCCCACCAGGTAGAACCGAAGATCCTCTCCCGTGTACACTTTCCACTGCCACGTCACGAACCGCGTTGGCAGTTGTGCCTCCAGCGTGTATCCGTACCGGTTGGTCGTCAACGAAGCGCCCGACGAGAACGCCGATTTGAATGCGGCCGGTACGCCCGACGCCGTAATCAAAACCTTTCGTTGACCCGCCACGAAACTGGTGATCAATTGCGCTGGAGCGACGTTCGCCGCCTTATCCATCTGCCATTGAAACACCACACGGCCTTGCACCTCCGGCTTGCCGGAGTCCGCTCCCTGGCGCTCGCCGTAACCTTCCTGATCCGCCAGATTCGCCGGCGTATTCCCGAACGCCGGAGCCGCGAGCGCCACCTCGGCCAGCAATTTCGCCTGATTCCGGCCGCTACTCAACTTCCGTACAATTCCGGATCGAACCTGCGGCAGCCGCTCGTACAGCGTGCCGAACCCCAGCCCCATTCCGGTCGTCTCCATGATGTTCGGCAGCGTCGAGGACCCGAACGGCGTCCAGTCCTGCCCGGCCAGGACAAACCAGTCCGTCTTCTCGTTGGCCGCGTAATCCAGCCGTCCAAACGCGGTACGAAGCGACATCATGCTCGATCGCAGACTCGAAATATTCCGATTCAAGGCGCGCGTAAAGCTGCCTTCAAAGTCCGCCTCAAAGCGGCCCGTCAATGTCCATTTCGGCGACAGATCCAGCCACTCGAACTGCGTCCCCACCCGCATGCTTCGCGCGCGGATGTGGAACTCGCTGGCCATCGTCGGACCGGTATCGCTGTTCAGATAAGGCAATGGCATGTCCGTCCCGCCCGGCGCGGAACTGTCCCAGATCGCGCTCGCCTTCACGAACCCATACAGCTTCAGCCGCGCTCCGGAACCAAGCTTGATATCCGGAATCATTCCTTCGCGCGTGGGCGGATCCACCGGCAGCACACGCAATGGCGCGTAAGCCGCGACCACTCCGCGCGGTTTTGGAGTTTCGATGGAAATCACCCTCTTCGGCTCCGCGGCCAAGGGCGCTCGGCCGGCGGATATCGCGCCCAGGATTCCCGCCGGCAGCGGACCCGCGCTCGCTACCAACACCGGTTCCCGCGCCGGCGAAGCCGGTTCGATCGCCGCCAACTCGGCATCCGTAAGCAAGCCTTTGTCGTGCAGCAGAACCGCCAGGCGGGTCCGCCGCTCCTCGGCGTTTGTGACCAAACCGAGCGCGCCGGCCTCCCCTGAGGATAGAATTCCTTTCGCTTCGAGCAGTCGGACCAGCGGGTCCGTGGCGGGCGGTTGAGCTTGTGCCAGACCGGCGACCAACAGCAGAAATACCTGGCAAACGCAAACCGCGTAAGTCATGATGCAGCCTTTCGAGGAAACGGATCGTGGCCCAACCGCCGCCAGACAGGGCTCGGCTAAACATGCGTAACCCGCACGTCCGGACCGCGAACGAAGTGAGCGGACGCTCGCTCAGCCCTGAACCCCAGGCGTCAGCGACGGCTCCCGTCTCGTGCCGGAACACCGCTGACGCCTTAAAGTAGCCCCGCCGGTAAGGGCGGGAGATCCAGTGCGCACACGCCGGATGCCCGGAAAACTCCTCCGTGATGCTTCTTCCTAAATCACGCGGATAGCCAGAGGCGGAATGGCCCCCGAAGGCGCAATCGTTGGGTTTCAAGCGCGGCAATCGCGCGCCCTCGAATCGGCTGCGAATTCTGACCCAACAAAATTGGGTGCTTCCACTCAGTACCGCCCAATCGCCCATTTCCGTCGGGCGATAGAAGATAAATTTGGTCGATTTTGAAAAAAACCCGTCGGCGCTTCCGCTTTCCTTCCCGACCGGATCCGCAAAGCGGTCGTCTGCGGGCGAATTCTAAACGGGGACGATGCCGATTGCGTCAACATTTACATCAGTTTGTGGGATTCTTCTACAACTGAACCAAAGCACTACTGACCGAAGCCTCTGAAGAAAAGCACGCAGGCGTTGCGCGAAATCACCAAGCCGCGTGCCGGGCTCAAGTTTCCGCCTGCTCGCCATCGAACGCCAAGCCACGTTGGCCAACGGATTGCCTCTTGCGAGGTCGACCCTGAGGAGAGGCCACGATGCCCCAGTCGCTCACGCCCGCATCCGACAATCCGGTAACCCGGTCGCTGTCACCCGGAATAGATCGCCGCAGCTTCTTCAAAGCCGTCCTACAAATTGCTGCTTCCGTCGGCTTGTCCGCGGTGGTAGCCAATCAGATGGCCGAAGCGGCCGTGCGTGGAAAGAAGCCCGTCGTCATTTGGCTTCACTTCCAGGACTGCACCGGCTGCACCGAGTCTCTCTTAAGGACGACGCAGCCTGGCCTGGCCGAACTGGTCCTCGACCTGATTTCTCTCGATTACCACGAGACCATCATGGCCGCCGCGGGCCACCAGGCCGAGCAAGCTCTACAAGCCTCGATGAAAGCCAACGCGGGTAAATACATCCTGGTCGTCGAAGGCTCGATCCCAACGGCCAACAACGGCAACTTCATCCGCATCGCCGGGAAAACCGGCGTCAACATGTTGAAGGAAGTCGCGGAACACGCCGGCCTCGTGATCGCCGTCGGATCCTGCGCCTCCTGGGGCGGATTGCCATCGGCCGAGCCGAATCCCACTGGTGCCGTCGGCGCGCACGAAATCCTCAAGGGCACCAAGGTCATCAATCTCCCCGGCTGCCCCGCCAATCCGAATATCTTTCTGGCGACAGCCTTGCAGTACGCCACGCTCGGCACGTTGCCGGAGCTCGACAGCGACAATCGCCCCAAGTTCGCCTACGGACGGCTGATCCACGATCACTGCCCGCGCCGCGCCCACTTCGACGCCGGCCGCTTCGCCCAGCAGTTCGGCGACGAAGGCCATCGCCTCGGCTACTGCCTCTACAAGCTCGGATGCAAAGGTCCCGCGACCCACGCCAACTGCAGCACCAACCATTTCTGCGAAGTGGTGGACGCCTGGCCCATCGGCATCGGCGCTCCCTGCTTCGGTTGCACCGAAAAGAAGCTCGCCTTCCGCATGCCAATGTTCCAGACCGTCGACATAGATCGTCCGCGCCCGCCTGAGTTCTATCCCTCGATGACGGCAAAATACAGTAGCGTCAGCGCCGTCGCGACAGGCGTGGTCGGAGTGATTGCAGGCGCAGCCGCTGCCGGCGCGTTCAAGCTCTCAAAGAAAGTGAACGACAAGCCGGAATCCGAACCGGCTTCTGACAAACCCTCCGACGGAGGCAAATAGTGAAACCCGAAAAGCAGGACGTTCAACCCGAAAAACAGGGAGTCAACCGGCGGGGGATGTTCCGCATTCTGCAGGCCGGTGCCGCCGCCGCAGTCATCGTGCCGAAGGCCCAGGCGCGGGTTGCCGAGGATCAGATTCGCTACGCGCCGAAGGGCGCTTACGCAATGTTGTACGACACCACGTTGTGCATCGGTTGCAAGGCCTGCGTTACAGCATGTAATGAGGCCAACCAGCTGCGTCCGGATCCCGGCTATTCCAAATACATCAACAACATTTATGAGGCTCCGCCTTCGCTGAACTCGCAGACCAAGAACATTATCAAGCTCTACAAGAACAAAGAAAACACCGAGTGGTCGTTCGTTAAACAGCAATGCATGCACTGCGTGGATCCCTCCTGCGTGCAGGCTTGTCCGCTGTCCGCGTTGAGCAAGGGCGCCTTTGGCGTGGTCGCGTGGAACGGCAACCAGTGCATCGGATGCCGTTGCTGCCAGCTAGCCTGCCCCTTCAACATTCCGAAATTCGAATGGACCGCCGTCAATCCGAAAATCGTGAAATGCGAGTTCTGTAGCCACCTGCTGGCCGTCGGCAAGAAACCCGCCTGCACCTCGGTTTGCCCGCGCGGAGCCGTCATCTTTGGAACTCGCGACGACCTGCTCGCCGAGGCGAAAAAGCGGATAGCGGGCGCGCCCGGCAAGTACTTCGACAATCGCGTGTACGGCGAAAAGGAAGGCGGGGGAACCCAGGTTCTCTACTTGTCCCACGTCCCGTTCACTAAAATCGGGCTCCCGGAACTCGGCGAAGAAGCCAACGCCGCCAAGGTCCGCACCAATTCCGAAACGATTTATCAGGGTGGCATCACGCCCCTGGTGATTTACGGCGCGCTGCTCGGCGTCACCCGGTATTTCTTCAAAGAGCACGTGAAGGAAGCCGAAGAAGAGAGCGCCCAAACCGGCCTGAAGGAGCAACTGTAATGAGTTCCGGCTTCGGCAAACCCAATGAATGGCGTCGCTCCATGGCGCTCGGCGGCCAGATGCTCACGCCTGCGTTTCTCATCGTCTCGGCGGTCGCCGCCCTCGGCCTGATCCTCAGCCTGTGGCGCGAATACGCCGGACTCGGCGCCGCTTCGGGTATGAACGACGGCTATTCCTGGGGCCTCTACAAGAACTTCAACGTCACCACGCTGACCGCCCTCGGCTCCGGCGGATACGCCCTCGGAATGCTGGTCTACGTCTTCGACCGGCGCAAATATCACGTCCTGATGAGGACCGCCCTGCTGGTCAGCATCCTCAGTTATTCCGCCGGCATGGTTTCGCTCGGCGTGGACGTCGGCCGCCCCTGGAACTTCATCTGGATGGGCATCCCCTGGGTCTGGAATATGGATTCCGTCCTGTTTGAAGTCGCGCTCTGCATGACAGCCTACGTCATGATCGCGCTCGACCTCGAGAATCTTGGTCCGCTCCTTGAGCGCCTGGAAGGCAAACAGTTCCCCAAGCTTGTCAACGAAATGGCGCACCTCGCGTTCCGCGTCGTGAAAGCCGTTTACCCCTTTTTCGTGGCTCTCGCCTTCATCCTGCCCAGCATGCACCAATCTTCCCTTGGCTCCCTGATGTATCAGGCGGGCCATCGCGTTCATCCCGTCTGGCAGACGCCCATGTTGCCGCTGCTCTACCTCCTGATGGCGTGGGTCATAGGACTCGCCTTTGTCGTCGTAGTCCTCGAAGCGTCCTGCGCCATTTGGAAGTTGCCCATGGATTGGAAACTGCTCTCCGGCATCGCCAGAATCTCCGGTTTCCTGGGAGTCGCCTGGTTCGTCATCCGCCTCGGCGAAGTCTGGTATCGCGGTGTCCTCGGAAAAGCGTTTCAGGGCGATCTCTTTACTGGCGTCTTCCTGGCGGAAATGCTGATGGTCCTGATCCCATCGGTGATGCTGGCCTCCCCAGGCATCAGCGAGACTCCGCGGAAAGCTTTCAACCTGCTCATGATCCTTTGCGTCGGCGGAATGCTCTACCGCTACACGCCCACCACCATCGCGTTCATGCCCGGCGAGAATTACTCCTACTTCCCGTCCGTTATCGAAGTGCTCATGAGCCTGGGCTTCATCGCCCTCGCCGTCATCGGCTACCTCTACACGGTCAAACGATTTCCTATCCTTCCCGTTCCCATGCAGCTGTATTTGCGAACGGCCGAACCCGCCGTATGCGTTAAGGAGCAGATTGCATGAGTACGAGAATTGTCATCGACCCCGTGACCCGCATCGAGGGTCACCTCCGCATCGACGTCGAAGTCGGCGGTGGACGCGTCGGAGCCGCCTGGGCATCGGGCACCATGTGGAGAGGCATCGAGCAGATCCTTCTCGGCCGCGACCCGCGCGAAGCCTGGATCTTTGCCCAGCGCTTCTGCGGAGTCTGCACGACGGTGCACGCCATCTCCTCGGTCCGCGCGGTCGAAAACGCGCTCGGCCTGGTGGTCCCGAAGAATGCGCAATACATCCGCAACCTGATCCTCATCGCGCACGCCCTGCACGATCACATCGTGCACTTCTACCACCTCTGCGCGCTCGACTGGGTGGACGTCATCTCCGCCCTCAAAGCGGATCCCGCCAAAACCTCGGGCCTTGCGGAATCGCTTTCGCCCTGGATGCACAACTCGAAGAACGAGCTCAAAGGCGTGCAGGACAGGCTGAAGGGCTTCGTCGAAGCCGGCCAACTGGGCATGTTCTCGAACGGCTATTGGGGCCATCCGGCCATGCACCTGACGCCGGAAGTGAACCTGCTCGCCGTCTCGCACTACCTGCAGGCGCTCGAATTCCAGCGCAAAGCCAACCAGATCGTCGCCATCCTCGGCGGCAAGACCCCTAACATCCAGAACCTCGCCGTAGGCGGAGTCGCGAACGCCATCAACCTCGACAACCAGGCCACGTTGAACATGGAAAAGCTGCTGATGATTCGCGGCCTGTTCAACGAAGTCAGCACCTTTGTGCAGCAGGTTTATCTTCCGGACGTTTGCGCCATCGGCGCGATGTATCCGGAATGGCTCGGCTATGGAGCCGGCGTGATGAACTACCTCGCCGTGCCGGACTTGCCCCTCGATGCCGAAGCCACCCAGTTCGATCTGCCCGGCGGCATCATCATCGATGGCGCTCTCGCCGGAGTCGCCCCCATCGCGAACCACAATAACGAGCGTCTGCGCAAAGGCGTTACCGAGAACGTCGCCCGCGCCTTCTACAAAGGTAAGGAATCCAAACATCCGTGGGAAGGCGAAACCATCCCGGACTACACCGATTACAACGCCGAGGGCAAATACTCGTGGGTCAAGGCGCCGCGCTTTGAAGGCAAGCCGATGCAGGTCGGTCCACTCGCGCAAATCCTCGTCGGATACGCCAGCGGCCACGCGCTCACCAAGAAGTGGGCCGACCTCGCTCTCGGTACGATCTCGACGATCGCCAAGACTCCGGTTGGCCCCGCGGCCCTGCACTCGACACTTGGCCGCGATGCCGCCCGCGCCATCCGCGCCGCCATGCTCTCCGAACTCGCCATGAAACACTGGCAGCTTCTGGTAGACAACATCGCCAAAGGCGACACCGACATCTACGTCAAGCCGAATTTCCCCAAAGGCGAAATCCGCGGCGTCGGCTTCCACGAAGCCCCTCGCGGAGCCCTGTCGCACTGGGTCGTCATCAACGACGGAAAAATTTCGAACTATCAGGCCGTCGTTCCGACCACCTGGAACGCCAGTCCGCGCGATGAGAAGAACATCCCCGGGCCGTACGAAGCCTCGATCGCCGGCAACCCCGTCGCCGACGCGGAAAAGCCTCTCGAAGTTCTGCGCACAGTCCACTCCTTCGACCCGTGTCTCGCCTGCGCGGTCCACACTCTCGATCCGGAAGGCAAGGAAATCTCGCGGGTAAAAGTACTGTGAGTGCCGTCACCCTTCTTGGAATGGGCAACGTCCTGATGGGCGACGACGGCTACGGGCCGCACGTGCTCGCGGTACTGCGTGCCCGCTACGAAATCGATCCGGACGTCGAAATCCTCGACGTCGGGACGCCCGGCCTCGACATTACACCGTATCTCGCACGTCCCGGACGCACCGTCATCCTGGTCGATACGGTCCGCAGCGATGGCGCACCGGGCAGCTTGCGCCGTTACACCGGAGCGCAAATCATCGCCGGACGCCTCCGGCCGCGCTTGAGTCCCCACGACCCCGCGCTCGCCGAAGCCCTCACGATGCTCGAAATCGAAGGCATGGCGCCAGCCGAATTCATCCTGCTCGGCGCGATCCCCGGGAAATCCGATATGGGCGCCGGACTCACCCCTGCGCTAGCCGCCGCCGTCGAGCCCATGATCGCCACCGTCCTCGAGGAACTCCGCAACCGCGGAGTCTGGAGCGGCGAACGCGAATCTTCTCTCAAACCCGACCTTTGGTGGGAAGCACCTGTCCTGGTCTAACGGGTCTACTCCCAGCAGGACGCTGGTAAAATCGGCGTCCTGTTTCTTTTTCTTCCAGCACCGAACCGCGACCGTCAGGGAGCGGACCCTGCACTCAGCACCAAACCGCGACCGAAGCGAGCGGACCCCAGCACTCAGCACCGAACCGTCAGGGAGCGGACCCTGCACTCCGCACCGAACCGCGACCGTCAGGGAGCGGACCCTGCACTCAGCACCGAACCGCGACCGAAGCGAGCGGACCCTGCACTCAGCACCGAACCGCGACCGTCAGGAAGCGGACCTCTCTTCACGCAATCCCTCACCTTCGGTGCGCGAAAACGCTCAGCTTCAAACAGCCCGCTGACTGATTGGGTCATCCACACCAGCCCGGAGCCACTCGCCGGCACTCCGCCTACAACCCTCCCCACCCGGCGATCAACCCTTTCTACACCTCTGCCCTTTCCCTTTTCTGTTCGGATTCAACGTGTTCGGCGACCATTGTGGACCGTCCCGCACGTCACTCCAACACGCGTAAAATGCCGCCTGTGCGATCCCGCGAACGCTGGCCAGCAACGTGCCCCTGGCTAGGAGAAAGCTGGGTTTCTTTCATGTGTCTCGCAGTCCCTGGGCTGGTTGTCTACGAGGAAGTCAACGGACCGAGCCGCCTCGCCAAAGTGCAGTTCGGCGGCGTTGAGCGTCAAGTTTCTCTCGACTTCGTGCCGGATGCGAAAGTCGGAGACTACGTCCTGGTGCACGTAGGATTCGCCATTTCGATCGTGGACGGCGACGAAGCTCGCCGCACCCTGGAACTGCTCACCGAAATGGGCGCCCTCGAAGAAGTGGAGGGCCTCGCCGTATGAAGTACGTGGACGAATTCCGCGATCCCGTGCGCGCCGGTCAGCTAGCGACCGCCATTCGCAACCGCGTCACCAAGCCCTGGGTTCTGATGGAAATCTGTGGCGGCCAAACCCACACCATCATGCGCTACGGCCTGCCCGAACTCCTGCCGCCTGAAGTCGAGTTCGTCCACGGACCCGGTTGCCCGGTCTGCGTAACGCCCCTCGAAATGATCGACTCCGCCATCGAAATCGCTGGTAGGCCGGACGTCATCATGGCCTGCTACGGCGACATGATGCGCGTGCCTGGATCCTCCACCGATCTTCTTCGCGCCCGCGCCGCCGGAGCCGACGTGCGGATCGTTTATTCGCCCACCGACGCGCTGAAAATCGCGCGCGAAAATCCCAACAAGGAAGTCGTCTTCTTCGGCATCGGCTTTGAAACCACCGCCCCGCCGAACGCCATGGCCGTCTGGATCGCGCGCCGCGAAAATCTCCGCAACTTCTCCATGCTCGGTTCGCACGTCCTCGTGCCGCCCGCCCTTCGGCTGATCCTCAGTTCCGAAGGCAACCGCGTCAACGGCCTGATCGCCCCTGGCCATGTTTGCACCATCATGGGCCTCAGCCAATACGAAGAGCTCTCGAGCGAGTTTCACGTCCCTATCGTCGCCGGAGGCTTCGAGCCTCTCGACCTGCTCGACGCCGCCTTCATGCTGGTCTGCCAACTCGAAGAGGGTCGCGCCGAAGTCGAAAACCAATACGGCCGCTGCATTCTCTCCGAAGGCAACGCCGCCGCGCAGAAAATCCTCAAGGACGTCTTCGAAATCGCCGACCGCAAGTGGCGCGGCATCGGAGTCATTCCGCAAAGCGGCCTCAACCTCCGCGCCGAATTCGGCGAGTGGGACGCTGCCCGCAAATTTGGAGTCACCGAGCGCGATGTCCCCGAACCCGCCGAATGTATCAGCGCCCTCGTCATGCAGGGCCGCAAAAAGCCCATCGACTGTCCCGCCTTCGGAACGCGCTGCACGCCCGAAGCTCCCCTTGGCGCGCCCATGGTCTCGAGCGAAGGCGCATGCGCCGCGTGGTTCCAGTTCAAAGGGGTAACCGTATGACGCTCACTTGCCCCGTGCCCATCACCAACACCGAAAACATTCTCCTCGGCCACGGCAGCGGCGGAACACTTAGCGCCGCGCTGCTTCGCGACATTCTATTGCCCGCCTATTCGAATCCTCTGCTCGATCGCATGGAGGATCAGGCCACCCTCGAACTCGGCGGACTCCGCCTCGCTTTCACCACCGATTCCTTCGTCGTCAAGCCGCTCTTTTTCCCCGGCGGCGACATCGGCAGCCTCGCCGTCCACGGAACCGTCAACGACCTCGCCATGGGCGGAGCCCGTCCCATCGCCCTCAGCGTCGCCATGATTCTTGAAGAAGGCTTCCCCGTTTCGCAACTCCAGCGCATCGCCCAATCCATCGGCGCCGCCGCCCGCACCTGCGGAATTCCTGTCGTCACCGGCGATACCAAAGTCGTCGAAAAAGGTTCCGGCGACGGCATCTTCATCAACACCAGCGGCATCGGAATCGTTGCCGCCAACCTGCACCTCTCCGCCTCCAACGCCGAGCCCGGCGACGTCGTTATCCTTAGCGGATCGCTCGGTGATCACGGAATCGCCATCCTCGCTCAGCGCGAAGGCCTCGCTCTCGACACCGCCATCGAAAGCGACTCCGCTCCGCTGCACACGCTGGTCCAGGCAATTCTCAACATCACCACCGAAATTCGCTGCATGCGCGATCCTACCCGCGGCGGACTCGCCAGCACGCTCAACGAAATCGCCGGTCAGTCTCGCGTCGGTATCACAGTCGAGGAGACCAAGGTCCCCATCCGCGAAGGCGTGCGCGGAGTCTGCGAAATCCTGGGACTCGATCCCCTCTATGTCGCGAACGAAGGCAAACTCGTCGCCATCGTTCCGCCACAGCATGCCGATAACGTCCTCGCGGCGATGCGCGCCCATCCGCTTGGGCGCGACGCCGCCATCATCGGAACCGTGACCGCCGACCAACCCGGCCGCGTCCTCCAGCGGACCGCGTTCGGCACCCGCCGCGTCGTCTCGATGCTCGCCGGCGATCAACTCCCGAGGATCTGCTGATGCACGAACTCGGTATGGCACACAGCGTTCTTGAAGCCGTCCGCATCGAGGCCGGCCGCTTTCCCGGCTCCCGCGCCACCCGCGTCGGACTCCGCATCGGACCGATGGCCGGTATCGATCCCGCGTCACTCAGCTTCTGCTTCGAGGCCGTCGCCGAGGGCATCGCGCTCACCATCGAAGAGGGCGCCGACGACCAGTTGGATATCAGTTTTGTCGAATTAGAGGAACCAGACCATGCGAATTGATGTTGGCGAAAAAGTACTCCGCGAGAATCATAAAATCGCAGCCGAACTCCGGACCCTGCTCGAGGAACGGGGCATCCTCTGCGTGAACATGATCGGCTCGCCCGGCTGCGGCAAAACCGCGATCTTCGAGCGCACTCTTGCGGAACTCAGGAACACCCAGCTCCGTGTCGCGGTGCTGACCGGCGACATCCAAACCGACACCGACGCCCAGCGCCTCTCCCGCTACGGCTTTCCCGCCCGCCAGATCACTACCGCCGGAGCCTGTCATCTGGACGCGCGCATGGTCCTCCGCGCCATGGATGGCTGGGACCTCGATCAGATCGACGTTCTCCTGATCGAAAACGTCGGGAACCTGGTTTGCCCAACCAGCTACGATCTCGGCGAGGAAGCGAAAATTGTCGTGCTCAGCGTCACCGAAGGCGACGAGAAACCCCTGAAATATCCTGGTATCTTCTATCGCAGCGCACTCATGCTTCTCAGCAAGTGCGACCTTCTGCCCTACGTCCCGTTCAACGCGGACCTCGCCGTCAGCAACGCCAAAAGCATCCATCCTGAAATCGAAGTCGTTCGCCTTTCCGCGCTCACCGGCGATGGCTTCGAAGCGTGGATGACATGGCTGCTCGCCCGCCAGAAAGTCCGTGCCGCCGCGCCTCGCGCCGCACTCAGTGCCCAATAATATCGAGCGCACAAATTTCCCTGGTTTCGCGCTCCGGCACCAACGCCTTCCAGGGCTTCGTATTCGACCACTTCCGCGACACCGTGCTCGATGGGCGCTTTCACAACGTAGGCTCCGGAGCCATCGCACCCACTGTGCAGTTCCCCATCTCCGTAGCCAACGCCATGTACGTCACTCCGCCTCCAGCCCGCGTCATCCCGCCCGTCGGCAACGGCGGTACCGACACTTTGATCGATACGAATTTCAAACTGCCGTACGTCCATCGGGTCAACGTCGAAGTGGAGCAGCAGATCGGCGGGCCGAATAGACCCTTACCGCCTGATACGTCGGCGCATTCGGAAAGCCCCAGGCCTCCCGGCCTGTGCACGAGCTCAATTACCCCTCGGTATACCAGCGCGAACCGTGCCGCTGCTCCTCGTCCACTTCCTGCAACAGAGCCAGCGTCCGGCTCCGCCGCATCGTAGCGAACGCCGCCACCATCGCATTCAACAACGCCATTGGAGCCGCATACGAGACCCCGAACGACGGCGTCTCCACCGGCGTCATAAAACACGTATTCGCAATCCGCGCCAACGGCGACAGCAGCGTGTCCGCGATCGCGACGCAGAACGCCCCGTTCGCCGCCGCCTTCTCCAGACCCTCCACCGTCATCCGCAAGCCGCGCCGGAAACTGATGGCAATCACCAGGTCGGATTCCCGCGCCGCCCGCGCCAGGTGCATCACCCGGCCCGCGCCGGTCCCCGCGAACACCGGCAACCCCACCACGCTCAATTTGTATTCGAGGAACGTGACCAGCGAAGCAGCGACGTCGCCGCCAAACAACATTACCCTCCGTGCCGAATGCAGGCGTCGCGCCACATCGCTCAGCGCGTCCGCATCCACGCTCCCGCGGACCGCGTTCAGATTCTTCAGATCCTGCTCCATCGACTCCCGGACCGCCGACGCACCGCTGTTCTTCTTCGCCACGCTGGCCTGCATCGTGTCCAATGACGTCGCGTACGCCACCGAAGCTTCGTGCAGGTGGTGTTGGAACGCGCGGTAATTCTCAAATCCCATGCCGCGCACGATCCGGACAATCGTCGCCGCATCCGTATCCAGTTGCTGCGCCAGATCACGGACCCGCAAAAGGACAAATTGACGCGGGTTTGCCAGCACTGGACGAATGATCTGCTGGCGACGAGCGCTTAACGAACCAATACGGACCGCCAGGTTTCCGTTCTCCATCGCGCCGTCGCGCAAAGCCGTCTTCGGCTGCATCGGCCAATCATGCGGGATGAGTGCCGACTTGTCAACCAGTTCCGCGGCGAAACGAAACAGCCGTTTCTGTCACACGCTCTTGACAAAGCCCGCCAAAAGGATCAAAATCGCGTAACTACCAGGGGCGCGACCCGCCATGTCGCCGACGAGAAACCGATGTTTCAACACGTGCCCTTTACCGCACCGCAAAGGAGTTTTTGTGTCTCAAACCACTTTTCGCGTCGCCCGTTGTCTCCTCCTTCTCACCTTGCCGGTTCTCTCGCTTTTCGCGCAAACGGGCGCCACCGGCGCCATCACGGGGCTCGTCACCGATCCCGCCGGATCCTCCGTCCCGCTGGCGGAGGTGAGAGTCACCAATCTCGAAACCGGCGAAGCTCGCAGCGTCGTTTCGAACCAGGCAGGCATCTACCTCGCCCCCTTGCTCTCGCCCGGCTCCTACCGCGTCGAAATTTCAAAGGCTGGCTTCAAGTCCCTGGCCTACCCGACCGTCCGGGTCAACGCCACGGAAACGGAAACGCTCAACGCCCGCCTCGACGTGGGCGCGCTGAGTGAAAAGGTAACCGTATCGGCCGACGCCGAACAGCTGCAAACCTCGTCCAGCTCTCTCGGACGCGTCACCGGAGAGCGCATGGTCGCCGAGCTCCCGCTCGCCGCGCGCAACTTCACCCAGATCATCGGACTGAACCCCGGGGTATCCGCCGAAATCAATAACGCCACCGACCTCGGCCGCGGCAACGGCGGCATGAGTAACTTCTCCACCGGCGGCGCTTCCGTTAAGGACAACAACTACCAAATGGACGGCGTCGGAACCAACGACATCCAGAACAGCGGAACCTTCTCGGGCGGCGTCGCCATTCCCAACCCGGACACAATCGCCGAATTCCGCGTCCAGACCCAGCAGTACGATGCCAGCTACGGACGCAATACCGGCGCCAACATCAACGTCATTACCAAAGGCGGCACCAACGCTCTCCACGGATCGCTGTTCGAGTTCTTCCGCAACGAAAAACTGAACGCCAACGACTTCTTCTTCAACCGCGCCGGCCAGGCCCGTCCTCTGCTCCGCCAGAATCAGTTCGGCGGCACTATCGGGGGACCCATTGTCAAGGACAAGCTGTTCTACTTCGGTTCCTATCAAGGCACCCGCCAGACCAACGGCGTCAGCACCTCCTGCTCCACCAGCTACTTGACGCCCGCCCTCACGGATGACCGCTCGCGTGCCGGCCTTGGACGCCTGTTCGCCGGTCAGGCCGGCAGCAACGGAGTCGCCATCCTGGCCGACGGTTCGAACATCAGTCCGCAGGCCCTTGCTCTTCTGAATCTGAAACTGCCCAGCGGGGCCTACGCGATTGCTTCGCCGTCGCGCATCGATCCCAGCGCGCCCTTCGCCACCCGCGGATCCACCGTTCTCAGCAGCCCCTGCACGTTCAACGAGAACCAATACATGGGTAACCTCGACTACCTGATCTCCGCCAAGAGCCGCCTCGTCTATCGCATGTTCATCGCGAAGAGTGACCAGACCACCACGTTCCCCACCACCAACCTCGGCGGACCTACCGCTCCTGGCTGGCCGTTGCTCAACCCCAACAAGTTCTTCAACGCGACCCTCGCCTACAACTACATCGTGAGCCCCTCGATCGTTAACGAATTCCAAATCGGCTTCCATCGCCAGAATGCGCTCACCCTGCAATCGGAGCCGGTGAAGTACTCTGACATCGGCGTCAACGCACCGGCATACGACAACGGCATCCCCGAGATCCTGATCAACGGTGCATTGACCCTGGGCGGAAACGGCCAGACACTCCTCAATATTCAGAATCATTACGTTCTACAGGACACCCTCTCCTACACCTTCGGCAAGCACGTTGTCCGCGTGGGCGGCGGCATCGAGCGCACCCAGAACAATCAATCACAGTTTCACTACCTCGCCGGATTGATCTTCCTGGGCTTCCCTGACCTGCTGCTTGGCGGGGCTGGAAATGTTTTCCAGTCCATCGATCTCCCCGGACAATTCGATCGCGCCTATCGTTTGTGGGATAGCAATTTGTATATCCATGACGACATCAAAGTGTCCCGCCGCCTCACCGTGAACATCGGTCTCCGCTACGAACGCCTGGGCAACCTCAGCGACGAACATGGCCGCAATGGCGACTTCGATTACACCCGCGCCAATAAGAATCCTCCGGCCGGCGGAACCCTCGAAGGCTACACTGTTCCCTCCAACTACCCCGGCACCGTTCCCGCCGGCGTCACCCAGTTGAGCACCAACACCGGCTTGAACATCGCGGGACAGAATACCTGGAACCCACGTCTCGGCTTCGCCTACCAATTGCCCCACAGCGGCGACCGCTTCGTCCTCCGCGGCGGCTACGGAATTTACCACCAGCGCACCACCGGCCAGCCGTTCATTCAATTGCTGACGGCGCCGCCCTTCGCCCAGTTGAACAACCTCTCGGGCGCCGCGGCCGCCTCGCTGACGTTCGCGAATCCATTCCCGCCGGCCGTCACACTGCCAAGCTTTGCGGCCTACTCGCCGACCACCGCCCGCTCGCTCACCATCATCGATCTCAACCTCCGGCCCCCGACCGTGCAGCGCTACAGCTTGGGCATTCAGACCAAGCTCGTCAACGACTGGGTTCTCGACGTCAGCTACACCGGCTCGCGGAATACTCACTTGCTCCGCTCGCGCTCCATCAACCAGGCCGGGATCGCCAGCGCCGCCAATCCCATCCGCGGCGTCACCACCAACACCGTCGCCAACCTCCCGCTGCGCGTGCCCTACCAAGGCTTCACGTCGAGCGCTCTGACCGACATCGAACCCTCCGGCGCCGCCTGGTACAACGCCCTGCAGGCCAGCCTCGACAAGCGCTTCAGCCACGGACTCCAGATGCTGGTTTCCTACACCTACGCGCGCCTTCTCTCCACGGATTCGAACTCGAGCAACGGAGGAAATGGCGGCACCGCCACCGGCGATCAGAACGATCCGCGTCAGCGCTACGGTCCGGACGCCTTCGTGCGCGATCAGCGCTTCGTACTCAGCGCGTTCTACTCCATCCCCGGACCCGCCAATCACCGCTCGTTGCTCGGTGAGGCGCTCTCCGGCTGGCAACTCGGCAGCGTGACCAGCCTCCAGAGCGGTCAGCGCCTCACCATCACCCAGACCAATGCCGCCAACGTCTACGGGATCACTTCCGATCGCGCCCAGCTCGCGCCCGGGTGCACCTACTCGCAGCTGGTCACCAGCGGCTCGGCCAATCAGAACGTCAACAAATACTTCAACAAGACCTGCTTCCCGAACACCTTCCCCATCGTCGGCGACGACGGACGAGCCACCACCTTCGGTAACTCCGGAGTCGGCATCGTTCGCGGACCCGGCCAGGCCAACGTGGACCTCTCGCTGATCAAGCGCTTCCCGGTCACCGAAAAGGTTCGCCTCGAATTCCGCGCCGAGGCCTTCAACCTGTTGAACCACGCGAATTTCTCGAACCCCTCCGTGGCCGAGAACTCCGCCGCCTTCGGCCGTATCCTGACGACGTCTGTGAACCCTCGCGTCATTCAATTTGCCTTGAAAATGAGCTTCTAACTCCAGTTCGTAAACCCGCGCGGTTCCGCCTCTCCCAGCGGAGCCGCGGTTCTCTCCATTACTGCCATGAAATCGAAAACACTTCTTCTTGCTCTCCTTGCTGTTACGCTTTCCCCTTGTTTATCCGCCCAAGGGACCCGGCTCCTCCGGCATCCCACCGTCAGCCGCGACTCGATCGCTTTCGAATATGCCGGCGACCTGTGGATCGTAGGCCGCGCCGGCGGATCCGCCCGTCGCCTGACATCCACGCCGGGAGCCGAGACCGAGCCGCGCTTCTCTCCCGATGGCTCCGAGATCGCGTACTCCGCCACCATCGCCGGAAATAAAGACGTCTACCTGATCCCTTCCGCCGGCGGCGAGCCCAAGCGCCTCACCTTCCATCCTGGAGCCGACCACGTCCGCGGCTGGACCAACGACGGCAAGAGTGTCGTCTTCGGTTCGTCTCGCGATTCGATGCCGCAGCAATCTTACTTGCGTCTCTGGACCGTCCACACAACCGGCGGAATGGAACAGCCTTTACCACTGCCGCGCGCCTTCAGCGGGTCGTTCTCACCTGACGGACGCCGTCTCGCGTACGAGGAATTCTCGACCGAATTCATTCCCGAATGGCACGAGAGCAGCATGTGGCGTCACTATCGCGGCGGCCGCACCCATCCCATTCGCCTTATCAGCCTTTCCGATTTCTCGGGTGAAAAGCTTCCCTGGGATAACAGCAACGACACCGATCCCATGTGGGTCGGCAACACCGTCTACTTCCTGTCGGACCGCAACCACAACGTCAACCTGTATTCCTACAACACCACCAACAAGCAGTTGAAGCAGCTCACCAAACACGACGACTTCGACGTGATGAACGCGACCGCTACCAGCGACGCCATCGTCTACGAGCAGGCCGGCTTCATTCACTTGTTCGATCTCAAGACAGGTCAAGGCCGGCAGTTGAACATCCAGGTCAGCGGCGATTTCCCCTGGGCGCAACCGCAGTTTAAGAAGGTCGCGAGCATGATCCGCTCCTCCGCCCTGTCGCCCACGGGAATCCGCGCCGCGTTTGAAGCGCG
Organism: Bryobacterales bacterium; assembly: GCA_038210135.1. Classification (GTDB taxonomy): domain Bacteria; phylum Acidobacteriota; class Terriglobia; order Bryobacterales; family Bryobacteraceae; genus JBBQWZ01. The sequence continues at coordinate 149,331 of JBBQWZ010000002.1, forward strand.
CGGCGAAATCTTCACCGTCGGAACCGGCAAAGGCGACTACCGCAATCTCACCCAATCGCCCGCCGCGCATGACCGCAATCCCGCCTGGTCGCCCGACGGATCCCAACTCGCCTGGCTCTCCGACGCTTCCGGCGAAAACCAGCTCCTGATCGGCGACGCCACCGGAATCGCCAAGCCTCGCGCCATCGCGCTGCCCGCCATTGCGTACTTCACCGATCCGGCCTGGTCGCCTGACGGAAAACAGATGCTGCTCGAAGACAATCACCGCAGCTTGTGGATCATCGAAGTCGCGAGCGGCAAAGCCACCAAGGTGGACACCGAAACCCACCCCGACGTTTCTAGAAATTTCGACGCCGTCTGGGCTCCCGATTCGAAGTGGGTCGCCTACTCGAAGAACCTGCCCAATCGCCTGCGCGCCGTCTACGTCTACTCGCTAACCGAACAGAAGCCCCACGCCATCACCGACGGACTCTCGGATTCCCTCTCGCCCGCCTTCGACGCCAGCGGAAAGTATCTGTACTTCCTTTCGAGCACTAACTACGGACCCCGCACCGGCTGGCTCGAAATGAGTTCGCTCGACCGCCCCGTCCGGCGCGCGATTTACCTCGTTGTCCTCAGCGCCACCGAACCTTCACCGCTGCTTCCTGAAACCGGCGACGAACCCAAACCCGCATCCCCCGACGTGCCGGTCGCGAAGCCCGAAGCCGCCAAGAGCGTCACCGTCCGCATCGACTTCGACAAAATCGGCCAGCGCATCCTGTCGCTCAATGTGCCGCCCGCCGACTACAGCAGCCTCACCGCCGGAGCCGCCGGATCGATCTATTACATCGAACCGAGCGGAACCAATCCGGTCGCCGGCGGCCGTTTGCAGCGCTATCAACTCAAGGAGCGCGCCGCCGCCCCCTTCCTCGAAGGCGTCCGCGGCTACTCGCTCTCGGGCGATCAGAAAAAGCTCCTCTACCAAGCCGGAGCGCATGGCTGGGGCGTCGTCCCCGTCGATCGTCCCGCAAAAGCCGGCGATGGCATGCTCGCCGTCGATCAATTGCAAATGATGGTGGACCCGCGCGCCGAGTGGGCGGAAATTTTCCGCGAATCCTGGCGTACCCAACGCGACTACTTCTATGACGCGAAAATGCACGGCGCCAACTGGCAAGCCGTCCACGAGAAGTATCTGCCGCTGCTCGCCCACGTCGCCCACCGCGCCGATCTCGGCTACCTGATCGCGATGGTCGGCGGCGAACTCACCGTCGGACACTCCTACCTGCAAGGCTCCGGCGACATCCCCGGCGAGGACACTACCGCGCCGGTCGGCTTGCTCGGCGCCGATTACACCGTCGATCAGGGCCGCTACAAGATCAGCCATATCTTCAACGGCGAAAACTGGAACCCGGACCTCCGCGCTCCTCTTAGTGCTCCCGGCGTCGATGTCGCGGAAGGCGACTACCTCCTCGAAGTCAACGGACGCTCCCTCACCAGCGCCACAAACTTGTACTCCGCTTTTGAAGGAACCGCCGGACGCCAGATGATCCTCCGCGTCAGCAAGTCCGCTTTGGGCGAAGGCTCGCGGCTCGTCACCGTCGTGCCGATTGCCTCCGAAGACGGGCTCCGCACTCGCGCCTGGATCGAAGCCAACCGCCGGACAGTGGACCGCCTTTCCGGCGGCAAGCTCGCCTATGTCTGGCTCCCCAACACCGGCGCCCAGGGCTACAGTTCTTTCACCCGCTACTACTTCGCCCAACAGGAAAAGGAAGGCGCCGTCATTGACGAGCGCTACAACCACGGCGGCATGGTCGCCGACTACATCGTGAATGAACTCGACCGCAAGCTGATGGGCTTCTTCGCCACCCGCGACGGCGTCGAGGCCAGTTCGCCGAGTGCCGGAATTTACGGTCCCAAGGTAATGATCATCAATGAGTCGGCGGGCTCCGGCGGCGATGCGCTCCCGTACTATTTCCACCTCCGCAAAATTGGGCCTCTCGTCGGAACCCGCACCTGGGGCGGACTCGTGGGAACTCTCGGCGTGCCACAGCCCATCGACGGCGGCGGCATCACCGCGCCGGCTCTCGCCTTCTACGACCTCAAAGGACGTTGGGCGGTCGAGAACGAAGGCGTCGCGCCGGACATCGAAGTCGAATACACCGCCGCCGATGTTGTCAAAGGCCACGACCCGCAGCTCGAACGCGCCGTCGCCGAAGCCATGAGCCTGCTGAAGAACACGCCCTCGCCGCGCGTTCCCCGCCCGGCTCCCATCGATCGCACTTCGAAGAAATAGGAAATCGCGAAGGGAGAAACCACAACAACAGTTCCCAAAGCCAGCCAACTAAACGACTTACTGAAAATCGGCTTCGTTCCGCTACATTCCAAAAACCGGCATGGCTTGAACCCGGAGCGTAAGCGACGGGACTCCAATAAGTCCAAACGTGAGGGCGGGGATTGCGAGGCCTAGCCCGGTGGAGACGAGGCCGTTCAAGCGACCTCCAGATCGCACGGAACCCTTTCCGAACCGCGAACGAGTGACCGGCCCATTCTTCATCAAGCCACCCAACCAGCGGACACTGTCCACGCCCGCTTGACGCGATCCGCAATAATAGAAGTTCCCCCCATGGAAACTTCCGACCTCAAAAAAACAGTCCATCTCCCCAAGACGGACTACCCGATGAAGGCCAACCTCCCGCAGGCCGAGCCGAAGCTGCTGGCCCGCTGGAAGGACGAAGACCTCTACAGCCAGATTCGGAAATCCTCCGCCGGACGTCCCATGTACGTCCTCCACGACGGACCGCCCTATGCCAACGGCAACATCCACCTCGGCACGGCGCTCAACAAAATTCTCAAGGATCTGATCGTCAAGTCGAAGACCATGGCCGGCTTTGATTCGCCGTACATCCCCGGCTGGGATTGCCACGGCCTCCCCATCGAAATCAAAGTGGACGGCCTGCTCGGACCGAAGAAAGCCCAGATGACCACCGCGCAGATCCGCAAGGTCTGCCGCGAGTACGCCGCAAAATGGGTCGATACCCAGCGCGCGCAATTCATGCGGCTCGGCGTTTTTGGACGCTGGTTCGATCCGTATCTCACGATGTCCGCCGAATACCAGGCCGTCATCGCGCAGGCCTTCGTAGACTTCCTTGAAAAGGGCTACGTCTACAAAGGACTCAAGCCCGTCAACTGGTGCATCCACGATCGCACCGCGCTCGCTGAAGCCGAAGTCGAATACGAGAACCACTCCAGCCCGTCCATCTGGGTTCGCTTCAAGCTCACCTCCGACGCCGCCGTGATCGATCCCGCACTCGCCGGAAAAGAAGTCTACGGCCTCATCTGGACCACCACGCCTTGGACCATCCCGGCCAACATGGCGATCTGCTATCACCCGAAATTCATCTACGTCGCCGTCGCCGTCCACGAGCACGTGTATCTAGTTGCCGAAGAACTCCTCAAGGCCACCGCCGAAGCCTGCAAGTGGGAGGATCCGCAAATCCTGGCGCGCTTTGAAGGCGCCAATCTCGAAGGCACCGTTTTCCGCCACCCCTTTCTCGATCGCGATTCGCTCGGCATCCTTGGCGATCACGTCACGCTCGAACAGGGCACCGGCGCGGTGCACACGGCCCCCGGCCACGGAGCCGAGGATTATGCCGTCGGCCGCAAGTACGGCATCGACACCTACTGCCCGATCGACGCCGGTGGACGCTTCTATCACGTCGAGAATGAGCCCGGAACGCTTCCTGAAGTTCTCATTGGCAAAACGGTATGGGAAGCGAATCCCATCGTCAACGATCTGCTCACCCACCACAAGGCGCTTCTCGCCCAGCGCAAGATCGAACACAGCTATCCGCATTGCTGGCGCTGCCACAATCCAACCATTTTCCGCGCCACGGAGCAGTGGTTCATCGGCATGGATCGCCTCGCCAATCTCGACGACAACACGCTCCGCGAGAACGCCCTCGAAGCCGTTAAGGGTATCGACTGGCATCCGAAATGGGGCGAGGATCGCATTGGCAACATGATCGCCTCGCGCCCCGATTGGTGCATCTCGCGCCAGCGCGTCTGGGGCGTGCCCATCGTGATGTTCTACTGCGCCGACTGCAACACGCAGTTCGACGACATCCCTGTCCTGACTGCGATCACCAATCAGTTCAAAGAGCACACCGCCGACTATTGGTACAACCACACCGTCGCCGAGCTCGTGCCCGCCGGAACAAAGTGCGCCAAGTGCGGCTGCACCGAGTTCCGCAAGGAATCCGACATCCTCGACGTCTGGTTCGATTCCGGCTCCTCGCACCTTGCTGTGCTCACCGAGAAGAACGGACTGCCTTGGCCGGCCAACATGTACATGGAAGGCGGCGACCAGTATCGCGGCTGGTTCCATTCGTCTCTGCTGATCGGCGTCGGGCTCCGCGGCCAAGCGCCCTATCGCGAGTGCGCCACCCACGGCTGGACCCTCGATGAGAAGGGGCAGGCGATGTCCAAATCGCTCGGCAACACCATCGAGCCCGAGGACATCATCAAGGAATACGGCGCCGACCTGGTCCGCCTCTGGACCGCCTCCGTCGAATTCACCGAAGACGTGACGCTCTCGAAAACCATCCTGCAGCGATTGTCCGAAGCCTATCGCAAGATGCGGAACACGTTCCGCTACTCGCTCGGCAATCTGCACGACTTCGACCCAATCGCGAACGCCATCGATCCCTCGAAGCTGCTCGAGATCGATGTTTGGATCCTCGCCAAGATGGAAGTGCTGATCGCCGAAGTCCGCGCCTTCTACGCGGAGTTCGCCTTTCACCGGGCTTATCGCGCCATCTACGACTTCACCACGACCGAGCTTAGCGCGCTCTACTTCGACGTCTTGAAGGACCGTCTCTACACCGCGGCCACCGATTCCGTCGCGCGCCGCTCCGGCCAGACCGCGCTCTATCGCGTCCACTACGCGCTCATCCGGCTGCTCGCGCCGATCCTCACTTTCACGGCGGAGGAGACCTGGACCTATACGACCATGAAGCCGGCCGACGCTCCGTCGAGCGTCCACTGCGCGCTGTTCCCCGAGCCTGATGAAGTGATGGTTGGGATCTCGGCCGAACAGCGTGCGTCCGCGGTCAACTGGGACAAGCTGATTGCCGTTCGCGAGCCGGTCCTCAAAGCTCTCGAAGAAGCCCGCCAGGCGAAGACCATCGGAGCCCCGCTCGAAGCGCACGTCACCGTCGCCGCCAACAGCGACCTCATGCCGCTGCTCGAGAAGTACGCCGCCGATTTGCCCGGCCTGTTCATCGTGTCCGAAGTGTCGCTTGAAGACGGACCCCTCGCCGATGCCGCCGTGAAAGTCGAACGAGCGACCGGCGAGAAGTGCGCCCGCTGCTGGAAGTACACGCACGACACCGGAGCCGTCGCCGAATATCCAACCGTTTGCAAAGCCTGCGGCGATGCCCTACAAGTGATGGGAGTTCCGGCCTGACGCCGGTTCCATGAACAAGCGCTTCCAATCCTTCGCGATTATCGTCGCGGTGTTCCTGCTTGACCGCATTACGAAACTCGCCATCCAGGCGCGCGTCACCGAGTGGGAACGCATCCCCGTCATCAGCAACTTCTTCAACATCGTCCACTCCGAAAATCGAGGAGCCGCCTTCGGCTTTCTCAACGACGCGCCCGACGCGTGGCGCGCGCCCCTCCTCATCGGACTCTCCTCCGCCATCCTGATTCTGCTCGCCGTCCTGATCTGGCAGCCCTCGCGCGGCGGACTCCAAGAAAGCGCCCTGCTCCGCACCGCCCTCGCTCTCGTCTTTGGCGGAGCTGTCGGCAACCTGTACGACCGCGCCTTCGTCGGCAGCGTCACCGACTTCCTCCAGTTCTTCTTCGGACCCTACGAGTTCGCCTCGTTCAACATCGCCGACTCCGCCATCACCATCGGAGCCTGCCTGCTGGTCATCGACATGTGGCGCTCCCGAGGCCACCAAAAAGTACAAAGCCTGACGCCCCCAGAGGCGCAACCGTAAAGGCCACGCTCGCTAATCTCAGCACCGAACCGCGACCGTCAAGCAGCACCGAACCGCGACCGTGAGGGAGCGGACGTCCCCCGGCCAATCACCAAGTGTGCGGACCTCCGACGCCCATACCAGCGGATAATAGAATCGTCAGCCATGCTCCCTAAGCTCATCTCTTTCGGCAAGTTCTATATCCCCACTTACGGGCTAATGGTCGCGCTAGCCTTCCTGGTCGGACTTTGGGTCACGCAGAAATGCGCCAAAAAGATCGGCCTTGATCCCGAGAAGATCTCGAACCTTGCCGTCTACTGCGCCCTCGCCGGATTGCTCGGAGCCAAGATTTTCATGATCCTTTTCGACTGGCCCCAGTTCGCCGCCAACCCGAAGGAGATCTTCTCGCTCGCTACCTTGCAAGCCGCCGGTGTCTTCCAGGGCGGCCTGATCCTGGCGCTGATCTTCGCCGTCGTCTACATGAAGCGCAACAGACTGCCCTTCCTCCGGACCGCCGATGCCTTCGCGCCCGGCCTCACGATCGGACACGCCATCGGACGCATCGGCTGCTTCGCCGCCGGTTGCTGCTGGGGCGACCACTGCGAGCGCGCGTGGGCCGTCGTGTACCGCAATCCGGAGGTTCAGGAGTTCAGCGAAGTGCCGATGAACGTGCCGCTCCATCCCGCGCAGCTCTACGAGATGCTGCTGCTCGGCCTGATCTTCGTGTATCTCTGGAAGCGCTTCAGCAAGCCGCACCAAGCCGGCAGGATACTGGCCGAATACTTGATCTTGTCATCCGTCGCGCGCTTCGTCGTCGAGTTCTACCGCGTCCACGCGCAAGGCCTGCCCTTCGGCGGCCCCTTCTCGATCACCCAATGGATCTCGCTCGCGTTACTCGTGCTCGGTGTCGGCCTATGGTTCCGCTCGCGAACCCTAGTAGCACCCGTGCCCGCGTAGCCGTCAAACCGATCCGCGAAAGCGGGCGGGCGTATCCTCTTGCCCTCCCACCAACGACGCGGTAAGCTAGATACATGGTAAAGTCTATCGATTCAGTAGGGATTCTTTTTGAGCATCCGGATTGGTTTAACTTGCTGTTCGCCGAGCTCGGCAAACGCGGAATTCCCGTCACCAAACTCCACGCGGATCGCCTGCTGTTCGACCCTGAAGCCGACGGCCTGCCCGCGCTGGTCGTCAATCGGATGAGCCCGTCCTCGTGGAAGCGCGGCCATGGAAATGGCATCTTTGCCGTCCGTGATTTCCTCGCCCACCTCGACGAAACTGGCATCGCCGTCGTCAACGGCAGCCACGCCTACGGAGTGGAAATTTCGAAGGCTCGCCAGCTGGACATCCTGCGTCGGGCAGGCGTCGCGTATCCGAAGGCACGAGTGATCAATCACCCGTCGCTGGCTGTCGAAGCGGCCAAGGGCCTGCGTTTCCCGGTAGTCACGAAACCCAACATCGGCGGCAGTGGAGCGGGAATTCAGCGCTTCGATACGCCGGAGCAGCTTGCGGAAGCGGCCGCCGCGGGCACCATCGATCTCGGAGTGGATAACGTCGGGCTGGTGCAGGAATTCCTGCCAGCGCGCGGCGGTTCCATCGTGCGCGTCGAGGTGCTGGATGGCGAGTTCCTCTACGCGATCCAGATCTGGCCCGACAATTCGAATTTCAACTTGTGCCCGGCGGACATCTGCCAAAAGGACGCCACCGAAGACCTGGGTGTGTGCCCCGCGGAGCCCAAGAAGAAGCTGCGTATTGAAGGCTTCCAACCGCCGCAGGCTGCCATCGACGGAGCACTGAAGTTAGCCCGCGCCGCAAATCTCGACGTCGGCGGGATTGAGTACCTGATCGACGATCGTACGGGCGAGTTGAACTTCTACGACATCAACGCGTTATCGAACTTCGTGACGGACGCGGTCCATGTGGTCGGCTTCGATCCGACAGCGAAGTTCGTGGATTATCTGGAGCGGAGACTGGCCCACGTTCTGGAACCCGAGCTGGTGTTGTCGTAGTTAGCGACTGTTAGCCATTCCCTTTTTAAAGCTACCTCGCGGCACGTGCTCGAAGGAGCAGCGTGCCGCTTTTGTTTTTGCGTGTAAGCCTACGCGCTAGCGCCGGCGGCTTCCTTTTGCTTATCCCATTCCTTGAAGCTCGATCCCGTTTCGGCGAGCTGCTCTAGGAGGGGCGCCGGCGTCCAGAATTCGCCGTGCTGCTTCTCGAATTCGCAGATGCGGTCGTAGACCTTCTTGAGGCCGACCGTGTCCGCGTAGAACATCGGCCCTCCGCGCCAGGCGGGGAAGCCGTAGCCCATCAGATAGACAATGTCGATGTCGACGGCGCGCAGCGCAAAGCCTTCTTCGAGGATGCGGGCGCCTTCGTTGGCGAGCGCGTAGATGGTGCGCTCGATGATCTCCTCGTTGGTGATCGTTCGGCGCGTGACGCCGGATTCGGCGGCGGCTTTCTCGATCAATTCCGCGACCAGCGGATCCGGCATCGGACGGCGATTCTCGTCGTATTTGTACCAGCCGGCTCCGGTCTTCTGGCCGTAGCGGCCGAGTTCGCAGAGCATGTCGGAAATCTTGGCGTAGCGAAGCTTCGGATCGCGCAGGTGCGCGTACTCCTTGCGAATGCGCCAGCCCACGTCGAGGCCGGCGAGGTCGCCCATCGCAAGCGGGCCCATGGCCATGCCCCATTCATAAAGGGCTCCGTCGATCTGCTCCGGCGGGGCGCCTTCTTCGGCAAGGAAGACCGCTTCGCGCCCGTACGGCTCGACCATGCGGTTGCCGATGAAGCCGCGGCAGTTGCCGGCGAGGACGCCGACCTTGTTCAGCTTCTTAGCGAGCTGCATGGAAGTCGCGATCACGCTCTTCGAAGTCTTCGCTCCCTTCACGATCTCAAGCAGGCGCATGACGTTCGCGGGGCTGAAGAAGTGGTGGCCGATGACCATCTCCGGGCGCGACGTCGCCGAGGCGATCTCGTCGATGCTGAGGGTCGAGGTGTTCGACGCGAGGATGCAATCCGGCTTAGCGATCTTGTCGAGCGCTCCGAAGATCTCTTTCTTCAGGGCCATGCCTTCGAACACCGCTTCGACGATGATGTCGGCCTTCTCGAAGCCGTCATAGGTGAGCTGCGGCGTGATCAGGGCCATGCGCTTGTCCATCACATCCTGGGGAAAGCGGCCCTTTTTCACGGAATTCGAGTAATTCTTGGCGATGATCGCCATGCCCTTGTCGAGGGCTTCCTGCGTGGTTTCCTTGATGATTACAGGGATGCCGGCGTTCGCGTAGTTCATCGCGATGCCGCCGCCCATGGTTCCGGCACCGATGACAGCTGCACTCTTGATGTCGTACATGGGCGTGTCTTTTTCGATCCCGGGGATCTTCGCAACCGCGCGCTCGCCGAAGAAGGCGTGGATCAGCGACTTCGACTGATCGGCAAAAAGACACTTCTGGAACAGCTCCGCTTCCTTGGCGCAGCCGTCGGCGAAGTTCATCGTGGTGGCTGCTTCGACGGCGTCGATCGCGGCGATGGGAGCCAACTGACCGCGCCTAGTCTTCTTGGCTTCCTTGCGGGCGGCGTCGAAGACTCCGGGCTCGACCGCCAGCTTGTCGGACAGATCGCGCGTCTTGCGGATGCTCGACTGGGCTTTCGCGAAAGCAATCGCGCCTTCGAGAAGTTCGCCGTCCACGATCTTGTCAATGATGCCGGACGCGAGTGCGTCGGCAGCTTTGATCGGCTCCCCGTAGGCGCACATCTCAATCGCCTTCGCGACACCGGCCAATCGTGGGAGCCGTTGCGTACCTGCGGCTCCAGGTATGATGCCGAGCTTACATTCGGGCTGACCAACTTGCGCGGACGCGACGGCCACACGGTAGTGGCCCGACATCGCGACCTCGAGGCCGCCGCCGAACGCCGTGCCGTGGATCGCCATGACGACGGGCTTGGGGCAATCCTCGATCTTGAGAAGGCCGGGGGTCAGACTGAGGCGCGGACGCGCGCCGGAGGTCATCTTGCCGAACTCGCGAATGTCGGCTCCGGCGATGAACGTCCGGCCGCCGCCGATGATCACGATCGATTGCACGGCGGGATCGGCTCCGGCGGTTTCAACGTGGGCAATGATGCCCTCGGGCACGCCGGGCGAAAGCGCGTTCACGGGAGGATTCTCGATGGTTATGACCGCGACGCCGTCGCGGTGGGTCAACGTAACTAGTTCACTCATGTTTGTTTCCTTTTGCCCGCTTTTTATAAGCGGGGCTAAATCAAAATCAACTCTTGTGCGATTCCTGATCTCGCAACGCGCGGCGCAGAACTTTGCCGACGCCGCTCTTGGGAAGCGAGGCCACGAAGACGATCTGGGAAGGAAGTTTGAACTTCGCGAGGCGTTCCTTGCAGTACGAAAGCAGCTCGTCCGCAGTGGCATTGACGCCGCTTTTCAGTACCACGAATGCCTTTACTTCTTCGCCGCGATAGGCGTGTGGAATGCCGATGACAGCGGCTTCGAGAACGGCGGGATGCGTGAACAACACGTCTTCGACCTCGTTCGGAAAGACCTTGAGGCCGCTGACGATAATCATGTCCTTCTTGCGCTGGACGATATAGAAGAAGCCGTCCTCATCCATGCGGGCGACGTCGCCGGTGTAGAGCCAGCCATCGCGGAGGGCGTAGGCGGTCTCCTCGGGCCGGTTCCAATAGCCCTTCATGATTTGCGGACCGCGCACGCACAGCTCACCTTCCTGGCCGATTGGAATTTCGATCAAGCCTGTTTCGATATCGACGATCTTGATGTCGGTCGAGGGCATCGGCAGGCCGACACTGCCGGGCTTGCGTTTCGCGAGCACGGGCGTCGAATGGGTGGTCGGCGAGGCTTCGGTGAGCCCGTATCCTTCGCTGATGGTGGCTCCGCTCATCTGCTCGAACTGTTCAAGGACCTCGAGCGGCAGCGGGGCGGAACCGCTGTTGAAGGTCTTCACTTCTTCCAGGCCGCAGGTCTTCGCGTCGGGGTGATTGAGGAGCGAGATGTAGAGCGTAGGCACGCCGGGGAAATAGGACGGCTTGTACTTGCGGAAATTGTCGAGCAGCCCTTCGATGTCGAACTTCGGAACGAGGATCTGCATAGTGCCGTTCCAGCACGAAAGCATCATGCAGACGGAGAGCGCGTAGATGTGGAAATACGGGATCACCACGATCATCCGCTCCTCGCCTTTACGCGTAAAGTAGCCGCCCCAGAGGCTCACCTGGATGACGTTGGCATAGAGGCTTTGGTGCGTCAGCATCGCGCCTTTGGAGACGCCGGTAGTGCCGCCGGTGTACTGCAGGACGGCCACGTCGTTCGCGGCATCGATCTCGACGCGCGGCAGCTTCAGCTCTCGGACATCGCGGATCAGGGAGGTGTAGGAAAGCGTTCCGGCGATGGCGGGCGCGGCAGCGTGCTCGGAACTGTACTCGGCGAGGGCGGTAATGATGACGGTTTCGATGGCAGTCCGCGGCTGGATGTCGAGGATCATCGCGGCGTTGGTGTCGAGCGTAATCATGGCGCGGATGCCGGCATCCTTGGCCTGATTCTCGACTTCACGCGCCGTGTAGCCAGGGTTGAAATTCGCGCAGATGGCGCCGAGGCGCATCAGTGCGAAGAAGGCGATCATGTACTGCGGCGAATTCGGAAGCATGATGCCGACGCGGTCGCCCTGGACGATTCCGATGCCGTGGAGCACCGAAGCGAGGCAGTCGGCTTGGGTCTTGAGTTCGGAGAACGTGAGCTCGGCGCCGAGGAAAGCAGTGGCGGTCTTGTGGCGGTATTGGCTGGCTGCGTTGGTGAGTAGATGATAGAGCGAGCGCTGCGGAAGCGTGGTGGTGGGCGGAACCCAGGGGTCGTATTGCTGGAGCCAAGGCTTCGAGGCGTATGGGCTTTCCGGCGTATCGGCGTTCGGTTTGCTGGATGGGTTGGGAGTGGCGCTGGCGCTCATTTGGCAGGTTCTTCGCGGAACGGCTTCGAACTCGTGATTATACGACGCAGATCCGCAGCGATTGCGGGACGTTGATTAGGAGTCCACAGCATGCGGATCTGATGGAAGGCTGGCAGACGCCGTGCGCGCGATTCGTTTCCAGAACCGGCTGGTGGCGGCTTAGGATTCGGGGATTAGTGCGATGGCGCGGCACCAGCCGGCGCTCGCTCCCTTGATCTTCACGGGCAAACACGATACGAAGAAGCCATGCGGGGCGGGCAGCGCATCGAGATTCGCTAGCTTCTCGATCTGGCAATATTCGCTAGTGATTCCGGCGAAATGGGCGGGCCAGATGTAGCGTCCGTCGCCGGTTCGTTTGTAGTCGGCGACCATGGCGGAGAAGGGGCGATCGAGCGTGTAGGCGTCAATGCCGATGACGCGAACGCCCTGCTCGACCAGCCATAGAGTGGCTTCGCGGCCTAGCCCTGGCTGCTCGAAGTAGGCCGGGGTTCCGATGCGCTTGTCGGCTCCGGTTTGCAGTAGGACAATGTCGAGCGGCTGCAATTCGCATTCGATGCGTTCCAGCTGCCGGCTGATATCGCGCGCCGTTATCTCGTCTCCGTTGGCTTTGTCTCGCACATCAATGACGACACCTGGCGCGAAACACCATTCGAGTGGGACTTCATCGATCGTGCGCGCGGGCCTGCCACCGGATTCCGCACCGTAATGATAGGGCGCGTCCACGTGCGTGCCGGTGTGGGTGATCGCATTGATCTGCTCGACAGCCCAGCCCTTTCCGCCGGAGTAGACAAGGTCCTCCGGCTTGATGCCGAAGGCACTACTCATTTGGGCGAGCCCTTCGGCATCGTGTTTCACATAGTGGATCTGCGCGGGCACGGGCTCGCTGACGGCCATGTGTTCAAGGGGGACGCTGAGATCGATCAGGCGGAACATGCAGGGGAATTGTAGCGTGCCGCCAAGGTCTTCGCGAACGCCTTATAATCGCGGGGTGAAGTTACTTGCCCTACTTGCGCTATCGACGGCGTGCGCTTCCGCGGAAGAGCCTTTCTTTAAATCGGAACTGATCTTCCCGCTCGAGAAGTGGCACAACCACGCTTCCTGCATTGTGGAATTGCCGAACCGCGACCTGTTTGTGGTTTGGTTCCACGGATCCGGTGAACGAAAAGCAGACGACGTCAAGGTGGAAGGTGCGCGGCTGGCGAAGGGGCGTGAGCGCTGGAGTCCGCGTTATGACGTGGCAGACACGCCGGGTTTCCCGGATACGAATCCGACGATGTTCCTCGATAACGAGAAACGGCTATGGCTGCTGTGGCCGGTGATCATGGCGAACGAGTGGCACACGGCGCTGATGAAGTACAAGATTTCGACGGACTACTCGAAGCCCGGCGCGCCGGCATGGTCGGAGAACGACACGCTGCTGTTCATTCCACGGAATTTCGAAGAGAGCGCGAAGCGGCAAATGCAAGGGATGAAATATTCGGAAAAATATGGGAAATACCTGCAGGAGAAAGTCAGCGACAAATACTTCTCGCGCATGGGATGGATGACGCGCGCGCATCCATTGCAATTGGCGAGTGGACGGATTTTGGTGCCGCTGTATTCGGACGGCTACTCGTTTTCACTGGTCGCGATGTCGGACGACAAAGGGAAGACGTGGCAGACGAGCGAGCCGCTGGTAGGGGGCGGCAACATTCAGCCTTCGATCGTGCAAAAGAAAGACGGGACGTTGGTGGCGTACATGCGGGATAACGGTCCGCCGCCGAAGCGGGTCCACATGGCGACGTCGAAGGACGATGGCGTTACGTGGTCGAAGGTGGTGGATTCGGAGGTGCCGAATCCAGGGTCGGGCATGGAGACGATTGTGTTGCGCGACGGGAAGTGGGCGATGATCTTCAACGACCTCGAGAAGGGGCGGCATTCGCTCGCGGTCGCGATTTCGGATGACGAAGGCGTGACGTGGAAGTGGAAGCGGCACGTCGAGCGCGACGATCGCGCGGAGAAGCCGAGTTCGTTCCACTATCCGTCGATCATCCAGGCGCAGGACGGATCGCTGCATGCGTCGTATTCGTTTTTCCAGAATCATCTGCCGGAAGGCGCAGACCGGAAATCGATCAAGCATGCGCACTTCAATTTGGATTGGGTGCTGGCGGGGGATCCGAAGTAAGGCGCGGCCGTGGTCCGCTTCCTAACGGTCGCGGTTCGGTGCTGCGGCACGCGGGTCCGCTTCCTAACGGTCGCGGTTCGGTGCTGCGGCACGCGGGTCCGTCGCTGACGGTCGCGGTTCGGTGCTTTAGCATGCGGGTCCCCTCGCTGACGCTCAGGGTTCAAGCCACCGGGGAAGCTCCGGACGCTAGTGCTCCGACCGGCAATCAATGTCCCCGGGCTGACGCCCGGGGTTCTAACCCCGCCGGTTACGGCGGGGTTAGTTTCGATCCGAATCACGCCGTCAGAGAACTAGTCTAGTTTCTTGTGGAAACGCAGGACGCTCACGGTCAGGATGGTGACTCCGAATGTCGCGAGCGCGGCCATTTGCGGCCATAGTGTTTCGATACCGGCTCCCTTGAGGAAGATGGCGCGGACGATCTCGACGAAGTAGCGGACCGGATTCAGATAGGTGAAGTACTGCGCAACGACCGGCATGTTCCGTATCGGAAACGTGAAACCGCTGAGCAGGAAGAACGGCATAAAAAACAGAAACGTAGACATCATCGCCTGCTGCTGCGTGCGAGAGACGGTGGAGACGAAGAGTCCCGCGCCGAGGGTCGTTAGCAGAAACAGTCCGGCGCAGACCAGAAGGAGAAAGAAGTTCCCGCGGAACGGCACGTGAAAAATCAGGAGCGCGGCGGCTACCACTAAGAGCGTGTCGAAGTATCCGATCAGCGCGAACGGAATGGTTTTGCCGAGGATCAGCTCGATGGGTTTGATGGGCGTGACCATGAGCTGCTCCATCGTTCCGATTTCTTTTTCGCGGACGATCGCCATGGCCGTAAGCGAGAGCGTGACCAGCGTGATGATGTTCACGATGACGCCGGGAATGAAGTAATTCCGGCTGCGGAGATCGGCGTTGAACCACACGCGGGAACGCACGGAGAGCTGGGGAATAGCGGCGTGGACGGGCGCGCCGGCTTGCATCGTTCGAGCGATCAGCTTGACGCG
The DNA here is from genome assembly GCA_038210135.1 of Bryobacterales bacterium. Classification (GTDB taxonomy): domain Bacteria; phylum Acidobacteriota; class Terriglobia; order Bryobacterales; family Bryobacteraceae; genus JBBQWZ01. Next base: position 164,407 of record JBBQWZ010000002.1, read on the forward strand.
TTGCTGATCCTGGAGCATTTCGACGGAAAATCGAGCGATGGTCTGGCCGGCGTAAGCGGTAACGATCGAGGCGGTGTTCGAGTTGGTTCCGTCGACCAGAACCTGGACTTCGGTCTCACGGCCGCGCTGCAAATCGCGGCCGAAGCCCGGCAGCAAGCGGACCACACCTTCGACCTTACCGCGATCCATCAGGTCGGCGAGTTCGGAATCGTTGGTGGGATTGGCAATGACCTTGAAGCGGCCGGAACCTTCGAAGGCGGCCCGCAGTTCGCGGCTCTGCTGGGTGCGGTCGGAATCCATCCAGGCAATGCGGGCTTGCTCGACGTCGAGATTCACGGCGAAGCCGAAGATCATCAGCTGAATGATCGGTGGCGCCAGAAGCATGCCGCGCATACGAGGTTCGCGCAAAGCTTGCCGTAATTCCTTGCGGACGATGACGAGGATGCGTTCGATCGAAGGTGACATTTAGGCGATTTTCTGACGCATTTTTCGCGTCGCGGCCACGAATACCAAGGCTCCATAGACGAAGAGCAAGACCAATTCAAACCACAGCAGTCGCAGTCCGATGCCCTTCAGGAAGATGCCTTTGATGGCGGTGATGAAATAGCGGGCGGGCACCATGTAGGAAATGATCTGAATCGGGATCGGCATATTTTCGGTCGAGTACATGAAGCCGGACAGCAGGAATGCCGGCAGGAACGAGGTGAGTGTTCCGAGTTGGTAGGCAACCAATTGGTTGCGCGTGACGGCGGAGAGGAAGACGCCCCAACAGAGTGCGCCGAAGAGAAATACGAAGCAGGTAAAGAGCAGAAGGAACGTGTTTCCGCGCATCGGAACTTCGAAGACGAAAATGCCGATCAGGAGGCAGATGGCCATGTCGATAATGCCAACCAGGAAGAACGCCGACAGCTTTCCGAGTACGATTTCCGCGGGGCGGGCCGGTGTCGAGAGAAGCTGCTCCATGGTTCCGTTTTCCCACTCGCGTGCGATGGTTAGCGACGTAAGCAACGCGGCGATGATCATGATGATGACGGCGATGAGGCCGGGCACGATGTAGTTCCGCGATTTGAGATCGGTGTTGTACCAGACGCGGACCCGGGCATCGACGGGAGGAGAAAGGCGGCCCGCGCCTTTCTGGATTTGTGCGGTTGAGCGGAGGTTCAACGAGTACGCGCGGGTGAGAGATTCGACGTAGCTCTGCGCGATGGAGGCGGTGTTGGAATCGCTGCCGTCGAGCAGGACCTGCACTTGAGCCTCGCGCCCCGCTATGAGATCGGCGCCGAATCGCTGCGGAATAACGACGGCGGCGAGACAGCGCGAGCGGTCGATACATTTTTCAATTTCAGCGTAGTTGCTTGCGTAGCCGAGAACGGAGAAATACCGCGAACCGGTGAATTGCTGAAGCAATTCGCGACTTTGCGGAGTCTGATCGCGATCGAGAACCAGTGTCGTGATGCGATCGACATCGAGGCTAAGCGCGTAGCCAAAGAGCACCAGCATTACCAACGGGAGCGCAAGGGCCAGGGCGAGGCTCCGCGAATCCCGCACGATGTGCAGAAGTTCCTTGCGAGCGATCGCGCGTAAGCGGATCCAGTTCATTTTGTTGCCGTCGCTTCCTTGATGGCTTTGTCTTCCCGCTCGATCAGCGCCACGAACACGTCTTCCATGGAGGGCTCGATGCGGTGGACGTCGAGGACCTCGACATTCGCTCGCGCGAGGGCGGACCGAACGGTGTTTTCGCCGGCCGTTGCATCCTCCACGACGACATGCAGGCCGCCTCCGAAGACGGCGGTATCGAGAATTCCAGGAACGTTCTCAAGAGCCGTCATGGCGTCGCGCAAGTCGGAAGATTCGACGTACAGCAGATGGTGATCGGAGAGCGATTGCTTCAGTTCGGCGGGTGTTCCGAGAGCAATCATTTTGCCGTGGTACATGAGGGCGATTCGGTTACAGTATTCGGCCTCGTCCATGTAGTGGGTGGATACAAAAATCGTATGGCCCATGGCGGAGAGTGAATAGATGAGCTCCCAGAAGCGCCGCCGTGCAATGGGGTCTACGCCGGATGTCGGCTCATCGAGGAACAGGATCGGCGGCTGATGCAGAATGGCGCAGCCGAGGGCGAGGCGCTGTTTCCAACCTCCGGCCAGCAGTGAGGTTTTGTCGTTGCGGCGGTCTTCGAGGGCCGCCATTTTCAGAACGTATTCTTTACGCTCGGCGCGCTGCGCGTGTGGAACTCCATAGATGCCGGTGAAGAAGTCGATATTCTCTTCGACGGTGAGGTCGTCGTAGAGAGAAAACTTCTGCGACATGTAGCCGATGTGCTGTTTGATGTTTTCGGATTGGGTGCGGACATCGAAACCGCCGACTCTGGCGTCGCCGCTGGTGGGTTCCAGCAATCCGCAGAGGATTCGGATGGTGGTGGATTTTCCGGCGCCATTGGGTCCGAGGAAGCCGAAGATTTCGCCGCGCGCGACTTCGAGATTCACGCGATCGACGGCCACAAAATCGCCGAAGCGTTTGGTGAGGTCGCGGATTTCGACGGCGGGTCCACTGGCAGTGCTAAGCGGCACGGGGAAGCTCCTGCTTGCTAACGAGGGCGATGAACACATCCTCGAGCGAAGGCGTCATCGGAGTGAACTCCGCGGGGGCGGGCATGGAGGCGCGAATGCTTTCGACTGGGGGCGCGCCGACGGAGAAGAAGACATGCAACGAGAGTCCGGAGGGCTCCGCGCTCAAGACGTCGGGGCGTGCGCGAAGAGCATCGCGAACCACGTGGAGGTCCGCGCTGGTGACCGCGTAGCAGGCCTCGGGAAGGCTGCGGCGCAGGCGTTGCGGCGCATCGCATTGGATCAATTTTCCGCGATGCATCAGGCCGACGCGATTGCAGCGTTCGGCTTCATCGAGGTAGGCGGTGGTCACGAAAACGGTGAGTCCGTCTTTGACGAGCTGATAGAGGATGGCCCAGAAGTCGCGCCGAGAAACCGGATCGACTCCGTTGGTAGGTTCGTCGAGGAAGAGGATTTGCGGATGGTGCAGCAGAGTGCACATCAGCGCGAGTTTCTGTTTCATGCCGCCGGAGAGCTTGCCGGCGGAACGAGTGCGAAACGGCTCCATGCGGGTCATCCGCAGGAGTTCGGACATCAGCTTCTCGCGTTCGGCGCCGACGACGCCAAACAGGTCGGCGTAAAACGTCATGTTCTCGTTGACGGTCAGGTCCGTATAGAGTCCGAAACGCTGCGCCATATAGCCGATGCGGTCGCGGACGGCCTCGACGTCTTTTGCAACGTCGTGGCCAGCGACGATCACCTGGCCCTCGGTCGGATCCATGAGGCCGCACAGCAGGCGAAGGGTCGTGGTTTTACCCGCGCCGTCAGGTCCGACGAGGCCGAAGATCTCGCCGCGCGGAATCGTAAGGTCGAGATGATCGACAGCGACGAGGTCGCCGAACTTCCGCGTGACGCCGCGGATTTCGATGATGGGCGCCGCAGAGGTCACAGTATAATCTCCCCGTCGACCGGCATGTTGCTCTTGAGTTCACGCTGCGGATTACCGACTTCGACTTTGATGCGGTAGACCAACTTCACGCGCTCTTCCTGGGTCTGGATTTGCTTCGGCGTGAACTCGGCTTCGGACGCGATGAAGGTGATGAGCCCCTGGTATTCTTTGCCGCTGCGCGAGTCGGTTTTTAGACGAACCTTGCCGCCGATCTTGACGCGATCGAGATCTCGCTCGTTGATGTAGGCGCGGAGCCATGGATGCTCCACATCGCCGATCGTGACGACGGTCGCGCCGGCGGCAACGATTTCGCCAATTTCCGCGCTCTTCACCAGCACGACGCCGTCCACCGGGGAGTAGACTTCGGTGTCGGAGATCTGCGATTGGGTCATCGCCAGTTGCGCCTTACTGCGATCGATTTCCGCGCGGCGGGCTCCGAGTTCCTGCTCTTTGCGCTTCAAGTCCACGCGGTTTGCTTCGGCGAGTTTTAAGGAGGCGCGCGCCTGGTCCACTTGGGCGCGGGCGATGCTGATCTCCTCTTTGCGAGGTCCTTCTTTCACTAGATTAAAGCGTTGCTCAGTTTGCCTGAGGACAGCCTGCGCGCTCTGATATTTGGTGCGGGCCATGTCGTATTGCGAGGTCGAGATGTCCTCGTCCTTGTACAGTTTCTGGGCGCGTTCCCAGTCGAGGCGGTTCAAATCGGCCTGGGTTCGTGCATCGGCAACGGCGGCCTGCGCCTGATCGACTTCCTGGGTTCGGGAGCCTGCGAGCAGTTCGCTGAGCCGGGCTTCGGCTTGCGCGAGCTGCGCCTTTTTTAAGTCGATATCGCCATCAATGGTGGCCTTTTGATATTGAATGCTGGTTCCGAGCGTGGTGAAGGCGTTTTCGGAGGCGGCGACGCCAGCGGCATCGCGGTCCTTCTGGCTTTCGATTTGGCGATGTTCGATGCGGGCGATGAGCTGGCCTTTTTTGACGAAGTCGCCCTCGCGAACACTGAGATCCATCAGTTTTCCTGACGCCTTGAACGAGATGTCCACCTGTGTCATTTCAAGATTGCCGGATACGAGAATCCGACCGTTCGCTTCCGCGGCTGCGGCGGTTCGCCAATACCAATATCCGCCCGCGCCGGCGGCCACGAGAAGGAGAAGAATGATGATTCGTTTTGCCATTTCGGTTTCCTGATGCGCCTAGTGATTAACAGATTCCTGAATTTTACCGGTGGCGGCGGCGAATTCGATCCGCGCCAGATTGTGGTTATAAATGGCGGCGATCTGGTTGTCGCGCGCGCGTTGGAGGCGGGTTTGTGCGTCCGTAATCTCGAGGCTGCTTGCAACTCCGCCCTCATACCTGCGGCGGGCTTGGGCGAGTTCGTTTTCGGACAGCTGTAAGCCTTCCTTCGCGACGTCAACCTGGCCTTCCGCCGAGCGTAGGCTTTCGAGCGCCAGCCGAACTTCAAGTTCGATTTGTTGGCGAAGATCGCGGCCGCGGATCTGCTCCTGCCGTAGTTGGGTAAGGCTCTCCGCGCGTCGCGCATCGCGGCGTCCGCCGTCGAAAACGGGAAGGCGCACAGACATGCCGTACGTGTAGGTGGGATGTGCGCTTTCGAGGCCGGTTCCGATGGTTCCGTAGTCGGCGAAGAAGCCGACGGACGGCAGCCGCTCGAATTTCGTCGCGCCGTAAGTCATGCGGGCGAATTCCTCGCGCTTGTCCTGGGCCTCGAGTTCGGGCCGCTTACCGCGCGCGCTTTCGAGAGCCTTCGCGGCTTCGTCCGGATCGACGGGGCGGTAGACCATTTTGTCGGATAGCCGCGGCGTGACATCGAGCCGGAGCCCGATGGTGCGGAGTAGTTGGAGGTGCGAACGCTCGACGTCGCTGGTCGTGGTGACGAGGCGCTGTTTATCATTTGCCAACTGGACTTGGGCGCGCGTGACTTCGATGCCGGTTCCCGCACCGGCGTCCTTTTGTGAGCGGGCCAGGCGAAGCAAGGCTTCCGAGAGATCGACGTTCGACTTCTGCGTTTCAAGAGCCGCCTCCGCGCGCAACGCGGCGAGATAGGCGCGGGCTACCGCTTCGGTGACGTCGTCTCGGGCAGCTTGGTTATCCGCCTTCGCGGCTCCGACGCCGACGCGGCTGGCTTGAAATCGACGGATGGCGGAGTAATCGAAAACGGATTGCGTGAGGTTCCCACGGATATCAAAGACACCGAAGGGTCCGGCGATGGACGGGAACGAAAAGCCAGGAAGCGCCGGGAAATCGATCCCGAAGGTGCGAAGGTTGACGGTTTGGTCGCGGTAGACGAGGGATCCGTCGAGGTTCGGCAGCAGAGACGCGCGGGCTTGCTTGGCACGAGAGTCCGCGAGTCGGATTGTTTCCGACGCGAGTTGCTGACGGGCGGATCCGTCGGGCGCGAGGGCGAGTTCGACGGCTTTCTGGAGAGTCAGCGGAAGGGTTTCGGCCTGAAGGGTGGCGACGAGACAAAGAAGTACGAGGGAGCGCATTACACAGACTCCTGAAGTGGGGAAGAGGCGCGCAGGCCGGCCGCAACAAAGGTAATCATGCGCGCGGAGACGGCCTTGGTGTCCGATAGATCGCAGGTGCCGTTGGTCATCATCGGCAGGACTCGCGAAAAGGCAATGATGTGAGACATCACACCCGCCATGAAATGAAGACGCCACATCAGTTCCAGCTGGGACACGCCAGGAAGGGCCTTGCCGAGCGCTTCGAGGAACCGTGCGCCGATTGGAGCGAGATGAGTTTCAAACAGACGTTTCAGGAATTCGTTGGGTGTAGACAGCATCCGGCCCATCATTGGACGCACGTTTTCGAATTGGGCTCCAGCTTCCATGACCGGCACGATAAAGGCTTCGGCTACCTGTTCGGGGGTGGGACCTCCGGGTTGGGCTTCAAATTTCTCGAGCAATTCGATCCGCCGGGCGTTGACGGGACTCATACGCCGGGAAATCACGGCTGCGACTAGGGCGTCTCGGGATTGGAAATGGTAATTCACGGCGGCGAGGTTGACTCCGGCGTCGCGGGTGATGTCGCGGAGGGAGGTTCGGTCAAAGCCGTCAGCGGCGAATAGGCGTTCGGCAGTGTCGAGGATTCTCGTTTTGGTGTCTGCCTTAAACGCAGGATGAAGTTGTTCCATACGTATGTTTTAATTGTACGTTCGATTCATCGTTTGGTCAATAGCAAAATGGGCACGATCAAACTTGACCTTTGGAATCAATGATGGCAATCTTATGCCATGTCTTCTACCATCGATAAGCTGGGCAGAATTGTTATTCCGAAGGCAATTCGTGATGAAGCGGGTTGGCAGCCCGGTACTTCTTTGGACTTTCGGTATCGGTATGGTGTGCTGGAAATTGCAAGCGTAAGCGCCGAGGTAGGGGATTCGAAGTTCGAAAAGCGGGGAACGGTTTGGGTGGCCCTGCCGACGGCTGAAGCAGCTCCGCTGGACGCGAAGATGGTGGACTCAGTGATTGAGGGTGTTCAGGAGTCTAGCGATCGTGATTTGGCTAACGGAGTAGCGTGAAGTACGGCTTGGACTCCAGTTGTCTGGTGCCGCTGGTTCTCGCCGCGCATCCCCGGCATGAGCGGACCCTGGCCGGGAAGGCGGTTTGCGACCGGGAGAATGGGGAACTGATACTTACCGGTCATGCTTTGCTTGAGTGCTATTCGGTCCTGACGCGGCTGCCCAAGCCGCACGGAATCGCGCCGCCCAAGGCGGAAGAGCTGCTTCGGCTGAATTTTGCGACCGAGCGAATCGTTGCCATGACGCGCGACACGGTTTGGGCGACGTTGCGCCATCGGGTGAGCCGGGGCGAATGGGGTCCGAGAGTGTACGATTCGCTGGTGGCCTTGATGACCGCCGAGGCGGGAGCGACATTGCTATTGAGTTGGAATGCACGGCATGTTCAGCAGGTCGCGCCAGCGGGGCTCGAGGTTCGAGAGCCGTGACGGATTCGGCCGCGGCTCTGCTCGATCGGTTCTGCGAACGCCTTCGACGGTTGCCGCGGCTTCCGCGGATCGTATTTCCGGAAGGCGACGATCCGCGGATAGTTACGGCTGCGGAGCGGCTCGGGAAAGAGAACCTGGCCGAGCCGATTGTTCTTCAGGGGCCTCTCGACGCGGCGTATGTATCCCATTACTACGAGCGGCGCCAAGCGAAAGGCGTTTCCGCGGCGGAGGCCGACGTCGCCGCAAGGATGCCTTTGAATTACGCGGCCTTGATGGTCGCGGCCGGAGACGCCGATGCGGGAGTGGCTGGCGCGGCGAATACGACAGCGGACACGGTCCGCGCGGGATTGCAATGCATTGGCCTGGAAGCCGGGGTCCGGACGGTATCGAGTTTCTTTTTGATGTGCGTGCGCGATCGGACGTTCGGTTGCGATGGCGTGTTGCTATTTGCGGATGCTGGCATCGTGATCGATCCCGACGCCGGCCAACTCGCCGACATCGCGATCGCATCGGCGCACAGTGCTAGGAAGATTTTGGGTGTCGTTCCGAAGGTCGCGTTGCTGAGCTTTTCGACACGAGGCAGCGCGGGGCATCCCAGTCTGGATAAGATTGGCCTTGCGCTCCAGCAGATTCGAGAACGTGCGCCGGAGCTCGACGCGGATGGAGAACTCCAGGCGGATGCGGCCTTGATCGAGAGTATTGGCGAACAGAAAGCTCCGGGATCGCCGGTGGCAGGCCAGGCCAACGTGCTGATCTTCCCTGATTTGGCTGCTGCGAATATCGCCTACAAGTTGGTCGAGCGCCTTGGAGGCGCGTCGGCGTTCGGACCGCTTCTGCAGGGCCTTACGCGACCTTTTCACGATTTGTCGCGAGGGTGTTCGGCTGAAGACGTCTATGCCGTGGCGCTGCTGGCCGCGGTTGAGGCGAGCGGCGAACTGATGCCCGTTTAAGAGACTTTGGATGCTTCCCTTCAAACTGATTTATCACGATGGCTACGATCTGTCGCTCGGCGGGCACGTGTTTAAGTCGGAAAAATATAAGCTGATTCACGATCGGTTATTGCTCGAGAACTTTGCCACGCGCGAAGATTTTCTGTGGCCTTCGGCCGCCGAAGATGCCGACCTGATGCTGGTGCACGACCGGCGCTGGGTCACGCGACTGAAGCACGGGACGCTCGACTATTACGAGCTGATGCAGCTTGAAATTCCGTACTCGCAGAAGATGGTGGACGCGTTCTGGCTGGCCGCCGGCGGGACGTTGCTGACGGCGCGAGAGGCGCTGAAAGCGGGTTTCGCATTCAATGTCGGCGGCGGATTTCACCACGCGTTCGCCGCGCATGGTGAAGGGTTCTGCGCGATCCATGATGTGGCGGTGGCGATTCGAAAACTGCAAGCGGATGGCGCGATCCGTACGGCGATGGTGGTGGATGTCGATGTTCATCACGGCAATGGCACGGCGGGGATTTTCGCGAACGATCCGACCGTCTACACTTTATCGATTCATCAACTGCACAACTATCCAATTGAGAAGCCGCCATCCACGGTCGATATTCACTTGGAGAATGGCGTCCAGGACGAAGAATACTTGACGAAGCTTGAAATCGCGGTCCGCTGCGGACTGGACAATTTCAAACCGGACCTGATGATGTACGTGGGCGGAGCGGATCCGTACAAGGAAGATCAACTCGGCGGCTTGGACCTGACGATGGAGGGTCTGCGGATGCGCGATGAGATGGTTTTCAGACGGGCGAAGGAGCGCGGGGTTCCGGTTGCAGCGACACTTGCGGGCGGCTACGCGCGTCTCGTGCAAGATACGGTGACGATCCATTGCAACACCGCGAAGGCGATGGCGGATGTGTGCAAAGATTCAGACCAAACTAAGGCTGACGAACCGCGCGCGTGAAATCCATGCCAAAATTGAAATGAGAATGACGACGCTCCACGCCTACGACATTCACGTGGAAAATCTTTTTGAAATCATGTCTCGGATGCGCGCCCTTATGGAGGGAGCGGGCGTGGACTACCGGGTCATCGGTGGGATGGCGATCTTTCTTCAGGTCCATGAACGAGATCCCAAGAGGGCTCGTCTAACTGACGATGTGGATGTTAGCATTCACCGCGCCGATCTTACTCGAATCGCAAACGCGGCTGCACAGTTTGGCTTTCGTTATCGACACGCTGCTGGCGTCGATCTGCTGGTCGATTTGCAGGCACCGAAGACAAAGAGCGCGGTTCATTTTGTCTTTGCGGGAGAAAAGGTGCGCCCCGACTATCTGGAGGCAGCACCTGATCTATCCTCGGCACCTAGAGTTCTGGACGGCGTTTTACTTGCTCCGGTTTGCGACCTGGTACGGATGAAGTTGACGAGCTTTCGATTGAAAGACCAAGTTCATATTCAGGACTTGGATGGTGCACGTTTGATCACGCCGAATGTGGAATCGAAACTAACGCCGGAGCTGAAGGCTCGGCTCGCTCAAGTCCGGGCGACCCGATAACTACCGCGCCGCAGTCAACGCTGGAAGGCGTGGAGCCTTCTCAAGGAGTCCGTCCTCGAACTCGTAATCCGGCTCAGGCCATGCCCGGTGCCGCAGATACCATTTGTACGTTTCTTTGAGACCAGTCGCGAAATCGGTCGGCTTGAATTTAAGGATCCGCTGCGCTTTCGCCGTGATTTGGGTGATCGGCGGCATATCGTAATATTCGGCGAAATACAGCTTGGGGCCCATTGGATGGCCACCGGCGCGGAGCATGCGCTCGCGGGGCACACGAAGGAAGTTGACTTTTTTTCCGCAGGCGACGGCGAAGGCTTCGACGGCTTCGGTCTGAGAAAGCGGCCGGGAATTCGCGATGTTGAATGCGTGTCCGACAGCGGCGGGTTCGTCCAAAACCCGCAACATCGCCGTCACAAGATCGCGCACATAGACAAACTGCATCAAGCGGCGTCCATCACCGGGGAGGATGATGGAGCGGCCAGCGCGGAGACGGTCCCAAAAAAACGCTTCGCGATAAAACGGATTGCCCGCACCGTAAATGAATGGCGGACGCAGCGTAACGAGGGGCAGTCCGCCGCGGTGATGAAGGCGGAACAGCGCGCGTTCGCTCATCGCCTTGTTGCGAACGTAGAGATCAGGCGCGTCGTCCGGGGCGAGCGCGTCGCCTTCATGATGATTCAGCCCGTCGCCATAGGCGGCAACACTCGACATGAAGACATAGCGATGCAGTTTGGACGGCAACGCTCGGATGGTGGCTTCGATATTGGCGGAGGTGGTTCCGCGTTCCCAGTCGTATGCGTTGTCGTATACGACATCGAAACTCTTTCCAGCGAGCGCCGTTTTCAAGGCGCCGGCGTTATTACGGTCGGCCTGGATATTTTTTACTTTTCGACCGAAGTCGTGCTTCGGCTTCCGGTGCAGCACCGTTACGTCGTGGCCGGCTTTCAGTAGTTCTTGAACGAGCTGGCGGCCGACGAACAGCGTGCCGCCAATCACAAGGCAATTCATGCGTATCTTAGTCGTAATATTCTTGTCCGAGATGCGTAATGAGGTCTTCGTTTTTCATCCAGCGCAGCGTGTTCTTCAGCTTCATGAGCTGAATGAACAAATCGTGTTCGGGATAAAGACCGGGCGCCGTCATCGGACCTTTGAAATAAAACGAGAGCCATTCCTGAATTCCGCGCATGCCGGCACGTTGTGCAAGATCCATAAAGAGGACGAGATCGAGCACCAGCGGCGCCGCGAGTATCGAATCGCGGCATAAGAAATCGATTTTGATCTGCATCGGATAGCCCAGCCATCCAAAGATATCGATGTTGTCCCAGCCTTCTTTCGCGTCTCCGCGAGGCGGGTAGTAGTTGATGCGGACCGCATGATAGAGGTCCTTGTAGAGCATCGGATAGAGATTCGGCTGGAGAATCTGCTCAAGTACGCTGAGCTTGGTTTCTTCCTTGCTCTTGAACGAGCCCGGATCCTCGAGGACATCGCCGTCGCGATTGCCAAGAATATTCGTCGAAAACCAGCCGGACATGCCGAGCATGCGCGCCTTGAAACCGGGCGCGAGCAGCGTCTTCATAAACGTCTGGCCGGTTTTGAAATCCTTGCCGCACAGCGGGACGTTGAGGTTGCGCGCCATGTCGAGGATCACCGGGATATCCGAGGTGAGGTTCGGCGCGCCGTTCGCAAACGGAACTCCGCACTTCATCGCGGCGTAGGCGTAAACCTGGCTGGGCGCGATATCCGGATCGTTCTTCGCGAGGCCGGTTTCAAAGGCTTCGAGCGACTGATGTACGGCACCGGGCTTATGGAATACTTCAGTGGATCCGCACCAGATCATGACGAGGCGCGAACAGCCGTTGTCCTTGCGGAAATTTTCGATGTCTTCGATGAGGCCGTGCGCTTTGTCCATCAGCGTACCCTCGGTCTTGACGTTGGGTCCGTTGATGCGCTTGACGTAGGCGGAGTCGAACACCGCTTTCATCGGTTTGATCTTCGAGAGGGGTTCCTTCAACTGATCGAGCAAGGGACGATCAAGAACTTTAGCGTTTGCGGCTGCTTCGAAAGCGTCGTCTTCAAAAATATCCCACCCGCCGAAAACCAGATCTTCCAGTTTTGCGAGCGGGAGGAACTCGTTAATCTTGGGTGTGTTGTTGTCGGTCCGCTTTCCAAGCCGAATGGTACCGAGTTGAGTGAGCGAGCCGATCGGCTGCGCCAGACCACGTTTGACGGCTTCGACCCCGGCTATGAAAGTTGTGGTGACGGCTCCGATGCCGGGGATCAGAACACCCAGTTTTCCATCGGCGGGCGCAATGCGAACGTTCGATTGTAGCGACAAGATTTCGAACTCCTGCTGCTCTCTTTTGAGCAATGTGAGCAAAACGCGAAGGGCCGGTCTCGTCCTGCCGTTTGGCAGCCATCTGCTGACGAGGTGAGCCTGACCGTCTACGATATACTAGCATTTCATGGTGCAACGCGCGACCGCCACGATGTCCGCAATCCTGGTGGACGACGAGTTACTGGCTCGAGACGAGCTCGCATTTCTGCTGAAAGAGTTTCCTGAAATCGAAGTGATTGCGACTGGTTCGAACGGCCTCGAAGCGGTAAAGCTGATCGAGGACCTGGAGCCGGACATCGTTTTTCTCGACGTCCAAATGCCCGGCCTCGACGGCATCGGCGTCATCCGCAAGCTACGGGAAAAAGATATTCCGCTGCCGCATTTCGTTCTGGCTACCGCCTTCGATCAATATGCTGTCGAAGCGTTCCGGCTAGAGGCCCTCGACTACCTCTTGAAGCCTGTGGATGTTGAGCGCCTGGCCGTCGCGATCGAACGGGCACAACGGATCGTCAGCCAGAAAAACAAGGCCGCCGAGGCGGCGATCCCCGTACCCAAGCCGGGACAGCAGCGTACCAAACTACTGGTGAAGAGCGCGAACCGGAATTTCATCGTGGATGCGCAGGACGTCGTGTACGCGACGATCGACGACGGTTTAATTACCGTCGTCGCGTCGAATCTCGAAGGGCAATCCAATTACAGAACGATCGAAGAGCTGCAGTCGAACCTGGATCCGGAGACGTTCTGGCGGGTTCATCGATCGTTCCTGGTGAATATAAATAGGATTCGAGAAGTGATTCCGTGGTTCAAATCCAGTTTCCAGCTGCGTATGGACGACAAGAAGCAGACCGAAATTCCTGTCAGCCGCGTGCAGACCAAGCGTCTCCGCAGTCTTTTGAAACTCTAGGCCCGGGTCAGAATCAAGAACATGAACCGCGAATATCACAAGTGGCATAGTCCGCGACTCAACCGTGAAATGGAATTGCTGGTGTTCGGCCACGGCGGAACACCGATGATTGTGTTTCCGACGTCGATGGGGCGTTTCTTCGATTACGAAAGCCGCCAGATGATTGCGGTGGTCGGCGAGAAGTATGAGAACGGAAGCATCCAGGCGTTTTGCGTCGATAGCGTGGATTCCGAGAGCTGGTACAACAAGGCGATTCCGCCTGCCGGACGAGCGGCGCGGCATATTCAGTACGATCAATATCTCGTTGACGAAGTGATTCCGTTTATTCGTTCGCGGAACGCGGCAGCGCAAGTCAGCGTAACGGGGTGCAGCTTCGGCGGGTATCATTCCGTGAATTTCGCGCTTCGACATCCGGATCTGGTATCGGCGTGCATCAGCATGGGCGGAGCGTTCGACATCCATCAATTTCTGAACGGCTATTACGACGACAACTGTTACTTCAACTGCCCGCCGGATTTTCTGCCCAATCTATCGGATCCGTTTTACATCGAGAACTACAAGCGGATGAAGATGGTGCTGGCGACCGGCGAAACAGACATCTGCCTGAACGAGAACATCCGGCTAGCGAACATCATGGCGGGCCGCGGAATTCCGCATTGGCTCGACATCTGGGGTGATGGTGCGGGGCATGACTGGCCGTGGTGGGAGAAGATGGCGCAGAAGTATTTCTGATCCAGTTCGAATGCGGCACGAGGAGCTTATGCGAAAAATTGGCGTGATCTACGGTAAGGAAAATACATTTCCCTCGGCGCTGGTCGAGCGAATCAACGCGATGCGCGTCGACGGGGTGTGCGCGGAACATATCAAGATCGGCGCGGTTAAAATGGCGGAGCCGAGCGGCTACAACGTGATCGTGGATCGCATTTCGCACGACATTCCGTTTTACCGGGCGTACCTCAAGAATGCCGCGCTTACCGGCACGGTGATCATCAACAATCCGTTCTGGTGGGGCGCGGACGATAAATTCTTTAACTACGCGCTGGCATCGAAACTCGGCGTGGCGGTTCCGAAAACGGTGATTCTGCCGCACCATTCGCATCCGCCCGATACGAACGAACAGTCGATGCGCAACCTGACGTATCCGCTCGATTGGGATGACGTTTTCGGGTACATAGGCTTTCCGGCGTTTCTGAAGCCATATAGCGGCGGCGGTTGGAAGAACGTGTTCAAGGTCGATTCGCCCGAAGACTTCTTCAACGCCTACAATTCGACGGGCGATCTCTGTATGACTTTGCAGACGGCGGTGAACTTCACGGAATACTATCGCTGCTACGTGGTCGGTCAGCAGAAGGTCCATGTGATGCAGTACGAGCCGCGGAATCCGCATGCGGAACGCTACGTCAAGAATCCGGCTCCGCTCGAGCCGGCGATGCAGGCGCGGCTGATCAAAGATTGCCTCACTTTGTGCCGCGCGCTCGGCTACGATCTCAACACGGTGGAGTTCGCGGTGGAGGACGGCGTTCCGTACGCGATCGATTTTCTGAATCCGGCGCCGGACGCGGAATACAGTTCCGTCGGCCCAGAGAATTTTGCGTGGATCGTGGATGCGGTCGCGGAGTATGCGGTCGAGCAGGCGCTGCGGGACGTGAAAGCTACCGACATGCGGTGGCAGCATTTCCTTTCCGGCAAGCCAGCCGGCGCGGGAGCCTAATCGACCGTCCTTGACGATTAACGGAGGCCTTTTATGCAGCCCAGCCTGACGCTCGGAATCGAAGAAGAATACCAGACCATCGATCCGGAAACACGCGAACTTCGCTCACACATTGGCGCGGAGCTGATCGAAAGCGGCAAGATGCTGCTGCAGGAGCGCGTCAAGGCCGAGATGCACCAGTCGGTCATCGAAGTCGGCACGGGTATCTGCGCGGATATCCGGCAGGCGCGCGAAGAGATCACTGGGCTGCGGCGCGACATTATTGGCCTGGCGCGAAACGCCGGATTGCATCTCGCCGCGGCGGGAACGCATCCGTTCTCCGACTGGCGCACACAGCAGATCTATCCAGACGAACGTTACTACACGATCGTCGAAGACATGAAGGTGGTCGCGCGCGGCAACCTCATTTTCGGGCTCCATGTCCACGTCGGCATTGAGGATCGCGAAACGCAGATCCACATCATGAATGCGGCGCGCTACTTCCTGCCGCACATCCTCGCGCTTTCCACCAATTCGCCATTTTGGATCGGCATGGAAACCGGACTCAAATCGTATCGGTGCAAAGTCTTCGACAAGTTCCCGCGCACCAACATTCCGGATTACTTTCCAAGTTGGGGCGAGTACGAGCGGTTCGTCAAGTTGCTGGTTTCGACGAATTGCATCGACAATGCGAAGAAGATCTGGTGGGACATCCGGCCGCATCCACAATTTCCGACGCTCGAGTTCCGCATTTGTGACATTCCGATGCGAGTGGATGAAACCATCGCCATCGCCGCACTGATTCAGGCGACGGTCGCGAAGCTGTATAAGCTTCATTCCGCCAACCAGGGCTTTCGGCTCTACCGGCGCGCTTTAATCATGGAGAATAAATGGCGGGCCGCTCGTTACGGACTCGACGGCAAGCTGGTCGATTTCGGAAAAGGCACCGAAGTGCCGCTCCGCGATCTGATGGAAGAATATCTGGAGTTCGTGGATGATGTTGTCGATGAGCTGGGTTCGCGCAAGGAAGTCAATTACGTTCGCACGATCCTGAAAGAAGGCAGCGGGGCCGATCGCCAACTGCGCGTCTTCCGCGAAACCGGAGATCTCAAATCGGTGGTGGATTACATCATCGCTGAAACCGAATTGTCCACACAAGGCGCCGCGGAACAGGGCGGCGTCGCAGAAATGAGTGCTACCTAGTAATGACGAATCTGAGAACCGTCCCTTTTGATCCCGAGCTGTCTTGGGGCGCGCACAGCGCTGTGGAGACCTGCCTGCGCATTCAGCCGCACGAGAAAGTGACAGTGATCACCGACGTCGCCTGCCTGGAGATCGCCGCGTCGCTGGTCGCGGAACTGGACAAGATGGATGTGACGTTCCACAAGCCGTTCGTGCTCGAAGACCTCGCACCGCGTCCGTTGGTGGATATGCCGCAGGAAGTGCTCGACGACCTCGAGACGAGTCAAGTAAGCATCTTCGCCGTCAAGGCGCAGATGAATGAATTGAAGACTCGCATGCAGATGACGGACGTCGTCAATCGGCGGGAGATCCGCCATGCGCACATGGTCAACATCGAAAAGATGATCATGCTGCAAGGCATGCGCGCCGACTTCAACGCCGTAGACGCGCTCAGCGTGAAGGTCTGGGAAATCGGCACCGCCGCGAAGAAGATCTACGCGAAGACCGCCGCCGGGACCGACATCGTCGCGGACCTCAACAAAGACTACAAGTGGGTGAAGACCTCGGGCATCATCAGCACCAAGAAGTGGGGCAACCTGCCGGGGGGCGAAGTCTTCACGACGCCCGGCGAAGTCAACGGAACCTTTGTCATCGACGGAGTTGTCGGCGATTACCTGTGCGCCAAGTACGGAGATCTCCGCGAAGCTCCCCTGACGATCCACATTAAGGGCAACCGGCTGGTGGCCGCCGAATCCGCGAACACCGAACTCCGCGACGAATTCTGGAAGTACACACACACGGACGAGAATTCCGACAGGGTGGGAGAGTTCGCGATTGGCACCAACCTCGCGCTGACCGATGTCTGCGGCAACATTCTGCAGGACGAGAAAATTCCGGGAATCCACATCGCGTTCGGCAATCCATACGGATTTCATACGGGCGCCGACTGGTACTCCGCGACGCATATCGATGTCGTGGGGCGGCAATTCGATATCTGGGCGGACGATCGGCAGATCATGAGCGCGGGGAAGTTTTTAATCTAGAGATTCGCTCTCCATGATTTCTGAACTTCGTCGAGCATTTAACGCCTCCTGGACTCCTGAGAAATACGCGCGCTTCCAAACGCTGCTCGACGAGGGTTGCGGAACGCATGTTCCGTTCCGCAACTCGGAGACGCCAGTTTTCTTTCCGCGCGAACTTCTGGACAAGATGGCGGCGTATGGTGTCGAGTTGGTCGCTCAACTCATGAAGCCGGAATACCTCCGCCACTCCGACGCGACGATCCCGCCACAGTACAACGTGGCGAACGAGAATCCGAAGCCGATGTTCATTCAGGCGGATTTCGGGATCGATCTTGCGGGCGAACCGAAACTGGTCGAGATCCAGGCCTTCCCTTCCCTGTACGCGTATCAACCGTATCTGGCGGAGACGTATCGCAAGGCTTACGATCTTGGCTTCGACCTGCACTCGCTGCTTGGCGGCATGGAAGGCGCGGAGTACATCGACCTGCTTCGCCGCGCGATCGTCGCAGACCACGCGCCGGAGCACGTTGTGCTGCTGGAGATCGATCCGCTACATCAGAAGACGCTGCCCGACTTCCTCCTGACGGAGCGGCTGCTGGGCGTTCGCGCCGTGTGCGTCACCAAGGTCGAGAAGCGCGGGCGCAAGCTGTACTACGAAGGCCGCCCCATCGAGCGTATCTACAATCGCGCGATCGTTGACGAACTTGAGCGCAAGGCAATCAAGCCAGCGTTCGACTTCCGCGACGACCTCGACGTTGAGTGGGCCGGACACCCGAACTGGTATTTCCGCATCAGCAAATTCTCGATTCCGTACTTGAATCACGTCAGCGTGCCGCGCACGATTTTTCTGGATCAGGTGAGGGAGATTCCGGCCGATCTCGAAAGCTGGGTGCTCAAGCCGCTGTATAGTTTCGCCGGTCTGGGCGTCGTGATCGGCCCGACGCGCGCCGACATCGATGCGATTGCGAATCGCTCGGAGTACATCCTGCAGGAACGCGTGGAATTCGCGGCGACCATCGATACACCGCACGGCATGACGAAGGCGGAAGTCCGCATCATGTACATCTGGCTTCCTGAGCAGGACGCGCCGCGCGCCGTCACTACTATCATCCGCACCGGGCGCGGCAAGATGATGGGTGTCGACCACAACAGGAATCTGGAATGGGTCGGCGCATCCGCGGGATTCTGGCCTGGCTGATTTCTACTCGGCCGCGTGAGGATGCGCGGCGTAGTGCTGACGAAGAAGATCCTTGCCGTAATCGTTGCCGTTCGGTGTGCGGACCACGACGTGAACGTGCTCCTTGAACGGCTGATCCGGCGGATACATGTGGCGTAAGCCCGCGGGCCGTTGGTGATCGAACTCAATCAACAACACCGGGCTATGGATCCGGTAGTAGTAAACGCTCGTGTCGCCTGTACCTCCGATCCAAGCGAAGTAGGTCTTGTCGATGTATTTGCGAACGTCTTCCATCTTCACATTGGTGTGACCGTCGTCCATGTTCGACACGTACATCTCGATCAACTTCAGCAGCTGATCGCGCTGCGATCGAGTGAAGGCGGCCGCGGTGGCGCCGGCGTAGTCGAGGACGACGTTATCTTTGAACGCCTCGGTCAGGTTGTTGTTCCCTGACTTCGACACCTCGATGATGGCCTTCTTCTGTTGATTACTGTCGAGCGAGCGGATCAACTTCAGGCCGGCGCTTTGCTCGTCCTGCAGAATGGCCAGGCCTTTATATTTTCCGGATGGCGCGATGACGGGTTCCGACCCCACGAAGAGCGGCGTCATGACGACCTGATCGCCCAAGACGAAGTAGTTGATGATCAGGTGATGACCGTCCATCTGCCAACCCCAAGGTTTGTCTTTGGAGGGTGTGCCCATCACCGTGATGTGATATTTCCACTCGCCATACTGCACAAAATCGTTATTGTTCAACTCGCCGAGCGTCTCGTTCAACTTCATGATGTCGCGTGAAAGTTGGAGGCCCTTGGCACTCAGGGATGCGCGTAGCAATCCAAACGCGGCGTCGCGCTGCGTTCCCGTCATTTCCTCGAAGCTGACACCTTGACGGATATAGAAGTGCTGGTTCATCCACTTCCGCCATTCGTCGTCGTCAACAGGAAACGAAGTTTTCGCGCGCTGCGCCGGAGTGAGACTCGCCATGAATTGGTCGGCGGCTTTTCGGACCGGCTCGGTGGTGACACCCGTGGAGCGGATCGGGAAGAGGCCTGGCTGCACTTCGCCCTTCGCCGTGATGCCCTTGTACGGTTCGGCGAGACCCTTCTTCTCGGCGTCCGCCGACATCGCTTTGAAGCGCTCCGCCATGCTTTGTTGTTGGGCGTTGATGTGCGCGTACGCCAGGGTCAGCAACAGACTTGCGAAAAGGACGGCGCAAAATCGCTTGTTCATAGGAGGTAGCGCTTTTATAACATACCCGCGCCGCGGAATCGACCAAGGGCATCTTGACCGCTGCGGGTGGTCGATGTGATATTTTCTACCCAAGCGTGTTCGGACTTCTTAAACCCAAATCCTGTTCTCATCGCGCGCCGCTACGGCGCATGAATTACTGTGGCACGTGCAAGACGCTAGGCACCCGATATGGCCAGCGCGCGCGGATGCTGCTGAATCATGACACCGTGTTTCTCGCGGAGTTGCTGACGGAACTCGGCGGCGCTCCGCCTGAGTATGAACGCGCGTATCGTTCGTACAACTGCATGTCGATGCCTTCGGGCGATCTGCCTGTCGCGTTGGATTTTGCGGCCGCAGCGACAGTTGCTCTCGCCGACTGGAAGGCTCGCGACCATGTTGAGGACGGCGGAGGTCGCGCGTGGATCGTGGCGCAGCGCTTGTACCGGAAGCAATTTTCGCAGGCTACGAAGAGATTGAATGACTGGCGCTTTCCGTCGAACAAACTCGAAGCGGCACTTGGTTCGCAGCAGGATCGCGAGCGGACGCCGGAATCGATCGAACAGCTTGCGTGGCCAACCGCCGAGGCAACGTCGTTGTTCTGCGCGCATGGAGCGCTGCTCATTGGGCGGCGCGAACTCGAAACACAACTGGCAGCGCTGGGACGCGTCTTTGGAACGCTGACGTACGTGCTCGACGCGTACGAGGATTTCGAGAAAGACGCGAAGAAACCGGAATTCAATGCGCTCGCGGCGTTAGGGCTAACGCGCGGGTGGGCGAAAAAGAGACTGCGGGAGTTGGCCGCCGAGATGGAAAGCGGATTGGCCGCACTTCCGGTATCGGACGCCTTCCGCGCAGAAATCGGATCGCGGCTTCGGCTGAATCTTTCGTCACGATTTGGCGAGACACTACCGGTTCTCTGCGCGACGAAGCACAAGTCGCGTCGCGAAGTTTTCGCCGCGCGTTGGACCAACGCCAAACGGATTGCACGTGAATTCCAACAACGCGAGGCCAAGGGCTGGTTGAAGGGCGCGGCAATATTCGTGTCGGTTGCGGTGGTTGCTTTCGCCATGCCTCGCGAAGCGCGGGAGGCGTCCTCTTACAGGGAATGCCTCGGCCTTGGCTTCAATCTGATGGCTTTCGGATCCCTGATTGCGATGGCCGCAGGCGGGCCACCGCCGCTCGATCCGCAAATGGCGGGTCACGCAGCCGAACAGGCTGCTAAGGGCGGGGCGACGGTGGCTAAAAAGAGCAAAGGGTCGTGGTGTTGCTGCGCCGATTCACTGCCTAACGTCTGCTGCAATGAATGTTGTTGCTGCTGCGAAGGCATCGAATGCTGCGAGTGCTGTGGAAGTTGCGGCGAATGCGGTAGCTGCTGCGACTGCTGATCCGCTCCCGGCTACGCGTAGTCGACGTGGAAGCGCGGCGCGTGGCAGTGAAGACGTTCGAACACATACATTTGGCGGACCAGGTCTTTTGGAGGAGAACATTCCCCTCATCTTGCCGGCGTCGAAGGTATGCCGAGTTGCAATCCTACCTCGCGTGGTTCAGAATTGCGACGTATGTTTTCGCGTCACTTACTGATTTTACTGGTTGGAGCTTGCGCAAGCCTGACGGCACAGACCCGCACCGCTCCGTCGATTCCGGACGACGTTATCTTCGAGCCCGCGGCCAAAGGTGGACCAGAAGTGGACATCCTGCGCCCGCGAAACGCGAGTGGGCTTCGTCCAGCGGTGCTCTGCATTCATGGCGGCGGCTTTCGGGCTGGTAGCCGGCAGAGCTACGTTCCGCTCGGCATTCAGCTTGCGCAGCGGGGATACGTTGCGGCCCTAGTTGATTATCGATTAGCGCCGCGATCTCAGTTTCCGGCGGCGGTACACGATGTCAAAGCAGCAGTCCGCTGGGTGCGCGCGAATGCGGCACGTCTCGGGGCCGATCCGGACCGTATTGGCGTCACGGGTCAATCCGCAGGCGGAACTCTTGCGCTGTTGCTCGGTCTCACGGCGGGCAATCGCGAACTCGAGGGTTACGGTCCGCACCAAGATCAGTCGAGCCGTGTCGCGGCAGTGGTCAGCCTTTACGGAGCGACGGACTTCACGAAGTCGTACGGCGCCAGTGTGGATGCGGCGGACGTGCTTCCGCAATTTCTGGGCGGGGATCTCGCGCACGCGCGCGCTGAACATTTGAAGGCGAGTCCGCTGTACTGGGTGACTCCAGATGCCGCGCCGATTCTGTCCATCCACGGAACTAGAGATCGTTATGTGGCCTATGAGCAGTCCGTATGGCTGATGGAACGTCTTCACAGCGCGGGGGCGACCGCCGAGTTGGCTACGCTCGAAGGAGCTGATCACGGCTTCAAGGGTCCGGATGCGGAACAGGCGGAACGCTTGCTGTTCGCGTTCTTCGACAAACATCTCGGAATTGCCAAAGAGGAACGCACGCTTCTAGTGGCGAATCACGGGTCCGGCGGCGAGGTGGTCGCGATCTCGTGGCCGAGTGGCCGGGTGCTTTGGCGGGTTCCCAACCATAATGGACACGATGTGCAGAGTCTGGCGGACGGACACGTTTTGTACACGCTGAATCCGGTGAAGCGGGTGGTCGAAATGGACGCCGCGCATCAGCCGATTTGGGAGTATGGCCTGAAGGAGGGCCTGGAACATCCGATCTCCGCGCAACGGCTTTCAAACGGCAACACACTGATCGGCGACGCCAAGCTAGGCAAGGTGATCGAAGTGGATCGGGCGAAGAAGGTGGTTTGGCAGTATGCGAGTCCGGACTTGGCCGACATGCGGCTCCGGGAGGTCCGGCGGACGGAGTCAGGAACTACGCTGATCGCCGTCGAAGCGGCGGGCAAGATTATCGAAGTGGATCGCGCGGGAAAGATTGTGTGGACGTTCGAGTCCCCAGACGGACAGAAGCGCCGGCCGTATATGGCGGTTCGGCTTGCGAATGGGAACACGCTGGTCAGCCAGGCGGATCCTGGCGAAGTGGTGGAAGTTAATCCGACAGGCAAGATCGTGCGGTCGCTGGTCGGCGGCCATTCGGAGGTTAAGCTGGCGTGGGTTTCGGGGATTGAGCCTCTTCCCGGCGGTGGACTTCTGCTGTCGGATTACACGGGCAGGCGGCTGATTGAGATTGACGCGTCGGGCAAAATCGTTCATCAACTGCACGTGGGGAACTGGGGTATTTCGAGTATCTCTCTGGTGCAGTAGACAAAGAAGGCGCGGCTTGTGGCCGCGCCTTCGTACGATAGATTTACACCGGGTTAGCGGCGGCGGAAGTAGTTGAGCGAAAGCTCAGGATTCAACTCGAGCGCCGGAATCCAGAGCGAGCGCGCCTGCTCATCGTTGCCGATAACTTTCAACGCGTGGCCCAGATTCAGGAGTGCTTCCGGGAAGTTCTTGCGCAGGGCGATCGCCTCGCGATAGAAGCGGACCGCTTCGTCGATGCGGCTCAAGTTCTGGGCGAGCACTCCGCAGTTGTAGTAGACTTCCGGCGTTTTCTCGCCGAGTTCGATTAATTCCGCGTGCAGGTTGAGCGCTTTCTCGTGTTCACAGCGTTCGAGCGCGATGGTTGCGAGTCCTTTGGTCGCTTCGACGTGGCGGGGCTTCCGCGCGAGCAGGGCGGTCAATTTGGCTGAGGCCGCGTCGAGGTCGCCGGCTGCAATCAGCGCGAGAGCCAGATTCACTTCGGCCTCGGGCCAGTCCGGGCGAACCGTAAGCGCACGCTCAAAGCTAGCGGCGCTCTCCTTGGCAGCCTGCCGCTGCAACTGGAGATATCCCAAGCGGAACCAGACCTGTTCCTTATCGACTATCCCTTGGGAATAGCGTACGCAAACGTCCTCGGCTTCCTGCGGAAGCTGCATGTCCTCGAAGACGTGGGACAAGCTGAGGACCAGGTCTTCCCGATCCGGCCATTTCGCGACGGCGGCCTCGTAGGTCGTATGCGCCGTGATGTAGTCTTTTAGATCCCAGGCTGTCTCGGCCAAGTGGGTGTGCGCATGGACGGAATCCGGCCTGAGTTCCCGAGCCTTCACGAAACAGGGCATGGCTTCCGCCAAAGCCGACAGGCGGCGGAGAGTGATTCCAAGATTCAGCCAATGCTCGACTTGATCCGGGGCGAGCTCGGTCAAGCGGGTGTAATAGGTTCGCGCGGTGGTGAAATCTTCGCGCGAGAACGCAGCGACTGCGAGGCCCTCAATGGCGAGCACGTTGTCGTGATCAGTGTCGAGCAACTTCTGCGCATGGTTCTGGACGAGGTCGAAGCGCTTACGCTGGATCCCGGCGGTGATGAGGTTCATCCGAGCCTGGATGCAGGCTGGATCGAGCTCCACGACTTGGGCATACAAATCGCAGGCCTGGTCCAGATTCCAGGTGAGATGCAAGGCCACCGCTTTGGTAAACATCGCGGCGGTGTAGCCTTCAGAAATCCGAAGACAGTCCTCGGCTTTTTCGATGGCCTTTTCGTATTGTTTCAGGCCAAGGTGGCAAACGGCGCGCGCGAGCGGCACTTCGATCCAACTGGTGCCAATTCCGGCAGCCTTCTCGAAGGCTTTGAGGGCCTGAGTGAGCTCGCCCAGCTTGTGCAGGCAATATCCCCACTGAAACCAGTTTTCCACGCAGGTTGGCTCGGCGTCGGCGGCGGCCGAATAGCTATGCTCGGCTCCGGCGAAGTCGTTGAGTTCGAGCTGAATGTAGCCGCGAGCTCGCAGCAGATCCGGCGTTTCGAGATCGGTGCTCAGATTCGTGAGACATTCGAGGGCTCCGGCGAGGTCGCCGCGCATGTGCAGGATCGCGGCCTTGCTGATCGGCCCTGCGTCTGGACGGCGGCTGGAATTTATGGCGGTCGGCGTCGGCGCCAGATCCGGCAGTGCAATTTCTTGTGTTGCCATGCTGATTGCTCCTTATGGCTTACGCTTCGCGTTGTTCAGCGTCCGCCGGCGGTGGCGTTCGCCCTTCGATTTGTTATCGGCACTTCGAGGTGATTCCCTTAGGCCCCGAGTGTCGATCCGCCCTCATCACCGTGGTTGTTCGACCTCAGGCAGCGAAAAACGCAATCGCGGCCCGACCACGCGCCCCGAGGCCTTCGCCGGCCGGACACCGACCGGAATGTTAAATGTTTTCGCACCAGCGAGTTGGACGCTCGCCTCGGTCAGCCTCGATAGTCCCTCCTGCTCAACGCCGCGGACACTGTTCTCAAGGACGACCAAATCTCGAGTGAGCGCCTGTCGGCGGAGTTCGACGGCTAAGTCCTGGGTTCCAAGAGTGTCGAACCGGCACGAATGCTGTCCGACATCGATTTTCGACCGCACGATCAGCCGTCCGTTCAGTGCTTCAACACGGGAACGGGCGGAGGCCGCGTCGTGGACCGACGGTGCCAATAGCGGACCGCGCTCCAAAAGACGGAAATTCTCTATCTGGACGCGCGGAAGCGCGGGTGATTTCGAAGCTATCTCTTCGGCGGGAGCGGATAGCGAAACCTGCTCGGCTTCACGGGCGGGTAGGGCTGGGAGATGAAGTTCGACGGGAAGTGGAAAGAGGCTTGGATCGACGGAGAGTCCGTCAGACTGAAAGCGCAAAGCTCGTGGGAGCATCCCCATGACAGGCCTGGGCGTTTCCCGCTCCATCCGGTTTTTCAGATTCTCGGCGCGGGGTTCGGACAGCATTTTGGATAACGTGACTGGCGGATTCAGGTTTTTCCAGGGGTTCATTCGTTCCAGACTCCTACCTTCTAGTCAGATCGGCGGGAGAGGCGAAGTCGATTAGGCGGAAAGTGACTTGAATGAAGATTCTGGGTTACGAGACGCGGGGGTTGACCCTACAGTCTCGGTCGTTTTGCCCTAGGCCAGGTGTTGTCGGGCCTGCTTCAGAGCCTTTTGCAGGCTTTCCGCGGGATCGCCCACCGGAATGTATTCCATCGTGACGTATCCCTTGAAATTCATTCTGGCGATTGCCTTATAGATGTTGTCGTAGTTCATTTCCCCGGTTCCGGGATCATGACGGCCAGGATTGTCGGCAACGTGAAAAATAGCCACGTGGGGAGAAGCTTCGGTCATGGTGCGGATCACGTTTCCGAGCTGGACCTGCTCGTGATAGATATCGAACAGTAGCTTCACATGTGGGTTGCCGCTTTCGCGGACCAGCCGGAGCCCATCGACGCAATTGTCGAGAAAGAAGCCTTTATGATCGATCTTATTGTTCAAGGGCTCGATGACCAGCGTCAGACCAGCCTTCGCGGCCAGATCACCGGCCCGCTTCACACCTTCGAGCAGGCAGGCGTACTGCTCTTCCTTGGTCTTACCTGGGA
Organism: Bryobacterales bacterium; assembly: GCA_038210135.1. GTDB lineage: Bacteria > Acidobacteriota > Terriglobia > Bryobacterales > Bryobacteraceae > JBBQWZ01. The sequence goes on from JBBQWZ010000002.1 coordinate 190,196, forward strand.
CGGCGTTGCCGCTCATGAGAATTATCTGCGGAATCTCCAACTTCTGCGCGAAGACGATCGCCTGGCGGACGTCGGCCAGGAAATTGTCGCGCTGCTCCGGCCGGACCAAAGAAACCGGACGCGCCCCCCAATCCGGCGTCGCGATCAGAGTATCCATACCCAGGTGGAGACTGCGAGCTAACTGCTTGGCGTCGTTGATTTGCTGGTCTGTCCAGCGGACATGCTCAGCCACCAATTCGACGGACGAGAGTCCACCTTTGGCGGCTGTTTCCATCCGCTGCTCGAAGGTCCCTTTCAAAGTCCACAGCATGACGGAGTTGGTGATGGATGGCATTTGCGCTCGAATATTCGAAACGGAGGACGCGGCGGCAATCCCGGCTTTAAGGACGGAGCGACGGTCAAGCATTGACGACCAGAGTATCGCAGCTTGCCGATCGACTCTGCGCGGCTATCACTAATTCCAATGGCTACGCATTATAGGTAGACAGCTTCGCGGAAAGAACGGATAATGATGCTGTCCAAGGAGACCCTTTCATGCAACTTACCCCTGAATCCGCAATGATGATGCGCTCGATGTTCCTTGACGGAGCAAGCCGGGAGCAAAAGACCACCTCGAAAGTGATTGCCGCGATTCCCGATCAGAACCACGATTACAAACCGGATCCGAAGTCGAAGACCGCGATCGAACTGGCGAAGCATATCGCCGAGGTGGATTGCTGGTTCCTCGACAGCATGGTGACGGGAGGATTCGATCCCGCAAAGATGCAGAAGTCGCCCGAAGACGCGAAGACTGGCGCCGCGATTTCGACATGGTACAACACGACCTACGCCGCGAGCGCCGCGAAAGTGAGCGCGATGGGCGCGGAAGATCTATCGAACGTGGTCGATTTCTTCGGGATGATGCAGATGCCCGCCGTGATGTTCCTGACCCTGCTGAACAACCACATGATCCACCACCGAGGACAGTTGTCCACCTACCTGCGGGCGATGGGCGGAAAGTGCCCGTCGATTTACGGGCCAAGCGCTGATGAGTCGGTGCAGGCGGCGTCCGCGAGCTAGCTTTTCACCCAGAGGCGGTAGCGGCTAGATCCGCTGCCGCCGCAGCCGGTAATCCTCAACCGCGGGCATGCGTACCACGTGGCACATTTCAAACAGCCGCGAACGTGCCCGCGATCCAATCACTTCGCCAAGAGTTTTTCGATAGATTGGCGTCGAGCCCGCCATGGATTCCACTTGCCGGCCTTGCACGTCCTGATCCGGCAGATTGGTGGTCGCGATCAGCGGCTTCCGGTTGTTACAGCGGTGGGTGATGATGGCGGTGATCGTATCTTCCGCCCATTCCGTCACGCGGTGCGCACCCAGGTCGTCTAAGAGAAGATACTCCGCTTCGAGTGCGGCGCGATACGCCTCTTTATCGCTGGCGCCGGAGTTCTTGTCGTAACCGGCTCGGATGTCGTCGAACAGCGATTGGTAATCGTAGAACAGGCCTTCGAATCCACGCTGCATGATGCGGTGGAGAGCCGCCGTTGCGAGATGGGTTTTGCCAGTTCCCGGATCGCCAATCAACAGCAGTCCGGGCTTCGATTCGTCGAACGGCGTGCAGCGCGCCGCATAATTGCGCACCTCAAGCGAAACGTCGGAAAGGGATTTGCGGGCGACCGGATTGTCCGAGGGCAGGTAGAAATTGTCGAACGACGACTTGGCGTAGAGCGGTGGGATGCGAGCCCTGGTTTCCATCCGCTCGACGCGGCCGGTCTGCCTGCAAGCGCAGCGCTCCGCCGCGCTAATGCCGTCGCGATCGATGGTTTTCCAGCCGGTGCCGCCACACACCAGGCACACGGAAACTTCTGCCGGAGTCACGAGCACAAGTTTAGCGCGCTAGCGGACGACTTGAAGCCGGCCGCTCTGGTCATCGAGAACCAGATCGTATTCCCTAGCGGAATCGCCGCGCGGTTCGGCGTTCAGATCCTGCAAGACAACCTGCAAGCGGTGATCGTTGAACCACAGCTTCGTCAGGAAATACATATCCCAATTCGGGCCGAAGCGATTGTTGCGGATCAGCACGCGCCCGCCCTGTGGAAGTCGCGGATGCAGGTCGCGTAAGTCTTGCAGGGCTCCGCTCGTGCGTGCCTGGGCGCCGTTTAGGTAGCCCAGCATCACTCGTTTGTGCCTCTGATGGAGCGGCGCGATGAGCAGGGGCACAACCAAGAGAATGGCAATGGCCGGAATTTTCGGCGAGTATCGCTCGCGGAGTTCGAGCAACAGAATCGCTAAATAAATGGACCACCACGCCAAGGGCAGATAGCAAACGAAACCCTCGCGTGGGGGAAGAAAGCTCACAGGAAGAAACGCCAGGATCGCAAAAACGCCTGATAGAACCAGTACACGCGAGCGGAGCAGCCAGCCGGTCAGCGGCATGGCGATCCAGAGCAGGATTACGCGGGTTGAGTTGAACCAGCGCTCTGTGTAAAAGAGCAGGTTCATGTCGTTCCGCGCCGTCGCGAAGAATCTCTGCACGGTGTAGATGGGCTTGTACGCATCCATGGCGCTCAAGGTGTCCGGGCCGGTCATCTTGCCGTAGATGTAGATGGCGGTGAGGGCTCCGGCAATCAGGGCGGGAATCAGACGGCGGACGCCGCGGCGCGGCTGCGCCAGTTCCCAGAGCAAAACAAACACCGGCAACGTGACCGCCATCTCCTTCGCATCGAGCGCGGCGATGTAGAGCAGCAGGAACACAGCTGTCTGCAAGATGGAGAGGAATTCGCCGCGCTGCCGGATGCGGAGATACCAGATCAGCGCGCTATTCGTAAACGTAAAGCAGAGGATGTCGTAGATCGTCGAATTACTGAAGTAAATCGGGATCATCGCGGCATGAAAGGCGGCAAGAGCGGCGGACAACGAGGCGATGTCGAAGCTGGCTGTGAAGGCCAGCGCCAAACGGAAGATCAGCCAGAGGTTGAAGCCGAGTAACACGAAGCAGGTAACACGGTAGGCCAGCGGATTCATGTGCACAAGAGAGTAGAGCGACAGGTACCAGGCTCCGCCCGCGGGCCGGTAGAAAGAGGACCAGAAGGTAAGATTCGCCTTCGCGACCGCCGCCGGACCGGCCTCCCAGTACTTATGCATGTTGTGCATGTCGTCGGGGGCGAAGCCGGTGGTGAGTCCGCCGGCGGCGAACCAGAGGAAATACAGGGCGACGAATGCTGCGATCAGCGCGGTACGCAATCCGTTAGTGTAGCGAGGCGCGGCGTCGGCTTCATGATCTCGCGCCGCACCGACCCTGTGCGGAGGAACGCGTCATGACCACTCACACAAACGCGAACGATACCTTGGAGAATAGATTTATGGCATCAACCCCTGCGACATCTTCGAAGATACAACTCTGGGCCGGCCGCATCCTCACAGGAATCGCCGGGGGATTTCTGCTGGTAGACGGCGTGATGAAGATGGTGAAGCCGGCGGCGGTCATTGAAGCAACCGTCAAGCTGGGTTACCCGGAGGCGGCGATCGTTCCGCTCGGCATCGTGTTGACGCTATCCGCACTTCTCTATTTGTTTCCGCGGACCGCGGTGCTGGGGGCGATCCTACTCACAGGCTATTTAGGCGGAGCAGTAGCCACGCACGTTCACGCCTCGGGCAGCGCTTTCGAAATCGTGTTCCCGGCCATCTTCGGGGCCATTGTGTGGGGCGGACTCTGGTTCCGAGACAGCCGGATCAAGAATCTGTTGCCGCTGAACTAGTGGGCTGTCCGCGATCGACCTTTGCCACGGTTGACTGAAAAAGAGTCCCCGCCCTGACGGGCGGGGTTATAAGGTAGAGAGTGGCGCACTGAAAGGATCACACGGACAGCCAATCAGCGGCGAACCCGAAGCGCGGTCTATTCCGGCGCGTACTCCAACACGACGAGCGTGATGTCGTCGGTGTTCGGGCCGCCGCTTTCGGTGAACTGCTCGAGTTCCCTCATCAGCGTCGCGAATAGGTCGATCGCGGAGAGCGAGGCATGCTGACGAAGCAGGCTCCGCAGGCGATTGGTGTCGAAGAATTCGCCGTCGCCGTTTTCGGCTTCCGTGAGTCCATCGGAAAAGATGACGATCTTGTCCATCGGCTGCAACTGAAGCTGATTCATTTCGAACGTCGCGCCGTCGAGCATGCCAACCGGCATTCCGGTGGTCAGCAATTTCTTGAGACTGCGGTCTCCGCGAATCAGAAACGGCGAGCAATGGCCGGCATTCGCCCAGCTGAACAAGCCCGAGGACTGCATCAGGCCGTAGAAGACGGTGGCGTATTTCTTAGCCTGGGTACGTTCGAGGAGAAACTGATTCACCCGGTGCATCATGGCCGGAATGTGGCCCGGATCGTCGGAGCTCATCAGGAAGACGCCTTGCAGGAGGGATGCCAGGAGAGCGGACGCGACGCCCTTGCCCGAAACGTCGGCGACCACCGTAGACCAGGCGTAGGGGCCGGCTTGGCGGACATCGAAATAGTCGCCGCCGACCTGGCTAGACGGGATGCTGGTGCCGGCGGCGCGAAACCAGCCGGTCGAAGGCAAGGTCCCGGGCAGCAGGCCCTTTTGAATGTGGCGCGCCAATCGCAGTTCGTCTTCGAGCCGGGCCTTGGCCCTCTCCTGCTCAAGCAGCCGGGCGTTTTCAAGAATGGTCGATGCTTCGAGCGCCAGCGTCTGCAGCAGTTCCCTATTTCCCGCGGAAAGATCGGGCGCGGCCTGGCGGGAATCCATATAGAGGACGCCCACCGTGTCCCGGGACGCGGGTAGCAGATTCGTCTCGTCGGTGTTGGTTTGCCGCATCTGAACCAACGGAATGCACACCGCGCTGCGAAGTTCGAGGGCCGCCACGGTCATTTCGGGACGCAGGGATTCGTCATTCGGATCGAACGACATCGAAAGCAGTTCGCGACGGGCAGCCAGTGCCTTGCCGATCAGCGAAGTTGGAACGCGCAGTTCGTCGTTCGCGAGCGGACGGCCGGCCTTATCGCGCGCCACGGCGATTTCAAGGCCGTTCGGCTTCCGCAGCAGCAGAAATCCGCGCTCACAGTTGGTAACCGCCAGCGCGGCATCCACAACAGCGACCAGAACCTCGTCGGTCGAGAGCGCATTCTGCAACGCGCGGGCGACTTCAACCAGGCTGCGCAGCTTGACCAGGTTCGCGGGAACACCGCCGATCGAACCAGACGATCCGGCCTGAATGTGGTCGATCATCTTCTGGATTTCGTCATCCTCGAGCGTGAAGCCCAGACGATAGGAATCCTGGATCCCGAATTCGATCCGATCCTTACTGCGGAGAATAGCGCGATCCACTTTCTCGCCGTTCACCAGAATTCCGTGGCGGCTGTGGAGATTTTCGATGACGTACAGGCCGTTGTCGGCGACGATGCGGGCGTGGCTCCGCGATATGCGGTTATCGCGCAGAACCAAACTGTTGTCGGCGTGCCGCCCGATCATGAACGGGAGCGAATCGATGGGTACGCGGAAACGGTTGCCGGAGGGACTGGTGACGACGATGGCAGCCGGACGCGGAGGAGCCATCGCGCCGGCCCGCTCCGGTTGAGGAACGCCGGTCGGCTGGGTATTTTCGAAATCCGGAAACAGTTCTGGGCCGCCCGCCATCAGGTTCTCCGCGTGCGCTGGCGCGTCTCGGCCGGAACCGGAGGGGCAGCGTCCCGGGCTTCGACCATTTCCTGTGCGCGCAGAACCTGGCAGTGCGCGCAGTAGCCACCGATTTCGGTGCGGGTTAAGAGGATCTGAAAGCCGAAGTGGCTTTCGACCTGCTTGCGCAATTTCTGGAGCGGATCGCCGAAGAACTCTTCGACCTTGCCGCAGCGAAGGCAGATGACGTGAGCATGTTCCTGCTTGAGGCGAGTTTCGTAATAGTGCTGATCGCCGCCGTAGTGCATCAGGTCGAGTTCATCGACCAAGCCCGAAAGCTTAAGCATTTTGAGCGTCCTGTAGACGGTGACGCGATTTAGTTTTGGGTCGTGCTCTTTTGCCAGTTCAAAGAGCCGGTCGGCGTCGAGGTGCTCGCCGGACTTGTCGATAAGGTCGAGAAGGATTTGGCGCTGCCGGGTCAGCCGCACGCCGCGTTCCTTGCGCGACGCTTTGATTCCAGCGCTCGCCATAAGTTAGTACGAGCGTAGCATGGCCGCCCCGGGCGGCACCCGGCTTTGGACGGCGGGCGGTGTGTTACTTCTAGAGATTCACGGGTGCCCCAAGAACCGTGCCTGTTTCCATGGCTTTCGATAAAGTTTTAGTCGCCAATCGCGGCGAAATTGCCGTCCGGCTGATCCGCGGAATCCGCGAGGCCGGGTTGAAGAGCGTAGCCGTTTACTCGGACGCCGACCGCCAGTCGCTGGCCGTCCGCATGGCGGACGAGGCCGTCCACATCGGCCCTTCGCCATCGGGTGAGAGCTATTTGCGCGCCGACAAGATCCTGGAGGCTGCGCGCCAGACCAAGGCAGGCGCGATCCATCCCGGGTATGGATTCCTGAGCGAGAATGGCGATTTCGCCGAGGCCTGCGAAAAGGCCGGTATTGTTTTTGTCGGCCCGTCCGCGGAATCGATCCGCCGCATGGGTTCCAAAACCGCTGCGCGCACGATCGCCATCGCGGCAGGCGCTCCGGTTGTGCCTGGTACGGAAAAGGCGGTTCGGAAGGCGAGCGATGCCCGCGACCTCGCGCGGTCACTTGGTTATCCGGTCCTGCTCAAAGCCGCTGCCGGTGGCGGCGGCAAAGGGATGCGCCGGGTGGACCGCGAAGAAGACCTGGAAAGCGCGATCCGCGATGCGTCGAGTGAAGCGGAGCGCTCATTTAAGAGCGACGAGGTCTATCTGGAAAAGCTGGTTGTGGAACCACGCCACATCGAAATCCAGGTGCTGGGCGACCGTCACGGCCACATGATTCATTTGGGCGAACGCGAATGCTCGATCCAGCGTCGGCATCAAAAAGTAATCGAGGAATGCCCGTCGCCCTACGTGGCCGCGCGGCCAGGTTTGCGCGAGCGGATGGGTGAGGCAGCCCTCAAAATCGCGCGCGCGGCGAACTACTTTAATGCCGGGACTATGGAATTCCTGGCCGATGCCGAGGGTAATTTTTATTTCCTAGAAATGAATACCCGCCTACAGGTTGAGCATCCGGTAACGGAGCTTGCGACCGGAATCGACCTGGTCCGTTGGCAGCTTCGGATCGCCGCCGGCGAACACCTCACGATCCAGCAGCTAGAGGTCGAGTGGCGCGGATCGGCCATCGAATGCCGGGTCTACGCGGAGGATCCGGAGAATCAGTTCTTCCCTTCTCCAGGAACTCTTACGCAGTGGCGCGAGCCCTCGGGCCCCGGAATCCGCATTGACTCGGGCGTGTACCCGGGCTGGACCGTTCCCCTCGACTACGATCCTCTGCTCGCGAAACTCGCGGTCTGGGCCGGAACGCGGATCGAAGCCATTCAGCGTCTCAATCGCGCGCTTTCGGAAACGGTGGTTGGCGGGATTAAAACGAACATCGCCTTCTTCCGCGAAGTATTGGCCGACCCCGCATTTCGCAGCGGTGCGATTCACACCGGATACATCGAAGAATTTTTCGCCCGGCGGCTCGAGAAGATTCCGCCGGATGAGGACACCATCGCTGTGGCTGCTCTTGTCGCCGCCCTGCATCACTCGCGCGGTAAAGCGGCGGTACTCGCGACCGCGGCGGAGCGGAGCCGATGGACTCAGGATGGCCGCGGAAGGTTGATGCGATGAAGCTCGTCGTAGATGTTTTGGGTCGAACGGCTCCCTTCGAAGTGACGACTGAAGGCGACGACGCGCGCTTCCGTTTCGGCGACGACGCGGAGCGCCAGGCCAGCGTTATCGAAGTAGAGCGCGGAGTGTACTCCGTTCTCTCGGACGGACGCAGCTACGATGTGCGCGTCTCCGGCAAGACGATGTTGCTGTGCGGCCACGCGATTGATGTCGAGGTTCGCGATCCGCGCGAGTTATCCCCTGCGAAAGGGGCTGGCGCGGGGCACGGCCGTTTGGAGATGATCGCTCCGATGCCGGGCAAAGTGGTGCGGATTCTCGTGGCGGCGGGAGACACTGTTGCGCCGGGTCAGGGCGTGCTGGTCGTCGAAGCCATGAAGATGCAGAACGAAATGAAGTCGCCCAAAGCAGGCGTGATCCTCGAGATCAAGGCCACGGTAGGCGCCACGGTCGCGGCCGGCGACGTGCTCGCCGTCATCGAATAGCTTTTTTGGGGAAAGCGCGGAAGCGCCTACATCGAGCCGGCGTGGCGTTTCAAAATCATCGGTAAGTTCTGAGAAAACGCGGACCGCGCGAGCACGGTATCACACCCGATCTCATAGGCCTTTTGCTTCAATTCGCTCTGAAGGTGCGAGAGGTAGCCGATCAGGCTGACGCCCTTCGACTCCACAGAACCCTTGATCTTCTGAATCAGTTCCAACGGTTCGACCGCGTTGCAGTTCAGGTCGAAGATGATGAGCGTGGGCCGTTCCTTCGCCTTTTGTATCGCATCGATCTCCGATTTCACAAAGTCGATTTCGAGGCCTGCGCGTTTCGCGGCCTCGTTAATTTTCACCGTGAAGAACAAATCGTCGAGCACGGCTAAGATTCTCTTGCGTTCCAGGGGACTACCTCGTCTTTTCGCGCCCGCACAGCGTTCTTTTCGCAGAAAAGATGCCGCTCGCGGATTTTCTATTTTCGTTTGTGCGCACCGACACTCCGGTGCATGAGTACTCAGGAGGGCTAAACCATCATATCAAGCTCCACGTCCGCAAAGCTTGGGCCAGAGTCAAAGAGTCGACGGCGAGCCCGATGGTACTGTGTAGGAATGTCCGGAGAAACCACTTCGCTTCCTGACGCATTCGGAGTCACGCACGACGAGTTTGAATCCAACCCCTTCCAGGATCCGAACCGGTTCGAGCGCAGAGTCCCTCCCTGCCAGATTGTCATCTTCGGAGCCAACGGCGACTTGACGAAGCGCAAGCTGCTGCCGGCGCTCTACCGTCTCGCGTACGAGCGCAGGCTGCCGGCTGCTTTCTCGGTGATCGGGAATTCGCGAACCGAGATGAGCGATGACGACTTCCGCGCCAAGATGAAAGAGTCGGTGCAGAAGTTCCTCGAGGATTCGCCATTCGAAGAGGCGCTATGGGCCAGCTTCGCGCGCAACATCCATTATGTCGCGGGCGACCTGCAGGACCCGAAGATGTACTCCGCGTTGAAAGCCAAGCTCGACGAGTTCGATGGTTCGACACACGCCGAAGGCAACGTCCTTTTTTACCTTTCAACACAGCCCAGCTATTATGCATCGACTGTCGCGCAGATCGGGGCCGCCGGATTGCAGCACGGCCCGGAAGCGCATCCGAAAGCCTGGCGGCGTCTGGTTGTCGAGAAGCCATTCGGCCACGACCTCGGCAGCGCCGCGGAACTCAACGAAGCCATTCACAAGGTGTTTGAGGAGAAGGAGGTGTACCGCATCGATCACTATCTGGGCAAAGAAACCGTCCAGAACATCCTCGCTTTTCGTTTTGGCAATGGCATTTTCGAGCCGCTGTGGAATCGCCGGTACGTCAACAATGTCCAGATTACGGCGGCGGAATCGATCGGTGTCGAGGGTCGCGGCGCTTATTATCAGGAAGCCGGAACCCTTCGCGACATGATTCAGAATCACCTGCTGCAGGTGATGGCGACGGTTGCGATGGAGCCCGCCGCGATGTTCGAATCGACCGCCGTGCGAGACGAGCGGGCCAAGCTATTGCGGTCGATCAAAACGATGAAGCCCGCCGAAGTGCCTTTATACTCCGTCGCTGGTCAGTACGGAAAGGCGAAGGTTGGCGGCGAGGACGTGCCCGGGTTCCGCGAGGAAGAAGGCGTCGATCCGAATTCGCCGACCGACACCTATGCCGCGGCGTGTTTCTATATCGACAACTGGCGCTGGGCGGGCGTACCTTTTTACATTCGCAGCGGAAAGCGCCTTCCGAAGCGCGTCACCGACATTGCGATTCAGTTCAACAACGCTCCGCTGAGCGTCTTCGGCGGAGCTCAGATCGACGGCGGCGCAAGCGAAGGTACGGTCCGGCCGAACCTGCTGATCCTCCGGATTCAACCGGAGGAAGGTATTTCACTGCGCTTCCTTTCAAAGCATCCAGGAAGCGGAATGCGTTTGCGGTCGGTGTCGATGGATTTCAGTTATGGCTCCAGCTTCGGCGTGCGTTCGCCATCGGCCTACGAGACGCTGCTGGTCGATGCGATGTCCGGCGACGCGACGTTGTATACGCGGCAGGACATGGTCGAGGCGAGTTGGCGCGCGGTGCAGCCAATCCTCGACGACTGGGCCGGCAAGAAATTCGAATTCCCGAACTACGCGGCAGGGACGTGGGGTCCGAAGGCTTCGGACGAGATGCTGGCAAGGCAAGGTCACGTATGGCGCAACAGCTAAGGGACGCGCTGCTTTCGCGCGTAGGAGCCGAAGGATGATCCGCGCGGAGAACGTCCTAAAAGAACTCCGCCAACTTTGGGCGGATCTTGGCAAATCGGAAACCACGGGCGGCGGAGTTTTGCGCGCGTGTGCGATGACGCTGATCGTCGCCGATGAATATCACGCGGACGAGACTCGTCAGAATGCCGGCGAAATTCTCGGTGAGCTGATGCACGAGCATCCTTCTCGCGCGATCGTCATCCGGCAGCAACCGGGCGCCGAGTTGGAGGCTCGGGTATTTGCGCAATGCTGGATGCCGTTCGGTAAGCGTCAACAAATCTGCTGCGAACAAATCGAAATCACAGTCGCGCCGGAACGCATGCGGGAGGTGCCGAATTCCGTGCTAGCGTTGATGGCTCCCGACCTGCCGGTTGTCCTCTGGTGCCGGGGCCCGCAATGGTTTGATGCGGTCGGCTACAACGAGTTGCTGGCATTGGCCGATAAAGCGATCTTCGATTCCACTTTGCTGGCGGAACCGGCTCGCGGACTGGCTCGACTTCGCGTCCTGCGTTCCACGGGCAGCCGCGTCGCCGATCTGGCATGGACGCGCCTCACAATCTGGCGCGAGATGATTGCACAAGCTTGGTCCGACGGCTTGTTGAGAGACGTGACGTCTGGCGAGTATCACATGCGGGTCATGCATCCCGGTTCCCTGCGGACGGCTGGAGCCTGTTATTTGACTGCCTGGCTCGAGAAGTCGCTGACCAGCCGGCCGGTCGAAATTGCGTTCAGCGATGACGAATCGATCGCCGGGATATGTTCCGTGCGATTCGAAAGCGCACACGAGCACGTTGATATTGCGGTGAATCACAGAACCATCGAGCTGTGGAGCAAAGGCAATTCCGTACGCCTTCCGGAGCCTCCCGGGACCGAATACGATTTGATGCGCGAGGAGCTCGGCATCCTCGATCGCGACCAGCGATTCGAGGCTGCCCTGTCAAGAGCCGCCGACCTGGCGGCCCACTCCCATTAGGCAAGTAGGTAGCATCCGGTTCGACTACACTGGCTGTTACGATGAGCGGCCAACGTCACACCTACCCGGACCCCAAGGAAACAGCCGGTGCCTGCGCACAGCATATACTCGGCCTGCTTGAGGACGCGAGTGCCGCGGGGTCCGATGCATCTTTGGCAATCTCAGGCGGATCCACTCCACGGTTGCTGTTTGAGGCTTTCGCGCGCGCGCCGTTTGACTGGAGCCGGGTTCACCTTTTCTGGGTTGATGAGCGTGCTGTTCCGCCGAACAACGAGCAAAGCAACTACCGCCTAGCCGAGCAAACCTTCCTGCTGCCGGCACGCTTTCCGATGCGAAACGTACATCGAATTCAGGCTGAGTTACGACCGGAGTTGGCGGCGGAGCGCTATGTCGTCGATCTGCAGGCCTTCTTCGGCGTAGGCCCGGGAGACGTACCTGTGTTCGATGTCATCCATCAGGGAATGGGTCCGGATGCGCATACAGCGAGTCTGTTTCCTGGGGAGCAGTTACTCGCCGACCGTTCGACGATCGCGGCCGCTGTTTGGAGCGAAAAGATGTCGCAATGGCGCATCACGCTGGCGCCTTCGGTGCTGTTGGCGGCGCGCCATACCGTCATGCTCGTGGCAGGCGCCGATAAGAAGGATGCGTTGCGTCACGTATTTCATTCCGAGTACACGCCGCTCGAGTATCCGACGCAGATTATGCGAAACGCCCATGAAGTCACGTGGTATCTCGATCAGGCGGCGGCTGAAGGATTGGACGGGTAGCTTCTTTCCGGCGATGCATCGATTCCGCCTCATCTTGCTGCTGGCGCTGAGTCTGCTTCCGATCATGCGAAGCGGCGAGCCCGCGCCCCTGGCATCGATGGAGACGCGGTTAGTTTTTGGCGGAGATGTGATGATGTCGCGGTATGTGGGGCGGGCTGCACGGGATGCGGGCGATCCGGCGTATCCTTTTCGCGGTGTCGCTCCTTTCTTGAAGGCTGCCGACCTGGCATTCGTCAATCTTGAGGCTCCGTTCTCAGATCGGGGGAAGCCGACGGAGAGGGGCATGGTTTTCCGCGCCGGGCCTGAAATGATCGAAGGCTTGAAGCTTGCTGGAATTGACGTCGTGTCCACCGCAAACAATCACGCGCGCGACTGCGGCGGGTATGGCGTCGAATACACGCTCGACTGGCTCACCGAGAACGGCATTGCGGCAGCCGGTTCCGCTGCGACAGCGGACGCGGCACACGAAGGTGTGGTGATTGCGCGAAACGGAACACGTTTTGGTTTTCTCGCCTACACGTATGACCAAACCAACGGCAATCACTCGGATATCGATGGCCGGGTCGCCGTCATGGATATCGCGTCGATGAAGAAGGATGTGTGGCGGATGCGTCCGCGAGCGGGCGTCATCGTAGTCTCGATGCATGCCGGAATCGAATATTCGCCTCGCCCGAATGCGCAGCAGAAAGCCTTCGCGCATGCCGCCATCGACGCCGGAGCCACGATCGTTGTGGGCCATCACCCGCACGTGACGCAATCGCCTGAAGAGTATGGCGGGGGTCTGATTTTGTACTCGCTGGGAAATCTTGTATTCGATCAATTTCAGCGCGCCGAGACGCAGCGCGGTGAGTTGGCTGAAGTGTGGATGAAGGAAGGGAAGCTGCTGCGTTGGAGGTTATTGAGCGTGGATATTGGAAAGGCCGGACCCCGCCTTCGATAGGAGAGATCCGGCGTCAAACTCGAAAGTATTCTCTTAGGCCGCGCTGGCGTTATTGCCGAACCGGATTTTCTTCAGGCCGCTGAGGGCTAACAGACCGCCACCCATCATCAGCATGGTCATCGCTTCGGGCGTATCCGCCGGCGGATCTGGAGTGCTCGCTGTGCCGATTCCGAAATCAACCAGCACCGGGGAGCCCGCTCCTCCGATTGTCGCGATTCGAACGAAGCTTTGCGGAGTGTCGGACGTGAATCCCCAGAAAGTAGCCAGGCCGAGGCCGCCGGTGGCTGGCGTATTCACGGTATATGTTTCGCCCGAGGAAAGGGTAATTTGGACGGGGTTTCCCTCCCAGTACGTTGCAAGGTGAAGAGATACAGCAGTCGCGGCGGCCAGATTGATTTGAATGAAGCTGTTGAGTGTATTGCTTCCTTTGAGTACCGGCACTCCCCAGGAGAAATGAGGACTCTCGACGTACGTGGCAACAAGCAGTGAATAGGACGCGTCGTAGTAGCCGACGATATTGACTCCCGCGACGGTCAAGCCAGCGGACGTGCCGTACGAGCCGAGCGCGGTGGAGCCAAAATCGAAGTTCGTAACCCCGGTAGTAACGATGGCAAAGGCGGGCTGGGTCGAGTAGGTTTGTATGACTGCCGCGTTCGAGGCAAAGGCGGCCAACAATAGCGGAAAAAGAACGCGGGTACAATTCAAGCTCATTACATGCTCCTTCAAGAGTTGGATGAACCGTTTCAGGAACATCAGTTCGCCGTTTTCGCAACGGAAAATGCGAATGAGTAGCGGCCCGCCTCCCCGGGTTAAGACGAACCGCACAGCTTTTAGAAATTAGGAAGTGGGGGTTGGGGGCGAAACTTCTAACTCAGAGAAGCCTGTAAGCCCCAGCCTGGCTTGAACGAGGCTCGTTATTTCTTGAGGAGCGAGGCTGCGACCTTTTCCTGATATTCGGCCGCCTTTTTGAGAACGGCGGCGGAATCGAGGGTCTGCATTTTCCGATCGCGAACGATAACTTGGCCGTTGACCATGACGTCGCGGACATCAGACGCTTTGAGAGCATAGACAATCTGCGAGTAGACGTTGTATAGCGGTGCGGCGTGCGGCTGGTCCGTGCGGATGGCGATGATGTCGGCGCGTTTTCCGGCTTCGAGGGATCCGATTTGCGCGTCGAGACCGAGTACGCGAGCGCCGCCAATGGTCGCCATTTCGAGGGCTTGATAAGCATTGACGGAACGGGGATCCATGGAGGTGACCTTCTGGAGCTTGGCGGCAAGGTCCATTTCCTCCATCAGGTCGTGGTCGTTATTGCTGCCGGCGACTCCATCAGTTCCGAGCCCGACGTTGATTCCGGCGCTGAAGAATTTCAGCAGCGGCGCGACGCCGCTGGCGAGTTTCATGTTGCTGGACGGATTGTGAGCGACTCCGACGCCGCGTGCTTTGAGGATCTGGATATCGGCGTCGTCCACCCAGACGGCGTGGGCGGCGACGGTGCGTCCATTGAATGCGCCGATCGAATCCAGCACCTTCACGGGCGTCATTTTGCGGGCATTCAGAGTGTCCTCGTGTTCCTTTTTGGTTTCGTCCACGTGGATGATCAACGGGACCTTGTACTTGTTGGCAAGGGCGCGGGCGGCCTTGATGGATTCGTCGGAGTTGGTATAGAGAGCATGCGGAGCAGGCGCGGGGGTAATGAGGCTGTCGTTCTGGAAGCGCTGAAGGAAGGCTTCGGTACCAGCGAGAGCGGCCTGGGGAGTTTTGTAGTCGGCGACGGGGAACGAGATGATGGTCTGGCCGAGGACGCCGCGTAGGCCAGCCTCTTTGGTGGCTTCGGCGACGGTTTCCTCGAAGTAATACATGTCGGTGTAGGTGGTGGTTCCAGAAAGTGCCATTTCGAGGCAGGCGAGGCGCGTACCCCAGCGGACGAAGTCGCGGGTGACGTTCTTGGCTTCGGCGGGAAAGATGTAGTTCTGGAGCCAGTCCTGGAGCCGCAGGTCATCGGCGATTCCGCGGAAGAGGGACATCGCGGCGTGGGTATGGGTGTTGATGAAGCCGGGTGAAAGGATCCCGTCGATGGCGAGACGGTGTTTGGGCTGGAAGTCGCGATCGATACGGGATTGCGGGCCGACGGCGACAATGCGTTCACCGCGGATGGCGACGGCTCCGTGATCGTAGACATGGCGCTGCGCGTCCATGGTGACGACCCAGCGCGCGGTCCAGATCCAGTCGACAGGTTCGGCGGCAAGAGTGGAAACGAGTAAGAGCAGCAGGCTAAAGGAACGAATCATCAAAGGGCCTCGGGAACAGATCGCGCATGCGCAGGGCTTCGGTTTCGCCGCACGGATTGACGAGCAGGATTTCGATATCGCCGCAGAATTCCCAGAGAATCTGGCGGCATGCCCCGCAGGGCGGAGTCAACGTGGGAGCGTCGGCGGCGACGGCCATTCGCCGGAATTGACGGGGTCGCAAGCCTTCGGAGATGGCCTTGAAAATGGCTACGCGCTCGGCGCAGACTGTCAGTCCGTAGGTGGCGTTTTCGACGTTGCAGCCGGTATGGATGCGGCCCGCGTGGTCTTCGAGCGCGGCTCCGACGAGAAAGCGGGAGAAGGGCGCATGAGCGTGTTCGCGGGCGGCTACAGCGGCCGCGGCCAAGGAGTCGAGCATGGAACCCTCATTGTAGCCGCCATTGTTAGAATGAAGGCCGCCTATGAATGAAGCGCTGTCATTTTTATCCACCAAGATCAAGACAAGACCGACGGTTGGAGTGGTGCTGGGATCCGGCTTAGGCGCGTTTGCGGACACGCTCGACGATGCGGTGGAGATTCCTTATGCGTCGATTCCGGGCTGGCCGCCGTCTACGGCAGTGGGTCACGCGGGGAAGTTGGTAGTTGGAGGCGTAGGCGGCGTTACAGTGGCGGTCCTGGCGGGACGGGCGCATTTCTACGAGGGTTACACGCCGCAGCAGGTTGTTTTCGGCGTCCGCGTGTTGGGTAAGCTGGGCGTCCAGAGCCTGGTTTTGACGAATGCGGCCGGTGGAATCAACCTTAATTACGGGCAAGGCTCGCTGGTATTGATCTCTGACCATATTAACTTGCAGGGATTTAATCCTTTATTAGGTCCGAATGATGATGCCTTGGGGCCTCGCTTTCCGGATATGAGCGATGCCTATGCGAAGGCGTACCGCGCGATCGCAAAGGACGCAGCGGCGGAACTGGGGATCGACTTGGCGGAAGGGGTGTATGCGGCGCTGTCGGGACCGAGTTACGAAACGCCAGCGGAGATCCGGTATCTGCGGACCATTGGCGCGGATCTAGTGGGGATGTCCACGGCCGGCGAAGTGATTGCCGCGAATCACATGGGAATCCGGTGCGTAGCAATTTCATGCGTTACGAACATGGCGGCTGGAGTGTTGGATCAAAAGATCCAGCATGAAGAGGTTCTCGAGACCGGGGCCCGGGTCCGCGACACCCTAGTCCGACTGCTGCGGGTGGTGATTCCGAGATTGTAGCCGCTGCCTCCATCTTTTTTGCGAACGCGAGGGGCACCTTACTTCCAAAGAGCTGAATGAGGATCTGTGCGTAGAGGGTCCTCTGGTTGACGGTTCGAACCCGGAATCCCCGCACTCACGTGCGGGGCTATAGCGGTGTGATCTGGGCACCTGGGTTGAGGTATCGCCAGGCTTGGCGAAGCGGGAGTTTTACTCGAGATCCTCACTCGAAGGAATTATTATCACGAGTTATTCCCGGTCCGCGGCCCAGTTCTCTGCATGGGCAGCCGGCGGAACGTATCGGAGAACCGCCTCCGATCCGGCGTCTGGGTCTTCAAGCTGTTCTTAAAGCGGGCGGGGTGGAGGGGTTGCGGTGGTCCGCTTCCGACGCACTCCTTCGGAGCGCTTTGGGCGCGGCTCGGATTTGGCGGCTGGGTGCAGTTGTCTGTTGCGATCGGGTTGGTCCGATCGATGGACCGCGTTGGGAGACGCTAGATCCTGAGGAGAGTTTGATTTCTCAAGTCACCCAATCGCGTTCACTCCTTATATAGATACTTTGTTCGTATTCGGAAACTCCGCCTGCCATTGCCAGGTTACTCAAATAGCAGTGTCGCAGTTATTGACATTATTTCTTTCTTATTTTCAAGCATTTAGCTTTTAAACGAGGAGTTTTAAATATTGACCTTGTACTCTGAGCTCGGGTAAGAGATTTCGAGGGGAGCGGCGGGCGCCCGGCAGATTTGCTTCCAGCATCTCTTATGCTCGCAAGCGATGAAAGAGGAAGGATGAATGAAAGAACAAAAGCAGGACCCGGCGCCAAGGGAACAAGCTTTAGATGAAACGCCGGATCGGCAGCCGGATGAGGTCGTGTCGATCTCTCCGGCTGAGTTGGAAAGCGCTTTGTATCCTCCGGAAGTCGCGACGAAGACCGGCAAGAGGTCGAAAAAGAGCACCAATGTGCCCTTTCCGAAAGGGAAAAAAGCGGAGCGGAGCGGCGAGGGATTTGGCGATGCGTCTGGCGATGCTGGTCCCGGTTTCCAGAAGGACGCCAGTCATTCCGATCAGGGATCGCAGGACGCGGATCCAGAGCGCGCGGACGCTGCGCGCCGTGGAATCTATGACCAGCATGATGCGTACAACGAACACGACGCGCGAGATCAGGAAGAGAAAGGCCATGACCATAAAGGTCATCGGGAGTCGCGGCTGGAACGACTGGACAAGCTGATCAACCTGGTCGAGGAGAAGCTTTTGGCGGGAGCCAGCAAGCCTTCGGTGGCGGATTGGATTCGGCTGACGGAGTTCGAGCGCGAATTGATGAAAACCAACGGGCCACGCGAAGTTCGAGTGACTTGGGTGACGCCCACCGCCGAAGACGTCAAGAGAGTATTTGGCCCAAGAAAGCGCAGCCCGAAGGACAGGCAGGATGCCGCGTAAGGGGCACGCCAACGGGCACGGGGAGTCGGGAGATGGAAGCATTCTCAATTTGGGGATATTTTCTGAGTTGTTGCCATCGCAACATCGGTTTGTCTCGTCCACGGCAAGGTTTAAGGGGTTTTCTGGACCGGTGGGGTCGGGCAAGAGCATGGCGCTGTGCGTTCAGGCGCTCAGTTGCTGTCTTGCGAGTCCGGGGCTGACGGGATTACTGGCGGCTCCGACACTGCCGTTGTTGCGGGCGGCGACGCTTCAAAGTCTCGTGCAACTGCTCCAAAGATTCCGGATTGAGTACGACTGGAATAAGAGCGACGGAGTGATGACGTTGAAAGCCGTCGACGCAAAAATCCTGTTGCGGTCGCTCACAGAAGCGGACGCGCTGCGGGGCACGAACCTGGCGTGGTTCGGCGTGGATGAATTGACGTATGCGCCGGAAGAAAGCTGGCTGCAGCTGGAGGCGCGGTTGCGAGATCCGCGGTCGCAGCGGATGGAGGGCTTCGGGGTTTGGACTCCAAACGGATTTGATTGGGTATACGAGAGGTTCATCGCAAATCCGGTTGCAGGGTACGAGGTGATCCTGGCTAAGCCCAAAGAGAACCGCTATTTGCTGGATGCGGTTCCGGACTACTATGAGCGGCTGGAGCACAGCTACGATGCGCTGCGGTACCGGCAGGAAGTTCTTGGGGAGTACCTGGCTTTAACGGCAGGCCGAGTGTACAGGGAGTTTGATCGGGCGCATCATGTGGAACGCATGAGCTTGCGGGAAGAGTTGCCGCTGCTGGTTGCGTTCGACTTCAATGTCGATCCGATGTGTGCCGTTGTGGCGCAAATCGCTGACGGATCCGTGCGCGTACTGGATGAGATCGTGCTGGCGAGATCTTCCACTGAACAAGCCTGCGAGGAACTCTTTGCCAGATGGCCGGCGCATCGGGCCGGAGTGCATGTTTACGCAGACGCAAGTGGCCAGTCGATGCGGACGGCGGGGACATCCGACGTGCAGATCCTGCGGTCGCTGATCACGCCGGCCCGGTATGGCCGGGTGGAATTCAAAATGGCGAAAAGGAATCCGGCGGTGCGAGATCGGGTGCAACTGATGAATGCGAAGTTGCGGTCAGCGACGGGGGAGGTCCGAATGACAGTGGATCCGAAGTGCGTCGATCTAATCAAAGACTTTGAGCAGGTGGTTTACAAGGAGAACAGCGTAGTGATCGACAAGGAGCGGGACGCGAAACGAACGCATTTGTCGGATGCGCTTGGGTATTTGGTGTGGCAGGAGTTCGAGAGTCCACGGGCCGGGGAGCGGGGGGAACGGATCCTGTAGGCCGGAAGACGACTAGCGATTCCGCGGGCGATCGCGGTGGAGACATGGGAGGCTGGCTTGATTGATATCGATTTAGAACATCCAGAATACCGCGGGAAGACAGCGGTTTGGAAACAATATCGCGATTTGTACGCGGGGGGCGAGCAGATGAAGAGCAGCGCCTCCGAATACCTGGTGCGGCGTCAACGGGAACCGGGCGACGTGTATGGAGAGCGGCTGCGGCGCGCGTTCTATGAGAATTACATCGGTTCGATCGTGGACTGGTATGGAGCCACGCTGTTCCGGCGTGAGCCGGTGCTGGCGTTTGATGGGCGTAACGATCCCGGCCGGACCTTCTTTTCGGAGCTGATCGAGGATTGCGATTTGCGAGGCACGAACCTCTCCGACCTTTTCCGGCGGCAGTTTCTCACGACTCTGGTGAGCGGATCCAGTTATGTGCTGGTGGATTTTCCGCGGCTTCCCGAGAAGGCGGCGAATCGAGCGCAAGAAGATGCAACCGGCGCGTCGCGAGCGTATTTGGTGGAGTATTCGCCGGAAGATCTGATCAATTGGAGCTATGACGAGCGCGGCAATTTCGAATGGGTGGTACTCCGAACGCGGTCGCTGCGGAAAGAGAATCCGGAAGACAAGGATTGGGTGGAGGAAACGCGCTGGTCGTACTTTGACAAGGCGGCGTTCCGGCACTTCCGGCGAGTGGGCGACAGCGGATCCGTTGAACTGCTGGCGGAGGGAACGCACGGTTTGGCGAAGCAGTCGAGGGTACCGCTGTTTGGGACGCAGCTTCCGGAAGGCATGTGGCTGATGAACCGGGCGGGACTGCTGCAACTCGAGCATTTCAACAAATCGAATGCGCTGGGGTGGGCATTGACGATGGGGCTGTTCGCAATGCCGGTGATCTACTCGGATCGCGAGTGGACCCAAATAGTTGGCGAGAGCTACTACATTCAACTGGGGCCAGAGGACAAATTCGGTTGGACGGAGCCGGAGGGCAAGGTCTACCAATTGGCCGCCGAGAATTTGGAGCGGCTGAAGGGCGAGATCTACCGGGTGTGTTACCTGGCGCAAATGGGTGGTCCGATTGTGGGTGCACAGCAGACCAGCGGATTGAGCAAGCAGCGTGATTTTTCAGTTACGCAAGAGGTTTTGCGCTCGTTTGGAGACTGCATGAAGGATCATCTGCGGCGGGTGCTACAAGCGGTCAGCGACGCGCGGGAAGACGGCCTCCATGTTGGCGTGACGGGTATGGACGAATTCGATATCGGCGATTTCGGATTGGAACTGGACGATGCGGAGCGGATCCTGCGGCTGGGGATCGGGTCCGAGACGTTGAAGAAAGAAATTTTCAAGAAGTTGGCGCTGAAATTTTTGTGTGACGTGGGACAGGATGTGAAATCGAAGATCTCGGACGAGATCGAGGCGGTTGAGAGTTGAGGCTGGATGGGTCTGATTGACTCTTTCGGTCGGAGCGGTGGAACTGGTCGCGGGGCACTCCGCCGAAAATCAACGTTCCTGTCCGCTTCCGACGTGCTCCTTCGGAGCACTGTGGTCGCGGCTCGAATTCGGGTGTCTGGTCGAATCGGCCGCGAAGTCGGCTAGGGTCCCATCGCTCACGCTCAGGGTTCACGCTCAGGGTTCACGGCGGTAAGGCGCCGTTTGGAGGAGTCATTTTAGCCGGCCTATTTGGCCGGTTTTTTTAATGGAGGTTTTGCCGTGGACGATATTCGTGAAATATTGCGGGAAGTAATGGGGGAGTTTCAGCATTCGATGCTCGAGGAAGAGCGGAAGAAGCGCGGCGAACTGGAGCAGAAGATTCAGGAACTGAGCCAGCGCACGGAGGAAGCGGAGCGGAGTTCCTCGGTGCGGGCGGAGCTACAAAGGCTGGGCGTCGCCAAGATCGAGTTGGCATATCGGGCGGTACGGGACGACGTTTTTCGTTCCGAAGAGGGTCGACTAATGGGTCGGGCGGAGCAAGGCGGCGTCGGGTTGAAAGAGTATTTGACAAGATTCGTCGAAGAAAATCCAGAGTTCCTGCCGGCTCGGATCGCGGGCGGCTCGGGTAGCCCGGCGACGCAGCGTCCGTCTGCGAATGGGAATGGCGGGGTGGATCTGGACCGAATCAAGCCGGGAATGAGTAGTGAGGAATTGGAGAGAGTCCGGCACGAAATTTCGAGAATTGCTTCGCAGACGCTACGCGGTCTGTAAAAGTCGCGCGCGATTCTTGGCGGAATGAATGGCAGCAGCACAGGACTGCCGTGAGCAGGAAGGGACCGGCGGGAGACTGCCGGTCTTTTTCTTTTGCGACAGCCGGTGAAGAGGGAAAAAGGAGAGTAAATGGCGACGATTACATCAGCCAATGTGGCAAACGCGATTGTGAAACTGGTGGCCGTAGATGCCTTGCCGGCCCTGATGGGCAATTTGGTAATGGGCAATCTGGTCAATCGCGATTACGAGCCGGTGCTGGCACAGGCCGGGGACACAGTGAACGTGCCGATTCCGCCGACGATGGTGGCAAACAACATCGCCGAAGGCGGAACGGTGCAGTTGCAGAGCCCGAACCTGGGGAACGCGCAGATCGTGCTGAACACGCACGCGGAAGCTACGTTCCAGATTCCGGACGTGACAAAAGTTCTGGCCGTGCCGGAGCTACTGCGGCTGTACATGCAGCCGGCGATGGTCGCGCTCGCGGAACGGATCGAAACGGACCTGCTGAACACGTACGCGCAGTTCACCGCGAACGGAACGATCGGCTCGGGAGGAGTCGTGCTCACCGAGGCCGCGGTGGATGCGGCGGAGACGGCGATGTTCAACGCCAAAGTTCCGGCGAACATGCCGAAGTACCTGGTGGTTGACCCGGCGGCTTATTCGGCGATCCGCCAGATTACGCGGTTCAGCGAGTACCAGACGGCAGGAGACGCGGGTTTGCGGGCGTTGATTGACGGATCGATCGGCAAGATGAAGGACTTTTTCATCTTCCGGTCGCAATTCGTTTCGAAGACGGGCAGCGGTCCGGCGACCACTCACAATCTGGCCTTCACGAAAGATGCGCTGGGGCTGGTGATTCGCCGGCTTCCGCAGCCGTTGCCGGGAACGGGCGCGATTGCGGAGTACGCGGAGATCGGGAATTTCGGAATGCGGGTAACGATGTCGTATCAGCCGAACACGCTGGCACAGCAGTTCACGGTGGATGTTCTGTACGGCGTGGGGGTGCTTCGGAATACACACGGAATCCACGTCACGAGCTAGGTCGGGGTTTGGACAGGGGGACCTTTGCCGGGTCCCCCGTTTCCTCGGGAAGGCAGACAAAGATTTTTGAAGGAGACGGACATGGACTTGCGGATTTACTACCAACAAATTCGGGCGGTGGAACGGGACATCGCGTCACGGGATGCGGTGGTGATGAGCATGGCGACGCGCGACGGCGGAAAGCAGGGAGTACTTTCCGAGGTTCCCCGGGCGCTAGCGGCGAGCTTGATCGTGGACGGAAAGGCGCGCCTGGCGTCAACGGAGGAAGAGGCGCACTTCCGGTCGGAAATGATCGAGGCGAGACAACGCTCGGCGGGAGTGGCGGCTCCTCTGTACAGCACCGGACGGGTGCTGGTGGCGGCGCTGCCGAACGCGAAGCCGGCTCCCGCGAAACGAGGTTAAGAGAAATATGGCGCTCTTTACGGATGGAAATCCTTCGACGATCGAAGACTTGCGCAGCTACGAATCCTCGCTGCTGGAGGTAGCGCGAACAGAGCAGATTGATCTGGACGGCAAGCTGGCGCTGGCGACGGCCGAAGTTGGCAATGAATTGGCGTCGTTCCTGCTGCGGAGACCATCGCAGGATCCGCAGGCCGGCGCGAGGCGGCAGTTGGGGTTGTCCACGGTGGTTGTCACGGACGCGATGAAACGGTGGCACACGCTGCTCACGTTGGCTATGGTGTTCAGCGACGCGTACGGAAATCAGCTGAACGAACGGTACCAGGCGAAGCGGGATCAGTACGGATCGGCGACAGGACGGGCTAAGCGGATCGCGTTCGACTACGGCGTGGGACTGGTAGCGACAGGGATTCCGAGAGCGGGAACAGCGGTGTGTTCGAGCATTCCGGGTTCGGGGGCTGCGGCGACGTATTACGTGAGCGTGAGTTGGGTGGGGGAAGCCGAAGGCGCGGCGGCCGTTCCCACGACGTTCGACACGACGGCTGGCAGCGATTTAGCAGTAATAACGGGAGCCGCGCCGAGCGGGGTGACCGGCTGGAACATTTACGTCGGCTTGGCGCCGGACACCATGGCGCGGCAGAACGCGGATCCGCTGGTGCTAGGAGGACAGTGGGTGCTTTCAGGAAGCCTCATTGCCGGGCCGACGCCCGCCGAAGGACAAGCTGCTGAGTCCTGGGTCATCGAGACACGAGTTTCGCAGCGCGGTTGACGCGAATTACGGCCAAAGGGGGGACAGTGGCACAAGTAGCGAGTATCGGCACGCAGAAAGTATTGGACCTGTTACAGAGTCCGAATGGATTGCAGCCAGTGGTAGCGGGGATCGCGAACGAACTGGGAATGAAGCCGGGGTCTGTGATTGCGGCGGCGATCGTGGGGCAGAACATCGCGGCGGATGTACTCGAGAAGAGCTCGGGCGCGGCGTATCCGGCGGTACAAATCTACTGCGAGCGAGTGACGAATCTGCTGCGCGAGAAATTCCGCGTGTTTTCGGGCAAAGCCCGGATGGCGGTGGAGGCCCGGGTTTCACAGGACCGGATAGAGGGAATCGATTCCGTGTTGCAGCTCTACGTTGACGGCGTGACCGAGGTGTTGGACGCGAATCGAGGGGACTGGGGACAAGGAATGTTTTACACGGGCGGCTACGAGGTGAGTTACGGCCCGGTGCGGCACGGCGGGCGAAATTTCCTGCAGTCCGCGAAGATCGTGTTCGAAATCGATATCAGCAAATAAGGGCCGGGAATGGCCGGAGGAGAATCGCGAATGTCATGTTACGTTTCGTCCACAAATAACCGCTTCTACGTGGGCCTCGAAGAGAGTTTCGGCACCGTGGGCGCGGTGACGGAGAAGAACCGGATACCCGCTGTAAAGCTGGATGCGAACCAGAGAACGGCCGTGCGAACGCGGAGGGACAAGACGGGAAGTCGAACGTTCGCAGGGTTGCCGGCAGGAATTCGGCGAACTACGGATTTCGCGATCGAGACGTTTCTCACCGCGTGGTCCGATCCGACGAGTGTGCCGAGCCACGGGCCGATGTTCCAGGCGGCGATGGGGGCGGCACCGAAGATATTCGCGGGGGGGACGGCGGCCTCCGTTGCGGGCTCTCAGATTACGTTCGGTGGAACGCATGGGTTGACGCCGGGACAGGCTGTGACGGCAGGGGGCGAGATCCGTTTTGTGGTGGCTGTGAGCAATCCGCAGTCGGTGACTCTGAACGCTCCGTTCACCGCAGGGGTGTTGGTGAACGGTGGCATTTTGGGGGCAACGGTTTCCTATGCGTTGGCGACGGAGTTGGCTAGCGTCAGCATTCTCGACTGCTGGGATCCGGCGGCGGCGGTCCAGCGGATTCTGACAGGCGCGGCGATGGACAAAGTGAAGATCCGGGTGAATGGCGACTACCACGGGTTCCACTTTTCCGGTCCCGCGAGAGATCTGATCGATAGCGCGAGCTTCGAAAGTGGACAGGGCGGGCTCACGGAGTTCCCGGCGGAGCCAGCGCAGTTGGGCTTCGATTACACGGTGGTTCCCGGTCACATCGGGCAAGTCTGGATCGGCACGGGTCCGTCGCAGTTCTTCGCGCTGACGGATGCGGAGATCGAGTTAAACAATCACGTCGAGACGCGCCACCGGGAATTCGGGAGCGATCTGGCACGGTGTCTTTCCGCGGGAGAGCGCGAGGTGTCGGTGAACTTCAGCATTTTCGAACAGCTCAATGCGGAAACTCGGGAACTATACCAAGCGGCTCGCCAGCGATCTCCGCTGCCGGTCATGTTTCAACTGGGTCAGCAACCCGGTCAGCTTTTCGGAATTCACATGAACGGCGTCATTCCGGAAGTGCCTCAGTTCGTGGACGGCGATTCGCGGCTCGAATGGAAATTCAACGGCAGCCGAGCGCAAGGAGTGCTCAATGACGAGCTCTACATCGCTTTCGGTTGAGGCTTGGGAAAGCAGCGTCGAGTGCTCGTCGGCCGTCTATCCCGGGGTACGGTTTCGCATCGCGCGAATCTCGTTTGGCAGGCGAGTGGATCTGGCCGGGCGCCTGCAAGCATTGGCGCAACGGATTGAATTCCTCGAAGCAGGAGGAGGGATCGGGGAGCGGCTGGAGGCCGCTGCGCTCGCAAACGAAATCGATCGAGTCTATGCGGAATGGGCGCTGATCGAGGTGAGCGGGCTCCTCATCGACGGGGAACCGGCCACGCCGAGTTCGCTATTGGAACGCGGTCCATTGCCGCTCGCCTCCGAAGCGATCGCGGCGATAAAACGCGAGTGCGGGTTGTCTGAAGTAGAACGAAAAAACTAATCGTCGCCTTCCAGTTTCAGTTTTCGAAACCAGCCGCGTGGAGGTGCGACATCTGCAGGCGCGAGCGGTTGGACCGGACCAGGCGCTGCGGTTTTCTTCCGGAAAGCGAGCGAGGCGCAAGGACGGTGGTGTGGGCGCGCGGAAAAACCGCGACCGAGGAATGTCCAAAGTCGCTGATTTCGGCGGACAGCTTGGCATTGCTTGAAGAATTTCACGTTTGGAAATTTGCTGGAGGACCTGTTCGCGATTTACCGGCAAAGAGGGTGGAAGGGTTTGTGATTTTGGAACAGGAATGGCGCAGGGAGGTCCGGAATGGCGAGTGATTCTTGGGGAGAAGTGTTAAAGGTCCTGTCCACGGGACAGACGAGCGTGGATTCCACTACGACGAGTCTCGGACAACAACTGGCCGCTCTAACGGCGCAACTTCAAACGATGACGCAATCCGTTCCGGCGACCGCCACGGCGGCGAAGATGACCGGGACCGCGTCGGGGGAAAGCACTTTGGGCGGAATCGGGAACACGATTCTCGGATTTCTCGGAGGGGGGATGGGGCTCAGTCCGCTTGTGAACGGCCTATTTTCGCTGTTCGGAGGCGGGGGCGATTCGAGTTCACCGGCTGCGCTGCCCTTTTACGCAGTTCCCCCTAAGGTTGCGTTCGACGGCCTCTACGATGCGGGGTCGGGGTCCGTGAGCGAAGCGTCAACGGGGCAAGGCGGGCAGGTACGAGCTTTGACTCCCAAAGGGGAAGCCGCGGTCGCTCCCCAGATCACTGTAAATGTTCACGCGATGGACAGCCAGAGTTTTCTCGATCACAGCGACGACATCGCGCGCGCAGTCCGGCTGGCGATGTTGCAGTCGAACGTTTTGAACGACGTAGTGAGGGAACTCTGAGATGGCGGATTTTCCGGTTCTGAAAACAGGCGCGATCGCGCAGTACCCGGCTGAGCGGATCCTCGGACAGCCGGCGCGAGTCCTGCGCTTCGTGGACAACGCGGAGCAAAGCTTTCGTCTACAAGCGACGCCGCTCAAAAGGTGGACGTTGAATCTCTCGTTGCTGGATGAGGACGAGGTAGCGCGACTCGAATTGTTTTTCTCGGAACAGGCAGGCCAGCTTGGAGACTTCGCGTTCAAGGATCCGTGGGATGGCAGTGAATATCCAAGTTGCCGTTTTGCGGCGGACGGTATTGCCATTCAGGTCCTCGGCGAGGGCCGGGCTTCGACCCGTCTGGTAATTCAACAAAACAGGAGCTAAGGGAATGCTGGTATTTCCACAGTTGTCAACGGGCGCGTCGGGCCAGTTTCCGCTCGCGCGCACCAGGAGCCGACGGACGGTAAGCAACGATCTTGAAGACGGTAGCGTGATCCGGTTGGAAGACGAGACCGGCGAAGTGATCTGGGATCTGGAACTCCGCGAACTTTCGAGCGCGGAGCGGGGCTCGATCGAGGCGCTGTTCACCGCGACGGAAGGACGGCTGCGTCCATTCACCTTTCTCGATCCAGCGGGAAATCTGCTGCGTTATAGCGAAGAGGTGACCAATGAAGCGTGGACCAAGGATCCGCTGCTGCTGATCAGCAGCGGAGTGGAAGATCATCTCGGCACACACAGAGCGACGCATCTCGCGAACGGCGGACAGGGGATGCAAGGGATTCGCCAAACCCTGGATGCTCCGGCTGGTTTTACTTACTGCTGGAGCGTGTCTTTGAAGGGATCGGGTGTGGTAACGCTCTCGTTCGGATCGCTCGCACGGACCTTTGCGACATCCGAAACTTGGATGCGTTTCGAGTTGGGCGGAAGCGCTGGCGGCACGGAATCGAGCGTAGCGTTCCGCCTAGATTTGAGCGCAGCGGGATTCGTAGACGTGTTCGGACTGCAAGTGGAAGCGCAGCCGGGTGCTTCCGGTTACAAGGTGACAGGCAAGCAGGGCGGAGTATATTCCTTGGCGCGTTTCGGATCGAACGAGCTCGCGATCACCGCCGAGGCTTCTGAGTGGGAACGGACGCGACTTCGGATTGTTGCGGTAACGGAGAACTAGTTCAAAAATGCAGACGATCGATGATGTCAAGCAATTGGTTGTCACTGAGACGCCGCTGTTCCTCTTTGAGTGCACGCTGGTGGACGGAAGAGTGGAGCGTTGGAGCACGCATCGAGTGTCTTTCGAAGGCGAACTCCATGCCGCGCGCATCCTGCAACACAATCTTTTCGAGTGGCAGGCAAATTCGGGGGAGGGGACGGACTCGACCGCGAAGGTCGCAATCACACTGGCGAACGCGGATTCGTATTTTTCTGAAATTGAGCGGAATGTCGGGTGGAAGGGTGCGAAGCTCACCGCGCGATTTGTGTTCTTCAATCTGGCGACAGGCGTCGCGGCAACCGAGAGCCGGGTTCTGTTTCGTGGAATCTCAAATCCGCCAGAGGACATCACCGAGTCAACCCTGCGGCTCTCCTTCACGAATCGGCTGAACCTGCAGCGAGTGACTCTGCCGGAAGTAAGGATTTCGAGACGGTGTACGTGGCAATTTCCGGCAACGCCGGCACAGCGGCAGGAAGCGCTCGACGGCGGGGCCAGAGGCAAGTTCTCGGCGCTATTCCGCTGCGGCTACTCGGCGGGTCTACCAAACGGCAAAGGTACGCCAAATGGTGGCGCCCCATTCGACTCGTGCGATTACTCACGGACGCAGTGCGTCGAGCGCGGGATGTTCGATCAGGATTCGACGAGCCAGGTAACGCGACGGTTTGGCGGCGTCGAATTTGTTCCGGCATCCGTGCTGGTGCGAAGTTATGGAGAAAGCGGCACCCACGTTTCGCCGGTGATCGACAACGAGGCGCGGTACAACGATTTCGTTCCGCTTGTTTATGGAACAGCGTGGTATCAGCCGCCAGTGGTGATGGGCAGGAACGACGGCAACCTGACTCGCATCGAAGTCCTACTGAGTATGGGCGAAATTCACGATGTCCTGAAGGTTATCGTGAACAATATCGAGATTCCAGAGGGCCAGGCGGGGGCGGACATGACCGCAACGGGCTGGTACAACGTGGTGCATTCCGGCACTCGCGGCGGAGCGTTCAATATGGACTTCCGAAATGCGGGCGGAAATCCCGTCGGCGATCCGTACGGTAGCATGGCATTCCTGTCGGTGGTGGTACCGAATCGGGTTCAGAACGGCACGACGAATCCGCGCATCCAGGTTCTGCTGGAGGGCTTAAAGCTTGCCCGTTACGACGAGGGCGGAGCACGGCGGGACGAAGTTTTCACGAATAACCCGGCGTGGGTGTTACTCGACGTTCTGCGGCGCAGTGGTTGGACGGAAGTAGAGATCGATCTGGGAAGCTTCGCGAAGACCGCCGCCTATTGCGAGGAAGCGGTGGCTAGCACCGATATGAATGGGAATGCAACATCGATTCCGCGTTTCCAGTGCAATCTGGTCGTTTCAAAAAAGCGGAGCGCAGCGGAATTGGTGAAGGGGATTCGCGGCGGCGCGGCGATCATCCTTTCTTACGGTAACGGTGGCCTGTTACAGGCGCGCCCGGAGTGCACGTTGGCGATCCAACAGGCGTCGAAGCCCACTGGTTCCAATGCAACTGAAGTTATGGCTGGAGGATGGCCGGCTTACGAGTTCAGCGACGGCTCCGCAGCGTTCTCCGGGATCTTGCGAAAGTCGAACGGAGCGCCCACGTTGCGGCTTCGCGCACGAGCAGCAGCGGACAGTCCGAACCGGTACAGCGTTGAGTTTCAGGACGAGTTCAATGAGTATCAGCAAGACAGTCTTTCGCTGATTGATGCGGAGGATCTGGCCCGCGACGGGCAGGAAGTCAGCGCGCCGCTGGCGGCCATCGGAATTCCCAATTTTGACCAGGCCACTCGCCTAATCGAGTTGGCGCTCGACAAATCGATTCGGGGGAACACGTTTGCCGAGTTTGAGACGAGCGTTCGAGGAATCGGGTTGACTCCGGGCGACCTGATTACCTTGACCTACGCGAAGGAAGGCTTGCTGCGTCAGCCGATGCGCATTGTGCGCGTGGCGCCGGGCTCGAATTACGAGACCGTGACGATCACCGCGCAGTGGCATTCGGATGACTGGTACACGGCGGGAGGCGCAGACAGCGCTGGCGGACGGCGATCGGCCGGATCCAGCGTTGGATTGCCTAGACCGCTGGTCGGCGACGTTGTCGATGACGAGGGAGTGGTCCAGTTTTCGATCACGGAAAGCGCGCTGGCGAGTTCCGACGGGATTTACGGAATCAGACTCTCGTGCGGCTTTGTGCCTCCGGCGACACCGGGCGCTGCCGGACTCCCAATACCTTTGCTTAGCCTCAGGGCGACTATTCAAAACGCCGGGGGAGCGTTACCGGGTGGAAAGACGGTGTATTACGCATTGAGCTCCGTGGACGCGAACGGATCCGAGGGTAAGCTTTCTTTTTCAGTTAAGGCAAAAGTTCCGACTGGTACCGATACGAATCAGGTTGTGCTCAACGCTTTGAGTTTTGCGCCTGGAACGGCAACCTTTCGTGTGTATCGCGGAAATTCTCCGAACCAGATGCTTCGGCTGGCCACGGATGTGCCGGTCGCGGCGCAGTTCACGGATACGGGCGCCAGTACGCCGGAGCTGGTGGGTCCTCCGGACGAGAACTTCGACCACGCGAATTTTTATTGGCGGGTGGAGCTTCAGCCTGGCGAAGCGGTGAATGTTCACTCTGCTACCAGCGTCGGAAATTCCGAATTGACGATGCTCGAAAATGATTTTCGGGGCGCTACCGTCCGGTTGAGCAAAGGGAAAGGGTCTGGTCAGGAACGGACGATTCTCGGTAATTCAACGGTGGCGTTATCCGTCGCTCCGGCCTGGGATGTGGAGCCGGATTCAACCAGTCGGTTCACGATCGCGGAATCGAGTTGGAAATTTGGCGCGATCAGCGACGCAAGCCCCGTGGAGTTCGATGTTCCGAATCGAAAGGACGCAACGGTCCACATCTCCGGGCGGGCGGCAAACAGCCACGACAAGGAGTGCTCGCCGGAACTCTGTCCGCTCACGCGTTGGCGAATCGGTGGCGTCACGACGTCCGCAGTCGACACCGACGTTCCGGCAATTCCGACTTTCGGTTTATCGCCGACTGGCCAAGGAATGGTGGAGCTGGTGAGCATCAGTTTCGCGGATCTGACGCAAACGCGGACCGTGAGCGCCGGGACTTTGAGTTTGTATTCCTGGGACGAGTTGAACAGTCCGTCCGACAAGCAGTTGGCTGGCGATGTTACCGCGGCCGATACAGTTCTGAGTCTGAATACTTCCGGAACAGCCGCCGCCGGCGATTTGCTTCAGATCGACTCCGAAATTGTGGCGGTCGAATCGGTAGCGGCTGGCGGGCTGCAGTATACGGTGAGCCGGGGTTCTCACTCCACCGCAAGCGCGGCGCATACGGCGGCGACTCCGATCTATAACTTGGCGCGAAGCGTAACGATTGTGCCGTTCGCTAAGGACTTCTTCGGAAGCCAGGCGAGCGGAAGTTATGGTTATCCGATATTTCTGCCGCACGCTAGAATCGCGGCAGCGGAACTTTTCGTGACCAATTCGCGCGGCAACAGCGACGTGCGGCGAGTGAATTTCACGAGTTTCACCGACATTGGTCTGCGGACACTTTCGGGTGGGCAGATTTCGTTGCAGCTAGAAGGATACCTGGCGATCCAGGATGATGCCGTTCCGGCGGTCCTGATGGAGGACGCGCACGCCGTCCGCGATGTGTACGCCGTCGTCAGATCCGCTCCAAGCGGAGGGCTAATTTCTTTGCAACTGACCATGGATGGAAACGCATACTGCACTTTGACTATCGCCGATGGCGCCACTACGTCGAACGTCGTCAACGGATTCGGCCTGCCGCCGCTCAACGCTGGAGCGAAGATTTCCCTCCATGTCAAAACGGTGCCGCAGGCGGCGGGTTCCCTACCAGGCGGCGACTTGACCGTGATCGTGCGTCTCTAAGGCGAACTCCATGGCAGAATCGATCAACAAACTTCAACCAAACCGTGACTTGCAGTGTTATTTCCTTCGACCTTCGGCGATCGCTGCGATGAGCGGAGCGACTGAGAACGGCTTCACAGTTTCCGGAACCTGGCGCCAACAATTTGACTGGGCTGTTGTCGAGTGGAATCGCGACAACGTCTTCGAGCATCCCGCATTCCGATATTTGCCAGACGGGGATTTGAGCGGCCTTCAGCTCAGCTATGAAGAAACACGGACAAATTGTATTGGAATGGATTCGGATTTATATCCGGTCGTAGACTGGCCTTCGCTTCGCATTTGGGCGACCCCGGATGAGGGAGCAGAAGACGTCTACTATGTGAATCTTCGTGATCATGCTACGCCGATCGCGGGCGCATATCACACTGCCTATGCCGATTTCACGTTACAAGGCACTGCGACAGGCGGCAACATCATCGGCATTGAATTTCTCGGGCAGCATCACACCTATACGCTATACGGCGCTGACACTCTCGCGACCGCAGCGCAAGCGATTGTGGACAGCGTGAATGCGTTTTCGCCGGTGATGCGCGCGACACTGATCGGATCGACAATACGGCTGTACTTCGCGGGGTCGTCTGGCGGAACAAAATCCGAGCTTGCGGATTCGAAATCGGGTACGAACGGCAATCGCGTCGGCGCGTACACGTACGCTTCCGCAGGATCCACTTTGAGCTGGGACATCGATTGGGCGAACCTGGCGCACGGCACTTCGCCAACGAAGTGGCGCGTCTCACTCAATTTTGACGGTCTGAAAGACAACCAAACCACGCCTCGCACCATTCCTACCAACCGGATTCGTAAGCTTCGCTGGACCTATTCGACAGCATTGCAGGATCAGCCTTTCGCTCGCAGTGAATTCGCTGTTGTCGTTTCGAACTGGAATGTGACCGGATCCGGTCGAAGTCAGTTAGTGGCAGGTTTTGGGAGCAGGCGGATCCAAAGCGACGACCGATCGATTGCCTACACGGCTTCATGGACAAAATCGGCGGGCAACTTTTCAGGGGGCAATATTCATTTGACCCACGCTTCCGGCGCAGCCGCCCAGGCAGTTTACCGGACGAATCAGACGCATTCCCTCTACCTGGGAACGAGGTTGATACCCAATGGCGGGAAGGTCGATGTGACAGTGGACGGCGCCCTCGCATTGACGCAAGATTTGGCCCTCGCTGGCGAGGACGTCTTAGTCCGGCGACTGGTTGGAACGTATGGTGCCGGGACGCATGCCGTTTCCGTGGCGTATGCCGGCCCCGACGGACGGGACCTTTACTTCGATTTCCTCGAAATCGCGAACCCAAGCAGCGAATTGCCTGTTCCAAAGGCCGAGGCGAAGATTACGCTCGCTACCGACTGGGACACCGACCATTCCATTTCACTTCCAGCGGAGCGGACTGCGTGGATGGTCAAATCGTTGGGCTTTCACGGCCGCGCGAATCATTATGTAGGTGCCCTATGGTTTTACGAACTGGTGCGCGCGGGTCACGAGTATGCTTCTGCCGCCGTTGCCTTTTCTGGAGCACCTACGCCCAGTCAAAGCATTTCGCTAACGATTGGGCGCTCAGATGGCCCGACTACAACCACGCTCTCGCATTTGATTCACGCCGGAGACACGTCGGCTACCATCGCTCGCGCGTTTGCGATTGAAATCAATGGCGGCTATACGGCGATCCGCGCTTCGGTCAGCGGAAGCGAACTGACCATCTGGTCGCGAACGATGGGCGCCGACGGAAATCGGTTAACCCTGCAAGGCTCTTCTACGGATCCCGCCTTCATTGTGACAGTTCCTTCGAACAGCTTCGGTGGTGGAATCGACGGCGACTGGAGAACGGATACGTCGGCGAGTCCGGCTCTCAATCGCGCGGCTCGCGATTGGAGTCAAGCCTACTTCGCCGCTCTGCACGGGTATGGGATCGACTGCGCTGCCGCATTCAGTATGGAATTGCAACACGCGGATCCGGGAATCGCCGCCGGCCTGGCGCAGCGCGGACCCGCCGGCGATCCGATCCTTTTGCCGACTCCCGCTGTTCAAACTAATTTTTCGCCGACGAGCCGGAATTTCTGGAAGCGCGTATACGCCGATATGGCCGCACTGCAGAGCGCCGCGGGTCACATTCCTTATCTGCAATTCGGTGAGGTACAGTGGTGGTATTTTCCGACGGACGGACTGGGTGGCATGTATTCCGGAATGCCATTCTATGATGAATGGACGAAGGCTGAATTCGCGAGTCGATACGGCCGTCCACTCACGACGTTCACGACAAATTCTTCGGATCCAACGGAGCATTCCGTGGACTGCTCTTTCCTCGCGCAATGTATTTCCGACTTCACGACAACGATCATCGGCTTCGTCCGCGAGACGAATTCCAACGCGCGTTTTGAAGTCCTGTATCCCACCGACGTAAACCAGACAGCATTCAACCAGGCCATCAATTTTGCGGCCGGCGCCTGGACCGCCGCCAACCTGGCTTGTCTCAAGACTGAGAGCTTCGGCTTTACATTAAATCGCGATTTGAAAGCGAGCGCTACGACGATCGGGTTCGGTCCAGAACATGGCTTTTCGCGGTCTGCCCGAAGCCACCTTGTCGGTATTGGAGACGCGACCACCGGCTGGCGAAAAGAAGTTCGCATGGCGATCGGCGCCGGATTCGAATCGGTGGTGCTCTTCGCACTCGATCAGTTCTGCCTGATCGGCTATGAAGTTCCGCTGAAGCCAGGGATGCGGCGCGGCTTGTTTATGGCCTAGGTTGTTACACTGGCTGCTTGTTGCAGGTCCAAAGCGTCTCAAAAGTCTATTCGCTCTATGCATCGCCAGGGGACCGGCTTTGGCAGAATCTTCGTGGAGCCAGCGATCCGGCGCAGGAATTCTGGGCGCTCCGCGATGTGAGCCTGAGCGTCGCACGCGGTGAGGTGCTGGGCGTCGTAGGCCCGAACGGCAGCGGCAAGAGCACCCTCCTTCAGATCGTTTCCGGAATTCTTCAACCCACCAGAGGCCGCGTTGTCACCGAAGGACGCATTGCCGCCCTGCTTGAGCTCGGCGCCGGATTTAACCCGGAATTCAGCGGCCGCGAGAACGTCTTCATCAACGGCGAAATCCTGGGAATGTCGCGCGAGCAAGTGACGCGCGTGTTCGATCGGATCGCAGAATTTGCGGATATCGGCGAATTTCTGGAGCGGCCGGTGAAAGAATATTCGAGCGGCATGTACGTTCGCCTGGCTTTCGCCACCGCGATTCACGTCGAACCGGAAATCCTGATCGTGGACGAAGCTCTCTCGGTCGGCGATGCCATCTTCGCCAATCGGTGCATCCAAAAATTTGAGCAGTTGAAGGAACGGGGCGTTTCGATTCTTTTCGTCTCCCACGATCTCGGCCTGGTTAAGCGTCTGTGCGACCGCGCGGTGCTGCTGCTACGCGGTCGCGTGGCCGCCGAAGGGTCGCCGAACGATGTGGTCAATCGCTACGCCGCCATGGTCAGCGGAACCGCGGAAGAAACCGAGACTGGAATCGCCGGCGGAGCACGTCACGGAGATCGCACCACGGAAATCACGGCTTGCGTGCTCGAAGGCCGGCAAGGAGAAACCCGCACTCTCCAATCCGACGAAGCGGTGACGATTCGCCTGACAGGCAAGTGCACCCATAACGTGGACGGCGTCGTTGCGGGGATCCTGATCCGCAATCGAATCGGCGTGGACGTATTCGGAACGAACACTCACGTGGAACACCTCGATTCGGGTCCGTTTCAGACGGGCGAGACGTTCGAGGTCGAGTTTACGTTCGATTGCTCGCTGGCGCGAGGGGAATATACACTTACGGTTGCCACGCAGCACCCCGACGGCCGCAGTCAGGATTGGCACGACGATGCGCTCCTTTTTCAAGTGGTGAACGAGCGAGCCATTGCGGGGGTTGCGGATCTTCGCGCTCGTGCGACGATGCTTCGGACAGAACGACGGAAGGGATAAGCCAACCAGTGGAAATGGACACAAGCTTCTTTGGACATCCGCGCGGGCTCTCGACGCTCTTCTTTGTCGAAATGTGGGAGCGCTTCAGCTACTACGGCATGCGCGCGCTGCTCATCCTCTATATGACAGCGACAGTGGCACAGGGTGGCCTAGGCTTTGACGTCGGTACGGCCGGAGCCGTTTACGCGCTCTACACGTCCAGCGTCTATCTCTTATCGCTTCCAGGCGGATGGATCGCGGACCGCATTCTCGGACAGCGCAAAGCCGTGATGTACGGCGGCGTGTTCATCATCGCGGGCCAACTTTGTCTGGGCGTTCACGCACTGTTGCCGTTCTACCTGGGACTTCTGCTGCTCGTGATCGGTACCGGGTTGCTGAAACCGAACGTCAGCACGATCGTCGGGCAGTTGTACACCATGGAAGATCGGCGACGCGACGGTGGTTTCTCGATTTTCTACATGGGCATCAACACCGGAGCGTTTCTGTCGCCTTTGTTGATCGGTTGGATCGGCCAGAAAGTGAACTGGAATCTCGGCTTCGCGCTAGCCGGGTTGGGTATGGTGATCGGCCTTGTGCAGTTTCACTTTGGCTCTAAGTACCTGGGCGAAGCGGGCCTCAATCCGGTCAAGCCTACCTCCGATTCGGACGCCGTCCAGCAGCATACAAATTTCATTCGCGGCCTTTCGGCGGGAGCGCTTCTCTTGGTCCTGCCGATTGCTCTCTCCTATCTCGGCATTTTGCAAATGACCGCTTCCGGTGTCGCAGACGCGGCCGGGATCGTCCTGATTCTCGCCACCGTCGGCACCTTCGGTTGGTTGCTGACCAGCAAGAGTTTCACTGTAATCGAGCGGAAGCGATTCGCAGCCTGTCTCCTTCTATTCGTTGCGTCCGTCGCTTTCTGGTCGGCGTTTGAACAAGCCGGGTCCACACTGAACCTGTTCGCAGACCGCAGTACGAAGAACGAAATCCTGGGCTTCGACTTTCCCTCGAGCTGGTATCAATCGCTGAATTCGATGTTCATGATCTTCGGGCTTGCGCCTCTCTTCTCCTGGTTGTGGATCAAGCTCGGATCGCGCGAGCCTTCAAGCCCCATGAAGTTCGTCTTCGGACTCATGTTAGTTGGAGCCGGCTTCCTCGTCATGGTGCCGGCTGCCCTGCGCGCCAATGGCGGAATCCTGGTCAGCCCGTTCTGGCTGACGCTATGCTACTTCCTCCATACCTGCGGCGAACTGTGTCTCAGTCCGGTCGGACTCAGTGCGTTCACGAAACTCGCGCCCGCTCGTGTGGCTGGATTGATGATGGGCGTATTCTTCCTGTCGATTTCCGTTGGAAACTATATCGGCGGACGCGTCGCGTCCGTCTATGAGATGTTCTCGACCGTCAGCCTTTTCGGCATCGTGGCGGCGTTCTGCATCGGGCTCGGCTTGATCATGATTTTGCTGGTGCCGCGGATGAAGCGGCTGATGGGGGGCGTACATTGAATCTCTCTGCAATACAAAAAGCTCTGCGCGCGGAGCAGTTGGACGGATGGTTGTTCTTCGATCATCATCAGCGCGATCCGTTGGCCTACCGGGTTCTGAACTTGAAACCGCCAGGGCCCGTTACGCGGCGATGGTATTACTTTATTCCCGCAAGCGGAGAACCGCGCGGATTGATGCACCGCATCGAATCCGAAGTACTGCTTGGCTTGGCTGGAACTCACGATACCTACTCAAGTTGGGGATCGCAGATTGAAAAGCTGGGGACGCTGCTCGCCGGCGCGAAGAAAGTCGCCATGCAGTATTCGCCGAACTGCGCCATCTTCACGCTCTCGATGGTCGATGCCGGAACCATGGAGCTCATCCGTGGTCTCGGCGTCGATGTGGTTTCCTCCGCCAACCTCATACAGGAATTTGAGGCGCGCTGGACTCCTGCGCAATTCGAAAGCCACATCGAAGCCGGCCGTCGCGTGGACGCGGTCCGCCATGCCGCTTTTGCTCTGATTAGCGAGAAAACGCGGGCCGGCGCCGACGTCAACGAATACGAAGTCCAGCAATTCATCCGGCAGCAATTCGCTGCAAAGGGCATGGTCACGGATCACGGCCCGATAGTAGGCGTTAACGAGAACGCTTCGAATCCGCACTATGAACCCTCGGCGGAAGTGTGGAAACCGATCCGGCGCGGCGATGGCGTCCTGATCGATCTTTGGGCCAAGCTCGACCAGCCGGACAGCGTCTACTACGACATCACCTGGACCGGCTTCTGCGGCGACAACCCACCTGAGGAATATCAAAACATTTTCGACGTGGTTACCGGCGGGCGTAACGCCGCCATCGACCGCGTCAAGAAAGCCTGCTCAGCAGGAGACCCGCTATGCGGGTTTGAAGTGGACGACGCCGCGCGAGGCTTCATCGCAGCCGCCGGATATGCCGACTACTTCGTCCATCGTACTGGCCACTCGATCGGAACCGAAGTCCACGGCGCGGGGGCGAACATGGACAATCTGGAAACTCACGACGAGCGTCGGGTGACGCCTTCGACTTGTTTCTCGATCGAACCAGGAGTGTACTTGCCGAAATTCGGTGTGCGGTCGGAGATCAATATGTTCATTGAAGAGCATGGAGCCCAAGTCACCGGCGAAATGCAGGAAAAACTGCTGCTGCTCTGAGAACGATGAAACACGCGATCGCGTCTCTCTTTCTGCTTGCTGCTT
Organism: Bryobacterales bacterium; assembly: GCA_038210135.1. GTDB lineage: Bacteria > Acidobacteriota > Terriglobia > Bryobacterales > Bryobacteraceae > JBBQWZ01. Next base: position 228,751 of record JBBQWZ010000002.1, read on the forward strand.
CGGCCGGGGCCAGCGTGGTCAGCTCCGAGATCCGCGGCAACGCAATCGTTCTCAAACTGACCGACGGCCAAGCGAGGTTGGATTGGCTGACTCCGGCGGCATTTCGCTGGACTCGCGTAAGCATGAGCGTCAGCTTGCCTTCCATCCTCGACCGCGAACCGGTCGCGTTTACCCCTTCCGAACGCGATGGCTGGCTGCTCTTCGAGAATCGATATCTGCGCGTTGAAGTCAGCCGCTTCGACGCACACTTTCGCGTGTTCACCAGCGCCGGCCAGCTACTGCGAGACGATTCGATTGCGCCCAAGGAATTGCGTTGGGGTTCCGATTCGGCGTTCGTTTTGTCGAGCCTCGGCTATGGTGAATTCCGCCGCGGCGGATCTAGCGCGGGCGATCCAACGGAGCACTTGTTCTACTACGGACCCTCTCTCAAAGAGGTTCTCGAACAACACATGTTGGCCGTAGGTCAACAGGACGGCCTGAGTCCAGATGTCGTCGAAGTGCTGACACCCGCGCAGCGCCCGCGTGAAACGGCCCCGCCGGCAAACGGACCGATCTCATCCTGGGGCGCCCTTCGCGATCTGGTTCGCCGCTTGATCGACGCGAGCATGACGGCGATCCTCTATCCGAGCGTCGATCTTCAGACCTTCTCCCATCTCATCCGTCCGAGAGCGGAACAACTCGCCGCCTTGCTGCCGGTCGTCGTGGACTCGCGCGCGCAAATGGCGCGATTGCCAGCGCGAGATACATGGAAGCCGTATTTGATCACGTACTTTCGCGAGGCTCGCGATCGCGGCTTTCCGTTACTTCGGCCGCTGATGCTGCAGTATCCCAAAGACTCGCAATCGCCGAAGATCGACGACGAGTTCCTGTTGGGAGATGAGATCCTGATCGCTCCCATTCTGTCCGACGACAAGCAGCGAACCCTGTATCTTCCCATGGGCAACTGGACCGACTTACGGACCAATCGCGAATACAAGGGCAGGCAAAACATCACCGTCGATGTGGCGCCAGATGCGATTCCGATCTTCGCCAAAAACGGATCCCTAGTGCCTCTTGCTAACGGAGCGACCATCGAGCTCCACTATTTTCCCAAACTCGGCAGCGAGTTCTTTCTCTGGGAGCCGGAGAAATCGGACATCTCGCAATTTCACGCCAATCCGATCCTCGGAGACATTCTCCGCTTTGAATCAGAGGCAAAACTTGATCGCGTGTGCGAATGGATCGCGCACCATTACGCCGTTCCCAAAACCGTCAAAGACGCAAATTCGACGTACACGCAGGTGCTCGACCGCCGTCTGCTCAAGCCCGGAACATGGTTTCACGATCGCGAGCGGAGCAACCTTCACGTGATGAGCCGCGCCACGGCGAACGGGGACGAAATCATCAACGTGGCATTCTAAGGATCCATGCTCGCTGAGATCAGGCGCGTCGTCGCGCGTATCCCAAAAGGCAAAGTCGCCACCTACGGCCAGGTCGCCGAAGTCGCCGGATTCGCCGGTGCCGCCCGGCAGGTTGCCTGGGCGCTCCACAACAACTCGCGCGGCATCCCGTGGCATCGCGTGCTCGGTGCGGGCGGAAACATCCGATTATCAGGCGAAAACGGGCTCGAGCAGCGAATCCGCCTGAAGGCGGAAGGCGTTGTCTTCCGCGGTGAGAAAGTGGATCTAACGAAATCCGGGTGGCAGACCACGAGCAAAAAACGACCATCCAAGAAGTAACGGATATCCTTGAGGGGATGGACCTCTCACTCCTCGCGCGGCGAAACCTCTCGCATTACTGGCGAACGAACATCGCCGTCGTCCTCGGCGTGGCGGCCGCGGTCGCCGTTCTATCCGGCGCGCTCCTGGTCGGAGATTCAGTGCGCGGGAGTCTTCGCGATCTCATCGCGCAACGCCTCGGCCGCACAGACTACATCGTTTCGACGATGCTGTTCTTCCGTGAGGCGCTGGCCAAAGACATCCCATCCTCGTCGCCTCTCATCGCTCTTGAAGGCGTCGCAGTTCATGATGCGGACAAGCGCTCGACGACCGCGCAAGTGTACGGCGTGGATGATCGATTCTGGAAATTCCACGGCGTCACACCGGACGAAAGCGCCGGACGCGAAGCGCAGGTCAGCTCCGCACTCGCCGCGGAAATCGGCGCGAAAGTCGGAGACACGATTCTGGTGCGCGTGGAGAAGCCCTCTGCGATTGCCAAGGAATCGATGCACGGCCGTAAAGACGACGCCTCCCGCACGATCCGTTTTCAGGTCGGCGCGATCCTCGATGCGGCGCACCTCGGCGAGTTCTCACTGCGACCGACACAAGGGTCCGTGCGCGCGGTTTTCGTGCCACTCCGTCGACTGCAACGCGATCTGCAACAGCCCGGAAAGATCAACGCGATGCTGGCCAGCGGCAATTCACCGCTTGCGGCTTTGCGCGATCACGCCACGCTCGCCGACCTCGGAGTCCGCGTACGCTCGATTCCCGAATCCAATTCGATCAGCGTCGAAAGCGATTCCGCCGCGATCAGTGATTCGCTTTTCGAGGCGGTGAAGTCCGTCGGACAGCCAACCGTTCCGGTGATGAGCTACCTCGCGAACTCCATCCGCGCCGGCGATCGGGAAGTTCCCTACTCGCTGGTAACGGCCATTGATCCGTCGCAACTCCCGCCCGGAGCCAATCGCGATTCGATCTATCTCAACGAATGGGCCGCGACAGACCTTGCCGCGAAAGCCGGGCAGGAAGTGACTCTCGATTATTACTTTTGGGAGCCGAGCGGAACGCTGACCACTCGGAAAGCGAAGTTCCATTTGGCGGGGATTCTGCCGATGTCCGGCCTCGCCGTGGATCGCAACCTGACGCCCGAGTATCCGGGTATCACCGACGCGGGTTCGCTAGGCGATTGGGATCCGCCGTTTCCACTCGATCTCAAGAAGGTCCGCCCCAAGGACGAAGCCTACTGGAAGCAATACCGGACCTCGCCGAAAGCTTTCCTGACGCTCGAATCCGGTCAGATGTTGTGGGGATCCCGCTTCGGCAAGTTGACGTCGGTGCGTATCTCGGGTACTTCTGACGCGGACGCGTTTGCGAAGTCGCTGCGTTCCAAGCTCGATCCCGAACGCGCCGGAATGGTCGTGGTCAACGTGCGCTCGCAAGGAGCCAGTTCCGCCAAGGGCTCGACGGATTTCGGCGAGTACTTCACCTATTTCAGTTTCTTTCTGATCGTCTCGGCGATGCTCTTGACTGCGCTGTTTTTCCAATTAGGAATCGAACAGCGGCTTCGCGAAATCGGCACTCTCCGTGCCACCGGATTCGCCGCCCGCGACATTCGAAAACTGTTCCTCGCCGAAGGCATTCTTCTTGCGCTCGCTGGCGCCGTTCTCGGAACGGCCGCCGCGGTGGCGTATTCCGCGTTGTTGATGTACGGCCTGCGGACCGTGTGGCGCGATGCTGTGAGTACTTCCCTGCTCTCGCTCCATGTGGATCCCGTATCGCTCGCAATCGGCGCTATGTCCGGAGCTGTTATCGCGATCTTGACCATCCTTTTGACTCTTCGAAGCCTGCGCAAGAGCTCTCCGCGCGACCTGATGATGGGCGTTCGCGGATCGCTGACGTCTTCGGGCAACAGCCGCACGGCGACATGGCTCGCGATTGGTTCCGCCCTGGGCGGAGCGCTCATCCTGGGCGCGGCGCTAACCAAGCAGATGGACGCAACCGGCGGATTCTTCGGAGCTGGATTTCTGTTTCTCGGCGCTGCCCTTTTCTTCGTTTGGGCTCAGCTCCGCGTTCGTAGCGTCAGTTCGCTCGGGCTCGATCACAGCGCCGGACTCTGGAAGCTGGGCTTCCGGAATGCGACATATCGGCCCGCCCGCAGTATCCTCTGTATCACCCTGATCGCCTCGGCGACGTTCTTACTGGTCGCGCTCGATGCCTTCCGTCGTCCCGCGGCTTCCCCGCTCGCGAAAAATTCAGGAACGGGAGGCTATCCGTTGATCGCGGAAGCGAGACTGCCGGTCTTCTACAACCTCAACACCAATCGCGAGCCCTTGAACCTGCCCGCTCAGGACGCTCGCTTCACCGCCTTCCGACTACGGCCAGGTGATGACGCAAGCTGCCTGAATTTGTACGAACCGCGCAATCCGCGCGTGCTTGGCGCACCGGACGCGTTCCTCAAAGAAGGCCGCTTCGCATTCCAGGAATCGCTCGCGAAGACGGAAGCCGAACGTGCGAATCCCTGGCTGCTCCTCGAGGCATCTGGCGACGTCATGCCTGCCGCCGCGGATGCGAATTCACTCGAATACGTGCTGCACAAGAAACTCGGCGACGAGATCGTACTGAACCCGGAATCCGATCATCCGGTGCGCGTTCGCGTGGTCGCGTCGCTGAACGACAGCGTGTTTCAAAGCGAGTTGGTGGTGTCCGAGGCAAACTTCCTGAAAGCGTTTCCAGAGCAGCAGGGCTTTCGCGTCTTTATGATCGAGACGCCCCCGGCGCAAGCCGACGCGGTTACCGTCAAGCTCGAAGAGGCGCTCTCCGACTATGGTTTCGACGCGACATCGACAGTAGAAAAACTGGCTGGATATCATCGCGTCGAAAATACGTACCTTTCGACGTTTCAGGTCCTCGGCGGACTGGGTTTACTCCTCGGCACCATTGGGCTGGCCGCCGTATTGCTCCGTAACGTACTTGAGCGCCGGCGCGAACTCGCTCTACTGCGCGCCGTCGGATTTCAAATCAGCGATCTTGGAGTGACCGTGCTGGCCGAGAATCTGTTCCTGCTCGGATGCGGCTTGGTCGTCGGCATCGTCTGCGCGTTACTCGCGATCGCACCCGCCATCGCGTCCCGTGGCCACGCCAGCGCGTCCGGCCTACCGTGGTTACTGCTCGCGGTTCCTGTCGTATCACTCGCGGCTTCGGCACTGGCCGTCCGAACCGTCGCACGCGCTCCGATCCTGACTTCGTTGCGAGCCGAGTAACTCATCGAGGCCCGTTCCTCAAACGACCGGTCGATGCAATTCCGATCTTCGTTTAACATATGAAGCATTGATATGAGTTCCGCCAAACGAGTCGTCAAAGTCGCGTGGATGCTGGTCGCCGCCTCGCTCCTGCTGGTCCTGTGCTCGCAAGCAGAGAACTGGCCGCAGTGGCGCGGACCGGAACTCAATGGCATCAGCCATGAAACCAACCTGCCGACCAAGTGGGGTCCGGACGACAACATCGCGTGGAAGCTGCCCATGCCTTCCTTCAGCGGATCCACGCCGGCCGTCTGGGGAAATCGCATTTTCCTCAACGTTGCATTGAACGCGGATAACGGCGAAATCGAGTTGTGGTGCGTCGATCGCACCAAGCCGGCCGTCCTTTGGAAGCGCCCCGTCAGCGGCGGCAATACCAAAATGCGCAAGCAAAACATGTCTTCGCCGTCTCCGGTAACCGATGGCAAATTCGTGTATGTGCTCACCGGCACCGGCATGCTGAAGGGCTTCGACTACGACGGCAAGGAACTGTGGACGCGCGACATCCAGAAGGAGTACGGCGCTTTCGGACTCAACTGGGGCTATGCGTCGTCGCCGCTGTTGTGGGATAACGCGCTGTTCGTCCAAGTGCTGCATGGAATGAGGACGAAGGATCCGTCCTACATCCTGCGGATCGACGCGAAGACAGGCAAGACCATGTGGCGCGCCGAGCGTCCGACGGCGGCAATCCGCGAATCTCCCGATGCTTACACGACACCCGTAATCGCGAAAGCGGGCAACGCGTATGAACTAGTGATCACCGGCGGCGACATTATCACCGGTCACGATCCCGCCACTGGCAAGGAACTCTGGCGCGGCGGCGGCTTCAATCCCGACAACAATCCGAATTACCGCACCGTCGCATCCGCCGTTTACTTCGACGGCATCGTTTACGCGCCCACGCGGATTCGTCCGCTACAGGCTTTCCGCGTAGGCGGGCGCGGCGACGTCACGCAATCGCAGCGCGTCTTTCAATTCGACAACGGCCCCGACGTTCCAACGCCTTTAACCGACGGAAAATACTTCTACGTCGTCAACGATCGCGGCATCATGTGGTGCCTCGACGCCAAAACCGGGAAGGAAATCTACGGCGGCCAGCGCATCAAGCCGGGCACCTACAGCGCCTCGCCGTTACTCGCCGACGGCAAGATCTACATCACCAATGATGACGGCCTGACCACCGTAATCAAGGCGGGTCCGCAGTTCGAAGTGATCGCCGAAAACAATATCGACGACTACTGCCTCAGTTCCTTCGCGGTCTCGGATGGCCAACTCTTCTTGCGCACCGGGAAGTTCTTATACGCGATCGGAAAGCGATCCGGAAAATAGCGGAGCTAGCGCTTTTTCGAATAACGCGCGGCGCATGCCTGGAATACAATTGAGGCTCCGAACCCTATGGCAGCCTCTGAAGACGACATCGATTTGGCCGGCAGAGTCACGCAATTTCTCCTCAATCAGAAAGAGAAACTCGGCCTTCCGGATCTGAACATCGTCTCGCAGGAAGCGTTTCTGCGCGAAGCGGCGACGAAATCCAACATGAAGATCGAGGACAAGGAGTTATTGCTCAAACAGGCGGAAACCGTCTTCCGGGAACTGTACGCGCACCGCGCCTTCAAACCAGCCTTCACGAGTGAAGATCCGAATACGAATCCGTTCATCGCCTTGGCGGAGGTTCGCCAAATGCTCACCACCGTAAGCGACTTCGATTTTCACCTGTTGATGCTGCTGGTATTTTCGAAGGCGCGCGACATTCATACGACCTACATGGCTCCGTCGCCGTATCAAGGCGCGGTGGCGTTTCTCCCGTTTCAGTTGAAACTCTACGAGCCGGACGGCAAGGCGCGATTTGTCGTAGCCAAAGTCATGGCGACATCCGAGAACGGCGAGTTGGACCACCCGCATTTCCGGGTTGGTGCGGAAGTCGTCGAATGGGACGCATTGGATCCGGACGCTGTGGCGAAGCAGGCGGCGCAACTGCAGCCAGGTGCAAACGCCGACGCGGAACTGGCGCGCGGCGTCGCCCGCCTCACCATCCGCTCCATCGCTTCGCATGGCGTCGCGATCAAGGGCGGCATTCCGCCGTTCGAACCGCTGAACTTCGCGACGATCAAGTATGTGGCTCCGCGTGAGAAGCAGGTTCGGGAGATCATTTTGCCCTGGCAGGTTGCCACCGGCTTCGGCGAAACGCCCTTCAGTTCCAGCGCCTTCAGCCTCAACGAATCGATGAGTCTGATGCATCGCTGGTCGAAATGCAGCTACCGTCCCGATAAGATGGCGGCAAGCCAGGCGGGCAACGACGACTTCTTTGAAACCCAATTCGCGTCGGACGCGCCCCGGTCCGGCGTGCCGGATCCGCGGTTGCTCCGCAACGATTCGGCACCGGGCTGGCCGCTTGGCTATTTGCGGTTCCGCGATTTTGCGGGCGCCTCCGGCACGATCCTCGAAGACGCGAAGTTTCAGCAGATCCAGGACGTGCTCGCGCGGTTCGACCGGGAGGCTCCGGGCGGATTGATTCTCGACATCCGGGGCAATCCCGGCGGGCAGATCCGGCTCGCGGAACGCGTCTTGCAATTGCTCGGGCCCTCGGAGATTCGCCCGCTGCAATTTCACTTTCCGCAGACCGACGTCGTCCGTACGGCGCTTGACTATTTCCGCAGCAATTCGGACAAGCCCGCGAGGGACTTTACCAAGTGGCTCGACAAGGAGCCTGGCGACGACGAAGGCGATACAGTCCATCTGACGCCGGGCCGCCCGATTACCACCGCCACACTCGCGAACGACACCGGTCAGGTGTATCAGGGGCCGGTCGTTCTGTTATGCGACGCCCTCACCTACAGCGCGGCCGACATGTTCGCAGCCGGGTTTCAAGACCACGCGATTGGAGAAGTGATTGGCGTTGATTGCAGCACCGGCGGAGGTGGTGCGAACTCGTGGTCGTTCGATGACATTCGCACCAACGTGCAGGACATCCCCGGCATCGATATTCCGCCGCTGCCGGGGAATTGCCGGCTGCAGGTCGCGGTCCGCCGCTGCAATCGTGTGGGAACAGGCGGACCGCCGATCGAGGACCTCGGTGTCGCACCGAACTTCAAGCACCGGCGCACGCGGCGCGACGTTCTCGAAGACAATCTGGATCTGTTTGCGTTCGCCTGCGAGCGCCTGTCCCTGGTTCCGATTAACAGGATCAACATCGAGAGCTCCACGCGGACAGAGAGCGGCCTCGAAGTTACGTTGCGTGGCGTCGGCCTCGGATTCGTCGCGCTGCGCGTAGGAGGAAAGATCGTCGCCGGCGGCGCGTTGACGGAGGGGACATCGAGCACCTTCACGGTGCCGCTAGGAGACGAGCTTCAGGTCCGCGTCGAGGGGTACGACACCGAGGATCATAGGATCAAGGGCGCGCCGCCCATCGTGGTTCCGAGGATCACCTTGCAGCCAGCCGACGACGAGATCAATGTGCGGCGGATCAGCAAGAGCTAAGCGAGAGCACGCAAGTGAATCCCGGCGATCGAATCTCGCGATATCGGATCCAGCGCGCTCTGGGCAAGGGCGGCATGGGTGTCGTGTACCTGGCGGAGGACACTCGACTGCACCGTCCGGTTGCGTTGAAATTTCTTCCGACGGAATCGCTCAACGAGCACGACAAGCTGCGCTTCCTGAACGAAGCAAGAGCGGCGGCCGCGATCCGCCATCCGAACATCTGTCCCATTCATGACGTCGAAGAAGTGGACGGCCGTCTGTTCATCTCGATGGAGTATCTCGAAGGAGAGACGTTGTCGAGGCGGCTGCGGCGGGGTTCGATTCTCGTCGAGCAAGCGGTGCACATCGCGATGCAGATCGCGCGCGGCCTCGACAAAGCGCATTCGCTCGGAATCGTCCATCGCGATATTAAGAGCGGCAACGTCATCCTTGGCTCCGACGGCCACGTATCGATTCTCGACTTCGGGCTCGCGCTTCTACCCGGCGCGGAACGCATCACGCAAGCAGGCGCCGCGCTTGGCACGCCGGCCTACATGTCGCCCGAACAGTGCGATGGAAGCGCGGTCGACAGCCGCACCGACCTCTGGGCTCTCGGCGTCGTGCTCTTCGAGATGCTCACCGGAACACTGCCCTTCCGGCGCGAACATCTTAGCGCGATCACCCACGCTATCGTGCACGATCCGGTTCCCTCTCTTGCCGTACTTCGACCAGAAGTGCCCCCTGATGTGCGCCGCGTCGTCGAAAAGGCGCTATCGAAGAAGCCCTCCGAACGCTGGCAGTCGGCCCGCGAAATGGAGGCTGCGCTCAAGCCCTTCGGTCCGGATACGCGCGCGCCGGAGCCAGCGGAACAGCCGACGATGACGTTGCTGTTACCGCATTCCGGAGGAGGAGGCGCGCCGAAGTCCCGGTCGCGCCTGGCTCTCATCGGCGTCATCGTAGCTGCCTCGGCAGCAGCCGGCGTGTACCTTTCTATGCGGTCCGCCGCGCCATCGCCTCCGCGAACAGCGAGCCCTAAGAATTCGACCGCGCCGGCGGTGAGTTCCAAAACCAACGAAAAACTGATCGCTGTATTGCCCTTCGAAGTGCTTGGAAACTCCACCGACGCAACCGAGATCGCGAACGGCGTCGCCGAAATTCTAACCGCCGCGCTGGCTGATTTCGAGCGCATCGATTCCCGGATCGCCGCGATTCCGAGCAATGAAATCCAGCGCAGGAACATCAACACCGCAGCCGAAGCGAAACGTATCTACGGCGCGACGTGGGTGGTGAGCGGAACGGCCCAGGCAGTGGGCAAATCCATTCAGTTCGCTCTCACGCTGATCGATCCTGCCGGCTCGCGGCAGTTGGCGGCGAAGGTCTTCGAGTACGATCCGGCGGATCCTGTGGCAAGCCGGAGGCGGGCGGTCAGCGAGTTCGCAGGCTTGTTATCGGTGAATCCCGCGCTGGCTGCGAAAGCATCGATTGGAGGCGAAACCGAAACGCCGGCGGCGTCAAACGCTTATCTCAAAGGGCGCGGCTTCCTTGCTCGGTACGACGTGAAAGGGAATCTGGAGAAAGCGATCGCACAGCTCGAACGCGCCGTCGATGCCGATTCGAACTTCGCACTTGCCCACTCGGCACTTGGCGAAGCGTTGTGGCGTCAGAGCCGCGCGACCGGCGATGCCAAGCTCGCGGCCCAGGCCATTGCACATGGCGAGCGGGCGGTCCAGCTCGACCCCCAACTCGCGACCGCGCACACCAGCCTGGCGGCGATTTATACGACTAGCGGCCGCGAAAGCGACGCGATCCGCGAGCTGAAGGAAGCGCAGACGCTGGCACCGGGCTCCGCCGAAGCCGCCCGCGAACTCGCTCGCGTGTACGCCGCCTCGGGACGCTTCGACGACGCCGAACGCGCCTATCGCGAAGCCATCGCCGCGCGGCCGACCGATTGGTACGGCTATCTGCTCCTCGGCTTGCTACACACGCAGCGACTCGAATACGAAAAGGCGGTGACCGCGTTCGAACAGGCGCGCGAGCTGACCCCGGACAACGACCTGGTCCACCGGAATATCGGCGTCGCCTACATTTCGATGGGCCGGTATCCGGAGGCTGTATCGGAATTGCAGCGCTCATTGAAATTGAAATCAAGCGCATCCACATACGCGAGCCTTGCTTCGGCATATTACCGGCGGCATCAGTACGCGGAAGCGATCGCGGCCGTGGACACGGCCCTCGATCTCGATCCCAAGCGGTATTATTTTTGGGGAAATTTGGGCATTTACTGCAAGTGGAATCCAGGCAGCCAGGGGCGTTCGCGCTCGGCCCTCGACAAGGCGATCGAGTTGGCCCGCAGGTTCCTGGAGGTGTCGCCAAACGACATGGAGGTGCGGGCGGACCTCGCCGAATACTACGCGCGCGTGGGAAACAAGAACGCCGCGCTCGCCCAGATCGACAGAATTCCGCAGGCGCAACGGCCTCCCGTGATGGACCGCATTGCAATCGTCTACGAGCTCACCGGCAATCGCGCGAAGGCGCTTCCGCTGCTCGCCGCGGCGCTCAAGAATCCGGCCACCTGGAATCAGTTTAAGGACGATCCGGAGCTTGCCGGCTTGTGGGCGGATCCGGCGGTCCAAGCGCTACGGCAAGGCCGCTAGCGCGACAGGAAACTAGACTTCGCCGCCACCCTTTTGTTCGCCGACGATCGATTTTGTGGCAGCTTCCAGGTCCGCGCTCGCGGTCGCGAGGGCCGACTTTACACGCTTCTGGTCCACGTCTTTCGACTTGAGCAAGGCGAGAACAAGCTCGAGATCCGCGATTACAACATTGATGAGGTCCATAGAGTCCTTTCGAGTCCGCCAGCGAGAGGGAATGGACCGCCGCGCGGTTCCGCTAGCTTAGCAGAAGCCTAAGGTGGCAGGATTTTCAAGCGAACAAGTAGGAATCAGGGAGCCGAATTGAGTGACGGAGCGTTCGGGGCGGAGCGTGCGGATCTTTCGGATCGGCAAGCGTTTTCAAGAGAAATCGACCAAGTCAACATGTACAGCACCAAAGCATACTCGGCAGCCAGCACATCTTCGCCGCTTGCCGCCATGACCATTTCGCGCCGCGATCCAGCCGATCACGCATGCTGCGAGGATCGAATGCCGCTCTCGCGCGTCCGAACGTCGCCGAGCTCAGATTCGTGCCAGCCTCGGCTCGTTGTCTGATTCTCCAATTCCGCCCTTTCACCTCGACGTCGAAACCAGGCTGAGCGAGTTCACCCGGCAGTTGAGCGAAATCCAGCAGCAATCCGGGCCTGAAGACCCAGGGTCACGCTAAATGCCTCATTTTCCTAGCCACGGAATCGGTAAGCCAGTTGCAATCGGGAAAACAGATCTCATTGATCTGCTTTCAGCCTGTAGCGTTTTACGGAAAACGCCAGGCCAAAGAAGTTAGCGATGCACCTCACTCAAGCGGCGGATTACGGTGTCCGCGCCATGATTCATCTGGCGTCTCTCGAACCCGGCTCCCGGATGTCGAGCCGCGGTCTTGCCGGCGCGGTCGGATCGCCGGAGCCCTTTCTCACGAAGGTGATGCAATCGCTCGCGGCCGCGCACCTCGTCTCTTCGCGCCGCGGAAACACCGGCGGGTTCGCGCTCGCTAAATCGCCGGAACAGATTTCCGTACTCGACGTCGTCGAGGCCATCGAGGGTCCAGTGGTCCTCAACAATTGCACCGAGTCGAATCAACCAGCCGACCAGCGCTGCTTCCGCATTTCGTGGTGCGCCGCGCACATCGTGTGGACCCAGGCGCAGATTGGTCTGCGACGCACGCTCGGCGCCGCCTTGCTGAGCGACCTCGCCGCCGATTCAATCCGGCGGCAGTTCCCCGCCGCCGCCGAAACCATCGCGCTAGGAACCGCGTACGAATCCTACGAATTCCATTCGGGAGCAGTCCCCAAATGACCGACCTGGTGGTCGTGACGCAGATTCTGTTCTAGGCCTTCTTCTACAAACACCGCCGGAATCACCTTCAGCCTCTTCGTCCTCGCCAACCCCAATCGCCGCCTGACCCGGCGGAATCAATCCGCCGCGCGCGCTACCTCCGGAGGACTCCGCTTCCGACGCACTCCTTTCGGAGTGCTCTGTTCGCGGCTCGGTTTGATTCTATGAGCTTGTGGGCCAGGCTCTCGCGCGTCGGAAGCGGACCGCGCCGGAATCGGTTGGACGGCCGTGATAACCTGCCTCCACAAGGAGCAGCCAGCCCATCCCATGCAACGCCGCCACTTCCTCGCCACCGGAGCCGCCATCGGAATCGCCCCGCTTGCCGCCGCCGACTCGACCGAACTCCCCAAAATTGGTCCCCACGCCGTCGCCAAGAACAAGAATCAGGTCGTCAGCAGTTCCCACCCGCTGGTGACCGAAACCATGATCGACATTCTCCGCGCCGGAGGCAACGCCGTCGACGCCGCGACCGCTGGATCCCTGATGAGCGCAACCGTCGAGCCGCACATGACCAACCACGGCGGCAGCGTCGTGATGCTCTACTGGGACGCCAAAACTTCGAAGGCCCATCAACTCGAATCCACGGGAACTCTGGTTCCAGGGCTTCCCATGTTCCGGCCTCTGCCCTCCGGTCTGGGCGGCTTCGCTTCGCCATACGGACGTCCTTCAATGGCCGCCTGCATCCCCGGCTTCATCCCCGGCCTCGGAGCCGCCCATGCGCGATTCGGCTCGAAGCCCTGGGCCGATCTGTGCAAGCCGGCCATCCATTGGGCGGAACTAGGGCACCCCGTTTCTTCGTTCGAGTACGCGCAGTTGGTCTACGACGCGCCCTATACGACCTACTTCCCAAGCGGACGCGAGATCTTCACTCCCAATGGATTCCTGCCGCAGGCGGGCGAGCCATTTCGAAATCCCAAGCTGGCCTCGACGCTCAAGAATCTCGCCAAAGAGGGGCCCGAGTACTTCACCAAAGGCGACTGGGCGCGGCATTTCGTCGCCGAGGCCAACCAGTTGGGCTGGCGCATCCACCTCGACCACATGACCGCGATTCCGCCGCGTTGGGTCGAGCCTCTGCGCTACAAGTTCCGCGACTCCGAGATCCTGCAACTGAATCTGCCGGAGCGCACCGGAGTCTTCTCCGCTATGTACCTCGGGATTCTCGAACAGCTCGGCATTTCAAAGCTCGGGCACTATTCGCAATCGCCCGAGAGCCTGTATTACATGGCGCACGCGCTGCGATGGGTCAATTGGGAGATGGGAATGCTCCACGATCCCGAGGTGTTCAACACGCCGGTCGAGCTCTACTTGTCGAGCGAGAAGCATAAGCTGATCGCGGCTTCGATTCGCGGTACCAAGCCCAAGCTGGACCTCACGCAGCACGTCCGCCTGACCGCGGGAAACCCCGCGCTGACTGCCGCCGGAATTCCGCCCGCGAGCGCCGGAAGCTGCGAGCTCAGCATCGCGGATTCGCAGGGAAACTGGTGCCAACTCCTCAACACCATGGCCGGCGGCGGCATCCCTGGAGCCGCCGTGGACGGAGTCTCGATGGCCGGCACAGCCGCCGAGCACGGCATGGACGCCATGTTCTCAGGCTTCCTCGCCGGCGGCGGCCGTCTAAGCTTCATCAGTGGCAGCACCATGCTCTTGAAGGACGGCAAGCCGTATCTCGCCTTCGGCACTCCAGGCGCGCCAAATTACACAGTGCCGCAGGTTCTGGCCAACCTCCTCGAATTCAACATGGAACCCTACGAAGCGACTTGCGCTCCGCGGTTTTGGCCCTTGCAGAACAACTACACGCTCGAAATCGAATTCCGCTTAGCGCCCGGGGTGACGGCGGGCATGGCGAAACTGGGCGTCGCGATCAAGCCCATGGAGATGCATGCTATGCGCACCGGCTCGTTCCAGGTTTGCTGGCGCGATCCGAAGTCGGGCAAACTGAACGCCAGTGCGGATCCGAGGCGCTGCGGCAAGGCCGACGGCATCTAGGTTTACTGCCGGACCGGCGGATTCGCTCCGCCCAGCGGTTGCATGATCGCTGGATTGATTTCGCGCAAGGTGGAAGTCTGCAACGACTTCGTTCCGTCCAGATACGGAGCCCAGGTGTGTCCCATCTCCGGCGTGAGGAGTGGACGCCGCCCGGCGGCTGGAAACGTAATCATGACCCGGTCGTCTTTCGGATAGAAGGTGTAGATCCACTCGTTCGCGATCAGCGCTTCCGGGATCAGCACGCGCACTCGAACTTCCCGCGCCTGCAAGTACTGCGACTGCAACTCCTTCAGCGCGGCCGCCACTTCCTGACTTCGCCATTCGCGATGATCGAGATGCGGCGACTCCGAGAAGAGGATGCCAATCTTCTTGCGTCCACCAACACTCAATCTGGCGGCGATGTGTCCATAATCCGCGGTCACTTGTTTCCCGATCGTCGTCACCACAGGATGGGCAAAGCGCTCCGCGATCACTCGCTCCAAACGCGCCAAGCCATCGGGCGTCGAAAGCTGACCGCTATAAATCAGGGGAGCTTCGCGCTCGAGATTCGCGATTTCCCGGTCGTTGCCGACCAACTCCTCGAGCGTCGCGCGGCCCAGCAATCGCGCGAGCACCGCATCCAGGTATTCCTGGTCGCGGACCGCGTAATCGAGGTTGCTCTGGAAGCAAGTGCGCTCCTGGATCATGGCGTCGAGCAGGCGCTTCCGGAGCTCCGCCACCTTCACTGGGTCCGCTTTGGACTGTTCGCCGGGAGGAGCTTTCGCCGGATCCGGCACTGGCACGCAGGAGGTGATCGCAAGTAGAAGTGAGGCGATTGCCAAGGGCTTTCCGATCCGCACGAATCCTCCTAAAGGCTCATCCAACTTCTCACAAACCGGCGGCGTGCCGTCGTGCATCTACATTGGAGAACATGTTCGCGATCGAAATTCTGGTCTTCATCCTCGCCGTCATCGCGCTTAGCGTGCGCGGACTTTGGATGGAGTACGCCGCCAATCGCAACGAAGCCCGGCAGGACGCCGCTTTATCCGTTCGGCTCGACCCGATGATTGGCGCGCCGGTCTCGGGCGCCATCGAGCAATTCGGACAGCCGGCGGAGTACCTAGCCGGAACCACCGGACGCGCTTTATACGTCTGGCGCGCGCCGCCCGCCACACGCTTTCCGCTTGGCCGCGGCGTGTTAGTCGTAACCATCACCGCCGACGCCGAAGGCATAATTCGCGCCGTCAACTGGAAGGCGCGCGCCACCTGAGTGGCTTACTTCCGGGCCTTCTTCACCGACTTCACCGGCTTCGCCGAGGCGACCTTCTTCCCGCGCGAAAGTGCGGCCTTCGCCGCCGACCCCGCGGCCTTCTCGGCGCGGTCTTCGACCGCCAGCAGGCAATCCGGATCCGCCTTTACGATCAACTTCAGGATGCGCGGTGTGTCGGGGTGGCCCTGCCGCTTGCGCGCTTCATACAAAGCGTACGCGGCCAGCAGGCGGGCGCGTTCGAGAGAAATGCGGGCGAGCGGCGATGGGTTCTTCGGATTCAACCGCGCGAGCTCATCGGCGAATACCTGGATGTCGTCGGGCGACGGATTTTCGCCTCCCAGCGGATCGGTGAGCAGCACGGTGTCTACCGCCAGAATCCCGCGGACACGCCGCGAAACCACCGGATCCTTCTTACTCTCGGACAGCGCTTGATCGGCCAGCCTGCGCCGCCGGATAATGGCCGCCAGAAACTGGCCGGCGTCGCCGGTCGCCGCGGCCTGATGCACCAGCGTCTGACCGAGCCGGACCTTCAATAACGGATTGCCGGTGCGGGCCAGGCCGTCTTCGAGCACGCTCACCGCTTCCTGAACTCGCCCCAGCAGGCGCAGCGAATAGCCGTAGTCGGCGATGATGCTGGGGTCGTTCGGATCCTTGACTAGAATCTGCAGGCACAGCTCGTGAATACGGACCCAGTCGGAGCGGTAATGATAAGCGCGCTCCAGTTCCTTCATCGCCTTTAGATCGCCGGGCTCGCGGCTGAGATGGCGGTGTAGGCGATCGATCTCTTTGTTCAGGCCGAGCTTGGTGAAGAACGTCTCGCTCGGAATCAGGCTTTGCAGGTTGCTGCCGCGATACCGTTTCCAGGCGCGCTCGAAGCATTCGATCAAGCGGCGGTTAATGGATGCTCTCCAACGCAGGCCGCCGAAGCGCTCGTACACGTTGAACAACTGGCCGAGGCGCGGATCGGCTTCTCCCGAAATGCGGAGCGCATGCAAGCCGGAGAGGATCTCCTGGACTGTGCGGGACGCTTCGGCGTCCAACCGCTTGCTGAGCGTTGCGAACTCGGCGAGCGGTACGCCGAGGCGATGCCCTTCCCACAATGCGGCGGCAAGGGCGGTGTCGTCGGCGTGACGCCCGTCGCGTGATGGCTCGAGAATCCCGGCACGCGCAGCCTCTTCGACGAAAGCCGGCGGAGGCGGTTCCGCGATCACGCGGCGTTCTTCGGGCAGCGTCGCCGTGCCCGCGGCCGCGAGATCGCGGCGGATCCGCGTCGAGTCGTAACCGGATTGGCGGAACAAGCGGGCAATCTCTTCGAGGCTCAAGCGATAGGAGTCCTGCGCGGTCTTGACCAGTTTGATGAGGTCCACGGTCTCGCGCCGGTAGAGGGCGGAGGTCCGTCCGACGCGCAGCGGAAGAGGCAGTACGCCTTTTCGCAAGTAGAAGTGAATGGTCTGCCGGTGTGCTCCCGAAAGCTTCACCAGTCCGCTGATACTCAGCAAGGGATCAGACGCGGTAGGCATTGTGTATACAACGACTATATAACTATGCAGTGAGAACCGGCCAGTGGGCCGGTGTCAAGAAATGTAAGGAGCCAGAGCCTGCGGGAGCTTGCGTTCCGGCGACGAAGTCGGAGGCCGGTCGAATCGCCTACGAACGCCGCGCAAGGTCCCCTCGCTGACGCTCGGGGTTCAATCCGGTGTGAATTTACTGCGAGATTTGCATTTGGGCAGCGCTGCTGACGGTAGTGGAGGAATGGAGGATGGCGCCGACGACGCCAGGGTGACTGTAAGTGACCAGGATTCGGACGGCGGCGCCCGGGTTGTTGTTCGGCGTCCAGGTCGCGGTGACCTTCAGGTCGTGTGCGATCAAGCCGACCGCCTGCGCGCGAACGAACTGCTCGATCGAGGCTTCGGTCGCCGGTTCCGGACTCGCATTACCCCGCACGCAGGCGTAGCGGGCGGCTTCCTGCGCGGCATAGGCGACGAAATTGTAGGCATAGGTCAGCCGTGCGAATTCCATGGTGCCGAACAGGATCGAGGTGACAACGATCAGCGAGAGCGCCGTCTCGATCATGGCCTGACCGCGTTGTCTTAGGCGGCGAGATGGAGTCGCGCTGATCATCAATACACCCTCAGGATCGCAGCGCCTTTGAGCGACTGCGTGGCTGGGATTCCCGGCCAGTGGATCAGTGTTTCAAAGGGCAATTCCGTGGTGACATGCACGTAGCCATTGGGCGCGCGCCCCTCGCAACTGGCCGTGCAACTGACGCGCTTGCCGGATTCAGGGCACTGGCAGTAGCGCTCGGCGGTTGCCTGGAGGCCAGCGGGTCCGCTGCCGAGGGCGGCCTGTTTCATGCCGGCCAAGTCGGCCGAATCCGCCTCGCTGAGGAGTCCGAACTGAGCTCCGGCGCGGGCGGCTCCGGCGGCAATTTCGCTCGAGTGGAAGATGCGGGCGAAGTCGGCGACTCCAAAGAACAAGAGCAGGAGGGTGGTCGAGAAAAGAGCGAGTTCGAGCACTGCGTTGCCTCGTTGCGCAGGGCCTCGGGTAATGGGTCGGCTCGTCGTCATCGAATTACTCGGCGAGCCTGGGCCTGCCGTCCACCAGCGCGACGGCGCGAGCCCTGATCGTGGTGGAGGATTGCCCGAGAATGCGCATAAAGGAGGTGGGAACGGCTTGCGTGACGCTTGCTTCCACGGCCTTTTCATTCTTGCGATAAGCGCCGGCAGCCGGGGGACTCTCGATGGCGATCACGGTGTTCCGCTGGCCATCGACGAAGCCGTTGAGCGCGGCGTCCACGCGGGCCGCCTGCATCATGTTGTCGCGGTCTCCGCGCTGGAGTTCGAACGCGGCGGAAAGGGCGGCGCTGTCGGCGGCGGTTTGTGCGCGGCGGCGGACGACTTCCATATACCCCGAGTCCACGGCGAGTCCGGCAAAGGCGGCCAGGGTGACGATCGAAACGGCGGCCAGCAAGGACACATATCCACGTTCGGGTCGCTTCTTGATCGCGCTGGTCACGAGATACCTCTCCTCTCTAGAAGTATCGGTCGGCCTGGGCTCGCTTGGCATCGGGGAAACGCCTTAGTTTTATCCAAATCGCAAGCGCCCAAACCGGCTTGAAGCCCGAGGGTCGGCGAGGAGACCCACAAAAATGAGCTTTGGGGTTCAAGCTGGCGGGAGCGTGGGTGCGCGGTCGAAAATAGAGATTAGTTTCCGCCTCTGACGCGCTCCTTCGGAGCACATGGGCGCGGCTCGGATTCGATTACCCGAAGATGGCGGCTTGCCTTTTGCGAGTTTTGGATGGATTCCACGGCGATTTGGTGGAGGTTTTCTTGTTGTGGGGGTGGAGTCCGATCGCTCACGCTCAGGGTTCAACGCGACGCTAAGCGCCTACTGCGCGGCTGGCGGAATCGCCGGCGTATCTGCTTAGGCTATTTTTCGGTCAGGGCGGCGACGCCGGGGAGTTCGATTCCCGCGAGGTATTCGAGGGAGGCTCCGCCGCCGGTTGAGATGTGCGAGATCTTGTCGGACACGCCGGCGGACTTGATGGCCTTCTCGGAATCGCCTCCGCCGACGAGCGAGACGGCTCCGGACGAGGCAACGGCTTTCGCCAGCGCGACGGTTCCTGTGTCGAAGGGAGGCATCTCGAATACGCCCATGGGGCCGTTCCAGATGATGGTTTTCGAGCCGCCGATCACCGACTCATATGCAGCGATGGTGGCCGGACCAATATCGAGCGCCATTTTGTCGTCAGGGATTAAGGTGACGGTTTCATTTTCCGCGCCAGCTTTGCATTCCGCCGCGACCACGTGATCGGTGGGCAGCAAGATCTTGCCGCCGGCTTCGGCGAGCAGCGACTTGGCGAGCTCGACCTTGTCTTCCTCGACCAGCGATTTTCCTGTCGGCAAGCCTTGCGCCTTCAGAAATGTGTAGGCCATGGCGCCGCCGATTAACAACTTGTCCACGAACCTCATGAGGTTCTGAATGACTTCGATCTTGTCGGATACTTTTGCGCCGCCCAGAATCGCGATGCAGGGATGCTCAGGATTCTTAGTCACTTTTTCGAGATATTCGAGTTCCTTATCCATTAAGAGACCGGCAGCGGCTTGAGGCACAAACTGAATCATGCCGACAGTCGAAGCGTGGGCTCGATGAGCGGAACCGAAAGCATCGTTGACATACACGTCGCATAACGCGGCGAGTTGTTTCGAAAAAGCAGGGTCGTTGGCTTCTTCCTCTTTATGGAAGCGGAGATTCTCGAGCAGCAGGATTCCGCCGGGCTTGGGGAGCATGGCTTCGACCGCCGCTCCGATGCAATCGGGAGCCATGGCGACGGGCTTACCGAGCAATTCCGCAAGTTTCGCCGCGCACGGCGCGAGGCTCATTTCGGCGTTGGGTCTGCCTTTGGGGCGACCAAGATGGCTGGCGAGAATCAGGCCGGCGCCCTGCTCTAACGCGTATTGAATGGAGGGAAGAGACGCGCGGATGCGCTTGTCGGAGGTAATTTCTTTGCCGCCTGCGGCGAGGGGCACATTAAAGTCAACGCGCAGGAACACGCGTTTTCCCTTGAGGTCAAGGTCACGGATGGAGAGTTTAGACATAAGAAGACGTGAGCAGCTTTTATGCTACCCAGTTCCGGCGTCCCCCGTTTTCGCTAATTCGCAGCGGAATGGTCCGCTTTAAGGTTGAAGGCGGTACGCAGCGCGGCGCCGATTTGCCGCATGGCAACGTGCGCTTCGGGCATGACATCGCCGGCGGCCAAGAAGCCGTGGATGGCGTTCGGATACCGCGTGACAGGGGCGGCGACACCGTCGGCTTCGAGGCGCTTGGCGTAGTCTTCGCCTTCGTCTCTGAGGACGTCGCACTCGGCGGTAATAATGAAGGCTGGCGGAAGTCCGGCGAAGGATTTCGCGCGGCTCGGAACGGCTAGCGGATTGCTCGCTTGCGCGGGGTCCTGAACATACATCGCCCACATCGCGCCTATCGCTTCGCGTGACAGGAGGATGCCGTCGTTTTCGGCGTACGAGGGTTGATCGAGCGTGTTATCGGTGACGGGATAGATGAGGACCTGGAGCGCGAGTTCGGGACCGTCTCGATCGCGGCAGGCGAGCGTCATTGCGGCGGAAAGGCAGCCTCCGGCGCTATCGCCCCCGATGGCGAGGGGCACGCCGGGGTAAGTTTTCGCGACCCACTCGATGGCGGCATAGCAATCGTCGATGGCGGCGGGAAATGGATTCACGGGAGCGAGGCGGTACTCGACGCTGGCCACGATCGCCCCCGATTCGTTGCAAATTTCGCGGCAGATGGTGTCGTATTGATCGAGCGTTCCGAGGTAGAAGGCGCCGCCGTGAATGTAGATGAGGACGGGAAGCTCGGCGTCAGGAGGGGATCCGGCGGGGCGGTAGACGCGGACTTTGCCGTGACCGACGGCGACGGTTTCGACGTGCGCGACTTGCTGGGGCGGTCCGGAGTAGGAGCAAAGGCGGTCCATCATGGCGTGGGCGGCTTCGAGGGTGAAGTCCTGGGGCGCGATAGGTGGCGCGACTTTCTGTAGCCAGTCGAGTATGTGTTGGGGAACGGGCAAGGGAGGCTCCTTCGCGAGGGTTAGTGTATCGCGAAGGAGGGGTTAGTCGGCGGTCGGTGCTGGCCAGATCGTTGTGGAGTCCCCTCCCTTACGGTCGGGGTTCAATCCGGAGGTGCGCGCTGTCGGATCGATTACAGCAGTTCGGTGCCGGCGAAGAAGAAGGGGACTTCGATGGCCGCGGTTTCCGGGGCGTCGGAACCGTGGGCGGAGTTGCGCTCGATCGATTCGGCGAACAGCTTGCGGATGGTGCCGTCGGCGGCGTTGGCGGGGTTAGTCGCACCCATGACGTCGCGCCAGGTCTTGATGGCGTCCTCGCGCTCGAGCGCCATGACGACGACGGGGCCGGAAGTCATGAACGTGACGAGGCTCGCGAAGAAGGGGCGTTCCTTGTGGACGCCGTAGAAATTCTCGGCTTCCATCTGGCTCATGCGCTTCTGCTTCATGCCACGGATTTTGAAGCCGTTCTTCAAGATGATGTCGATGATCTTGCCGGCGTGGCCGTTGGCGACGGCGTCGGGCTTGATGATGGCGAATGTGGTTTCCATTGTTTTTCCTTTTTTGTTCGGGCGCTTGCGTGGGGCACTTACTTCGCTCGGCTTCGCCTCGCTTCGTGCGCGCCTCGATGCTCTGCGGCTCGATGCCTCGTTAGATTGCACAGGCCGGAGGCCTATGCTACCTGAGGCGGCTCTTTACCTTTTGGCCGATGTCGGCGGGGGTCGGACAGACGGTGATGCCCGCTTCCTCCATGGCCTTGATCTTGTCTTCAGCTTTGCCGGCTCCGCCGGCGATGATGGCTCCGGCGTGGCCCATGCGGCGGCCGGGCGGCGCGGTCTGGCCGGCGATGAAGCCGACGACCGGTTTCTTGACGTGATGCTTCACGTATTCCGCGGCGATCTCTTCGTTGTTGCCGCCGATTTCGCCGATCATGACGATGGCGTGGGTATCGTCATCCTCGTTGAAAAGCTTCATGGCATCGAGGTGCGTGGTGCCGATGATGGGGTCGCCGCCGATGCCGATGCAGGTGGATTGGCCGATGCCGAGGGCGGTAAGTTGTCCGACGGCTTCGTAGGTCAGGGTGCCGGAACGCGAGACGACGCCGACGTGGCCGCGCAGGTGAATGTGCGCCGGCATGATGCCGATTTTGCATTCGTCGGGCGTGATGACACCGGGGCAGTTCGGGCCGATCAGGCGGGTCTTCGGATGCTTCTTGAGATACTCCCAGGCCTTCACCATGTCCAGCGCGGGGATGCCTTCGGTGATGCAGACGACCAGTTCCACGCCGGCATCGGCGGCTTCCATAATGGCGTCCGCGGCGTAGGGCGGCGGAACGAAAATGACGCTGGCGTTCGCGCCGGTCTGCTTTACGCAATCGGCGACAGTGTCGAAGACCGGCAGGTTGAGATGGGTCTGTCCGCCCTTGCCGGGGGTCACGCCGCCGACGACCGCGGTGCCGTAGTTGAGGGCGGTCTGCGCGTGGAAGGACCCTTCTTTACCGGTGAAGCCTTGCACCATCACGCGCGTGTTTTTGTTGACTAATACGCTCATATTCGCCTACTTCGCCAGCGCGACAACTTTGTCGGCGGCGTCCTTCATATCGTTGGCAACGGTGAGCGGCAGACCGGAGTCTTTGAGGATCTGGCGGCCCAGTTCGACGTTAGTGCCTTCCATGCGAATCACGATGGGCAGCTTCATCTCAAGTTCGCGCGCGGCGGTGACGACGCCCGTCGCGAGCGTGTCGCAGCGCAGAATGCCGCCGAAGATGTTGATCAAAACCGCCTTCACGCTTTTGTCCGAAAGCAGGATGCGGAAGGCGTTGCGGATCTGCTCGGTGTTGGCTCCGCCGCCGACGTCGAGAAAGTTCGCGGGACTGCCGCCGGCGTACTTGATAATGTCCATGGTGGCCATGGCGAGTCCCGCGCCGTTGACCATGCAGGCGACGGTGCCGTCGAGTTTGATGTAGTTCAAGCCGAAGCGGGAGGCTTCGACTTCGAGCGGATCTTCCTCGTTGAAGTCGCGATACTCCATCAGGTCTTTGTGACGATAAAGCGCGTTGTCGTCTAGCGTGATCTTGGCGTCGAGCGCGTAGACCTTGCCGTCCTTCGTGAGCATGAAAGGATTGATTTCGGCGAGCGAGGCGTCCATGGCGTCGTAGGCTTTGACGAGCGCCTGCATGGCGGCGACGGCGGCGTTGATGCTGCCGGCGGGGATGCCGATGCCGAACGCGAGCTTGCGCGCCTGAAACGCGCCGAGTCCCTGGCCGGGCTCGATCTCTTCTTTGAGGATCTTTTCCGGCGAGTGGGCGGCGACTTCCTCGATTTCCATGCCGCCTTCGGACGACGCCATGAAGACGATTTTTCCGCTGACGCGATCAAGGACGATGCCGAGGTACAGTTCCTTGTCGATGGGCAAGGTCTCTTCGATTAACAGGCGATGGACCACGCGGCCTTCAGGCCCGGTCTGATGCGTGACCAGCGTCATGCCGAGGATCTGCTTGGCTTTTTCAACCGCGTCGGCCGCGTCTTTCGCGACCTTGACACCGCCGCCTTTGCCGCGTCCACCGGCGTGGATCTGGGCTTTGACAACGACGCTGCCGCCGATTTTTTTGGCCGCCGCTTCGGCCTCATCGATGGTCATGGCGACTTCCCCGCGAGGCACTGGGACGCCGTATTTGGCCAGGATGCTCTTGGCCTGATACTCGTGGATTTTCATCGTATTTTGATCGCTTTTTTGGAATTGCCGGGTACGTTTTGAAAGGTCGCCGAGACCATGCTATCGTGCTGGGGAAACCAAAGTAGTCAGTCTAGCATGCCCCTTCTTCCCTTTCTCCATCGCGTAACGCGGCGGGAACACCTGTCCGCGGCGGACGCGCAGTCGGCCATGTCGGCGCTGCTTTCGGGCGTCGCGAGCCCCACGCAGATGGCGGCTTTCCTGGTCGCGCTTCATATGAAAGGCGAGACGGCGGAAGAGCTGGCCGGGTTCGCGCGGGCCATGCGCGCGGCAGGGCGGCGCGTCGAAGTCGAAGGCGCGATTTTAGATTCCTGCGGAACGGGCGGCACCGGCATCAACACGTTCAATATCTCCACGGTCGCGGCGTTCGTGATTGCGGGATGCGGCGTACGGGTCGCCAAGCACGGCAACCGTTCGATTACGAGTCAGTGCGGTAGCGCGGATGTGCTCGAGGCGCTGGGCGTCAAGGTCGATTTGGAGCCCGACCAAGTGGCAGAAGCGATTCGCCAGGTTGGTATTGGGTTCATGCTGGCTCCGAAGATGCATCCGGCGATGGCCAAGGTCCAACCGCTGCGGCGGGAATTGAAGATGCGGACGGCGTTCAATTTGCTGGGTCCGCTGGCGAATCCGGCGGGAGCGCAATTTCAAGTGATCGGCGCGCCGAGCGAAGAGGCCGCGGGGCTGATGGCGACTGCTTTGTCGATGCTCCATGTGCGGCACGGCTTCGTGGTCCACGGCTCGGATGGCCTCGATGAGATCACGACGACGGGTCCGACACTGGTGTATGAAGTGTGGCCGGGGAGAGTTGAGAAGTTGCGGTGGACGCCAGCGGATTTTGGCGTTCCTGAGGCTACGCTTGAAGATTTACAGGGTGGGGACGCCGCCGAGAATGCACGCAGCGCTCGCGAAATTCTAGCGGGGGACAAGGGCCCGCGCCGGGATATTGTGTTGGTGAACGCGGCGGCCGGGCTGCTGGCGGCTGGTGTCGCTCGCGATGTGGTGGACGGGGTCCGGCTGGCGGCGGAGTCGATTGATTCTGGCGCGGCTGCGCGGAAGCTGGATCGGCTGGCGGCGTTCTCGTAAGGGGCCGGAAAGTCCCCCCTGCGAGCGGTTTTGTTAGAAGCTCCGAGTCCCGTCGCTTACTCTCCGGGTTCAATGCGGGAGCACTTACTGCGCTCGACTTCGTCTCGCTTCATGTGCGCCTCGGTTCCACTGGACGGCCCATTGCAATGGGGCTTTTGGATGGGGCTGGCCCTTCCTTACGGCCGGGATTCGGGCCGGATTGGGAATAGGCGGGAGAGCATATGGCGGATGCTATTCTGTTGGCTTCCATGGCAGAACTAGCTCCTCCGTTGCGCGCGGATCGCGTTTCTTTCGAGTATTGGGAAAATTGCTGGCGGGTATCGAACGGCATTGTCGATTTCGTCGTGCCGGTCGATTTCGGGCCACGCGTAATGCGGTTCGGATTCCTGGGCTCGCAGAATCTGTTCAAGATCTATGACGCGCCGGTGGCTGGAGAGCGGGTCCGGGGCGGGCATCGATTGTGGGCGGCTCCAGAAGTGGCGGCGTTCACGTGGGCGAACGATACGGCTCCGGTGGCTATTCAGGTGGAAGCGGACGGCCTGCGCGTTACTGGCGCTATCGAAGCGGAAAGCGGGCTGCAGAAGGAGATGAAAATCTCACTCGTGCCGAATTCCGCGGACGTACGGGTGCTACACAAGTTCACGAACTGCGGGAGAGTTCCGCTGCATGTGGCTCCGTGGGCTTTGACGCAAATGGCGGCGGGCGGATGCTCGGTTTCGGCGTTTCCTCCGCGGGGCGAACATCCGCGGGACTTGCTGCCGACCGGCGCGCTGGTGATGTGGTCGTACACGGATTTTACGGACCCGAAGTGGAAGCTGCTGCGTAAATACTGGGTTCTACGGCAGGACGCCGCGCATCCGGACGCGCAAAAAGGCGGGACTTTTTTGGACGCTCCCTGGGGAGCGTATCTGTTGGGCGACGAGTTGTTCATCAAGCGGTCGGTCGCGCCGGCGGGATTCGAGTATCCGGATATGGGCTGCTCCTTCGAGATCTTCGCGAACGGCAAAATGGTCGAGTTGGAGACGCTGGCGGGACTGCGGACGCTGTCGCCAGGCGAATCCGCTGAGCACGAGGAACATTGGACGCTCGATCGCGGCATCGCGATGAAGGAATGGTCCGACGCGGAAGTGGATGCGACCATCGCGGCACTCGTTTAATAAATTCCGCTCCCGAAGTGCTCCTCCCGGAGCATTTTGGTCACAGCTCGGATTTTTGCGCGAATGCTCGAGGTGGCGCCGTACGAATTTGGACGGCTAATCGGTGGTGTAGGGTTTGTAGCGGTTGGCGGTAAGGAGTTCGCGGGCTTTGGCGGTGTCGGCGGGCCAGACATAGAAGAAGGCTCCAACGCGTTCGGCGCGGAACATGAGCCCGCCGGAATACTTGTCGGGCTCGACGAGGTAGTCGAGCCCGTTGCCGGTAAGGAGCTCTTCGATGGCCAGGGCTTCCTTCAGCTTCTTCGCGATGTAGAGGAGATCGAGATCCTGTTCGCCGAAGAAATCCGGCTCCTGCCGCATGCCTAGCCGCCTACTCGTTTGGAGAACGCGGCATACTCGGATTCGCCCATCCAGTCGGCGAGTTTGCCGGACGCGACTTCGAGGTTCTTCCATGCCTTGGGGTTGCCATAGGCTTCGCGGACGAGCGGCAGGATCAGCTTAATGCGCTCGTAGACCAGGGCCATCTCGTAACCGCTCTGGAAGAAGAGTTCGGCGTTAAGGACTCCGGAATTGATGAACGAGCCGACCATTTCCCAGTAGGTGATGACCATGCGCATGCTGGCGTTCATGCCGGATCCGGGAGGGGCGAGCTTGTTCATCTCCTCGAGGGTTTTGATGCCTTTGAAATTCGCGGTGAACCATTCGCGAGCTTCGCGCATGCGGGGATCGCGGCGCTGTTCATAGAGGCGCAGGATGAGGTTGACGTCGTCGTAAGTGGGTTGTTGGGACATAGACGTTTTTAGGGTAGCAATGTGGTCCGAGGGGGTGGGGCGCCTGGCTGGGAGCACTTACTGCGCGGCACTTCGTGCCGCTTCGTGCGCGCCTCGACGCGTCGCGGCATTACTCGGGGTCGCGTACCCTATAAGCATGAACCGACTCCTCGTTTTGATGCTCGGGGCTTCTGTGGTGTTTGCGCAGCCGGCTGCGCCTACGGTGGAGGAAGCCCGCAAGTTCCTGGATCGCGTCGAGGCGAAGCTCCTCGATATGGCGAATGAGGCGGGCCGCGCCAGTTGGGTGCAATCGAACTTCATCACCGACGATACGGAAGCATTAGCGGCAGCGGCGAATGAACGGGTGATCAACGCGACGATCGCGTTCGCGAAAGAGTCGAGGCACTTCGACAAGTTGACGCTGCCGCCGGATCTGGCGCGCAAGATGATGCTGCTGAAGAACGGCCTGGTGCTGGCTACGCCGTCCGATGCGAAAGAGAGCGCGGAGGTGACCCGGCTGGCGTCGGGGCTCGAAGGCGCTTACGGAAAAGGGAAATATTGCCGTGACGTGCCGAAGTCGCCGTCGGCCCCGGCGGGCAACCAGTGCATCGATCTCGAAGACATTTCGAAGATCATGGCGACGGTTCGGGATCCGAAGGAGTTGCTGGATGTGTGGCGCGGCTGGCACAGCGTGGCGCGTCCGATGAAGAAGGATTTCACGCGCTTCGTCAGCCTGGCGAACAAGGGCGCGCGCGAGGTGGGCTTCAAGGATTCGGGCGCGATGTGGCGGGCGAAATACGATATGCCTCCGGACGCGTTCGCGAAAGAACTGGATCGCGTGTGGGAGCAGGTGAAGCCGCTGTACGTTTCTTTGCACGCCTACGTGCGCTGGAAGCTGCGTGAGAAATACGGCGACGTGGTTCCGGCGAATGGTCCGATTCCGGCGCATTTGACTGGAAATATGTGGGCGCAGCAGTGGAATAACATCTACGACATCGTGGCGCCGAAGACGGGCGACACGGGTTACGACCTGACGAAGATCCTGGTGGATCGCAAGACGGATGCGCGGCAGATGGCGCGTTATGGCGAGGGATTCTTTACGTCGCTGGGGTTTGCTCCGCTGCCGAAAACGTTCTGGGATCGCAGTCTGTTTACGAAGCCGCGCGATCGCGAGGTGGTGTGTCACGCGTCGGCGTGGGACGTGGACAACGAAAACGATTTGCGCATCAAGATGTGCATCAACATTACGGCGGAAGACTTCGATGTGATCCACCATGAACTGGGCCACAATTTCTATCAGCGCGCGTACAACACGCAGCCTTTCCTGTTCCGCGATTCGGCGAATGACGGCTTCCATGAAGCGATCGGCGACACCATCGCGTTGTCGGTAACACCGGAATATCTGGTGAAGATCGGGCTGTTGAGCAAGGCTCCAGGCGCGGAGGGCGACATCGGACTGCTGCTGGCGAAGTCGCTCGAGAAGATTGCGTTTCTGCCGTTCGGTCTGATGATCGACCAATGGCGCTGGAAGGTTTTTTCGGGCGAAGTGACTCCGGAGAACTACACGAAAGCATGGTGGGAACTGCGGCTGAAGTATCAGGGCGTGGCTCCGACGGGGGCGCGGTCGGATACGGATTTCGATCCGGCGGCGAAGTATCACGTGGCGGCGAATGTTCCGTATATGCGGTATTTCCTCGCCGACATTTTGCAATTCCAGTTTCATCGCGCGCTGACGCAGACGGCGGGTTGCGGTCCGAAGATCAACGGGACGCCGCTCCACCGGTGTTCGATTTACGGGAGCGCGGAGGCGGGCAAGAAGTTGAATTCGATGTTGGCGCTGGGGGCGAGCAAGCCCTGGCAAGAGGCTCTCTTTACGATGACGGGCCAGCGGGAGATGGATGCAACGGCGATCCGCGATTATTTCGCTCCGCTGCAGAAGTGGCTGGATGAGCAGAACAAGGGAAAGCCGGTGGGCTGGTAGGTGTTTCCCGATTGTCATCTGTTTAGTTGACAGGCGAAGGGCGCCGAGGTAGGCTCGAAGCATTGGTTGGCACCTTCAAACACAAGGGCCTGGAAGAACTTTATCTGGCCGGAAAGCATGACGAAAAAGAGTGCATTGCCCCCGATCCATCCGGGGGAATTGATTCGCGAAGATATTCTCCCCTCGCTTGGACTTTCTGTGACGGCCGCGTCGAGGGCGCTCGGGATTTCGAGGCAGATGCTCCATGAGATTCTAGCGGGCAGGCGTCCGCTGTCGGCTATTATGTGCCTCAGGCTCGCCCGGCTATTTGGAAGTTCTCCCGAGATGTGGATGCGAATGCAGGCGGTGTACGACCTGAAAAAGGCGGAGGCGAACAAGAAGATCATGCAAAGAGTTGCACGAATTATTCCGGTGGTCGAAGCGAACGAAGAGGTGCTCGCAAAGTGATTAGCCGCCAGCGGCTGCATGGGGGCACTCACTTTCGTGAGGCTTCGCCTCGTTTCGTAGGCGCCTCGACGCCGCGCTGTGCGCTTCTCGCGCTATTCTGCGTCGCGCTCGCCAACGCCCAGCTGAAGCCTAACGATTGGCCTCAGTTTCGCGGACCTGCTGGCCTTGGGGTATCCGCGGATTCGCGGCTGCCTACGGAGGTTGGTCCGGACAAGAATGTGGTTTGGAAGACGGCGATTCCGGCGGGGCACTCTTCTCCAATTCTGGTGGGATCGCGGATCTTTTTGACGGCCGTCGAAGGCGAAACTTTGCTGACGATTTGCCTGGATCGCGCTACCGGCAAGGTGCAGTGGAAGAGGGAGGCTCCGCGGCCACGGAAGGAAAGTTTTCAGAAGACAAATTCACCGGCGGCACCTACTCCGGTGAGCGACGGGCAGTCGGTGTACGTGTTCTTCGGCGACTTCGGAATTCTCGCGTATGGAATGGACGGCGAGGACCGCTGGCGCCTGCCGCTGGGGCCCTTCAACAATCAGAACGGCCACGGATCTTCTCCGATGCTGGAGGGCGATCTGGTCGTGTTGATTTGCGATCAGGATACGAATTCGTACTTGATTGCCGTGGACAAAAAGACCGGCAAGCCGCGTTGGAAGGTGGAGCGGCCCGGCATTTTGCGCGGCTACGCGACGGCTGGTATTTTCAGGCCCGCGAAGGGTCCGGAGCAGTTGATTGTTCCGGGGTCTTTTCAGCTGGCTTCCTATGACCTGAAGACCGGCGAGCGGCTGTGGTGGGTGAATGGGCTGGCGTGGCAGGTGAAGGGCGTTCCGTTGATCGACGGCGACACGATTTACCTGAATACCTGGGAGAACGGCGGCGATTTCGAGACTCCGCCGACGCTCGATCCGTGGGAGACGCTGGCCGCGAAATACGACGCCGATAAGGATGGGCGGCTGACTCCGGAGGAGTTGAAGCCGGTATTCCGGAACGGATTTCGCGATTACGATTTGAACAAAGACGGCGTGATGGATCACGACGAGTGGGATGCGTATATACGCAACAAAACCGCGACCAATACGTTCATCGCGATCAAGCCGGAAGGCCGGGGCGATCTGACGGCGAAGGTGTCCTGGCGGCATCGGAAATCGCTGCCGAATACGGCGTCGCCGCTGCTGTATGGGGGGTCACTATTTCTGGTGAAGGACGGCGGGATCGTGACGACGCTCGATCCGTTGACGGGGGTTGTGCTGAAGCAGGGCAGGATTCCGGGGGCGACGGAGCAGTTCTGGGCGTCGCCCGTTGGAGCGGACGGCAAGGTGTACATGATGAGCCAGAGTTGCAAGCTAGCGGTGCTTTCCGCGAAGGCGCAGTGGGAGGTCGTCAAGGTGAATGACTTGGATGACGAGTGCTTTGCGACTCCCGCGATTGCGGACCGGAGTTTGTATGTGCGTACGAAACGCTGGCTGTATCGTTTCGCGGAGAAGTAGTGGGCGGGAGTGCTTGCGGCGCGGTCCGCTTCCTGCGCGCCCCTTCAGCCGAGTAACCGACGGGACCACAGCACCGAACCGCGACCGTGAGGGAGCGGACGCCTGCTTTGCAGCGTTGATTGCTGGGCGCGACCTTACGAGTGAGTTTGGAAGTTGCGGGTCCCGTCGCTTACGCTCCGGGTTCAATCCGGGTGGGGGGATTTAGTGAGCGCTACGCTTTGTGCCTCTAAAACGGGCCGGAAAATACTTTCGGCGTGTAGGTAATCACGGTTCCTAATTGGGCGTTGAAGATCATTGTGAAGGTGATCGAGTCTCCTGATGCTAACGACCCGCTGTTCAGGACCGTGATGTAGGGGATGCCGTTTGCGGTTCCGGTCGCGTTTAACAACGGAACACCACCTGGCACTAGGTTCGTGAAGGCGAATTGCAGGGGTCCGGCGATGGCGGCGTTGCTGGTGTTGGTGATGGTGGCGTTGGTCGAGAACAGGCGCGTCGCTGGGCTGTACAGCGGGCTGCCGAGTGAAAGCGTTAGCTGGCTTGTGACTTCGCGCGGACCGGTTGGCAGCGTGAAATAGGCGACCGGCATGTCGTGGTCCGAAATGCGCTCGGGCCGGGTGGGGTCGTTACGATAGGACTCGGGGAAATCGGCGTTGCTATGGGCGATGTCGGCGCGATTGAACTTCGTCATCAAGGGCTGATTGACCAGAATCTGATCGAGGAACTGCGTGTCGCCGTCGAACGTATAGGAATAGCGGCGGTCCGCGGGAACGAGTTGCAGGACGTTGGTCAGCGTCGGATTCACTACCGCGGGGCTCGAAAGTACGACCGTATCGGGCGGCGCTGGAACGCCGCGGATGGTGTTGGTGACATCCACGTAGCCGTCGTTGACATCGAATGCGTTGAAGTCGCCGAGGACCGCGATGTTCTCCGTGGGATCCAAAACCTGGCGCGCCTGAATCAGGTTGGCTACAAAGTCGGCTCCAGCTTTGCGCTTGGCGCGGATGCGAGGTCCGTCGCCTGGGTTATCGACGCCGCTGAGCGAGCGGAGGTGCAGGACGATCACTGTGATGGGCAGTGGATTCGCGGAGCCGGGCCGGGTCGCGGTCGCGGTCGCGCGCAGAACCAGGGGCGGACGATCAAAGACGATTTCTGATTGGCCATTGGTGGGGATGACGTAGGTCGCGGTCTTTCCGAATTGGTTGACATCGACGACAGTCACTTTCGCGGACTTGACCAGGAAGCCGACGTTGATTCCGCCAATGTCATTGCCCTCGACCAGATATGGCTGATAGACGGGATTCAGCTGGCCCGCGGCTACGGCGTCGTTGTTTACCTTGGTAGCGACGGCTTGCAGGGTCGCCAGGTTCTCCATCTCTTCGACGGCGAGGATATCGGGGCTGTTCAGCGAGTTTCGAATCGCGAGAGAGGCTTTGCTTAGGCGATTGTTGAAGGCGGTCGTCGTTACGACGACGTCGCTGGTGGCCGGATCGTCGACGGTGTCGAAGAAGCGCTCCATGTTGAAGCTGGCAATGGTGAGTTCCTCGGGCAGCGGAGTTGCCGACGGGGAAGCGCTGCTGTTCGCGGTACGGCCGGGAACGTTTGTGGCGTCGATGTCGAGCGTGGTGGTGTAGAAGCCGTAGTCGAGGATTCCGACGACGTTGGTGAGGACCACGCCGGTGGTGACTTCGAGAGCGGGTGCTCCGAGGGCGTGGCTATCGACGCGAAGGCGTTCGGGGTTGAAATCGAAGCGCGGGATATTCACTGGCGCTCCAGCCGGCAAGGGGATGCCGACTTGGATACCGGGTTCGCGAGTGGGACGCGGCACGCCGGTAAGGACGGTGTAGAAGTCGCCGTTCGATGTGCTGGTGGCGTTGGCCTCGTTGATACTGCCCTGGGTCGGCGACACCACAGTGAGCGACGCAAATTGAACGCGCATACCCTCGTATTTCTCGAGTGGATCGAGCGGACCGGTGGTCGGCAGATCGGCGCGGCTGATGGTGACGGGCGCGGGAAGCGGGTTGCCGGTCGAGATCGAGAAATAGCTGGGAGTTGCGATTTCGGTGGTGGAGGGTCCGTTGGGATCAGGGAAGAATTCCTGGACCAGGCCCGTCACGCAGACTGCGTTTCCGACGGTTGCGGCCGCGGTGGGCGCTGTACGGGTGAACACGAAGACACCGTCCGAGGTGTTGGGATCCTTGTCGTCGGCGCCGGGCGCGGACTGGATAAAGAAGCCATTGGTCTTGCGTCCGGTGACGATGCCGGTGGTGGTCACGGTCTTGGTCGCGACCGGCGACGTGGAACCGGTTCCCTGCACTTGTCCGATGAGATGAGTCGGCGAGCAGGTCTGGGCAGCATCAATCGTGACGCTGAGCGTGGCGGTGACGCTCAAGAGGTTTGCGTCGGTCACACGCACGGTGAAATTGGCGAAGGTTCCGGCCTCGGTGGGAGTGCCACTGAGGGCTCCGTTGGCGGCGAGCGTGAGGCCGGTTGGCGTTCCGCTATCGACCGACCAGGTATACCCACCGGAACCTCCGGTGGCATTCAGCACGAAGGGTCCGTAGGGAATGGCGACGGCTCCTTTGGGAAGCGCCCCTGTGGTGACGCTGAGCGGAGCGGCCACGCCGCAGACGTTTACGGGCGAAGAGGTGTTGCGCGGATTCGGCGGTCCGAGAGTGAAGTCGGCGAGGTTGTTGTCCGTGTCCGCGCAGCCGTTCGCGTTGCGGATGGCAGCGGTGGTGTTGGTGAGAGCAGCGGTGGTTGTGCCTTCCGAGCAGCCGTTGGCACCGGGAGAATTGAAACCGATCAGATCCTGGAGGCCGTTGCCGATGGGGCAGGCTCCGGCGAGCGGGGTGATTGAATTGACGAGCGCGACCTTGCCGGCAGTCGCGCTGATGGCGATGGTTCCGATGGCGTCGGGCGTGGGGAGATTGACGGTTCCGCCGGCACCGAGCGATTCCTGAATCAGGAAGTATTGACCGGGCTGCAGGTCCATGGCCGGAAGGTTGGTGACGGCCCAGGTGGTTCCGGCGGCGGAAGAATATTGGACGCTCCATCCGGCGAGAGATTGGGCGGTGTTGCCGCGATTGAAGATCTCGATGAAGTCGTTTTTATAAGTGGTTCCGGCGTTGCCGCCTCCGCCGTAAATCTGGCTGATGACGATCTGCGCGGGCGCGATGGCGGCCAGCGCCGCGAGAAGTGCGGCGGATCGAAGAAGACGTTTCAAGACGGGATCCTCCGAGCGTGCATCACGAGAGCCAAATGGGTCGACACTTAGACAAGGGTACACCTCGGGATTTGGGTGTTGGAAGACCGCCAGTGGTTTGTCGCCGTAACGGTCGTTGACGGTTTGGTTGCTGTGGCGGTAATCCTCGACGGTCGAATACCAGGACGTTCCGCCCATGAGGCCGGGGTGCGCAAGGCGCGGCCGAGGTTCATGGCGGCCCGGGAATAGCGACAGCGGCGCTGTATACTGGCGCGATGACCACCGACGAGGGTCTCCACAGAATCTGTTCGCGCCTGGCACCGGATGGATTTGAGCTGTTCCACAACGTGCAGGCGGCGAACGGGGTCTTTCGACTGGTCGCGCGCAGGAGCCGCTTCGAGTTGAGCAAGTTCGGCATCCACGAAGTGTTTTTCGTGTTTGCCGATGTATACAACCCGGACCCGAACACGATGAGCGGATATTCCGCAGCGGCGTTTGCGCAGGCGCTCAGTATGAAGAAGACTTCGATCCCGCGAGGCCTGGCGGCGGCGATCACGTGTTTCTCGGTTGCGATTACGGATACGGCGGGGCCGGAGGTGGTGAATTCCGTGCGCAACAACGCCCCCTCGAAGCACTGGGCGGCGTTTGAGATTCCGCTGTTGTGGAGTCCGGCGACAGGGCAGGTTTGTTATTTCGAAAAGACACCGGTGTGGGGCGCGGCCTATTACCTAGGGTTCCGGAAGCTGATCCAGAAATATTTGGGTTAAGGGCGGTCGGGCGCAACGCGAAAAGAGGTCCGCTCCCTGACGTCGCGGTTCGCTGCAGTGAGGCGGGTGCGACTCGAAGACTCGCGCTTGCGGCCTTTTATTGGAGTTTGATCGGAGTGCCTTCGACGCCTTTGTATTCTTTGGGGTCGATGCCTAGCAGCTTCACGATGGTGGGGGCGACGTCGCGTTGTTTCACTCCGGCTTGATTCGCGACTTCGCCGCGTGCGGGAATCCCGGCACCGAGCATGGCGATCCAGATGCGTTCGGCTCCGGCGATTTTCGCGCCGTGGCCGTTCCAGTCTTCGAGGGTGCCTCCGCGGCCGTGGTCGGAGGTGAGGACGAGCGACGTCGTGCCCTTGTATTCGGACATGGATTGCGTGGCATTCCAGAGTTTCTCCACGCACTGATCGAAGTAGGTAATGGTGTCGAGAACCCGATCGTAGCGGCGGCCGTGCGCCCAGTCGTCGGTTTCGCCAAGCGAGACGAAGAGGACGCGCGGCTTGACGCGACGCAGATAGTCGATGGCGAGTTCGCAGGTGACGAAATCATGGCGGACTTCGGGCCACGGCGTAAGCGCTTCAAACTGGATGCGGTTGAGCAAGTCGGCGTTGGGGGAGCCGGAAGCTTTTTGGTAGCCGGCGTTGCTGTCGATGGTGCCCGGTGTGTGCTCGCCGATCCAGCGAAACATGTCCCAGGATCCGAACAGGGCGGCTTTCTTGTTGAGCTTCTTGCCAAGAAATTCGAGTACGGTTTCGCTGGGCTGGCGAACCGGATCGTTGCCTTTGATGATGGAATCCTGCGAACGGCCGGTGAGGATCTCCGAATAGCCAGGGTAGGAAACGCGGAAGCTGTTGGTGACTTCGACGGGGCTGCCTTTGTCGGGATTGCCCAGGATGACGCCGTGTTTCGCGATGGTGGTCCAGAGGAAGGGCATGAGGACCGCGCGGCTCGCCTCGGGAGATCGATTGCCGAGCTTTTTGCGAAGCTCCGAAGCGTAGTCGTCGTCGGGAGCCATGTGCGCGGCCTTTTCGTTCATAAAGGATTGATCAATGCCATGGAAAACTTCCTGCCAGCGGAGTCCGTCGGCGGTGATGAGGATGATGTTCTTGGCGGGAGCTTGGGCGAAGAGAGAGAACGCGGCGGCGAGGACGAGTACAAGGCGCATTTAGCGATTGTAATGGAATGAAGTTGCGTGGCTTGCATTGGCCGTGGGCCGCACCAGTTATTCTGAAAAGTGGAGAATCAGGTATGCCTCAATTGATCGATCTCGAAGGGCTTCCCGAGCCTGTCGCGAAAGCGATCGCCGAAACGGTTTCCAATCTGAAGACCCAGTATCAGGTTGCGGAGGATCGTGCGGTGAGGCCACTGAAGGAACTTCCTACGCATTCCGGCCGCGTGATCGGATCGTTGCGCCGGGTCGAGATTTATGAAGATCGCTGACGGACAAGCTTTCTTCGTCGACGCGAATGTCCTTGTGTACGCAGCGGTTCAGGATGACCCTAGGAGGAGCCCCGCTCGAAGTCTGTTAAAAGATCAAAGCCAGGGTATTGTATGCATTTCACCGCAGATTCTCGTTGAATTCTATTCCACAATTACGAACGCTAAAAGGGTAACCGCACCGCTGGCGTGTCTGGAGGCCGTGGAGTTCCTGGAGGTGTTACTCGGATACCCTCACGTCCGAGTTTTGCCGATTTCGAGCGATGTGCCAGCACGCAGGTTCGACCTTCTTAGGACAAAACCGGTCACTGGTCCTCGGGTATTCGATCTTCAGATCGTCGCAACGATGTATGCGCACGGATTGACGGCGCTGTTCACGTACAATGCGTCGGATTTCGCTGCCTTTCCTGGACTCGAGCTATTGGAGCCCGCCGAAGCATCGTGACTGACACTCGATGAGTCTGGAACGCCATACAATGATCAGAGATGGACATCTTTGACGAAATCGTTCGCTTGCGCCGGCTTGGGCAGAAGTGCGCTCTGGCGACGATTGTCCAGGTGAAGGGGTCGATTCCGAGCTTTGAAAGCGCGAAGCTGCTGGTGCGCGAGGACGGATCGATTTTTGGGACGATCGGCGGAGGCTGCGTCGAAGCGGAGGTCTGGACCATCGCTCGCGAAGTGATCGAAACGGAGCGGCCGCGGCACCTGAACTTCAGTCTGGGGCAGGACGCGGCTTACGATAACGGGCTAATCTGCGGAGGGCAACTCAACGTGTTTGTCGAAGCGGTGGTGCCGCAGCCGCGCGCGTATATTTTCGGCGCCGGGCATGTTTCGAAGTCGATTTCGAAGGTCGCGACGATGGCGGGGTTCGCCACCGTGGTCATCGACGACCGCGAAGCCTTCGCCAATGCGGAACGGTTTCCGGAAGCCGAAGAGCTGTTCGCCGACGAATACGAGACCGTGTTTCCCAAGCTCGAAATTAATTCGTCGAGCTACATCATCATCGTGACTCGCGGCCATCGCGACGACATGCGGGTTCTGCGCTGGGCGGCGACGACCAACGCGCGTTATGTCGCCATGATCGGCAGCAAGCGCAAGACGATTTCGGTGGTGAAGGAACTGGAGAAGGAAGGGATCGCGCGCGACGCGTTCGAAAAGCTGTTCGCGCCGATGGGCCTCGAGATTGGCGCGGAATCGCCCGAAGAAATCGCGGTCAGCGTGGTGGCCGAGATGATCGCGGTGCGGCGGAAGCCAGACGGCGAATGGCGGAATGCGGCAAAATCGATCTTCGTGAACGAGTCCCTGCGGACGATCCTGAAGTGAACTCCAAACCGTCGCCGGCGGCGATCATCCTGGCCGCCGGCGCCTCTTCTCGAATGGGCCGCGTCAAAGCGCTGCTCGAAATCGACGGCGAAACGTTTCTCGACCGCTTGGCGCGCGTTCTCGGGGCACATTGCGATCCGGTGATCGCGGTGCTCGGCCACCATGCGGATGCGATCCGCGAGGGTGCGCGGACGCCTGGAATACAAATCGCGGTAAACCCTGATCCGGATCTGGGAATGCTGTCCTCTTTACAAGCTGGGCTGCGCGCGGTGCCGGATTTGTCGTACGGCGTCCTGTTTACACCGGTGGATGTTCCGCTGGTTTCAGGCGCCACCGCGGGCCTACTTGCGGAGGCTCTTTCCGGAGGTGCCGCGGTAGCGGTTCCGGTGTATGGCGGAAAGCGCGGGCATCCGGTTGCCATTTCAAGAGCGGTAGCCGAAAGGATGCTGGCGCTGCCCAATGGCGCGCGAGCGAACGAATTGCTGCGGACCGAATCCGCCGTCGAGATTCCAGTCGAGGACGCCGGCGTTTTGCTCGAAGTGGACACGCCGAAGGACTACGAGGAACTGCTATGCCGCGTTGGTTAAAGCGGACTTTGACCGGCGGGATTTTGCTTGTGATCACGGCCGGATTGGGCGCTCCGTATCTGCGGGCCGACTACTTCCGCCAGCGTATCCAGGAGGCGCTCGAGAGAGGCCTGGGCCGCAAGGTGGACGTGGACGCGGTCCATTTCACGCTATTCGCGGGACCAGGTTTTCGCGTTTCGGGCGTCACAATCCATGACGACCCGCGAGTGGGCATCGAACCGCTGGCATACGTCGATTCGCTCGAAGCGCGCGTGCACCCGGCGAGCTTATGGAGCGGGCGGCTGGAGTTCTCAAGCCTCCGCCTTACCGAAACGACGGTGAACCTGATTAAGCCGGACGACGGTCCCTGGAACTTTCAAAGGCTGATCGAGCGCTCGGCGGAGGAGGCTCGGGCGATGCCGCCGATTTACGTGCGATCGAGCCGCGTGAACTTTAAATTTGGTGACACGAAGGCGGTGGTGTATTTCCGCGACGCCGATCTCGACATCGACCCGGGCGACGGCGGGCGGATCCAAATCAAATTCGCGGGCGATCCGGCGCGCACCGATCGGGCCCAGCAAGGCTACGGGCGTGTGACGGCGAACGGCAGCTGGCGGACGGTCGCCGGATCGACGGGCGAGTCCCAATTGGACTTGCTGATCGAACTGGAGCGTAGTTCGATCCCGGAAATCGCGCATCTGCTCGACGGCCAGGATCTCGGCGTGCAAGGCGTGGTTTCGACCAGCGCCCGGGTGGCGGGCCTGGTTTCGAATCTGCAGATCAGCGGCAAGCTGCAGGTGGAAGATCTGCGGCGAACGGATCTCGGCGGGCGTGGCGGCAGTTGGAAGATTCCGTATCGGGGGACGCTGGATTTGAGGGGCGAAAAGCTCGCCCTCGAAACAGTATCGGGAACGGAGACCAGCAAGAAGACGGCAGCGGAGCCTGCGCCAGTTTCGTGGAAGGTGGCGGGCACGGGCCTGATGTCGAAGCCGCGTTGGGAAGCGTCGGTAGAGATGAAGGAACTGCCGGCGGCGAGCTTCGTCGAAATCGCGCAGCATCTGGGATTGGCGTATCCGCTGCCCGGAGCGGCGATCAAATCGGTGATTGACGGCAAGCTGGACGGGTCGATCAGCTATTCGTCGGACGCGGGATTCCGCGGTCAGGTGGTCGCGCAGGACGCATTGCTGACGCTGCCCGGAGCACGGCCGATCCGGCTGCGGCGGGCGGAGCTGGTGGTGGACAACCAGCAGTGGCGGATCGAGCCGAGCGCGCTCGAGATCGGCGAGGGTCAGGCCGCCGAAATGCAGGGGAGTTATTCGCTCGCGGATCGCGCTCTCGAAATCCGGGTATCCACCGAAGAGCTAAAAGTAGCGGAGTTGCAAACCTCCACCGGACGTTTGTTGGGCGCGGCTTCCGTGCCGCTGCTCGAATCCGCGAAAGAAGGAATATGGAAGGGCTGGGTCCGCTACCGTCGCGCCGGGGAGGCGGATGGAGAATGGACCGGAGAATACGAGTTGCAGAACGTCGTTCTCGATGTCGAGGGATTGGCGGATCCGGTACACATCGCGGGAGCCTCGGTTTCGATGGATGGCCCTCGCATGACGGTCCGGCGATTGCGGGCGCGTGCGGGCAAGATCGCATTTGAGGGGGAGTTCCGGCGGACGGCGAAGACGGATCGGCTGGAGCTGGCGATTGATTCGATGAACGTCGCTGAACTGGAGCGGCTGCTTGCACCAACGCTGACCCGGGAGCAGGGTTTTCTGGCGCGAACATTGCGTTTTGGACGGGTTGAGGCGCCGGAGTGGCTGAAGAAGAGGCGGGTGGATGCGACCGTCTCGGTGGAAGAATTGCGCGCCGGGGAATATATAGGCTCGATTGACGCGGCTACCATTCGGTGGGACGGCACGAATATCAAGATCTCCTCGATCGACGGATCGATCGAAACGGCGGAGTTCTCGGGGGCACTCGATGTGGATCTCAGAGGGCGAGTTCCGAGATATGCGTTTCGGGGCAAGGTAGCGGATGCGCCGTATCATGGCGGCAAGGTGGAATTGGAAGGCAAACTCGAATCCTCGGGCGCCGGCGCACAGATATTGGCGGGGGCTCGCGGCGAAGGTTCGATGAAAGGCCGGGCTCTGTCGTTCGCGCCGGACGCCGAATTGCGGAGCGTATCCAGTCAATTCGAGTTCACCGTGGGCGCGGCCGGGTTGCGCTGGAAGCTTTCGAATGTCGAGGCGGCTCAGGGCTCGGAGGTATACACGGGACAGGGTGCCACGCAGGCGGACGGAAAATTGGTTGTGGAGCTGACGGGTAGGCGTCCGCTGCGGCTGACGGCGAATCCGTAGTGTAAGGCTTCGACTGCACAGGCGGAGGTTGGTTCGGGTTTCGCTCGGGCGAGGACTTAGCCCTGGTTGTAATCCGTCTGGTCAATCACCGTCGGGAAAAGCGCCCTTTGCGGCTGACGGCGAATCCTGAATTATCGCCGCGCGTTCGGGCGAGCGGAAGTTAGTTTTAGGGTCTGCTTGGTCAAGGATCTAGCCCGGAGTTCTAATCCGGTCGGAAAACCCTCAGGACTCGAACGTTGACGGACGTCCGATGGATGGGTGGCATGAACTTAGCTACCTATTTCCTTCTGGCGATTTCGGCACTTTCGCCCGCGTTCGCGCAAACCACTCAAACGCTGACCGCCAATCCAACGGCCCTGACCTTCACGTATCAGAACGGCGCGGCGCTGCCGATCGCGCAATCGGTGCAGGTGCAAAGCGCACCGGTGGGACTGAATTTCAGCACCGCGGTCAGCGGCACGGCGTTCAACGCCGCGTGGCTTTTGGTCTCGGCTTCGACCGGGAAGGCGCCGTTTACGCTGAAGGTGCAGGTGAATCCGACGGGCCTTCCGGCGGGATCCTACGCGGGTACTGTCACGTTGACGGGAACGACAGGCGCATCTCCGCCGACGGCGGCGATCGCAGTCACGCTGGTGATTTCGGCTGCCCCGCCGACGATTTCGTCTTCTCCTCAAAGCGTCGACTTCACGTACGTGACAAGGACGCCAATACCGGCGCCTTCGCTGACCAGTTCCTTCATTCTGTGGAGTAACGGAGCTCCTTTGTCGGCGACGATGACGGTAACTGGAGCGACGTGGCTCAAGATCAATCCGACGGGGAATATCTCGCTGGTGGGATTATTCAACACGATTACGCTGGTGGTCGATCCGACGGGTTTGACGCCGAAAGTGTATAACGCGACGGTCAAGATTTCAGCGCCCGCCTCGGCAAACAAGAATCTTACGGTCAACGTGTCGCTGACAGTCAATGCGGCGCCTCCGACGACGGATGCGGTTTGGCCGACGGGCGTGATTCAGGCCTCGCCAGCGACGGTGGTGACGCTGGTCGGTTCGAATTTCTTCTCGAATACAATCGTGGCGGCGACGGGCGTGACTTCGGAGGCGAAGATCACGGTGTCCGACGGAGCGACAACGGCTTCTGTGCCGCTGCTCATTCCGGTTTATCCAGTGGCCGCGACACAGTTACGGTTCGGCGTCGCGTCGCCCATGGTTTCGGGAGTGGTGGGTACTCCCTACCTTGAGAACACGCCGGCGGCAGGCGGAACGGCGCCCTACGCATACGCGCTCACAGGGGGCGTATTGCCGCCCGGGTTAGCGGTGCTTCCGGCGACGGGAATCGGTGGCACGCCGACCGCGGCGGGTACCTATACGTTCACGTTGCGCGTCACGGACAGCTCGGCGGGATCCGCTCTGGTGTCCTACCAGGAGTTTCAGGTCACGATTTTTCCGATTGCCGCGGCCGGCGTCCACATTCTGGGGGCTGCTACTGCTCTTCCCGCGGGCAACGTCGGCTCAGTGTATGCGCCGGTCGCCTTGACGGCAGTCGGCGGCGCGCCGGTCCGCTGAGCACGTACACCTGGACCGCGGTGAATCTTCCACCTGGACTGACGCTCAGTTCTTTGGGCGTGCTTTCCGGAACGCCAACCACGGAAGGTCAGACAGGCCCCTTGAGCGCGACGTTAGTCAGCGACACCGCGATGCTGGTGACGGTTTCGGCTACGTATCTCGCGAACGCCGGCACGCTGCGCGCGGCCGTTACGACTCCAGCGCCAGGAGGAGGGACGTCCAATGACGCCGGCCTGCGGATTTACGGCCCCGGTCCGCAAATCACGGCGGTGGTGAATTCAGCGAGCTATAAGCAGGGTACGATCGCTCCCGGCGACATCATCAATATTTTTGGAATGGGGTTGGGACCGGCCGCACTGACGATTTTCGATCCGAGCGTTCCACCGATTCCCACCGTACTGCCGGCGGCGGCACCTTCGACCTCCGTCACGATCAACGGAACGGCCGCACCGATCCTGTACACCAGCGCGACGCAGCTGGGCGTGATCGTCCCGTATTCTATCAGCGGCGCATCCGCGCAGATTGTGGTCGGTTACGGCGGGCTTTCTTCGGCATCCTTCACAAATACGGTAGCGGCATCGAATCCGGGAATCTATACGATCGCCTCATCCGGGGCCGGTCAGGGCGCGATTCTGAATTACAACGCGACCACGCAGGATTACACGATTAATTCGGCAGCGACGCCCGCTGCCAAAGGGTCGACGGTCGTGATTTATGTCACGGGCGCGGGCACAACCACGTCGGCAGTCTACAACCAGCTGGTTCCACCGAGTCCGGCGGTCACACCATTGCTGCCCCCGACGGTACAGATTGGTGGACAGACGGCGGCCATCCAGGCGGCGCAAGCTCCCATCGGTTCGGTGCCGGGATTGATTCAGTTGAACGTAACGGTTCCGCCGACGATGACGGCCACCTGGTCGCACCCGTTACCGTGAGCTTCGGCGGCGTTACCAGTCCGGCCGGAGTGACGATAGCGGTGAAGTGACAGCGCGCCAGTACTCGTTCCACGCCGCCATTCGAACCGTCGCCGCTCGCGTATAATCAAAGCCTGTTTCGCTCGGGCGTCCCCTTTTTCGCCCGGGCGAATTCGGCATTTGAATGATTCCGGAGCGTTGAAACATGGCGGGCGAACCCAAGTACACCATCGGTAGGGACAAAACCTGCAACGTTCCTATCGCCGACGATTCCGTTTCCCGCCTTCACGCCGAGATTAGTTTGTCGGACCGGGGACAGATCGTGCTCACCGACTTGAGGTCGGCGAACGGAACGCGGATCCTGCGCGGCGGAGCCTGGATCGAAGTCCGCACCGAAATTCTCCAGCCGGCGGACGAGATCCGCTTTGGCGACGTCACGCTGTCGGCTCGTGATTTGCAAGAAACAATCGAACGAAGGATCCCGGGCGCGTTGAGCGTTGCCCGTCCGCAAGCGCCGCCGGCCCCTCCCTCTCCAGGCTTGCGGCCAGCTC
Organism: Bryobacterales bacterium; assembly: GCA_038210135.1. Classification (GTDB taxonomy): domain Bacteria; phylum Acidobacteriota; class Terriglobia; order Bryobacterales; family Bryobacteraceae; genus JBBQWZ01. Next base: position 272,312 of record JBBQWZ010000002.1, read on the forward strand.
CTGCTCCGGGACCCGCGCAAGCGGCCGGCACGAATTGGCAGCCGGCTCCAATTCCGCCGGTTGTGATGGGAGGAGCAGCGGGGGGCCGCGTGGTCCGCTGCGAGTGCGGTGCGATCAAGACGCTGGGAATTCCCTGCCCGACGTGCCAGCGCTGATTGCCGAAGACTCTGACTCAATTCTATGAATCAGGTAAATGAAATATGATGCCCGCCGTTCCGATCGCCCCGCAAACCGCCCCGCAGGCGTCTTTTTGGGATCTGCCGGACCGGCGGCAGGCCATGCTGCTCGGGGCCGCGGCCGCAGTCGCTCTCATCGCGATTCTGACCACGATGTTGCCTCCGAAAGGCCGCGCCGCGTCGCTGTTGCTGGATCGAAATTCGCCGCACTTTCCGTATCCGTTTACGATCCAGAATTTCGAGTACCTGCTGTTCTTTATTGGCTTGGCGGAACTGTTCGTGCGATGGCGCGTGGCGGTCCGCGAGCATCATTTTACGCAAATCCACTTGCTGCCGGAAGACGACTACACGGTGCTGCAGGCGCACGATCTGAGCGCCCTCCGCTACCGGGTGGCGCGGCAATTCGACGGCGAGCACGGATTTCTGCCCTCGCTCATCGACATGTGCATTCTCCAGTTTCAGTCCGGCCGGAGCGTGGATCAGACGGTGGCCGTCATGACGTCGTCGCTCGAACTGATCGAGCATCGCGTGGATATGCGCTACGGGTTGGTCCGGTATATTGCGTGGCTGGTTCCGACGCTCGGATTCATCGGGACGGTCATCGGACTGGGCGCGTCCCTGGCTTCGGTTCCCGAAGACGCGAGCAAAATGAGCATGTATTCCGTGGCGCAGCAACTCGCGGTCGGGTTCGATTGCACGATGGTGGCGCTGGCGCTGAGCGCGGTCCTGGTTTTTATTCTCTATATCGTGAACGAGATGGAAGAGAAGGCGGTCAACCTGGCGGGCACCTATACGCTCCGCAATCTGATCAACCGGCTATACGCCGGCTGAAGGCCCGCGGAAGATCATGAAGCCCAGAAATCGCGAAATCAACATCTTCAACATGTCCCTGCTGGACGTGCTTTGCGGAGCTTTGGGCGCATTCTGCTTCATGATGCTGGTGCTGTTTCCTTATTACAAGCCGGCCCAGCAATCCAATCCGCCGCCCACGCCTCCGCAGAATTGCGAAGACTGCATGAAGCAGCACGGCCAGATGCGCGAGCAAATGGAAACGCTCAACCAAAGAAATACCCAGCTTGAAATGCGGAACCCGTTTACGGTCGAGATGGTTCCACGCTTCCCCGGCTACGACCTCGACCTCTATATCGAGGACGACCGTGTGGCCGACGACGGGACCAAGTCGGCCAAGCCGGACGTGAAGGTGGAGCAGGACCGTAAATTCGGTGGCGACCGGTACCTCGGCGGACGTGGGCAATATCCGGAATTATGGATGATTCGCGACGCACCGAAAGGCGCGTACCGGGTGTATTACAAGGTGATGAAGTTCAGCGGCGACCCCACTATTCTGCCGATCCTGGTCGAAGGCCGATTCGTTTCCGACAAGGCCGCCGACTACCTTCCAAAGGTGGTGGTCCGGAAGGTCGGCGAGATTTTTCACGTGGCTACGATCACCTCCGACGGGAAAGGTAATTTCACGATGAAGCCCGAAATGCCGGACGGGGACCTACAGAAAGTGCTCAACGAGCGTGGGCAGTTGGAGCAGGAAGAACAACGGAAACAGGAAGAGAAGAAGAAGCAGGCGCCAGCCGAAAAGAAAGACGAACCGAAAAAGCAGTAGCCGCTAATTTGCGGCACCCGGCTCCGCTTGTACACTAAGAAGCCAAGACGGCGTCGAGAATAGGAACTTAAGATATGGCCGACAAAATGATCCGCTGTAGTGAAGGTCACTTTTACGATCCGAGCAAGCACTCCGCCTGTCCGTGGTGCGCGCTACCAGCCGGCGCTGAGACGTCGCCCGAGAAGACACGCGCGGTCCGCCCGCCGGACGCACCTCCGCCGCCGCCGTTGCCGGGCGCTGCCGCCGCTGGCGCTCCCGCTGGGGCCACGCGCCGGGTCGGCCAGATTGCGCCTTCGGGACCAAAAAAGCTGGAACCTGTGGTTGGCTGGCTGGTCTGTGTCGAGGGCCCGGACAAAGGGCGGGACTTCCGCCTGCACGCGGAGAAGAACTTTATCGGCCGCGCGGATACGATGGACGTGCCGATTTCCGCTGACGATACGGTTTCGCGCGAGCGTCACGGCATCGTGGTGTTCGATCCGAAGAAGCAGCTCTTTTGGCTGCTGCCGGGCGAGGCGTCGGGCCTCGTGTATTTGAATGGCGACGCCATCCATTCGCCGACGGTCATGAAAAGCGACGACGTGGTTGAGGTTGGCGAGACGCGGCTGGTTCTCATTCCGTTTTGCGGAGAGAAATACAACTGGAACGATGCCGCTTCGGCCGTCTGAGACGATTTTTTAAGGGACAGGACACTTCGTGCCGCTCATGCGTTACATTCCGGGCAACGCGCAGAACATCGGTTCCCGACAATCCCAACAGGACTCGTTCGGCTTCGGAGAGATGGACGAGGCGTTCGTCGCGCACGCCGGATTTCTCGCGATCGTCTGCGACGGCATGGGCGGCATGCAGCACGGCGATCTGGCGTCGAAACAAGCAGTCAAGACCGTGCTCGAGGAGTACCGGATCAAGACGCCGGAGGAGAGCATTCCCGAGGCGCTCGAGCGATGCACGCGCGCTGCGAACGCCGCGGTATCCGACCTGTCGCACGCCATGGGCGGCGCCGACGGCCTCGGAACTACTCTCGTTGCTTGCGTACTGCACGAAACCAATCTGTATTGGATTTCGGTGGGGGATTCGAACGCGTATCTTTGCCGCCAGGGCAACATGATGTTGCTGACGCAGGCGCACGTGTTCTCAAATCTCTTAGACAAGGCCGTCGCGCACGGGACCATCGCACGGGAAGATGCGGACCGTCATCCAGAGCGCGACTCTCTCACGAGTTTTGTCGGCATTGAGCATCTGGAAGAGATCGACCACAACACGCAACCGTTTCCGCTGGCTGACGGCGACACGATTTTAATCGCGAGCGACGGACTGTTCAAGACCCTGAGCGATTCCGAAATCGTATCGATGACGCAGGGAGCGCCAAACGGCTGGCCGGAACTCCTAGTCGCGCGAACGATGGCGGCGCAACGTGAGCATCAGGACAACGTCACCGTGGTGACGGTCACAGTGACTTCCGCGGAGCCTGGATTCGTGCCGCTTCCGCCGCCGTCGGGAATTCGCGTTCCTCCGGCGACGCCGGTGGGTATGGCTTCGGGAATCGGAATCCCGGTGCCGGCCGGCTTGCCGCCGATGCCACCACCGGCGCAGCCATATATGGCCCCGGCGCCGCTGGCACCATCATCTACGCCACCAGCGGAATCGATACTGGCGGATGCGCCCGCTCCGGCGATTCCCGGAACGCCCGCGCCGTTTCCGCCACCGTCCATGCCCGTATCCGGAATCACCGTTCCGGCGCCGCCTCCCCCGACGTCAGCCCCTTCGAACTGGCGCTGGTGGCCGGCTCTGATTCTGGCCGCGATCCTCGGCGCGGCTGCCGCCCTGTATTTCGTCAAACGCGAGCCTGCTCGTCCCACCGCGCCGACCAGCGGGCCGATGCGGCCGGATTCGAGGGCTCCGATCCCGATTCAGACCAGTCCCCTACCGGGCGTGCAAGCTCCGGCGTTGGAGCCGGGAAGGCTGATCCGGCCCGAGCCGGAAGGTGGCGGCGACAAGGTCGCTTCGCCAAAAATCGAAACGGAAAAGCCGAAACCCGAGCCGGATAAGCCGAAACCGGAGGGAAAGAAATGATTCCGGAGGGGAACATGATGACGGGAACCAGCGTGGGCGGCTCGGCGAGCAAGCGGCCGGTCTTCGCGCTTCTCTTGATGGCCCTGTTTTTTTCGATCACGGGCGGCTTGTCGGCGCAGGGTCCAGTTGACATCGCGTTCGGTTCGCATGGCTTCGTCATCGGCGTGGTCATGAAGGACGGCAAGGCCGAGCCCGCCACCTTCGCGTCCGGAGTGTTCATCAGCGACCGGCACATCGTCACGCAGTTGGGAAAATGTTGTACTCCGCCAGAGGGCGTGCAACTCAAAGGGTTCGTGGTGAGCTCGCATGGACAGACGTCGGTAGCGCAGCCGATCTGGCAATCGAAAGAAAAGTTGATCGCGGTCTTTGAGCTCGAAAAGCCACTCGGAGCGGCACCCGCCACGCTCGCACCCTTGAAATTGTTGCAGCAAAATCAACAGGTGTTTGGATTCGGCCTGAAGGAAGGCAAACCGATTCCGGTCGAAGGAGTCGTCGCCGGCGCGATCAACATGAAGGATTCGAACGCCAAGCTGATCCAGTCGAAACTCGGGGGCGAGGTCCACCAGGGCAGCGGTTTATTTGACGCCTGCGGAAATGTGATCGGTATCATCCTCGGCACCAACCAGAGCGGCGATTTGCTTTCGCTAGCGGTGGATGAACTCGCCGATGCGATCGCTGCGACGAAGACGAATCCGCAGGTCACCGGCAATGCCTGCGCCGCCGGCGGCGGAGGAACTCCTCCTCAACAACAGGAAGGCGAGAAGCAGCCGGGGGGTCAGCAACAGCAGCAGCAACAGCAGCAACAAAAGCCTGCGCAACGCCAGGCGCCATCGGGACCCAGTGATCCTTTGAAGTACACGCTGATCGTAGTCGCCATTCTCTTGGTTCTCGCGTTCTCTTCACGCAGAGGCCGTCAGGAAGTGGCGAAGGTGATGACCTCGCGCCGGCAGGCTCCGGTGGCCGGGCTGCAGCAGCCGATGATTCAACCGCCCGGCCAATACCCGGGCCAGTTCCAGGGGCAGTATGCACCGGGGCAAATGCAGGTTGCGCCTCCAGGTTATTATCCGCCCGGTACGCGTCCACGGCTCCGCGGCGTGAATGGCTACTACGCGGGCAACGTCATCGAGCTCGAGAATAATGCCTGGGTTCTCGGCCGGGACGCGCGCATTGCGAACATCGTTTTTCCAGCCGCCACGGAAACCGTTTCAAAGAAGCATTGCACCATCAGCTTCGATCCGCAGCGCCACGTATTCGTACTCGAAGATAATGGCTCGACCAACGGTACCTGGCTGCCGAACGGCGAATCGCTGGGCGCGGGAAGGCCCCGTGATTTGCAACCCGGTGAGCGTTTCTGCGTTGGCGACATGAACAACATCTTCGAGGTCGTTCTCGAGTAGGCCGCGAGCGATGAGCAAACAATGAGGCGGCTTCGCGCTATGGCGGCCGGCCTGCGACGGGCAGCGATGTGGATGGTCCTGCTGCGGGCCGGATGCGCTTGGAGCCAACCTGCCGCTGGGCAGCTTGTGGAATCCACGGTCGGCGTTATTTCTTACGACGCCGACAAGCGGGACAACGACAAAGCGCAGACGTTTTCCGTCGGAATCCTGATCGACGAAACGCATGTGATCACCTCGCTGCATTCCTGCTGCCGGAAGCGCGAGGGCGTCCAGCGGCTTGGATTCGCGGCTGTAGTCAGTAAAGAGAGCGCGGTGCCGGCGGAGGTGATCTGGAGTTCCGCCGAGAAAGACGTCGTCATTCTGCAACTGGCGAAGCCAGTGGCGAAGAAGCCCGCGTCGCTGTATCCATCGAACCTGCTACGGGAAGGCGACCGGCTCTTCGTGTTGCATTACACCGGCGTGGAGGGCAACGAATTCAAAACGGAAGTCGTGTCCGCTACAGCCGGTCCGGTCACAAACTGGCAGACATCCAAGGCGATCAAAACCGATCTTGCGCCCTATCAAAACAACGACGGCGCGCCCGTCTTCAACGCCTGCGGAGCTGTAGTCGCGTTCCGCGTCAATTCGACCGAGCCAGGCGGGTTAGCGATCCTCGCGTCAGAGATGCAAGCGGCGGCGGAAGCGGCGAAAGTGAAAATCGTGGTCGAATCCGAGGCATGCAAGCAGAGCTTTCAGGGAGGCTCGCCAAGTCCAACTCCAGCTACGGCGCCGCCGACGCTTTCCCCTAAAGACGCGCGAAGAGACAAGCCGTTGGAGGAACAGAAATCTCCGCTCGACACCAGGACCTGGGTGGCCATCGTCGCCGGAGTCGTAGTCCTGGTTTTAGTTCTCATCCGCCAAAGGACTCCGGCGGCGGCCCGCCAAACCAAGGGCCCGGTTCTGACCAGCAATCTTCCTCCGCTGCCTGGGGGCCGGCCGTATTTTCCGCCTGCGACTCCGCAATACGTTGGAACTCCCCACGCCTTTTTAGCCGGCGTCAGCGGAGAATATCTGGGACTGCGCCTCGATCTCGGCGCGCGTCCGATCGTGATCGGGCGCGACCCAAAGAGCGCCAATTTGGTGCTGATCAACGAGACGGTCTCGAATTTGCATTGCGCAGTTTCTTACGATCCGCCACGCGGCGTGTTCGTGCTGCAGGATCTCGGATCCGCCAACGGAACGCACCTATCGACCGGCCAGCGGATCGCGCCGAATTCGCTGCTCGATATCGCGCCCGGCACGCAGTTCTCCGTGGGCGACCTCAGCAATCGGTTCCAGGTGACGACGGAGTACCCGCAATAAATGTCCGTCAAACTCCGATTCGCGCAGACCTCCGCGGCGGGCGGCCGTGCGGAACAACAGGACGCGGTCGAGTGCTGCTCCGCGGGCGGAATTTTGTTTGCGATTGTTTGCGATGGCCTCGGCGGACATACGGGCGGAGAACGCGCTTCGAAGGCGGCGGTCGAAACAGCACTGAAAGCATTTCAGTCCCATCCCTCGATCGATTCGGAAGCCCTGTCCTCTTATTTGGTGGCAGCCCATGCGCGAGTCCAGGAGTTGCAGTCCGAAGCTCCGGAATTCGGCAGCATGCGTACCACTGCCGTGGCGTTGCTCACTAACGGCAACCAGGCCACGTGGGCGCACGCCGGCGATTCGCGGCTGTATCACTTTCGCGAGGGACAGATTCTGAATCAGACTCGCGACCATTCGGTTCCACAGCGTTTGGCCGAGGCGGGAGAAATCGAAGCGTGCGCCATCCGATTTCACGAGGATCGTAACCGGTTGCTGCGAGCGCTGGGGTCGGCGGGGGAGTTAAAGGTCACCTCGTCCAGCGAGACGCCGGTCGAAATCGGCGACACGTTTCTGTTATGCACCGACGGCTTCTGGGAGTGGGTGGACGAGGCGGAGATGTCCGCCGCCTTCGACGCGGATCCGGCGGTCTGGTTACACGCAATGGAAGCGATCCTGCTGGCAAAGGCGACGGGTGATTTCGATAATTACTCGGCGCTCGCCGTGGCCGTTCAAGGCGCGTAAGCGCGGCAAACGAAGCCCGGCTTCAATTCATCTAAACTGAGTTCGTAAGGTCCGCGCGGGTTTTCCGCTGTTCGCAATCGGTATGAAACTCGACACTCTTTGCCTGGCTTGCATGGACTCCGACGCCGTAGACGTCACCTGTCCGAAATGCGGCCGTCCGGCGGAGTGGAAGCCGGAAAGCGCCCTGCATCTTCCGCCCGGAACCCAGCTTCGCGATCAGTATCTAATCGGTCGCGCGCTCGGCCACGGCGGCTTTGGAATCACCTATCTCGGCTGGGACACCGACCTGGCGCGCAAGACCGCGATCAAGGAATACATGCCCAACGGCGTCGCTGGCCGAGCGTCCGGCGCCACGGCCGTGACGCCGTTTTCCGCCAACACCCAAGCCGAGTTCGAGTGGGGCCTCGAGAAATTCATGGACGAGGCCCGCGTTCTGGCGCGCTTCCACAATCACCCCGGCATCGTCAGCGTGATCACGTTTTTCCGCGCCAACGGAACCGCTTATCTGGTGATGGAGTATCTCGACGGCACCACCTTCGAGGATTTCCTGAAGCGCCGCTCCGGCCGCATCACTTGGGAAACCGCGATGCGCGTGGTCAATCCGATTTTGGACGCGCTGAGCGCGGTCCACGCCGAAGGCATTCTGCACCGCGACATCAGCCCGGATAACATCTACCTGACTCGCACGGGCCAGGTGAAGCTGATCGATTTCGGCGCCGCGCGCAACGCGCTCGGACAGAAGTCGCGGAATCTGTCGATCATTCTCAAGGAAGGATATGCTCCGGAAGAGCAATACCGTACGTCCGGAATGCAAGGTCCCTGGACGGATGTGTACGCGGTTGGCGCGACGCTTTATCACGCGCTGACCGGCAAAATTCCTCCGCCAGCGCTCGACCGTCAAGCCGAAGCGGCCGATGGCAAGGATCCGTTGCAGACGCCGACCGCTATGGGCGTCACGCTGTCTCTGGAATCCGAAGCCGCGCTGATGAAGGCTTTAGCGATCCGCGGTCAGGATCGCTTCCAATCGGTTGAGGACTTCAAGCTGGCGCTGACCGGGTTCGTCGAGCCCGCGCCGACCCGTCCGATTTATCCCGAAGATCCGCGCATGGCGGAAATCACTGGGCTGCAGCAGATTCCGTTTAGCGGAACGCCTCCGCCGCCGCCCGCGTTTGTCGGCCCGACCTCGGGGCACCCCTCGTATCAGCCGCCCTATCCGAGCGGTCAGCCGCCGTTTCAATCCGCGCAGCCGCCGTATCACACGGGCTTGCAGCAGGTCCAGCCGTTCACGCCCATTACAGGTGGGGATCCGCGGCCACAAAGTGGAAACCCGATGGGCTTCCAGTCTCCGCCCGCGACGACGCTGCCTTCTCCGCCGCAGATCATCGAAGTGCAGCGTCCGTTCAATTGGTTGTGGGTAGCGCTGCTGGTCGCCGCGAGCGCGGTCGGATTCGCAGTGTACAAGAACCAGGACACCGGCGGCGGGGACAAGCCACCGATCGGCGACGAGCAGTCCAAGAAGGATAAGCAGCCGAAGAATAACGATAAAACGCCGGAATCGAACGACAAGAAACAGACCACGGCGGACAACAAGCAGCAGCAGCCGTCCGACGACAAGCAGAATCAGCGGCAGCAGGACCCGCAGAAGCAGAAGTCGCCCGACAATAAGCAACCGCGTCCGGATTCGAAGAGCGGTCCGCAGGATCAGCAGCAGCGTCAGGCGTCGGATAAGCAGTATCAGCAACAGCAACAGCAACAGCAACAGCAACAAGATCAGCAGCAAAGGGGTCCGAACGATAATCAACAGCAGCGGACGCCCTCTGCGGACTACATGGGCCTGACCAACCAGGCACAGCAGGCTATGGCGCAGAATAACGCGCAGGGTGCGATCCAGCTTTTGCAGCAGGCGATCGCCATGTCTCCGGATACGCCGCGCGCCTACGACATGCTGGGTTATTCGTTCCTTTACCTGGCCGGTGATCCCGCGCAGGCGGAGCAGGCCTATCGAAAATCAATCGCGCATGGCGGCGGAGCCACGTTCCGCCTCGCCCACGATCACAACGGAACCTTCGCGAACTACTGCAATGCGGTCTTGCAAATCTCTGCCGGCAAAGTGACACTGACCAGCCAGGCGCATACCTTCAGCATCGCGAAAGGCGAAATTCGCGAGGTCAAGAATAACAAGATGCCCGGCATCATTCCTGGATTGCGAAATAACCTCGCGGTGGTCAACGCGAAAAGCTTCCACATCAAGACGTCGAACAAGACGTTCAATCTGGCGCCCACTTCGCGTGTCAAGGATCAGGAACGGGACATGATCGAGCGACTCCTGCAGTGAGGCTTCTACCGGTGGTATGGTCATCACTGGTTGAAGATCAGGGATGCGATTCGCGCGATTGAGCGAGAAGGATGGGCGCAGGTCCGCCAAGAAGGCAGCCACCGGCAGTTCCATCATCCGTCGAAGCCGGGAACGGTCACCATCGCTGGTCACCCGTCGGTGGATCTGGACCCGAAGACCGAAAAGACTATTCTGAAACAAGCGGGACTGATCAAATGAATAGATATGTGGCCTTGATCGAGAGAACCGGTACCGGATTCAGCGCGCACGTCCCGGATCTTCCGGGGTGTGTGGCCGCGGCGGCGACGTACCCGGAAACCGTGAGTCTCATTCAGGAAGCAATTGAGTTCCACATCGAAGGCATGGTTCTGCATGGTGAAAGTGTGCCGGAACCAACCACGCTGGTTGAGCTTGTCGAGGTGGGCTAAAGTTGGCGATTCTGGAATCGCGTATGTTAATCTAGTAAACGGCCTAGGGGTTCTGAGCGCGTGTACGTGTGATGCCTGTGGCTTTCAGCTCGGACAGGTGGGTGAGTGGTTAAAGCCAACAGACTGTAAATCTGTCCCTCCTTGCGAGGTACGAAGGTTCGAATCCTTCCCTGTCCACCATTTGATTTCCGATGTAGCCTGTAAGTATCGGTTGCAGCCTGTTGTGTGGTTTGGCTCCCGAAGCAATCCAGGCGGTTCGAGTTTGCTGCTGTAGCTCAGTTGGTAGAGCGCTTCCTTGGTAAGGAAGAGGTCACCGGTTCAATTCCGGTCAGCAGCTCCAGTTTTTCGATGCGCATCCGCGCGCGACGCGGATCCGAGTTCAGAGTAAGAGGTACGAGATGGCGAAAGAAAAATTTGATCGTTCCAAACCGCACTGCAACGTGGGAACGATCGGACACATCGATCACGGCAAGACGACGCTGACGGCGGCGATCACGAAGACGCTGTCGAAGCACAATCCGAAGAACAAGTTCCGCAGCTTCGATTCGATCGACAACGCGCCGGAAGAAAAGGCGCGCGGAATCACAATCGCAGCCGCGCACGTCGAATACGAAACGGCGAACCGTCACTACGCGCACGTCGATTGCCCAGGCCACGCCGATTACATCAAGAACATGATTACGGGTGCGGCGCAGATGGATGGCGCCATCCTCGTGGTCGCCGCGACCGACGGACCGATGCCGCAGACGCGGGAGCACATTCTG